>NZ_JBFAZO010000006.1:584980-590515 GCF_040681835.1 Streptomyces sp. NPDC051576
TCCTGCTTCCGCGCCGGGGAGTTGCGGTTTCACGCCGACGGCTCCCTCTCCGCGAGGGCAACTCCTGCCTCCGCGCCGGGGAGTCGCGTTTTCACGCCGACGGCTCCCTCTCCGCGAGGGCAACTCCTGCCTCCGCGCCGGGGAGTCGCGTCTTCACGCCGACAACTCCCGCATCCACGCCGGGAACCCGCGTCTTCACGCCGACAACTCCCACCGCTCCCCATCGACAACTCCCACCGCCCCCCACCGACAACCCCCACCCCTACCCCGCCAACTCCCGCTCCACCGGCGTCCGGAACCGCGGCGTGACCCGAGTAGTCCCCACCCACCCCCGCAACCGCTCCGCCGCCTCACCGATCGCGGCCTCCGCCTCCCGGCCGACGCCCTCCCGGTCCAGCAGCCGCCACGCGATCTCCCCGTCCGGGCGTTGGGCCCAGCCGCCCACCACGCGGCCGTTCCACCACACCGTCGGGCCCACGTTGCCGCTGCCGTCGAACAGGGCGGGGCGCAGCTCCGGTGACAGGTACCAGTCCCGTTGCTGCCAGGCCATCGCCGTCGGGTCGAGCGCCGGCAGCAGGGCCGCCCAGGGTTCCGCGGGGCCGGCCAGGGGAGTGAGGTCGCCGGGGGCTACAAACCCCGGGCCCTCGTCGAGAGAGACAGGTTCCGCACCGATCGTCGTCAGGGCCCGGCGGACGTCCGTCACGCGCCACCCCGTCCACCACTTCAAGTCGGCCTCGGTGGCCGGGCCGCAGGCCGTGAGCCAGCGGTGCAACAGGGTCGACTGGGCTTCCGAGACGTCCAGTTCGGGGTGTTCCGGTGCCACCGCCCAGCGGAACTGGCTCGACGTCCACGAACCCAACGGCCGCCCGCGCACCACCTTGCCCTCCACCCCCAGCACCTTCAGCAGCCGGGTCGAGACGGTGTGGACGCCCTCGTAGTTCTTGCCGGCGGCGTAGACGAACTGTTCCCTCAACCTCGGTTCGTCCTGGGCCAGTTCGGTCGCCGTCGCCTGCCCGCGGCGCGCCAGCGCGGTCAGCAGCGAGTCCTCGACCTCCTTCAGCCAGACCGCGTCCGGCGCCCCCGCTGTCGCCATGTGCTTGAGCAGGGCGGCCCGTTCACGGGCGGCGACGGCGAGTCCGGTCGAGGCGTGCACGACCGCGGTCAGACCGGCGGGGAACACGAACACCGTGTGCCGCATGCCGTGCATACGGAGCAGGGTGCGGTCCTCGTACAGGGCGCGGGCAGTCTCCGGGACCGTGGCGGCCGGGTCGGCCAGCCGCGCGCCCACGGCGAGGTACACCGTCGCGGGGTCCGTGCCGTGCAGCGCGACGAGGGAGTCGGCGACCTCCTCGGGCGTCGCGGCGCGGGTGCGTGCGGCGAGGCGATGGCGTAGGGCGAGACGGGCACGCCGCTCGGTGGGGCTGATGTGACGCGGGGTGCTGGGCATCGCGGGCTCCCTCTGAGACGTCCACTTCTCGACCGACAGTAAACAGGTGGGTGGACGAGTGGGAGGGCGGGCGGACGCAACCCCGCCGTTCACCCGATCGCCGTACCCGGCATGCGCCCACCCCGCCCCCCGCTTTCACTGGCGGCATGCAGAGGCACGGCACATGAGCACGCCGGCCGACCGTGCCGAGCGCGGTCGGGCCGCGCGCAAACGCGTCTCCCGTTCCGCGCACGCCGGCTGGGTCCCCTCCGTGGACCGCCCGGACCCCGTCGCCGTACTGGAACGACAGGGCCGGGACCGACTCACGGAACTCCTCCCGATCCGGTACGGCCGCATGGCCGCCTCCCCCTTCGCCTTCCTGCGCGGCTCGGCCGCCGTGATGGCCGCCGACCTCGCGTCCCAGCCACACACCGGGCTCACCGTGCAACTGTGCGGCGACGCGCATCTCCTCAACTTCGGCCTGTACGCCTCCCCGGAACGCGCCCTGCTCTTCGACCTCAACGACTTCGACGAGACCTTCCCGGGCCCCTTCGAGTGGGACGTCAAACGCCTCGCCGCCAGCCTGACCGTCGCCGGTCTGGAGAACGGCCACAGCGACGCGAAGGCCCACCACGCCGCACTGGAGGCGACCGCCGCGTACCGCACGGCGCTGCGCGCCCTGGCCCGCAAGGGCGAACTCACCGTCTGGTACGACCGTATCGACGCCGACAGCCTGTTGCCCCTGGTCCGTTCCGCCCGCCACCGTCGCCGCGTCGAGTCCAGCCTCACCCGCGCCCGCCGCCGCACCAGCCTGCACGCCGTGGGCAAGCTCACCGAGAACGTCGAAGGCCGCCGCCGTATCGTCCACGACCCGCCCCTGCTCGAACCGGCCGGCGCGCAGGACATGGCGTCCCTGCGCAAGATCTTCAGCGACTACCGCTCCACCCTCTCCGAGGAGCGCCGCCTGCTCCTGGACCGCTACCGCTTCGTCGACGCCGCCCGCAAGGTCGTCGGCGTCGGCAGCGTGGGCACCCGCTGCTTCATCGTGCTGCTCGCCGGCCGCGACCAGGACGACCCGCTGTTCCTCCAGATCAAGGAGGCGCGGCAGTCCGTACTGGAGGAGCACCTGCCCAGCGGACCGTACATCCACCCCGGACACCGCGTCGTCGCGGGCCAGCGCCTGCTCCAGGCCGCCAGTGACATCTTCCTCGGCTGGATGTCGGGTCCGCAGGGCCGCGCCTTCTACTGGCGCCAACTGCGCGACATGAAGGGCTCGGCAGACGTCGCCGGCATGAGCCCGGCCGAACTCCTCGCCTACGGCCGCCTGTGCGGCACCGCCCTGGCCCGCGCCCACGCCCGCTCCGGCGACCGCGTCGCCATCGCCGCGTACCTGGGCGGCAACGACACCTTCGAACACGCCGTGGCCGACTTCGCCTCGGCCTACGCCACCCAGACCACCACCGACCACGCGACCCTGAACGCGGCCGTCGCGGCGGGCGTGGTCACGGCGGCCCCGGGCATCTGACACCGACCGGCCGCGACCGGTCGCCGAAAAACAAGATGCACGCCGAGTGATGGCCTCCCTACGCTGGACACACGTTACGGAGGGACCCGCCACCGCTTTCGGCAGGACCGGCATCACCCCGCTGACTCGGGGCTAGTCTCTACGCACCGACGGACGGACGCCCATCCCCAGCGCCCCGTCGCGACAAAAACCCATCACCGAGCCCATCACCGCTCGTACACACCCACGCCCACGGAGGCCCGTCATGGGCACCATCGTCCTCTCCGGAACCGCCGTCCTGGTCCTTCTCGGCTTCGGCAACCACGTCTGGTGGCTGGCCGCGGTCGCCGTCCTCTTCCTCTACGTGCAGTACGGCCGGGACTCCTCGACGTCGTCTTCCTCCACGTCTACGTCGTCCTCGTCGTCCTCGGGAGGCGGGTCCAGCCCGTCGAGCTACCGCGCCTACCGCGACCGCCGTGACAAGCAGGCCCAGTGGGAGCGCCGTTACCGCCGCGAGCGCCCCATAGAGTCCCGCCGCCAGGCGCGCGACAAGAAGTAACCGGGAATCGTCGCGGGCATCAGAGCCCGGGGGCGCCCCACACCGGGAACCACCGGCTCAGATCCTGCTCGATCCGCAGGTCGTTGCCGAGCATCGACTTGACCTGGAGTTCCAGCGCGCTGTCGCGCCGCTGCCCGTCACCGGGCAGCGGCGCGAACGGAAAGAACGTCCCGCGCTTGTAGAGGTATACGAGCGCCAGCCGTCGCCCTCCGCCAGCCCCGCCGCCCTCGAAACCGGCCACCGAGCACAGCAGTTGGGGCCCGAACCCGTTGACCTCCATCGCGCTGTTCACCGCGTGCAGATCGTTGACCAGCGCCGACAACTGCTCCGGCGTCCGGTGCGAGACCAGCCACGAGTAGCCGTACTTGTCCTGGACCAGCTCCACAGGCGGACCGGTGCGCTCCGCGTCCGCGTCCAGCAGTGCCTGGACCTCCCGGTGCGTCTGCTCGAAGGCCCCGCCCTCCACCGTGGCGAAGCACACCGCACCGCGCCCGGTCGGCGTGAACCCGGCCGCCGCCTCCAGCGTGACCGCCGCCGACGGCAGCGCGAAGAGCTGGTCGAGATTGGGGGCGACCGGTTTCGTACGGCCGAGCAGGATGTCCAGCAACCCCATCCTCAGTCCGCCTTCCCGATGCCGGGCACCGCCGCCTCACCCAACTCGGCGGAGATCCGCCCCAGTTGATCGAGCCGCTGCTCCAGGCTCGGGTGGGTCGAGAAGTACTTGGTGAAGCCGGGCTCGGTGCCGGTCGCCGGGGTGAAGTAGAAGGCGTTGAAGGCCTGAGCCGTCCGCAGGTCCTTCGTCGGAATACGGGCGATGTCGCCGTCGACCTTGGTGAGCGCGGAGGCCAGCGCCGAGGGCCGCCCGGTGAGCAGCGCCGCCGCCCGGTCCGCCGCCAGCTCCCGGTACCGGGACAGCGCCCGGATCAGCAGGAAACTGATCGCGTACACGGCCGCCGAGATCCCCATGATCCCGGCGAAGACGGCCAGTGTGTTCTGGTCCTTGCGCCCCCGGAAGATCTGCGAGTAGAACGCGAACCGCACCATCAGCCCGGCGATCACCCCGAGGAACGACGCCACCGTGATCACCGCGACGTCCTTGTGCGCCACGTGCGACAGCTCGTGCGCGAGCACCCCCTCCAGCTCGGCCGGCTCCAGCCGCCGTAGCAGACCGGTGGTCACGCAGATGACGGCGTTGTCCGCGTTCCGCCCGGTGGCGAAGGCGTTCGGCATGTCGATGTCGGAGACGGCGACGACCGGCTTGGGCATGTCGGCCACGGCACACAGCCGGTCGATCACGCCGTGCAGCTCGGGATACTCGTCCCGCTCCACGATCCGCCCGTGCATCGCGTACAGCGCGATCCGGTCGGAGAACCAGTACTGCGCGAGGAGCAGCCCACCGGCCAGCACCACGACCAGCACCCAGGACTTCAGCAACACGATCAACGCGGCCACGAACACCACGTACAGCAATCCGAGCAGGAACAGCGTGACCCCCATACGCACGGTCAACCGCCGGTCGCTCCGGAAGCGGCTCTGCATCTGCCATCACCCCGCAGTCAGGCACTCGTCCCACCGCCCAGTGTGCACCCGCCGCTTCCCATGAAGCGGTCCCGATCGGCCCTAGGCGGAGCAAAAGGTCCCTGAGAATCGCCTTCATACCGGCTGTCACGGCGCCCGGAAGCCGCTCCACCCCAGCAGCACGATCACCGCGACGACACTCCCCAGCACGAGCGCCGTCGATATCCACGACGACCGCCGCGGCCCCACTCCCTCCGGCTCACCCCGGAACGGCACCGGCCCCGGAGGGTTCTCCTTCCAGCGGGCCGCGAGCATCCGGGCCCGCGCGGAGGGCTCCTTGTGCTCGGCCGCGTCCGCCCACCGGATGTCGAACTCCCGCTCCTCGTCGCCTTGTTGAGCCATCCCCGTTACCCCCGCCCCTCCCGAAAAACAGTCCCTACGTTGTTCTGCGGGCTGTGGTGAGCCCCTCGTATGGTTCACCTACCCAGGGGCGCCGGGTGTGGTTGAAAACGCTCTGCCGCTTGTGGC
>NZ_JBFAZO010000007.1:0-512722 GCF_040681835.1 Streptomyces sp. NPDC051576
CTGACCGCCGTCCTGGTCCTGCTCGCCTTCCCCGTCCTGGCCGCCGCGCTCTTCGCGCTGGAGGCGGATCGAAAATTCGGGGCACACGTCTTCGACGCCGCAAACGGCGGGGCGTTGCTGTGGCAGCACCTCTTCTGGTTCTTCGGCCATCCAGAGGTGTACATCATCGCGCTGCCGTTCTTCGGCATCATCTCCGAGGTCATCCCGGTCTTCTCCCGCAAGCCGATGTTCGGCTACATGGGCCTGGTCGCCGCGACCATCTCCATCGCCGGCCTCTCGGTGACGGTGTGGGCCCACCACATGTACGTCACCGGCGGTGTCCTCCTGCCGTTCTTCTCCTTCATGACGTTCCTCATCGCCGTACCGACCGGCGTGAAGTTCTTCAACTGGATCGGCACCATGTGGAAGGGGTCCTTGTCCTTCGAGACCCCGATGCTCTGGGCCACCGGCTTCCTCATCACGTTCGTGTTCGGCGGCCTCACCGGCGTGATGCTCGCGTCCCCGCCCCTCGACTTCTCGACCTCGGACTCGTACTTCGTGGTGGCGCACTTCCACTACGTCGTGTTCGGCACCGTGGTGTTCGCGATGTTCTCCGGCTTCCACTTCTGGTGGCCGAAGATGACCGGCAAGATGCTCGACGAGCGCCTCGGCAAGATCACCTTCTGGACGCTGTTCATCGGCTTCCACGGCACCTTCCTGGTCCAGCACTGGCTGGGCGTGAACGGAATGCAGCGCCGGATTCCCGACTACCTGGCGGTGGAGGGCCTGACGACACTCAACACGGTGTCGACGATCTTCTCCTTCCTGCTCGGCCTGTCGATCCTGCCGTTCCTCTACAACGTGTGGAAGACGGCCAAGTACGGCAAGAAGGTCGAGGTCGACGACCCGTGGGGCTACGGCCGCTCCCTGGAGTGGGCCACGTCCTGCCCGCCCCCGCGGCACAACTTCCTCACTCTCCCGCGCATCCGGAGTGAGTCCCCGGCGTTCGACATGCATCACCCCGATGTCCCGGCGCTGGAACGAAAGTTGACGCCACGGTGACCGCCATGGACGAACACCCCCCGGACCAGGGGGCGTTCCTCAACGAGATCGAGGGGCACCTGCTGATCGCAGCCGCCCGCACGGAGAGCCGTATGGCGGCCGTGCGTTTCGCGGCCCGGCTCGACTGGCTCACCGACAGCCAACGGGACGAAGTGGAGCGGCAGTTCGAGGTGGAGTACCTGGCCCTCACCCGGCTGTCGTGGCAACGCACGGCTGAGCGGGGCCGTCAACTGCGGGACGAATATGAGGAGAGGTATCGGCGACTGCGGCAACGCGTCGTCGCCTGTTGCCTGTTGGCATGCGCCGTGCTCGTGGCGACGGGATTGGTCGTCGGCGCGTTCGCCTAAGCCGTTTCCTTCGAGTGGTGGCGTGATCACCGTCAAGTGATCGACACGATCGCGTTCAAGTACCGACAGGACCTCGATGCAGCCTTTGGCACAATGATCGCGTGCTGCCTCCTCCCCAGGCGCACGACCGCTTCTACCGAGGCGCGGCTTGCGGAGAGGGACCGCATCTTGTGGCTCTGCACTGTGAGGAGCACGGGCCCGAAAGCATGTGGCCACAGCCACTCACTCTGATGTTCCCGGGCGGTTTTGAGCCTCCGCTCAGCGAGGAGCAACTCCGCCGGCTGCAAGCAGAGTGGGATGCCACCCAGTCATGATCTGGCAGAGGCGCCCTGCGGCGCCTTCGTCCCGCCGGTCCTGAGGACCGGCGGGACGAGATGTCACACGGAAGCCGGTACGGCTAGGTCAGCGTCCACTTCTGGTTGTTCGCCGTACCGCAGGTCCACAGGATGAGCTGGGTGCCGTTGGCCGTGGCGGCGCCGTTGGCGTCCAGGCAGAGGCCCGCGTTGACGTTGGTGAGGGTGCCGTCGGAGTTGGCGGTCCACTTCTGGTTGTTCTGGCCGTTGCAGTCCCAGATGACGACCTTGGTGCCGTTGGTGGTGCCGTTGTTGTAGGCGTCCAGGCACTTGTTGCCGTACACCACGAGTTCCTTGCGGGAGGTGTAGGTCCAGGCCTGGTTCTGGCCGCCGTTGCAGTCCCAGATCTCGGCCTGGGTGCCGTTGGTGATGGTGTTGTTGTAGACGTCGGCGCAGCGGCCGGACTGGGTGCCGACGATCAGGGAGCCGTTCGTGCCCGGGATGGGCTGGACGTTGACCGCGCCGAGGGTGGGGAGTGAACTGCCGGTCAGGGTGAGGGAGTTGGCCGATCCCTTCGACAGGTCGGCCTGGACCGAGATCGTGCCGGGGCTGGAGCCGGTCGGCGGGAAGGAGACCGTCGTCGCGGTCTGGCCGTTGACCTGGAGGGTGCCGGTGACAGCGGTGGAGCCGGTGTTGGTGTAGGTGACGTCGACGACGTTCAGGCCGGTGCTCGCCGCGCTGATGCCGGTGTACTTGCCGGTGGAGGTGGCGGTGTAGTTGGTGCTCGCCGCCTCGGTACCGCCGCTGATCTTCAGGAACACGGAGCCGCCGGCTGGAACACTCGTCGTGTAACTCGTGCCGTAGGTACCGATGTTGGAGCGGGACCACAGGTCACGGACGGTGGCGGACGCGGTGGTCAGGCCGAGGTCGGACCAGCGGACGGTGATGTTCTGGGCGGAGGAGGTGCGGTTGAGGAGGGTGACCGCGCGGTTGCCGGTGCCGGACAGGACCTTGCCGTAGACCTGGAGTCCGGTGGTGTCCTCGGCGACCTTGACACCCTGGAGGCCACGCGCGTCCTGGTCGACGGCGATGACTTCGGGGTTGGTGAGGATGCCGGTGGTCTCGGAGGTGAGGGTCGTCAGGTCGTTGCCGGCCATGAGGGGGGCGCCGGAGATGGCCCAGAGCGCCATGTGGGTGCGGTTCTGCGCGGCGGTGAGGCCGGACATGCCGACCATCAGCATGTCGGGGTCGTTGTAGTAGCCGGTGTGCTGGGCGGCCGGGTGCAGACCCTGGTCGAAGTTGGAGAGCATGTTCGTCGTCGACGGCGAGTTGCCGTAGTAGATGATGTCCGTGCTCGTCCGGTACATGGGGGCCAGGCCCGGCGCCCAGTTCCAGGGGTTCTGATAGCCCCAGTTGCAGACCGAGAGGGTCAGTGCGCGACCCGTGGAGGCGGTGGCCTTCGTGACGGAGGCGCTGATCGCCTTGTACGCCGTCGCCGCGTCGAGGCCCTCGGCGTCGCCGCCGCACCAGTCGACCTTCACGAAGTCGAAGCCCCACTGCGAGAACTGGAGCATGTCCTGGTCGTAGTGACCTTCGCTGCCGGTGTTCGCGGCGGCGGGGCGGCCCGTCGGGTAGTAGTAGCCGCAGCCGTTCGCGCCGGCGTCGGTGTAGATGCCGGCCTTGAGGCCCTTGCTGTGGATGTAGTCGGCGATGGCGCTCATCCCGCCGGGCCACTCGCTGGTGTCGACGGTGATGTTGCCCGCGCTGTCGCGGGTGCCCTGCCACCAGCCCTCGTCGATGTTGATGTACTTGTAGCCGGCCGCCGGGAGGCCCGAGGCGACGAACGCGTCGACCTGTGCCTTGATGACGCTGTAGTCGATCTTCGCGGCGAAGCTGTTCCAGGAGGCCCAGCCCATCGGCGCGGTGGGCACGGCTATCTGACGGGTCGCTGAGGCGACGGGGGCCGCCTGGAGCGGGTCGGCGGGCGCGGGTCTGGTGAAGAGAAGCAGGGTGACTGCCGCTGCGGCCGTCGCGAGGGCGCGCAGGAGGGGGGTGCGGAACATGCGGCTCCTTTGCCGATTATCCGAAATATCGAACATGGATCGGTTAGCCGAACGAGACGGCGCGCTGAAAAGTAGAGCCGCCGGGGACGGAAGTCAACGGTTGTGACACACGCGGCAGTTGGAATCCCGCGCGTCCCGCCCACCAGCGGGATACCGGCGGGATACTGACCGTCGTGCGAGTAGCGATCATGACGGCGGGCTCCCGGGGCGACGTGGCCCCGTACACCGGTCTCGGGCATGCCCTGGCCCTGGCGGGGCACGAGGTCACGCTCGTCACCCACGGCTGCTTCGCACCGCTGGTCGCGGGGTCGGGTGTCGACTTCCACCCCCTTCCGGTGGATCCCCGGGCCGAGTTGGAGTCCTCGCGGGGGCGCGGGCTGCATCGCAGCTCCTCCGGGGCCGGCAAGTTGCTGCGGCTGGCGGGCATGGCGCGGGCGGTGGTCGAGCGCATGACCGACGACCTCCTGACGGCCGCCCGGGCGAGTGAAGTCCTGCTGGTGGCCGCCTCGTTGGGACCACTGGGACACGCCCTCGCCGAGGGGTTGTCGCTGCCCAGCATGGGTGTGTATCTCCAACCCGTGGCTCCGACAAGGGAGTTCGCGCCACCGCCGCTCGGTGGAGGTTCCTGGGGTGGGGTCGGCAACCGTATCGCCGGGCACGGGGTGAACCGGGCCGTGGAGCACGTCTTCGCAACTGCCGTACCCGATGTTCGGGCCCGTCTCGGCCTGCGGCACACCCGGTCCGGTTCGGCGCTCCGTGCCCGGGAGCGGCAGAACTGGCCCGTCCACCACGGCTTCAGCCCGCTCGTCGTACCCCGACCGGCCGACTGGCGGCCGGGGCTGACCGTGGCCGGCTACTGGTGGCCGTACGACGGCGACGCCCAACTCCCCCACGAACTACGGGACTTCCTCGACTCCGGGCCCGCCCCGGTGTTCGTGGGCCTCGGCAGCGCCACGGTGCCCGACCGGGAGCGGTTGAGCACCGAGATCGTGCGCGCCCTGCGCCGGGCCGGGCTGCGCGGGGTGATCCAGCGCGGCTGGGGCGGCCTCGAAGGGGCCGGTGACGATGTCCTGACCATCGGCGAGGTGCCGCACTCTGCGCTGTTCCCGCGGATGGCGGCGGTGGTCCATCACTGTGGGGCGGGCACGACCGCAGCTGGGCTGCGCGCCGGGGTGCCGGCCGTGCCGGTGCCGATCCAGTTCGACGAGGGGTTCTGGGCCTCGCGGCTGGTCGCCCTTGGCGTGGCCCCGGCGGTCGTACCCCTGCGCGACCTGACCGCCGACGCCCTCGCCGCCGCGCTCGTACGGGCCACTCGTGAACCGGGCTACGCCCAGCGCGCGCGGGTCCTCGGCGCCCGGGTACGCGCAGAGGACGGTGTCACACCCGTGCTGACCGCCCTGGACGAGCTGGTCTAGCGCTGCTGCCGTGCCACCGCCTCGGGAGTGACCGGCGTGAAGAGGTTGACCAGGTTGCCGTCGGGGTCGCGGAAGAGGAGGGAGCGGTTGCCCCAGGGCATCGTCGTCGGCTTCTGGACGAACTCGCAGTCCAGGGAGGTCAGACGCTCGTATTCGGCGTCCACGTCGGACACCCGGAACTCGGTGATCACCGAGCGGTTGGCGGCGGGCCGCGCGGAATCGGTGCCGAACAGTGCCACCGTGCGGGTGCTCGCGATCGCCACCGTGCAGGCGGGCGTGACGAGTTCGGCGAAATCAGGGGTCGACCAGGTGGCCGGGACGCCGGTGACCTGTTCGTAGAACCGGACGAGGCGGGCGACGTCGTCGGTGATGACGCGGATCGAGACGAAGTTCATGAGCGTTTCCTGTTCGGAGGTGGTGCCGGAGGCAGGGGCGTCTCTCACGCTAGGAGCAATACCGGGCAGGATCCGCCCGGTATCGGGGGCAGACTTTCCGGGTGACCACATCGACCGCGCGGGTGCTCGCCCTGCTGGAGATCCTCCAGGGCGGCGGCCTCCGTACCGTCCCCGACCTGGCCGCCCGGCTGGGCGTCGACGAACGTACGGTCCGCCGCTACGTCGGTCACCTGCTGGACCTGGGCGTCCCCGTCGACTCGGTACGCGGTCGCTACGGCGGCTACCGGCTCGCTCCCGGCTATCGGATGCCCCCGCTGATGCTCACGGACGAGGAGGCGCTGGCCGTGGTGCTCGGTCTGCTGGCCGGGCGAAAGGCCGGGCTGGTCACCTCGTCGGCCGCGGCCGGCGAGAGCGCCACGTCGAAACTGCTGCGCGTCCTGCCCGCCGCCCTGCGCCGACGGCTGGACGCCCTGCTGGACACCGCCGACTTCACCGCGCCCTCCCGCGCCGCCACCGCGCCCGAGACCGGGGTGCTGCTCGAACTCGCCGAGGCCGCACTCCACCGGCGCCCGGTGGCGATCGGCTACACCGACCGGAAGGGCCGCGGCAGCACCCGCACCGTCCTGCCGTACGGTCTCGTGGCGCATGCCGGACGGTGGTATCTCACCGGCGCCGACCCCGCCGACGGGGAGGTGCGCACCTTCCGCCTGGACCGGATCGCCGCTCTGAGCGTGCGGTCCGGCTCGTTCGACGTCCCAGCGGATTTCGACCCGGCGGCCACCGTGCTGGACGGTCTGGCGCGCACACCCTGGGCTCATGATGTGTCCCTGCGGATCCGGGGCAGTGTGCAGCACATTCGCGGGCATCTCCCCGCCGGGATCGCCACCCTGACCACGCCGCCCGACGGCGCCGCCGACTGGGTCCACGTCCGGATCCGGGCCGAGCGACTGGACTGGATCCCGCCCGTGCTGGCCGCCCTCGACCGCCCGTTCGTCGTCGAACACCCGGCCGCCCTGCGCGACCTCGTCCGCGCGCTGGCCCGCCGCCTGGACGAGTACGCCGGCGACGACTCGCCCTAGCCGCTCCAGCCCGGCGGCCGCATGATGCCGAGCAGTTGGCGGACCAGTTCGTCCACGACCTCGTCCAGCGTGGCGTCCACCCAGCCGGCGCTCCAGTCGTGGAGCAGGCCGTTGACGCTGCCGATGAACGCCGTCGCGGCGATCCGGTAGTCGCGCCGGGCCGCCTCCCCGCGCTCGGCGGCGGCCTTCGCCTCGGAGCAGATGAGGTTGATCCAGCGGGCGCGGCGGGCCAGCCGCTGTTCCTCGAGGCGCGGGCTGACCCCAACGATCTCGACGAAGGTCATGCGGATGCGGCGCGGGTCCACGGTCACGTTCTCGGCGTAGGCGTGGAAGATCGCGCCGGCCCGCTCGGCGAGCGGCAGCCCCTCGGCGGCGGTGAGCGCGGTCAGGACGGCTTCCTCGGCCCAGTCGTTGACCTGGAGATGGAGTGCGGCCAGGACGTCCTCCAGGCTGCGGAACTCCTCGTAGAACTGCCGGGTGGACAGGCCCGCGGCCTCACTGAGCGCGGCGACGGTCGTGCCGCGGTAGCCGGGGGTGTCGCCGAACAACTGGAGCGCGGCGTCCAGGAAGCGTCCGCGCCGCTCGGCCTGCCGCTCCTGGGCGGACTTGCCGCCGTAACGACCGGTCGGCGCCTTGAGCCTGCCCGTCACTGTCGCACCCCTGTCTCTTTGACCATCGGGCCAATCTTGTCGTGTCCGAGGTCTTACGGAAAAGGCTGCTCCTTCATCACTTTTCGTCAAGTAATGCGGCGGAGGGTGTCCGAGTGGGCGCTGACCTGCGCGAACGATCGGAGCGAGCGGAGAGGGTGCACATTGTGTGCGCATCGGCGCGGACAAAGTTAACCGTTGGGCGGCTGTGCGGCCTCCCCCTCCGGGTCCCAGCTTTCTGGACTTGCTAGTCCATTATTTGCGGCGCACAGTGGTCCGCGGCCCCACACAGGGGACGGCACGGACAAGGGACACATGAGCCATGACGGAACGGCTGCGGAACAAGACGGCGCTGGTCACCGGATCGACCAGCAACATCGGGCAGGCCATCGCGGAGGCGTTCGCCGCCGAGGGCGCCCATGTCGTGGTGTCCGGACGGAGTCAGGAGCGGGGCGCCGAGGTCGTGGCGGGGATCCGCGCGTCCGGCGGCCGGGCCGACTTTCTCGCGGCGGACCTGGACGGCAGCGCTGAGGCCTCCCGGGATCTGGCCGCGCGGGCCCGTCAGGCCCTGGGCGGGCGGATCGACATCTTGGTGAACAACGCCGGCGTCTACCCGGCCCCGAGCACCGTCGACACCGACGAGAAGACCTTCGACCAAGTCTACGGCGTGAACGTGAAGGCGCCGTTCTTCCTCACCGCCGCCGTCGCCCCGGTCATGGCGGAGTCCGGCGGCGGGGTGGTCGTCAACCTCGGCTCATGGATCGCGCGCCTGGCCGTCCCGCTCGGCGCGCTGTACAGCTCGACCAAGGGCGCCATGGAGACCCTCACCCGGGCCTGGGCCGCCGAGTTCGGCCCGCAGGGCGTGCGGGTCAACGCGATCTCCCCCGGCGTGATCCTGCCCCCGACGCCGGAGGGCGGCGAGCCCCACCCGGGCGAGATCATGATGAAGGGCACCCCGGCCGGCCAGGTCGGCACCCCGGACGCCATCGCCCACGCCGTGGTCTGGCTGGCCAGCGACGAGGCGGCCTTCGTCCACGGAACGGTGGTGGACGTCGACGGAGGCAGGACCGGCGTCGCGGTCGTCGCGGCCTAGGCGTCAACCGGTGAGCGGCTAGCCGTCGATGTCGAGCGCCGTGCCGTACAGGCGATCCGCCTTCAACCGGATGACCACCCGGCGTTCGGCGACCAACTGCTCCAGGAACGCGCCTCGCCCTCGGCGACAGCGAAGGACCAGACGTCGCCGCCCTGCACATGCGGCGCCACACGCGGGTTGCGCCGCACATGCCCGGCCTTGAGGGCTTCGTCGGACAGGGGGCGAGGTGCTGGTCCTTGGGCCCTGTCGTGGGCAACGGCCAACAGCGCCCGGCCATTTCACGGACGTGGACGCGGGTGGAGTGGGCAACAGGGAACACGGCGAGGAGGGCACCAGGTGAACCGGCCGCCTGCGCACACCAGTTAGCGTGCGTGGATGGAAGATCTGACATCCGTGGCCTGGCCGCCCGAGCCGACCAGGACCGAGCGGCTCGTGCTCCGTGAGTCCGAGAGCCACGACCGTGCGGCGTTCGTCGAGCTGTTCGCCTCGTCGGAGGTGCACACCTACCTCGGCGGCGCCCGGCCGCGTGACGACATTGAGCGCGAGATCCCTGAGGTACCCGGGCGCAGGCCCGGAAGTTTCGTCGTCGAGCGCGACGGGTCGATGATCGGCCTGATCCTGCTCAGGAGAACACCGGAGCAGAGTCGCCCTGCTGCTGCGGGGAAGGCCGATCTCGGCTATCTGTTCCTGTCGCGGGCGTGGGGATTCGGGTACGCCGCCGAGGCGTGCGCGGCGGCACTCGGCTGGCTCGCCGACGTCCTTCCCGGCGAACCCGTGATGCTCACCACCCAGACCGCCAACACCCGCTCGATGCGACTCGCGGCGAAGCTCGGGTTCGCCGAGGTGGAGCGGTTCGTGGCCTGGGACGCCGAGCAGTGGCTCGGGATGTGGACTCCGGGCACGTCGGACAAGTGAGTCAAGGGCCGTGGCCCGCTTGGTGGTTGGGGCGTCGGCCATCGGTACGGCCGATGGCCGACGCCCTCTACCGCTCAGCTGTGCGCCGCCGCCCACGCGGCCAGTTCGGACTTGGCCGCGCTCAGCAGTGTCGAGGAGGGGCTCGACGCGCCGTTGGTGATGAGGGCGTAGTGCAGGGTGCCCGAGCCCGTGGCGGAGAGCAGGACGCGGTGGCTGCCGGTGCCGCCCGGTTCGTTGGCGTAGCCGATCGGGGTCGAGGCGCTGTACGCCGGGAGGCCCGAGACGGCTCCCAGGTCGGAGACCACGGTGGTGGACGCCGCCGGGAAGGAGGCCGGGAGGTGGAGTTCGGTGGGGGCGGTGGAGCTGTTGGAGCGCCAGAGCAGCAGGCCGTACTGGCCGGAGCCGACCAGTGACGACACGTTCGGGAGGGTGCTGGGGACGGGGTTCCAGGTGAGAGTCGTGGAGCCGTCGCGGGAGCGATCCTCGTAGGTGAAGGCGACCGTGGTGCCGGCGGTCGCGCTCGGGTAGATCCGGTCGAGGAGACGGGCGTCCTGACGGAGTGTCACCGTGCCGGAGTCCGTCATATTGACGGCGGAGAGGTCCTCGTCGTTCCAGGCGTCGCCGGAGGTGAGCACCTTGTCGGGGTTGTCGTTCATCACCTCGTCGTGGCGGCCGTTGTAGATGTCCCACTGCCACTGCGTACCGGACAGGACGGGTCCCGAGCCTGTCGGGTTGGACCACCAACTCGCGCCCGGCAGGCGGGAGTCGAGGGCCTGGTACATCGCCTTGAGGACGGTCGGCGCCTTGCCCGCGACCGTACCGGACAGCGGATGCCCGAACTCGCTGACGATGGCGGCGGTGCCGGCCGCCGAGGCCCGGTCTCGCACCGTGCCGAAGTCGGTCGCGTACTGGCCGTCGGCCGCGTTCCCCCACATCAGGATGCCGGAGATCGCCTTCTGGTCGTAGAAGTGGGTGTTGAAGACGTACCGCGAGCCGAGCGTGCCGGCGTCGAGGAGTCCGCCCTCCTGCACCTGGCTGGAGATGTTGGAGTTCCAGAAGAGGTTCGGTTCGACGAGGGCGGGCTTGGCCGTCCAGCCCGCCGCGTCCATCCGGGCGCGGAACTTCACATAGAACGGCCAGAGCAGGTTCTGCTCCCAAGTGCGGCTGGTCTGGCCGGAGTCGTAGGTCCCGGCGAAGGGTTCGTTGTACGGGTCGAAGCCGACGACACCCGCGAACTCGTCGGAGCTCAGGTGCTGTTGGATGTACGTCATGGTCGACTGGGCGGTGGTGAGGAAGGAGTCCTGGAGGCCGTAGTTGTTGTGCCAGAAGTCGTACTGAGCCTTGGTCACCGCCGAGTTCTGGGTGATGTTCTGACCCCAGAAGAGGCAGATCCCGCACGACTCCTGTGGATAACTCCCCAGCGCCACAGCCCACTTGGGGGCTCCGTCGCCCGTGTACCAGCTTCCCGTGTTGAACAGGTACCGGGAGTAGAGGTCCTGGTGGAAGTCGGGGTAGACGCGGATGCCGGCGTCGAGGAACGCCTGCATCTGGGCGGTGGCGGCGGCCAGATAGGTGGTGTCGACCTGGCCGCGTACGGGTTCGGCGTGGGCCCAGGAGAGCAGGAAGCGGACCGAGTTGCCGCCGCCGAGGGCGCGCAGCGCGGTCGCGGACTTCTTCGCGTCGGCGACCGAGGCGAAGGGGAGACCGCTGTTCTCCTCCAGCTTGGTCTCGCCGGAGACGTTGTAGCCGCGCAGTACGACCTGGCGGCCGTAGCCGTCGACGAAGCTGCCGTTCTGCACGGTCAGCGGTGAGCCGTCGAACCAGAGGGAGTCGGTTGGGGTGGCGGCGGTGGCGGGCCCGGCACCCGCCACCGACAGGAATCCGCAGAGGACAACCAGGACAACGATCAAACGCGCCCGGATATTCGTCATGTCCACTACAGTCCGGTGATTTCCGGACACTGTCAACACTTCTGACTCATGAGTAAGTTTGCCCTCTACCTGCCCTGTTGACACATCAGGCGACCCGGCGCGCGACGTTCAGCAGGTACTCCTTCCGGTTCAGCGGGTTGTGGTCGGTGCGCGCCCGCTCCGGAACGGCGCCATGGGCGACGGGCGCGTAGTGGTCGAAGACGCTCTCCCACTCACCCTCCCCGCGCGTCAGCCCCGGCAACTGCCGCTCCAGCCCGTGCACTTGAGCCGCGGGCACCATCCCCGCCAGCACACAGCGCGACCCGTGCGTCTCGGTGGTCTGCGGTACGGCGCGCAGCGCGGCGAACACCGGCAGCAGGGCGCCGAGGGTGTCGGCCGGGGCCTCGACGCGGAACCGGTGCATCGGCTCGTACACCTGGCTCTCCGCCCGCCGCAGCGCCTCGACCAGGACGAGCGGGGTCAGCCCGCGGAAGTCGGCCCCGGTGCTCGACATGCTCTTGTCAAAGCCCTGGTGGGCGTGGCTCTGCCGGGGCGAGTAGCCGGAGTGCGTCATGGTGACCACGCAGTCGGTGACCCGCCAGCCGTGCAGCCCCTGACCGAGCGTCTCGCGCACGGTGTCCTCGACGGCCTTGAAGAAGGCGTACGGCATCGCGCCCAGCTCGACGTCGAGAGCGAACCGCACACCCGAACCGACCGGGGTCGGGTCGATGCGCAGGCCGACGGTGGCGAGGAAGGGGTTCGATCCCTTCTTGTTGAACTCGGCCGCCGCGCCCGTGCCGACCGGCCGCTCGACGCACAGCGGTGTCGTCTCGCGGAAGGTGACGTGCACCCCGAACTCGTCGGCGAGCGTGGCCTGGATGACCTCCTTCTGGACCTCGCCGTAGAGGGAGACCGCCGTCTCCTGGCGCACCTCGTCCTGGCGCAGGCCGATCAGCGGGTCCTGCTCGGCGAGTCGGGTGAGCGCGAGGTGCAGGGCGCGCCGATCGGTGCCGGGGCCCGGGACGACGACGGTCTCGAGGGTCGGCGGCGCGAAGAAGTGCTCGTACGCCGCCTTCCTCGGTACGCCGATCGCGTCGCCGATCCTGATCTCGCCGAGTCCCCACAGCCTGCCGATCCGGCCCGCCGGGACGGAGTCGGAGCCGACGTCCGCCCCACGGTCGAAAACGCCGACCGCGGTGACCTTGCCCTCCGCGCCCGCATCGCCGAAGGTGATCCGGTCGCGGGTGCGCAGGGTGCCGGAGAAGATCCGCGCGTAGGCGATCTTCTCCCCCGCCGGACCGCGCTCGACCTTGAACACCGTGCCGGAGAGCGGGCCTTGGGGGTCGCCGTCGGCGGCGGGGAGCAGTTCCCTGATGCCGGTGATCAGCGCGTCCACGCCGGCGCCGGTGATGGCGGAGCCGAAGTAGACCGGATGCACGAGGGCCTGGCGGGTCTGGGTGGCGAGGGCCGTGCGCAGGCGGTCGTAGGAGACGGTGTTCTCGACGTATGCGGCGAGCAGGTCGTCGTCGTGGTCGGCGAGGACGGCCGCCGCGCCCGGGCCCAGGCCCGGCAGGAAGCCGGCCTCCGGAGTGCCGAGGTCCTCGACCGAGCCCATCGGTACGACCGCTGCCCTGAGCCGCTCGGAGATCGACGACAGGAGATCCCCGTACCGCGCCCCGCGGCGGTCGATCTTGTTGACGAAGAGGAGCGTCGGGATACGCAGCCGTTGGAGCGTGCGCATCAGGACGCGGGTCTGCGGCTGGACGCCCTCGACGGCCGAGACGACCAGGACCGCGCCGTCGAGCACGCCGAGCACGCGCTCGACCTCGGCGATGAAGTCCGGGTGGCCGGGGGTGTCGATGAGGTTGACGGTCACGTCGTCGACCGGGAACGAGACGACGGCCGACTTGATGGTGATGCCCCGCTGCCGCTCCAGCGCGAGGGTGTCGGTGCGGGTGTTCCCGTCGTCGACGCTGCCGATCTCGTCGATCACACCGGCCGAGTGGAGCAGCCGCTCGGTCAGGCTGGTCTTACCCGCGTCTACGTGCGCGAGGATTCCGAGGTTGAGCAAGTGCACCTGGGGTCATGTCCTTCGATGAGGGGGGCCTTCCTTCCTGGGCGGACATGAACGGTGCGCGCATCTCAGGGCTCCTCGGTCGTCGTCGACTGACGCCCCTCAGTGCAGCAGAGCGGCGGGAGCGGCGCCAACGGATTAACGTCCGTACAGGGAACTACGGCGGTGAGAGGAGCGCATCGTGCGGGAGATCCTCCCGGAGCTCGGCCGCTGGTACGCGGCGCGGAATCCGTTCGGCCTGGCCACCGTCGTCGCGGTCAGCCGCAGCGCGCCGCGCGATCCCGGTGCGGCGATGGCCGTGGGCCCGGACGACGAGGTCGTGGGCAGTGTGTCCGGGGGCTGTGTGGAGGGGGCCGTCTTCGAGCTGGCGCGAGAGGTCGTGGCGAGCGGCGAGGCCCGGCTGGAGACCTTCGGGTACAGCGACGAGGACGCCTTCGCGGTCGGGCTCACCTGCGGCGGCGAGATCACCGTGCTGGTACGGCCCGTCACACCCGAGGCCGATCCCTCCTTCGGGGCGGTCGCGCAGTCGGTCGCCGCCCGGGAACCGGTGACCGTCGCGACCGTGATCGACGGTCCAGCCGCGCGCGGTGCCACCCTCGCCGTCTGGCCCGACCGGGTCGGCGGCACCCTCGGCGCGACCGGCCTCGACGTGGCGGTCACGGCCGACGCCCGCGGTGAACTCGCCCTCGGCGCAACGGGGTTGCGCCACTACGGCCCTCGCGGCGAGCGGCGCGAGGACTCCGTCACCGTGTTCCTGCACTCCTTCGCGCCACCGCCCCGGATGCTGGTCTTCGGCGCGATCGACTACGCGGCGGCGGTCGCCCGGATCGGCGACTTCCTCGGCTACCGGGTCACCGTGTGCGACGCCCGCCCGGTGTTCGCCACGCCGAAGCGGTTCCCTGCGGGCGTGGAGGTGGTCGTGGACTGGCCGCACCGCTATCTGCGGGGCACGGACACCGACGAGCGGACGGTGATCTGCGTTCTGACCCACGACCCGAAGTTCGACGTACCGCTCCTGGAGGAGGCGCTGCGCCGGCCGGCCGCGTACATCGGGGCGATGGGCAGCCGCCGCACCCACGAGGACCGTATGCGGCGCCTTCTCCAATCCGACCTGAGCGAGCCCGAGTTGGCGCGCCTGCGCTCACCGGTCGGGCTCGACCTCGGCGCCCGTACCCCCGAGGAGGTGGCCGTGTCCGTCGCCGCCGAGATCGTCGCGCTGCGGTGGGGTGGGACGGGGGTCGCGCTGACGGGGGCGGCGCGGGCTATTCATCGGGCAAGGTGAGGTGGCCGGTCCGGCGGGCTGGGCGGGCGAGCAGTGACGGGGGTGGCAGGGGTATTCATCAGGCACGGTGACCTGGCCGGTCCGGCCGGCTGGGCGGGGGCGGAGGCGCACGGGCTGGTGGGGGTGGCGGCGGTCGTAGTGGGCGTCTTGGACAGCGGGGCTGCGGAGACGGACGGTTTGGGCCGCTGCGGAGACCCAGGCGACCGCGGGGGCGGGGGTGTCCATGAGCGAACACGCCGTCCACCTGACGCGGGTACTTGCCTCCTCGGCGGTCGGGGCGGGGCGAGGGGAGCGGCGGTGCAGTCGCCGTCTTGGACGACGGGGCCCGGGTGACGGACCGCTCGGGCCACTGCGGGGACCTCGGCGGCCAGGGCCTGCGTGCGGCCGGAGCATCCATGAGCGAGCGCGCAGTGCGCCTGGCACAGGCGCTCAACTCCGCGCCGATTCCCCGGAGTTCTCAGCGCGACCAGATGAGCCCGCGCAGGAAGCAGCAGGCGTCCTGCGGTGACCCGACAACCACTCACGCCACTCGGTCGCACACGGCGCCCGGCCTATCGCCCAACTCCCCAACCGTTCCCCGGAGTTCTCAACCCCTGAACCACCGCACACTCCCCGGCAACAACATCACCGCCACCAACGCCGCCCCGCCGTACAACCCCGCCGAACCCAACGCGACCGCATGAAACCCGCGCAGGAAGCGGCCGACGTCCTGCGGTGGCCCGGCGACCGCGCCCGCCACCGCGATGCCGATCGCGCCGCCCGTCTGGCGGGCGGTGTTGTTGACGGCGGAGGCCAGGCCGGCGCGGTCGGCGGGGACGGTGGCGATGGCCGCGGCGACGACGGCCGGGGTGAGCAGGCCGCAGCCGATGCCCCACAGGAGGAGGGCTGGGAGCAGGGCCGGGAGGCCGGAGTGCGGCTGTGCGCGGGTCAGCAGGGCGAGGCCGGTCGCGGCGATCAGCAGGCCCGCCGTGGCCGGCAGCCGGGACCCGATGCGGCTGGTGATCCGGCCGCCGAAGGGGGCGATCACCGCGAGGGGCGCGAACAGGGGGAGGACGGCCAGTCCGGCGACCAGTGCCGAGCGCTGCTGCACGGACTGCAGGTACAGCATCAGGACGAACAAGGTGCCCAGGGTGCCCAGGTTCATGATCCCGGCGGTGGCGTTCGCCGCGTCGAACGCCGGCCTGCGCAGCAGCGCCGGCGGCAGCATCGCCTCGTCGCCGCGCCGGAGTTCGGCCGCCGTGAGCGCCACGAGGGCCAGGACGGCGACGGTCGCGGCGATCAGGACGGGCGGGGAGCCCGCACCGCCGCGTCCGCCCTCGATGAAGGCGTACGTCGTCGCGAGCAGCAGCAGACCGCCGAGCAGCAGTCCGGGCACATCGAGCCGTCGGGCCCGTGCCTCCCGGCTCTCCTGGACGACGGCCGCGGAGCGGACCAGTGCGAACAGGACGACGGGCACGTTGATGAGGAAGATCGCCCGCCAGCCGAGCCAGTCGGTGAGCGCCCCGCCGAGCAGGGGTCCGGCGGGCAGCGCCAGGCTGCCGACGCCCGCCCAGACGCCGATGGCACGCGCGCGTGCCGCGTCGTCGGGGAACGCGCGGCTGATGATGGCCAGCGTTCCCGGCAGGAGGAGGGCGGCGCCGATGCCCTGCACCACTCGGGCGGCGACGAGTACGGCGACGTCCGGTGCCAGTCCGCAGGCGAGGGAACCCGCGCCGAAGACGGCGAGCCCGGCCAGCACGACGCGTTTGTGGCCGTAGCGGTCGCCTGCCGTGCCGCTGGTGAGCATGAGGGCGGCGAGGGCCAGGGCGTAGCCGTCGACCACCCACTGGAGGCCGCCGATGTCGGTGTGCAGGCCGGAGCCGATGCGGGGCAGGGCGACGTTGACGACGGTGACGTCGAGCAGCACAAGGAAGTAGCCGGCGCACATGACGAGCAGGACGGTGCGGGGCGCTGCGTCCTGGCGGGCGGGCTGCGGCCGGGCCTCTCGTGTATCAGCCATGCTGTTTCGCCTACCCCACTGGGCGCAGGCGATCCCGGTCAGCTTCTGGGCGGCAGCCGGTGCAGTACGAGGTCGGTCAGAGCGCCGTCAGCCACCGTCGCCGTGAGGTAGGTGCAGTGCGGCTGGCGTCGGCGGTCGGTCGGGGAACCGGGGTTGAGCAGGCGCAGGCCGGTGGGAGCCGTGGTGTCCCAGGGGATGTGGCTGTGGCCGAAGACCAGCACGTCCAGGTCGGGGAAGCGGTCCGCGCAGCGCGCCTCGCGGCCCTGGGCGGGGCCCGTCTCGTGGACGGCGCCGAAACGCAGGCCGCCCAGTTCGGCGTACGCCACCTCGGGGAGCCGGGCGCGCAGCTCGGGGCCGTCGTTGTTGCCGTGGACACCGACGAGTCGGCGGCTGCGGCTCTCCAGCAGGTCGAGGGTCGCGGTGTCGACCCAGTCTCCGGCGTGGAACACGACGTCGGCGCGCGGGAGTTCGGCGAGGAGCTGTGCGGGCAGTTCCCTGGCGCGCTTGGGGAGGTGGGTGTCGGACATCAGCAGCAGACGCACCACACCAGACTAGGCGGCACAGATCTTCAGGTCAGGCTGTTCAGTTCTGGCTGGACAGTTTCTGCTGACGGTTTTACGGTGGGGGTCATGGATCAGCAGCGCACCGGCGCACCCGCGGGCATCTCGGACTCGGCCGCCCGCTCCGCGCGCGATCTGCGCGTGGTGCTCAGTCGGCTGCGGCGCAGGATCCGGGAGGTCGCGACGGACGAGGACCTCACGCCCTCGCAGGAGTCGGCGCTCACCCTGGTCGGCAAGCACGGCGCGGCCACGGCCAGCGCCCTCGCCGCCGCCGAGGGGGTCCGGCCGCAGTCGATGGCCGCCACCCTCGCCGCCCTCGACCAGCACGGGCTGATCCGCCGCAGCCCCGACCCCGAGGACGGCCGTAGACAACTCGTCACGCTCACCGAGGCCGGACGCGAGCGGGTCGAGGACAACCGGCAGGTCCGCGAGGAGTGGCTGGCCCGCGCCTTCGAGGACCGCTACACCGAGCGGGAGCGGCGGACGATCCTCGACGCGCTGACATTGATGGAACGGCTGTCAGAGCAGTGATACCGAGGCTCGCCCACGCACCACGGACCATCCGCCCCGCACCGACCGGCTTCGACCAGCGTCTGATTGCGCCGATGGTTCTCGGCTCCGTACTGAACCCGATCAACTCCTCGATGATCGCCGTGGCCCTCGTGCCCATCGGCATCGCCTTCGGCGCCCCGCCCTCGCAGACGGTGTGGCTGGTCTCGGCGCTCTATCTCGCCACCGCCGTGGGCCAGCCGGTCATCGGGCGGCTCGTCGACATGTACGGGCCGCGTCGGCTCTATCTCATCGGTACGGCTTTGGTCGGTGTCGCCGGACTCATGGGCGCCCTCGCGCCCTCGCTGGGTGTGTTGATCGCCGCCCGGGTGCTGCTCGGGTTCGGCACCTCGGCCGCCTATCCGGCCGCGATGCAACTGACCCGGAGCGAGGCCGAACGCACCGGGCAGGACAGTCCGGCAGGCGTCCTCACCGCGCTCGCCGTCTCCGCGCAGACGGTGTCGGTGATCGGTCCCACGCTCGGCGGCTTCCTGATCGGCGTCGGCGGCTGGCGCGCCATCTTCACCGTCAACGTGCCCCTGTCCGTGGCCTGTCTGGTGCTGGGCGCGCTGCGCCTGCCGAGGACGGGCAAGGCCCCCACGGCCGGCACCCGGCGCGACGTCGACCCGCCCGGCATGCTCCTGTTCGCCGTCATGCTCGTCTCGCTGATGATCTTCCTGACCGCCCCACGGCTCGACCACTGGTACCTGCCGTTGCTCTCCCTCGCCTCGGCCTTCGGTTTCGGCGTACGCGAACTGCGCGTCCCGGATCCCTTCGTGGACCTGCGGGTGCTGGGCGGCAACCTCCCCCTGGTGACCACGTACCTGCGCCAGTTCCTCGGCTACACCACCTCGTACGCCTTCCTCTACGGCTACACGCAGTGGCTGGAGGAGGGGCGCGGGCTGCACGCCGCCGGCGCCGGACTCGTGCTGCTCCCCCTGTCGGTCAGCGCCCTCGCCGTCTCCTCCCTCACCGGCCGCCGTGAGGCGATCCGCGCCAAGCTGCTCATCGGCAGCGCCGTCCAGGTCGTCGGCTGCGCCGGGCTGTTCCTGGTCGGCTCCCACAGCCCGGTGTGGCTGCTGCTCGCCGTCGGCGCGGTGCTGGGCCTGCCGCAGGGCCTGCTCGGGCTGGCCGGGCAGAACGCCCTGTACCGGCAGGCCGAGCCCGCGCGCATCGCGTCCGCCGCCGGACTGCTGCGCACCTTCATGTACCTCGGCGCACTCGCCGCCTCAGCGGCCACCGCGGCCTTCTTCCCGCACCGCGCCGGCACCCCGGGACTGCACGACCTGGCCCTGTTCATGGCCGCCGGGTCGGCGCTGCTCCTGGCGATCACCCTGCCCGACCGTTCGCTGCGCACCCTCACCCCGAAGACCATCTGAGCCCCCTACCTTCTGAAAGGCCTCCCCCATGGCACTCACCACCCTCGACCCGCGCACCGCCCTCGTCGTGATCGACCTCCAGGGCGGCATCGTCGGCGCCCCGACCCAGCCGTACAGCGGCCCCGAGGTCGTCGCCCGTAGCGTTGAACTCGCCGACGCCTTCCGGGCCGCCGACCTTCCCGTGGTCCTGGTCCGGGTCTCCTTCGCCGCCGACGGCGCGGACGCGGTTCCCGGTCGCACCGAGCAGCAGCGCGCCGGCGGCGCGGCCCGCGCCGAGGGCTGGGACGTCGTCGTCGACGAACTGTCCGGGCACCCCGGCGACATCCAGATCGTCAAGCGCAACTGGGGCGCCTTCCACGGCACCGGCCTCGATGTACAACTGCGCCGCCGTGGCATCACGCAGATCGTGCTGACCGGCATCGCCACCAGCATCGGCGTCGAGTCCACCGCCCGCGCCGCCCACGAGCACGGCTATCACGTGACTCTCGCGACGGACGCGATGAGCGATCTGGACGCCGTTTCGCACGCCCACAGCATCGAGCGAATCTTCCCCCGTCTGGGCGAAACGGGCACGACCGCCGAAATCCTGGAACTTCTGGCCAAGACGCACGACGCGAGCTGACGTCGGTCCACGGCGGGTTAACCGTTGCCCAACACCAGCCCAATGGGCGGCATCGAGACAGACCGGGTTAGCATCACCCCACCGCGCCGTTCCACATCGGGAAACGGGCAGCGCAAACGCAGCGCGAACAAGGGGGCTAGAAGCCGGATGTCGGTCAAGGTCAGTGTCGTCGTCCCTGTGTACAACCCAGGGCCCTACATCGAGGATTGCATCTCCTCTCTCCTCAGGCAGTCCCTGCCTAACGACGAGTACGAGGCGATCTTCGTCAACGACGGCTCGACGGACGGCACGCCCGCGCGGCTCGACGAGGTCGCCGCCGAGCACCCCCACATCCGCGTCATCCACCAGGAGGCCTCGGGCTGGTCGGGCAAGCCCCGGAACGTCGGCATCGCCGCGTCCCGGGGCGAGTTCGTCATGTTCGTCGACAACGACGACTACCTCGGCGACGAGGCCCTTGAGCGGATGTACGACTACGGCGTGGCCAACGGCGCCGACGTCATCGTCGGCAAGATGGCCGGCAAGGGCCGCGGCGTCCCCGTGGAGCTGTTCCGCCAGAACCATCCGCGCGCGTCGGTCGAGACCGTGCCGCTGATGGACAGCCTCACCCCGCACAAGATGCTCCGCCGCTCCTTCCTCGACCGCATCGACCTGCGGTTCCCCGAGGGGCGTCGCCGCCTGGAGGACCACGTCTTCGTGACGGAGGCCTACCTCGCCGCGGACAACGTCGCCGTGCTCAGCGACTACGTCTGCTACTACCACATCAAGCGCGACGACGCCTCGAACGCCGGCTTCCAGCGCTTCGACCCGGTCGGCTACTTCAAGAACCTGCGTGAGGCCCTCGACGTCGTCGAGAAGTACACCGAGCCGGGCCCGGCCCGCGACCGGATCTACCGCCGCTGGCTGCGCGTGGAGATGATGGAGCGCCTCGGCGGCGGCCGGCTGCTCAAGGCCCCCGACGACTACCGCCGGGAACTCCTCAGGGAGATCCGCGGGGTCATGACCGAGCGCTTCGGCCCCGGCGTCGCGGCCGGTCTCGCTCCGCGACTGCGGGTGGTCGCCGCCCTCGCCGCCGCCGACCGCTACGACGACCTCGTCGACCTCGCCAAGTGGGAGGCGTCGCTCAAACCGCAGGCGGTCCCGGGCGAGATCGAGTGGCGCGACGGCAAGCTGCTGGTCCACTACCAGGCCGAGTTCGTCATCGACGGCAAGCCGGCGATCTTCCCGGCCAAGGGCGCCCCCTGCCCCAAGCACCCGGAGCCGAAGAACCTCGCCGAGGCGACCTCCATGCTCACGGCCGACGCCACTCACCTCTTCAAGAAGGCGACGGCCGACTTCGTCGTCCGTGAACGCGCCAGCGCCGCCTCGCACTTCCAGCCCGTCGAGATCACCCACGAGACGGTCGCCGACGGCGACGGCGTCCGCCTGGTGCTGCACGCCACGGCCACCGTCGACCCCGCCACCGCGGGCGGCGGCGTCCCGCTGAGCGACGGCCTCTGGGACACCTACGTCCGCGTCGTCATCGGCTCCTGGAACAAGGAGTGCCGCCTCGGCCCGGTCCCCCAGCACGGCGAGAACGCCGGGCACGCCGGTGTCGTCGCCGGCCAGGTGATGCTGCCGTACTACACCGAGCCGCACGGCAACTTCTCCCTCGACGTCGACAAGGCGAGCAAGCGCCTCGGCCTCGGCGACCTCAAGCCCGGGGACTTCACGGTCACCGGCTCCCGCGTCGGCGTCCTGCTCCCCTTCCACGTCGCCGCCGCCACCGACGTACTGCTGCGCCTGACCCACAAGTCGTCCGGTACGACCCTGGACGTGCCCGGCACGGTCTCCCCCGAGTCCTCCGGCGCACGGCTGGCCGCCGAGGTTCCCGCCGCCGATCTGAAGGACCTGGCGTGGACCGCGTCGGTGTGCCTGACCCCGGTCGCCACCGGGCAGCGCTTCCTCGCGCTGCCGGTGCGGGTGAGCGCTGACGCCGGTGGCATCCGGGTCGCGTCGGTGCCGAAGAGCGCCAAGCCCGCCGAGCCCAAGCCGGCCCCCAAGCCGGTGGCCGCCAAGCCCAAGCCGGGGCTGGCCCGCCGGGTGGCGCGCAAGCTGAAGCGCGCCCTGAACAAGTAACACCAGCGGAACGAACAGCACTGCCCGAGCAAGTCATGGAGGACGGAAGAACGTGCGAGCACTGGGGATAGAAGGCGCCTGGGTCCTGGAGCCCAAGGTCTTCCCTGACGACCGGGGCAGTTTCCACGAGTGGTTCCGGGGCGAGGAGTTCCGCGAGGCCACCGGCTACGACCTGGATCTGGCGCAGGCCAACTGCTCGGTGTCGCGGCGCGGTGTGCTGCGCGGAGTGCACTTCTCCGATGTGCCGCCGGGCCAGGCCAAGTACGTGAAGTGCGTGCGCGGCGCCGTCCTCGACGTGATCGTGGACATCCGCGTCGGCTCTCCCACGTTCGGTCAGTGGGAGGCCGTCCGGCTGGACGACGACACCAAGCACGCGGTGTTCCTCGCGGAGGGGCTGGGGCACGCGTTCATGGCCCTGACCGACGACGCGACGGTCGTGTATCTGTGTTCGACGGGCTACGCGCCCGGACGTGAGCACGGGATCAACCCGCTCGACCCGGCGCTGGGCATCGAGTGGCCCGAGGGCTTCGAGCCGGTGCTGTCCGAGAAGGACGCCGAGGCGCCCACATTGGCAGAGGCGGAGCAGTCAGGACTTCTTCCGTCCTACGCGGACTGCTCCGCCTACTACGAGCGACTGCGGGGTGGGCAGGTCAGCGGCTGACGCTGAGCTGTTCCACCGAGCGGCGCAAGGGCTCCCAGCCGCGGGACCGCTTGGTCCCGCGGTCGCGGGCTTTGGCGAGGGGGCCCCAGAATCCGGCGTTGAGCAGCGCCTCGGGCTGCACCGCGGTGGTGCGCTCCAGGATCGCCTCGGGCACCTTCTGCGGGTCCGGGACCTCGAACTCGGCGACGATCTCGTCGTACTTGTCCTTGAGGACGGTGCTGCTCGGATCCGCGCCGAAGACGACCAACTGCCCGGTGGGCTGGGTGTCGACGAGGACCGTCACCAGGTCGGGACGGTAGCGGGCGAGGATCTCGACGAGCTTGTAGACGTCGCCGGTCCAGGCGTCGGTGTGCCGGTCCCGGGCCGCCTCGTCGATGCTGCGCGGCAGCATGTCGTCGAAGACGATGACGCTGGCCCAGTCCGAGTGCTTCTCCACGTTGATGAAGTCGCGCAGCGCGTACTCGAAGAGGTGCATGCCGTCGATGAACGACAGGTCCAGCGTGGTGGTCTTCCACCAGCCCAACGGGCTGCGGTTGCGGGCCAGTTGACGCAGCGGGTGACGGCCGCCCCGAAGGTGCACCAGCGGGTTGTCCCGGGCGAAGAAGTCGTCACTGGTCGCCTTGGCCAGGTGGACGTCACAGCGGATCTCCGTGACCACCTTGAACGCGGGATCGATCGCGACGCTGGGCACCCGGGAGAGCGTCAGGCTGCGGCCGTCATTGACGCCGATCTCCAGGTAGTTGCGGTTCGCGGTTGACTTGTGGAGTCCCCGCAGGAACTCATGACGTTTCACGAAGAAATCTCCTTGCGGATATGCGGAAGTGCTTCGTGCAGGGCGGACCGCCAGTCCCTGGGCGGTTCCAGGCCGACCTCCCGCCACCGCTCGTGCCCGAGGGCGCTGTAGGCGGGGCGGGGAGCGGGACGGATGAAGGCCGCGCTCGTGGTGGGGCGGACGCGCTCCGGGTCGGCGTCGATGAGCCGGAACACCTCCTGCGCGAGACCGTGCCAACTGGTCTCACCGGAACTGGTCGCGTGGAACACCCCGTGCGCGCCCTCGACTTGGCCGATACGGGCGCCGAGATCGGCGATCCGCACGGCGACGTCGGCGGTCCAGGTCGGCTGACCGCGCTGGTCGTCGACGACGTCGAGAGTGTCGCGACGTGCCTCCAGCTCGATCATCGTGCGGACGAAGTTACCCCCACAGGCGCCGTACAACCAAGCCGTGCGCACAACCGCGCTGTTAACCGGGAGTTCCTCCAACACGGCTTGTTCGCCCGCCAGTTTGGTTCGGCCGTAGGCGGTGCGCGGGGCGGTGGAGTGGTTCTCCGGGTACGGCGTGCTGCGGGCCTCGCCGTCGAAGACGTAGTCGGTGGAGACATGGACCAGCCGCGCGCCCGTGGTGGCGCAGGCGCGGGCCAGGAGCCGGGGCCCCTCGCCGTTGATGCGAAGGGCCCGCTCCTCGTCGGTCTCGGCGTCGTCGACGGCGGTGTACGCCGCGCAGTTCACCACCACGTCGGGGTGGTGCTCCGCGAACGCCCGGTCCACCGAATCGGGGTCGGTGATGTCCAGGTCGCCATGGCCGAGACCGACGAACTGCTCACCGCGCCGGGCGAGTTCCTCCAGCACATCGTGGCCGAGCATCCCGCCGGCACCGGTGACCAGCCACTTCATCAGGCGCGCTCCACCCGTGCCTTGAGGGGCTCCCACCAGGCCCGGTTGTCGCGGTACCAGGCGACGGTGTCGGCCAGCCCGCTGGTGAAGTCGCGCTTCGGGGAGTAGCCGAGCTCGTCGTGGATCTTGGACCAGTCGACGGAGTAGCGCAGGTCGTGGCCCTTGCGGTCCTCGACGCGCTCGACCCGGTCCCAGTCCGCGCCGCAAGCCTCGAGGAGCAGACCGGTGAGTTCCTTGTTGCTCAACTCGGTGCCGCCGCCGATGTTGTAGACCTCGCCCGCGCGGCCCTTGGTGCGGACCAGCTCGATGCCGTCGCAGTGGTCCTCGACGTGCAGCCAGTCGCGGACGTTGAGGCCCTCGCCGTAGAGCGGGACCTTCTTGCCGTCGAGGAGGTTGCTGACGAACAGCGGGATGACCTTCTCTGGGAACTGGTGCGGCCCGTAGTTGTTGGAGCAGCGGGTGACGCGCACGTCCAGGCCGTGGGTGCGGTGGTAGGCCAGCGCGAGCAGGTCGGAGGAGGCCTTCGACGCGGAGTACGGCGAGTTGGGCGCCAGCGGGTGGGTCTCGGGCCAGGAGCCGGTCTCGATGGAGCCGTAGACCTCGTCGGTGGAGACGTGCACGAACGGCACGTCGTAGCGCAGGGCCGCGTCCAGCAGGACCTGGGTGCCCACCACGTTGGTGCGGACGAAGTCGGCGGCGCCGTTGATCGAGCGGTCCACGTGGGACTCGGCGGCGAAGTGGACCACCTGGTCCGCCTCGGCCATCAGCTTGTCGACCAGTTCGGCGTCGCAGATGTCGCCCTGGACGAACTCAAGGCGCGGATGGCCGAGTTCGAGGTTGTCGAGCGTGCCGGCGTACGTGAGCTTGTCCAGCACCGTGATGCGGGGCGCGTCGGCGGCGTCCGAGGCGAGGAGCGTGCGGACGTACGTGGAACCGATGAAGCCGGCGGCGCCGGTGACGAGGAGATTCATGAACGGATCTGCACCTTGCTGTGGTCTCCGAGAACGAGGCGGTGGGCGCTGGGTACCCCCGGAGCGGGGGTCACTTCGACGTGCTTGCCGATGAGCGAGGACTCGATCCGGCCCACCCCGGCGATGGACGAGTCCTGCAGCACGATGGAGAACTCCAGCTCACTGTCGGTGATCCGGCAGTTCTCCGCGACCGAGGTGAACGGTCCGATGTAGGAGTTGCTCACGACCGTGCCGGCGCCGATGACGACGGGTCCGACGATGCGCGAATTGTCGATGCGCGCGCCCTCTTCTATCACCACGCGGCCGATGGTCTCGGAGGCGTCGTCGACCTCGCCGTCGATGCGGCGGTCCATGCTCTCCAGGACGGTCCGGTTGACTTCGAGCATGTCGACGACGTTGCCCGTGTCCTTCCAGTAGCCGTGGATGACCGAGGAGCGCACGTCGGCGCCGTCGTCGATCAGCTGCTGGATGGCGTGGGTGATCTCCAACTCGCCGCGCCAGGACGGCTTGATGGCGCGCACCGCGTCGTGGATGGCGGGCGTGAACAGGTAGACACCGACCAGGGCGAGGTCGCTCTTGGGATGCTCGGGCTTCTCCTCCAGGCCGATGACCTGGCCGGAGTCGCTGAGTTCGGCGACGCCGAAAGAGCGGGGGTCGGGCACGTGGGTGAGGAGGATCTGCGCGTCGGGCTTGTTGTCCTGGAAGCCCTCGACGAGTCCGGTGATGCCACCGACGATGAAGTTGTCGCCGAGGTACATCACGAAGTCCTCGTCACCGAGGTACTCGCGCGCGATGAGGACGGCGTGGGCCAGTCCGAGGGGACGATCCTGCGGGATGTAGGTGATCTGCAGGCCGAACTTCGACCCGTCGCCCACCGCCTCCTCGATCTCCGCCGCGGTGTCGCCGACGATGATGCCGACCTCGGTGATGCCTGCGTCGGCGAGTGATTCGAGCCCGTAGAAAAGGACGGCCTTGTTGGCCACCGGGACGAGCTGCTTTGCCGATGTGTGTGTGATCGGCCTCAGGCGGGATCCAGTGCCGCCGGAGAGAACGAGAGCCTTCATCGCTTCACCTTAGCGTCATCTTTGGACGTTCATCGTTCCTCCCCTTGTTCGTTTGTTACGACAGTCCAACGATAGGTGGGCGTCTAGGTGTACAGCGGGACGCCTAGGCGCCTCCGGGATCGGACATACCGCCCGCGGTCCGCTGTACGTCCGCCTCGACCTCGGCCCTGTCGAGACCCTGCTCCTTGGCGTACTCGTTCACCGCGGCCTGGGCGTCCCGGGCCAGGTCGCGCCAGGCCCGCCAGGCGGTCTCGTAGACGTCGGTCTGGGCCTCGGTCCAGGGTTCGTGGGCCGGGGCTCCCAGGGCGTCCCGCATCTCCTGGACCCGGGCGCGTGCCTCCTGGGCCGCGCGCTGCTTCTCGACCAGTTCTTCGAAGGTGTGTGCCACAAGGACGCACCCCATCACGGCGGGCGTGCGCGGCGGCCTCGACCTGCCGTCACGCGCCCGGGCAGGCACCCGTGCGGCGGTCTACGCGTCGAGCGCGATGTCGGCCCACACCTGTTTTCCGCCGCTCACCGGCACGGTTCCCCAGGCCGCCGACATGGCCTCGACGAGGAGGATGCCGCGGCCGCCGGTGGCCTCCCAGCCGATGCTGGTCGGTTTGACCGGGGTGCGCGGCGAGGAGTCGGCCACGGAGACGCGGAACCGGTGGTTGACGAGGGTGAGGTCCAGGCGGACCGGTCCGTCGGTGTGCACCAGGGCGTTGGTGACCAGCTCGGAGACGACGAGGAGGATGACGTCGGTCTCCTCGGTGACGCCCCACAGGCGCAGGGTGCGCTTGGTGAAGCGGCGGGCGTGCCGGGCCGCCTCCGGGACGCGCCACACCGTCCAGTTCTCCCGCCGGGGGCGGGTGGCGAGGCCGTCGTAGCGCATGAGGAGCAGGGCGACGTCGTCGTCGCGGCGGGCGTTGCCGAGCAGGGCGTCGGCGACGAGGCCGAGGTGGGCGGGGTCGGAGAGGGCGAGGCCGTGGGCGAGGCGGTCGATGCCCTCGTCGATGTCGGCCTCCTTGGACTCCACGAGGCCGTCGGTGGTCAGGGCGATGACGGTGCCGGGCTGGAGCCGGAGCGGGCTCATCGGGAAGTCGGCCTGCGTCACCACACCGAGCGGCGGGCCGCCGTCGGCCTCGGGGACCTCGGTTCCGCCGTCCGGGTGACGCAGCACGGGCGGCAGATGGCCGGCCCGCACATACCAGGCCGAGCCCTCCTCCATGTCGACGTCGACATAGCAGCAGGTGGCGAAGAGATCCGTCTCCAGGTCCATGAGGAGCCGGTTGGCGTGCGAGACGACGACGTCCGGCGGGTGCCCCTCGACGGCGTAGGCGCGCAGCGCGGTGCGCATCTGGCCCATGAGGGTGGCGGCGCCCGCGTTGTGGCCCTGGACGTCGCCGATGACGAGAGCCACGTGGTTGTCGGGCAGGGGGATCACGTCGTACCAGTCGCCGCCGACCTCAAGACCGGCCGTGGTCGGCAGATAGCGGGCGACGGCGACCGCGCCGGGCAGCTTCGGCAGCCGGCGCGGCAGCAGTTGGCGCTGGAGCATGCCGACGAGTTCGTGCTCGGCGTCGAAGGCGTGGGCGCGCATCAGCGCCTGTCCGGCGAGGCCGGCGGAGGCGGTGAGCAGGGCGCGTTCGTCGGGGCCGAAGACGTGCGGGTCGTCCCAGCCGATCAGACAGGCCCCGGACACCCGGCCGCCGGCCGACAGCGGCAGCACGGCGAGGCCGCCCGGTCCGACCTCGGCGAGGGCGGGTTCCAGGTCGGTTCCGGCGGGCCGGATCGCGGCGCGGCCCTCGCGCAGGGCGGCGGCGAGGGTGGGCATGGCGCGCACGGGGGCGTCGGGCCACTCGCTGCGCCACTCCTGGCGCCACAGCTCGGGCCAGGACTCGGGTTCGGGCGGGTCCAGGACGGTGACGACGAGCCGGTCGCCCTCCAGTTCGGCGAGCGCGATCCGGTCGGCGCGCAGCGGCTTGCGCAGGGCGGCGACGACGGCCTGGCTGACGTCGTGGACCGTCGGGGCCATGGCGAGGGCAGCGGCGAGGCGCTGGACGCGGGCCACGTCGTTGACGCCGGAGCGCAGTTGGGAGGCGTCGCCGACGGTGCCGACGAGGCGGGCCGGCCGGCCGTCACCGCCGGGCAGCAGCCGGCCGCGCAGCCGCAGCCATTTCGGCGGTCCCGAGGGCTGCAGGACGCGGAACTCCAGCTCGCGGTCGCCGATGGCCATGTGGTCGGCCTCGACGACGGACATGAGGGAGGGCAGGTCCTCGGGCACGGTCAGTCCGAGCAGGGTCTCGACCTTGCCGTCGAAGTCGTCGGGGCCGAGCCCGAACAGCGCCAGGATGTCGCCGCCGACCTCGACCCGCCCGGTGTCCATGGCCAGGTCGAACGAGCCCGCGGGCAGCTCCTCCCCCGCCACGGCCTCGGCCGGGACCGGGATCGCGACCGCCTCGGCGATCAGCGTGAGGCACGCGCGGTCCTCGGTGTCGAACCCGGCCGGGCGCTCGCTCACCGCGAGCAGACAGCCCCCGCCCCGCTCCCCGCGCACCGGCAGCGCCGCCAGATGGAACTCCCCCGACGGCAGCCGGCGCGAGTCGCCGCCGGCCGCGAGTTCCTCGGGCCCGAGCCACACCGCGTGCCCGGCCCGGCGCACCTCGGCGGCCGGTGATCCACCGGAGGCCGGATAGCCGTCCCGCAGCCCGTACAGCGTCCGCGGCACACCGACCGACTCGACCAGGCACAGCAGGTCGGCGTCGTCACCGGGCGTGTACACCCCGGCGAAGCTGGCGCCGGCGAAGACGAGGGCCTGTTCGAGGATCCGGCGCAGCCGTTCGCGGGCGTCAAGATCGGTCGTGAGCGTCTTGAGGGCAAGTTCGGCACGCAGAGTTCTCGTTCTGCGTCCAACAGCGCCCTCACTGACCACGTCCGCAATTACAGCGCTTATGCAGCGACTGCGCAGCCCCTGTGACCGTTCCGTGGAGATGAGGGACCGGATGGCCCTCGGCCTGCTCGAAACACGCCGAACAAATCTTTACGCGTGCGTTCCGCACGGCGATCTCGTGACAGCCGTGACTGTCCGCTGCCTCGGCGCGGCTGGGAGATTCGAGCCGGGCCACGGAGGGGGACGACCATGGACAAGCGGTACGAGGTGCACGCGCTCGCCGACCGGCATTTCTACGAGACACCCGACCGCCTGTCCGCGGCCGGTCCGGGCGCCGCGCCCACCCTGTTCGGGACCGCGCGCCGCGAGGTCCCCGCCGGCTGGACCTCGGCGCGGATCGGCGACTGGCTGACACTGACCCCGCTCGACGACGACGGCGACCCGCTCCCGGGACCGCCCCAGGGCTGGAAGATCCACGCCTCGGCCACCCGGGCGAACGCGGACAAGATCGCCGCCCTGGTGTGGGAGTACTGCGTGCCGCGCCGCATCCCGTTCAAGTTCGTACCGGGCCCGCACCTGCTGCATCTGCGCAACACCAAGTACGCGGGCCGGGACACCAGCGGCAAGTTCGTCACCGTCTACCCCTCCGACGAGGAACAGCTCCACCAGATCCTGCGCGAGCTGGGCAAGCTCCTGGAGGGCTTCGAGGGGCCGTACATCCTCACCGATCTGCGCTGGTACGACGGCCCGCTCTACGTCCGCTACGGCGCTTTCGCGCGCAGCTTCGTCGTCGACGAGCGGGGCTCGCTGGTGCCGGCGGTGCGGGACGGCGAGGGGCGGCTGGTGCCGGACCGGCGGGCGCCGTCCTTCCAGGTCCCGGAGTGGGTGACGCTGCCCGCGTTCCTGGAGCCCCATCTCGCGGCCCGCAACACCACGACGGTCGGCGAACTGCCGTACCGCATCGAGAAGGCGCTGCACTTCTCCAACGGCGGTGGGGTGTACGCGGGCACCGACACCCGGGACGGGCGCAAGGTCGTCCTCAAGGAGGGGCGTCCGCACGCGGGGCTGGCCTCGGACGGCGCCGACGCGATCGCCCGCCTGGAGCGCGAGAAGCTCGCGCTGGAACGGGTCGCCGGGACCGGGGTCGTGCCGGAGGTGCGCGACTGGTTCATGCTGGGCGAACACCGGTTCCTGGTCATGGACTTCGTCGAGGGGCAGCCGCTCAACTCCTTCTTCGCGCAGCGCCATCCCCTGCTCACCCCGGACCCCGACCCGGCCGCGGTCGCCGCGTACACGGCGTGGGCGCTGAAGATCCACCGGGCGGTCGAGCAGGCGCTGGAGGCCGTGCACGCGCGCGGGATCGTCTTCAACGACCTGCACATCTTCAACGTGATCGTCGCGCCCGACGAGGAGTCGGTGTTCCTCATCGACTTCGAGGCGGCGGCACCGGTCGCGGAGAACGGCCGACAGGTCGTCGCTCACCCGGGCTTCTTCGCCCCGCCGGACCGCAGAGGCGTCGACGTCGACCGGTACGCGCTGGCCTGTCTGCGGCTCGCCCTGTTCCTGCCCGTCACCACCCTGTTCGTGGTCGACCGCGCCAAGGCGGCCCATCTGGCCGAGGTGATCGCCGGTCAATTCCCGGACGTACCAAGGGAGTTCCTGGACGAGGCGGTCGCGGAGATCACGCGGGACGTGAGCAAGGAGCGGCCACGGACCCGGTCGGTTCCACCCGCCTCCGTCGGCCTCGTGGAACCCGGCGACTGGCCCTACAGCCGTGACTCGATGGTCAAGGCGATCTGGGCCTCGGCGACTCCGGAGCGCGCCGACCGGCTCTTCCCCGGCGACATCGCGCAGTTCTCGGACGGCGGCGGGCTCGGTCTTTCGCACGGCGCGGCCGGTGTGCTGTACGCGCTGGACGCGGTGGGGGCCGACCGCCACGAGGAGGGCGAGCGCTGGCTCCTGGACCACACCGCCCCGCCACCGGTCGGCACCCCGCTCGGCCTCTACGACGGTCTCGCGGGCGTCGCCCATGTCCTGGGCCGACTCGGCCACCGGCAACGGGCCCTCGACCTGATCGACGGCATCCTCCGGGAGCGCTGGCAGAACCTGTCCTCCGATCTGCACGGCGGCCTCGCGGGACTCGGCCTGGTCCTGGGCCAACTGGCCGCCGACACCGGCGAGTCGGAGCTGCGCGAGCGGGCGGCCGAGGCCGCGGACATCGTCGTACGACGGCTCGCCGAGCCGCGCCCCGAGACGCCCCGACGGCGTGCCGGGCTGCTGCGGGGAGCGAGCGGGCCCGCGCTGTTCCTGCTCCGGCAGTACGAACTGACCGGCGAACGACGGCTGTTGGACGCCGCCGCCGGAGCGCTGCGCCGCGACCTGGAGTGCTGTGTCGTGCAGCGCGGCGGCGGGCTGGAGGTCGACGAGGGCTGGCGGACGCTGCCCTACCTCGGCGACGGAAGCGTGGGCATCGGGATGGTCGTGGACGACCTGCTGGCCCATCTCCCGGACGGGACCGGGGAGTTCGAGCGAGCCCGCGCCGGCATCCTCACCGCCGCCACCTCCCGTTTCTACGCGCAACCCGGTCTCTTCCAGGGCCGCGCAGGCATGATCCTGCACCTCGCGCGAACGGACGCGGACGGGCGGAGGCTGACCGAGCAGGTGGCCGGCCTCGCCTGGTTCGCCATGGCCTACGAGGGCCAACTCGCCTTCCCCGGGCACCAGATGATGCGCCTGTCGATGGACCTGGGCACCGGCACGGCCGGGTGCCTGCTCGCGCTCGGCGCGGCCCTCGGCGACACCGAAGCCCCGGCCGGGCTGCCCTTCCTGCCGCCCACACCCGGGCGGCCCACACAACGCGGCTCCGCGATCTGAGATCCGACGGAGTCGTGACACCAAGAACACCACCCCGTCCCCACAACGAAAGGACACGTCATGGCACTTCTCGACCTGCAGACGATGGAATCCGACGAGCACAGCGACGGCGGCGGCGCGAGCACCGTCAGCCTGCTCTCCTGCGTCAGCGCGGCGAGCGTTCTGCTCTGTCTCTGACGATGCGGTGAGCCCACGGCTCCGGGCGGCCCGCTCCCACGAGGGGCGGCCGCCCGGAGCCTCCGTCACGTCTCCGCAAGGGGCTGCCGTATGAGGACTCGCGCCGAGGACGACCCCGGGGCCGCGGCGACCCGTGCGCTGCTGCGGTCGGCGCTCCGCGACAGCGGACCGCGCTGTGCGGCGCTGTGCGTGGTGAGTACGGCGGCCACGGCGGCGGCGCTCGTGCTGCCGGCCGTCCTGGGGCGGACCCTGGACCTGCTGCTGGCGCACGCCCCGGCCGGCCGCTGGGTGGGTGCGTGTGCGGGGCTGGTGCTGCTGACCGCGTTGCTGGACGCGTGCGGGACAGTGCTGGGCGGCACGGTCACGGCGGGCTCAACTGCCTGGCTGCGCAGTCTGGTTGGCGGACATGTGCTGGCGGTGGGTCCGCGAGCCGGCACCCGTTTCGGTTCCGGTGAGCTGGTCGCCCGGCTGGTCGGGAACGCCGCGCAGGCCGGGACGGCGCCGGGCGCGCTCGCCGCGCTGCTGGCGGCCCTGGCGGGCCCGGTCGGCGGTGTGGTCGCGCTGGCCCTGATCGATCCGTGGCTGGCGGCCGTGTTCCTGGCGGGGGCACCGGTCCTCGCCCTCCTGCTGCGCGCCCTCGCCCGGGACACCACCGAGTGCGTGACGCGGTACCAGCGGGCGCAGGGGCTCATCGCGGCGGCGCTGGCGGAGGCGATCGACGGCTCCCGCACGATCCGGGCGGCGGGTACGGCGGACCGGGAGACGGCACGGATTCTGCGGCCACTGCCCGACCTCTCCCGCGCGGGGCACCGCATGTGGGGGGTGCAGGGGCGGGCCGCCGCACAGGCGGTGACCGTGGCGCCGCTCCTTCAGCTGGCCGTCGTGGCCGTGGCGGGCTGCCTGCTGACCACGCACCGCCTGACGGTGGGCGATGTACTGGCCGCCTCCCGGTACGCGGTGCTGGCGACCGGCGTCGGCGTGCTGGTGGGACAGCTCGCGGGCCTGATGCGCGCCCGGGCCGCGACCGGACGCCTCGCAGAGATCCTGACGGAACCCGCCCCGACGTACGGACACCACCAACTGCCTTTGGGTGAAGGACAGTTGGAGTTGCGCGGGGTGACCGCGCGGCGCGGCGGACGCCCCGTACTGGACGGGATCGACCTGGTGGTTCCCGGTGGCACGACACTCGCGGTCGTGGGCCGCTCGGGTGCGGGCAAGTCGCTGCTGGCGGCGGTGGCGGGCCGGCTGACCGACCCGGACGAGGGTGAGGTCCTCCTCGACGGAATCCCGCTCCGCGACCTGCGCCACGCCGACCTGCGCGGTGCGATCGGCTACGCCTTCGACCGCCCGGTGCTGCTCGGCACCACCATCGAGGACACGATCGCCTTCGGCGTGCCGACCCCGTCCCCCACCACCGTCCGCGCGGCGGCGCGCACAGCCCAGGTGGACACCTTCATCCGCCGCCTCCCCCACAGCTACGCCACCCCCTGCGCCGAAGCCCCCCACTCCGGCGGCGAGGCCCAACGCCTCGGCCTGGCCCGGGCGTTCGCCCACCCCGGCCGCCTCCTGATCCTCGACGACGCCCTCTCCAGCCTCGACACGGTCACAGAACACCATCTGACGAAGGCCCTCACCGACCCCACCACACCAGGCACCCGCCTCCTCGTGGCCCACCGCGCGACGACGGCGGCGCGCGCGGACCGGGTGCTCTGGCTGGACGGCGGGCGGGTGCGGGCGGTGGGGACCCATGCGGAGTTGTGGGGGACGCCGGGTTATCGGGCGGTGTTCGGGGTCGGGGACGAGGGCGCCCCGGCGGGAGCGCGGAAGGGCGGCGCGAGGGCGTTGGGCGGCACGGCGAATTCCGGGAGCGACGGCGTACGCGAGCTGCACGGCACAGAGGACGAGCCCGGGGTGACGACGGGCACGGAGCCGATGGCTTCCGGGGGCGATGGTGTGCGCGCCGCAAGACACAAAGAGCAAGCCAGGCCAATGACGCGCACCAAGCCAGGCACCGAGCCGACAGATTCCGGAAGCAATGGCGCACGCGCACCGCGACGCACAGAGAGCGGGTCGGAGCGATGACCGGCACGGAACCGACGGTTTCCGAGGGCGATGGCGTACGCGCGCCGCAAGACACAAAGAGCAAGCCAGGCCAATGACGAGCGCCAAGCCGGGCACCGAGCCGACAGATTCCGGAAGCAATGGCGCACGCGCGCCGCAAGACACAAAGAGCGAGCCAGGCCAATGACGGGCGCCAAGCCGGGCACGGAACCGACGGATTCCGGAAGCAATGGCGCACACAGGCCGCGACACCCAGAGAGCGAGTCGGGCCGATGACGCGCACGCAGCCGGACAGGGAGCCGGGCACGGAGGACCGGGCGGACCGGCGGCGGACCGTACCGATGGCGCACGGGAACGATCGGGCACGCCAGGAACCACCTGGCCGCCACGACGAGACCGGCGGTCACCCCGATGCGAACCCGCCGACGCGCAAAGGCGCGTGGCGGCGTCGGCGCAGGGATACGGTCCGGACCGGAAGGTATGGCGAGGGCCAGGTCGACGGCGACGTCCGTCGTGACGACCTACCCCTCGCGCCCCTCGCGCACGGACAACGGCCGACTCCAGTGAGCCCCGACAGCAGTTCGGCCGAGCCCACGCAGTACGCCGAACCACGCAACCTCCATGAACGACGGCAGACCCCCACCCCGCCCCACGACGAACCCACCGAGACCACCCAGCACACCCAACCGCCCGACAACAGCGGTATCCCCCGACGCGGCCTCCGTTTCCTCGCCGCGCGATGGCGCGTTCTCGTCCGGCTCGCCAGCTGGTCGGTACTGGAGACCGGGCAGACCTTTCTGGTCGGGTACGGGCTCGCGCGGTCGCTGGACGCCGGGTTTCTGGCCGGGCGGGCCATGGTCGGACTCGGGTGGCTCGGTGTGGCGGGGGTCGGGGTCCTCGTCGGTGCCGTGGGGACCGGACGGGTGTACCGGGCTGTCGCCGCGCTGGTCGAGCCGCTGCGGGACCGGCTCGTCGAGCGGGTGGTCGCGCGGGGTGTGGCGGAGGCCGACCGGAGTGCCCTGTCCGGACTGACCCAGCAGGTGGAGCTGGCCCGGGACACCTTCGCCGGGCTGGTGATGGTGTCCCGATCGTTCGTGTTCACCGCCGTGGGCGCGCTCGCCGGGCTGTGCTCGCTCGTGCCTCTGCTCCTGCTCGTCGTGGCGCCGCCACTCGTGGCCGGAGTGGGCCTGTTCGCGGCGACCCTGCGCCCGCTGGCCCGGCGGCAGGAGGTCTTCCTGCGCGCCGACGAGGCCCTCGCCGACCGGCTGGGCACCGTCTGCCCCGGACTGCGGGACATCACGGCGGCCGGCGCCGAGGAGCAGGTCGCCGCCGACACCAGGCACCTCGTCGACGCCGAACTACGGGCCGCGCGCTCGCTCGCCCGCTGGGGCGTCCCGCGCGTGGCGTCCCTGGCGATCGGCGGCCAACTGCCGGTCCTGCTGCTGCTCGCCACCGCCCCCTGGCTCCTGGGCCACGGCGTCACCCCGGGCGCCCTGGTCGGAGCCCTCGCCTACGTCACCCAGTCCCTGCTGCCCGCCCTCCAGAACCTGGTCCACGGCCTGGGCACCAGCGGCTCCCGCCTCGCGGTCGTCCTGCGCCGCCTGACACCCGACCCACCAGCCACTCCCCGCCCGGACCGACCCGCCACACCACCCGACGACACCCCAGCCCACCCCCTGCCCACCCCCCGAAACCTGGCCCACGGCCCAGGCACCAGCGGCTCTCACCCAACACCCCCGCCGCCCACCACACCCCGATCGGAACAGCCCACCCCACCACCCGACAACACCCCAGCCCACCCCCCGCCCACCCCCCGAAACCTCGCCCACAGCCTGGACACCAACAGCTCCCACCCAACACCCCCGCCGCCCACCACACCCCGATCGGAACAGCCCACCCCACCACCCGACAATCCCCCGCCCCTCTCCCCCGCCCCCGTCACCCAGAACCTGGCCCACGGCCCGGGCACCAGCGGCCGCCGCCTCACACCCCCGCCGGACACGCCCCCAGCCCTCTCCCTCACCTCCCTCACCTTCGCCTACGGCCCCGCCAGCGAGCCCGTCCTGCGCGGTCTCGACCTCGACCTTCCGCCCGGCGCCCACCTGGCCGTCGTAGGACCGAGCGGTATCGGGAAATCCACGCTCACCGCACTCGTCGCCGGGCTGCTGCGGCCCGGTGGGGGCGCGGTCCGGGTGTACGGGCGGACGGTGGGCGAGGCGGCTGCCCTGCGGGTGTTGATTCCGCAGGAGGCGTATGTGTTCAGTGGCAGCCTCGCCGAGAACCTCGGGCAGTTGCGGCCGGACCCGGTGCCCGAGGCGGAGTTGCTGGCCGCGGCCGAGGCCGTCGGGCTCACCCCGCTCCTGGAAGCCCTCGGCGGGCCGCACGCCCCGGTGCAGCCCGCGCAACTGTCCGCCGGGGAGCGGCAGTTGATCGCGCTGACCCGGGCCTATCTCTCGTACGCCCCGCTCGCCCTCCTCGACGAGGCGACCTGTCATCTGGACCCGGACGCGGAGGAACGCGCGGAGCGTGCCTTCGCCGGGCGGGAGCGGCCGGGGGGCGCGCTGGTCGTCGTGGCCCACCGGATCAGCTCGGCCCGCCGGGCGGAACGGGTGCTCGTCATGGACGGGCGGGAGACCGCGCTCGGAACGCACGACGAACTGCTGAGCCGCTCCCCGCTCTACCGGGACCTGGTCGGCTCCTGGGCCTCAGAGCCAGCCCTCCCCCTGCGAGATGCGGATCGCGTCGACGCGGTTGCGGGCCCCGGTCTTGCGGGTGATGGCCGCCATGTAGTTGCGCACGGTCCCGTGGGACAGGTGCAGGCTCCCGGCGATCTCCGCGACGGAGGCGCCCTCGGCGGCGAGGGTTAACACGCTCAGCTCCCGCCGGGTCAGCGGCATCTCCGCGGCCTTCAGAAAACCAAAACCCAGCGAATCGTCGACGAAACGTTTCCCCTCCGCGACGCGCCGGATTCCGTGCAGCAGGTGTTCCGGCGGGCTCGCCTTGTCCACATAACCGAGCGCGCCCGCCTCGATCGCCCGTCTCAGCAGGCCGGGCCGGTGCGCGGTGGCCAGCACGAGGAGGCGCGGCGGCATGCGGCCGGCGCCGCGCGGGCAGAGTTCGCCGAGCGGCGGGATGCCGTAGGTGTCGGAGCAGTCCAGGTCGGCCGCGCAGATGTCCGGCCGGGCGGACCGGACGCGTCCGGGTGCGGTGCGCCACGGGGTGTCGTGGACCTCCAGGTCGGGTTCCCGGCGGAGCCACTCCGCGAGGACCGATCGCACCAGGCACGCGTCATGCACCAGAAGTAGCCGGATCACTGCCGCCCCTTCGACTCGCCGTTCGCCGGTTCCAGGTGGTTTCGCGCGAACCCATTGTTCGCGACCGCGACCGTCAGCGGGCCTGGAGAACCGGCCAACAGGGTGCGCGGGGGCGCACGCGGGGCGCCCGTACGCCGCCGCGCGCTTCGATCAGGGGGGCTTGGGTCGGAGCCCCGGGGGTACGGCGACGCGCCGCACCGCTCGGAGCCGGCGGTGCTCGCCGTGCGCGTGCGGCTCCCAGGGTGGAGCCTGATCCCTGAGGGACGCGGGGCCGGGCGAGGAGGTGGTCGGCGTGTCGGACAGGCAGACGCCGACGGTCGCCGGGACGCCGGTCGGCCGTCCGATGCTGTCTCTCGCGCTGGCCGCGATGATGGACGGCGTCCACGCGCACTCCGGCGCGGTGTATCTGCTGACGCCCGACGAGCCGGTGCTGGAGATGGCGGTGATGGCCGGGCTGCCCCGCGCCTTCGCGGCACCCTGGGAGCGGGTCGGGCTGAGCGCGCCGATCCCGGTCGCCGAGGCCGCGCGCGAACGGCGGCTGATCTGGATCGGCGGCGAGGAGGACATGGCCCGCCGCTATCCGCGCATCGCGGTCGTGCTGCCCTACCCCTTCGCGCTGGCCGCGGTGCCGATCGCCACCCCGTCCAGGGTCTACGGCTCGGTCTTCGTGACCTGGCCCGGTTCGCATCCGCCGGTCCTGTCCGACCGGGACCGGGACCAGCTCACGGCCGCCTGCGAGCGGCTCGCGGTCCGGCTGGAGCGGGCCGTGGAGGAGCGGCGTCCGGTGAGCGCGGAGCCCGATCTGCTCACGACGGGACCCGCGACGAGTGTGGCCGGGACGCTGGGCACGGTCGAGGCGGCCCGGATGGTGGCCCGGCTGCCGTACGGGCTGTGTTCGCTGGATCTGCACGGCCGGGTCGGCTTCGCGAACACGGCGGCCGGAGAGCTGCTCGGCATGTCGGTGAGCCGGCTGCTGGGCACCCAGTTGTGGGCGGCGGTGCCCTGGCTCAACGACCCGGTGTACGAGGACCGTTACCGGGCCGCGCTGCTCAGTCAGCAGGTCACGTCGTTCGTGGCGCTGCGACCGCCGGGCGAGTGGCTGTCGTTCCGGCTGTATCCGAACACGACCGGGCTGAGCGTACGGATCAGCCGGGCGCGGGCGGTCGCCGAGCTGGCCCGGGCGGGGCCGCAGCCCGGCGACGGGTCGTCGCGGCTGGTGACCATCTCGCAGGTGCTGAGCCTGGCGGGGGCGCTCACCGAGGCGGTCGGGGTGGAGGACGTGGTGCAGCTCATCGCGGACGAGGTCGCCCCGGCCGTGGGCAGCCAGGCGCTGGTCGTCCTCGGTTCGCGGGGCGGGCGGCTGCATGTGCTGGGGCACCGCGGCTATCCGGATCCGCAGGTCGTCGAGCGCTTCGACGGGATGGCGCTGACCGGGTCGACGCCGGGGACGGCTGCCCTGAACAGCGGGGTGCCCGCGTTCTTCGACTCACGCCAGGAGCTGGAACGGCTGTATCCGAGCCGGCACTCCACGCCCGACGGCTTCGCGGCCTGGGCGTATCTGCCGCTGATCGCCTCCGGGCGGCCGGTCGGCACCTGTGTGCTGGCGTACGCGGAGCCGCACACGTTCCCCGCGGACGAGCGGGCCGTCCTGACGAGTCTGGGCGGGCTGATCGCGCAGGCGCTGGAGCGTGCGCTGCTCTACGACGCGAAGAACCGGCTGGCGCACGGGTTGCAGGCGGCGTTGCTGCCGCACTCGCTGCCGCCGCTGCCGGGCATCGAGGCCGCCGCCCGCTATCTGCCGGCCACCCAGGGCATGGAGATCGGCGGCGACTTCTACGACCTGGTGACCACCGCGGGCCTGGCGGCGGTGATCGGCGATGTGCAAGGGCACAACGTGACGGCGGCCGGGCTGATGGGGCAGATCCGGACCGCCGTCCGCGCGTACACGACCGTGGGCCAGGCCCCGGAGGAGGTCATGCGCAGTACCAACCGGCTGCTGATCGACCTCGGTTCCGAACTGTTCGCGAGCTGTCTGTATCTACGGCTCGATCCCGCACGCGGTACGGCCGTGATGGCGCGGGCCGGGCATCCGCCGCCGTTGCTGCGCCGTCCGGACGGGCGGGTGCGGGTGCTCGACCTGGCCGGTGGCCCGTTGCTGGGCATCGACGCCGAGGCGACCTATCCGACGACCCAGGTCGATCTCGCGCCCGGTTCCGTGCTGGCCCTCTACACCGACGGGCTCATCGAGTCGCCCGGCGTGGACATCGAGGACGCCCTGGCCGAACTGGGTCAACGCCTCGCCGATGCCGGGGAGTTGCCGCTGGAGGAGATCGCCGACGCGCTCGTGCGGGACAGCGCGGCGGCGCGGGAGCGGATCGACGACGTGGCGTTGTTGCTGCTGCGGGCCCGGGGCCCGGGGTGAGATGTGGCGCTGCTGTCGCGGGCCGGAGCCCGGATGACCTGGACAACGCAGGGCGGTCCGGCCCTCCCGCCGGAGGGCCGGACCGATCCACCGCCGACCTTGTACCGCTGGAAGGGGTCGGGTCAGTGGCTTGAGGTGAGCGAGGAGCCGTCGTCGGCTCCGGTGCCCGTCCCGTCGCCGGTGCCGTCGGTGGCGGACGGGTCGACCGCTCCGGACTGGTCGCCCGTGCCGTCGGTGGCGGACGGGTCCACGGCTCCGGACTGGTCCCCGGTGCCGTCGGTGGCGGACGGGTCGGCCGCGGTCGCCGACGGGTCCGCGGTGGCGGTGTCGTCGCCCGCGCCGGCACCGGCGCCCGCGTCACCGAGGGTGGCGCCGGTCGCCGTGAGCGCGGCGGTGACCGGCTGGAAGAAGGTCTCGCCGCCGCTGGTGCAGTCGCCGCTGCCGCCGGAGGTGAGGCCGACCGCGCCGCCGTCCTGGGTGAAGAGCGAGCCGCCGCTGTCACCCGCCTCGGCGCAGACGTCCGTCTGGATGAGGCCGTTGACGGTGTCGACACCGTTCGGGTCGGTCTCGCTCTGGAAGTTGACGGTCGCGTCGAGTCCGGTGACCGTGCCGTCGTGCAGACCGGTGGTGGAGCCCATCCGGAAGACCTGGGTGCCGACCGTGGCGTCCTCGGCCTGGGTGATCTGGACGGTCTGGCCGTTGCCCACGTTGACGTCGCTCGTGGTCTGGGTGGCCGGGTCGTCGTACTTCACGAGTGAGAAGTCGTTGCCGGGGAAGGTGGCCTGGTCGACCGTGGCGATCGGCTGGCCGTCCTGCGTGTCGGACCACTCCTTCGCCGCGACACCGCAGTGTCCGGCGGTCAGGAAGGCGGGGGTGCCGTCGCTCGCGGTGACGTTGAAGCCGAGGGAGCAGCGGACACCGCCCTGGTCGGTCTGGGCGAAGATGGCGTCGCCGCCCGAGACCAGCGTCTTGAAGGAGCCGGCGGTCTTCTTGACGGTGGCCATGTTCGTGCCGAGGCTCTTGACCGTCGACAGCACGGTGTCCCAATTGGAGCCGGTGACGGTGCTGTCGGCGAGGACCTGGATCTTGTTGGTCTTCGGGTCGACCGACCAGGCCGTGCCGGGGACGGTGGCCTTGGTCTTCAACACCTGGGCGGCGGCGGTGAGTTCGGCGGTGCTGTTCTGCACCTCGCGCACCTTGGCGCCGGCCTTCTCCGCCTGGACGACCACGTTGTTGTTGTCACCGGGGATCACGTTGACGACGAGCTGCTTGGCGGCGCTGTCGTAGTAGGACCCGGCGAAGGCATCGCCCAGCAGTCCGGCGAGCTGCGAGGAGAGGTCGGAGGCGCCCGTCGCCTTGAGGGTCTTGGGGGTGGCGGCGCCTGCCGAGTTGTCCTGGGACGCGTTGGCGTTCGGCAGCAGGATCGCCGCCGCTCCGAGTGCAGCGACACCGCCGACGGCTATCGCGGCCTTGCGCTTCGGAATTCGCTTGTGACTCAAACTTCTCGACCTCCTGGGGACCGGGGTCTGTGGCCGCTGTGCGGCGGCCGATGGGGGCGCCTGGATGCCCGTTGATACGCACGTGTCACGTGGGGCGTTCAATTCCGTTTCCCAACTTCCTTTGCAAAACCGCGAATCGGCCATGACCCACAGCGCAACGGTCGCCCCGACCTGCTCACGCACCGACCCGGCCCGCAACCCCCCGATCCGACACAGAACGCGATCGGTCGGCAACGGTCGGTCGAGAACAGCGAGCGGAATCCTCACTTCAGGGAATCTGCACAGCGCGCACCCAACCAAGTCACCGACTGCGGCGGATCTGCACATGTGCACACCCCCCGGAACGCCTTTGGTACGGAGTGCCTGATTCCACATCCAGGCGGCAAGCCCTCCTGCGGAACGATGCCGTGCAGGGTGTGAAGAAGTCGCCGACATGCCGTGCGCGCGCCTGCACGGTTCGGGACTCCTGGGACTCAAGTGCCCTGGTGGGACAGGAGATTGATTGGCTGCGCCCACCCGCAGCGTGCTTTGATCCATCGCACCGCAGGAGCCACCACGGCTCCGGTGAACGGCGCCCGGCGCCTGCGGCCGCGGCCGTCGCTCTGTCCCCAGAGGGGGCCGCTCCCCCCTTGTGAATATCCATATGAAGGGAAGTTCCACCATGAACTCCACCCCCCAGGTTGAGACCGTCGAGATCTCCGACGCCGAGCTCGACAACGTCTCCGGCGGTCTGTCCGTGAACGCCCTCGGCACCGTCACCGGCCTGGTGGACGGCGTTGTCCCGGTCTCCGGCCTGGTCGACTCGGTCATCGGCACCGTCCAGGGCGCCACCGGCCTGAACGTGACCCCGGTCACGAACCTGGTCGCCGGTCTCTGACCGCACCTTGTTCCACCGAGTCCCGGAGCCGTTTCCCGGCTCCGGGACTCTCGGGTTGCCGTAAAAGATCTCTCCCACAGGTGAGGGAAGTCCCGTGCAGTTCCGCCAACAGGCCCTCGCCAAGCTCCAGTCGCCCGAAGAGCTCGATCTTCCGGTGCGCTTCGCGCGTCCCCAGGGCTGGCTCGTGCTCTCCGTGACGGTGGTCGTGGTGGCCGCCGCCTCCGTGTGGGCGGTCACCGGCTCCGTGGCGTCCACGGTCGGGGCGTCCGCCATCCTCACGCACGGGGAGGGCAGTTACATCCTGCAGAGCCCCGTCGCCGGACAGGTGACCGCGGTCCTCGCCCAGGAGGGCGAACGGCTGCCCGCCAACTCCCCGGTCCTGAAGGTCCGTACGGCCGACGGCGACTCCGTCGTGCGCACGGTCGCCGCGGGCCGGATCACCGCGCTCGCCGCCACCATCGGCCAGATCATCCAGACCGGCGCGAACGTCGCCGCCGTGGAGAAGGTCGCGCACGCCGCCGACCCGCTCTACGCGACGGTGTACGTCCCCGCCGAGAACGCGGCCTCCATCCCCGCGAACGCCGCCGTCGACCTGACCGTCTCCTCGGTGCCGACCCAGACGTACGGCGTGCTGCGCGGCCAGGTGAAGGCCGTGGACCGGTCCGCCGAATCGGCGCAGCAGATCTCCGCGTTCCTCGGGGACAGCCAGTTGGGCGAGCAGTTCACCAAGAAGGGCAGACCGGTGGCCGTGCTGGTGAAGCTCGACAAGTCGGCGCGCACGAAGAGCGGTTACAAGTGGTCGTCCCAGGACGGACCGCCCTTCGCCCTCACCTCCATGACCATGGCCTCGGCCTCGATCCGGCTGGCCGATCAGCGTCCCCTCGATTGGCTGCTGCCGTGAGCCGCGCACAGGACACCCGTTCGCGACGCCGCTCCACCCCGCCGAAGCGCCCGGTGCCCAAGGGCCGCGCGAAGACGGTCCGTTCACCCACGGTGCTCCAGATGGAGGCCGTCGAGTGCGGCGCCGCCTCCCTCGCGATGGTCCTCGGCTTCTACGGCCGCCACGTCCCGCTGGAGGAACTGCGCATCGCATGCGGTGTCTCCCGCGACGGCTCGCGCGCCAGCAACCTCCTGAAGGCGGCCCGCAGTTACGGCCTCACGGCCAAGGGCATGCAGATGGACACCGCCGCCCTCGCCGAGGTGCGCTCCCCCGCGGTCCTGTTCTGGGAGTTCAACCACTACGTCGTCTACGACGGCATGGGCCGCCGCCTCGGCCGGCGCGGGGTGTACATCAACGACCCCGGCAAGGGCCGTCGGTTCGTGCCCATGGAGGACTTCGACTCCAGCTTCACCGGAGTCGTCCTGGTCATGGAGCCGGGCGACGGTTTCGAGAAGGGCGGGCGCAAGCCGGGCATCCTGGGTGCGATGCCGGCGCGGCTGCGCGGTACCGCGGGCACGATGCCGGCCGCCGTCCTGGCGAGCCTGCTGCTGGTCCTGGTCGGCGCGGCGATGCCCGCGCTCAGCCGGACCTACATCGACATGTTCCTGATAGGTGGTCAGACGTCCCTGCTGGGCGTCCTGTTCGCGTCGATGGGCACCTGCGTGCTCCTCACGCTGCTGCTGACCTGGCTGCAACAGGCGAACCTGCTGCACGGCCGCATCATCTCCTCCACCCTCTCCAGCGCCCGTTTCCTGCGCCATCTGCTGCGGCTGCCGGTGACGTTCTTCTCCCAGCGCAGCCCGGCCGACCTGGTGCAGCGCCTCCAGTCGAACGACTCGGTGGCGGAGACCCTGGCCCGCGACCTCTCGGCGGCAGGCGTCGACGCGGTGGTCGTGGTGCTCTACGCGCTGCTCCTCTACACCTACGACCCCCAACTCACGTATGTGGGCATCGGGGTGGCGCTGCTGAACGTGGTGGCGATGCGGGTCGTCATCCGGTTGCGCGCGACCCGTACCGCGAAACTGCGCGCCGACTCCGCCCGGCTCACCAACACCGCTTACACCGGGCTCCAGTTGATCGAGACGATGAAGGCGACCGGCGGCGAGGACGGCTACTTCCGCAAGTGGGCCGGACAGCACGCCACCACTCTGGAGGAACAGCAGCGGCTCGGGGTGCCGAGCGCCTGGCTGGGTGTGGTCGCGCCGACGCTGGCCTCGCTCAACAGCGCGCTGATCCTGTGGATCGGCGGAATGCGGGCGGTCGAAGGGCACATCTCCGTCGGCCTGTTGGTGGCTTTCCAAGCGCTCGTCACCCGCTTCACCGCGCCGATCACCCGGCTCAACGGCGTCGCGGGCCGCGTCCAGGACTTCGCGGCCGACGTGGCCCGCCTCAAGGACGTCGAGAACTTCCAGGCCGATCCCCTCTACTCCCGGGCCGGCGGCGCCGATTCGACGCGCCGGCTGCAAGGACACGTGGAGCTGGAGAACATCACCTTCGGCTACAGCCCCCTCGACAAGCCTCTCCTCACCGGCTTCTCACTGACGGTCGGCCCGGGCCAGCAGGTGGCACTGGTCGGCGGCTCCGGCAGCGGCAAGTCGACGGTGTCCAGGCTGATTTCGGGTCTCTACACGCCCTGGGAGGGCGTGATCCGTATCGACGAGCACCGGCTGGAGGACATCCCGCGCGGCGCGCTCGCGGCCTCCGTCTCCTTCGTCGACCAGGATGTGTTCCTCTTCGAGGGCTCGGTCCGCGACAACGTGGCGCTGTGGGACCCGTCCATCCCGGACGAGGCCGTGACGGACGCGCTGCGGGACGCGGCCCTGTACGACGTGGTGATGCGGCGGCCCGGCGGCATCCACAGCCGGGTCGAGCAGGACGGCCGGAACTTCTCCGGCGGTCAGCGTCAACGCCTGGAAATCGCAAGGGCGTTGGTGCGCAGGCCCAGCATTCTCGTCCTCGACGAGGTGACCAGCGCCCTGGACGCGGAGACCGAGCAGGTGGTGATGGACAACCTGCGCAAGCGCGGCTGCGCCTGTGTGGTGATCGCGCACCGGCTCAGCACCGTGCGCGACAGCGACGAGATCGTCGTGCTGGAACACGGCACGATCGTGGAACGCGGGCGGCACGACGCCCTGGTGGCGGCCGGCGGCGCGTACGCCACGCTGGTCAAGGAGCGGTGAGATGACGTCCGTTCACGAGGGCGACCTGGTCCTCGGCGCGCTGGGATCCCTGGGCACGCCGATCGACTGCGCCGGACTCAACCGCCTCGACCTCGAAGGCCCGCAGGTGCTGTGGCTGGTCGCGTCGGGCGCCATGGACCTGTTCGCGGTGGACGCCGTGCAGCAGGGCCACTGGCACCACCTCGGGCGTCTGGAGGCGGGCTCGCTGCTGCTCGGCCCGGTCTCCGGTCCCCAACACACGTTGGTGGCCCGCCCGTTGCGGGACTGCGTGGTGCACCGCATCGGCCTGCGCGAGCTGTACCAGCCCGCGAACACCCAGACCTGGTCGTACGACGAGTACGGCAACCCCCAGTACGTGCCGCCGACTTCGAGCCCCCTCGAATACGCCCTCGCCCTCGGTGTCGGTCGCGGTCTCTCCATCCTCTTCCAGGCACCGATGGCCGGCGAACGGGCCGCCGCACTCACCGACGACGACGTGTTCTGGATGCAGGTGCCGCCGGGCAGCGTGCAGTACGGGTCGATGTACGGCGCGGAGGCGGCGACCGATCTGCTGATGGACCCGGGTGTCTGGCAGGGCATGGTCGACCAGCAGTACCGCCTGCTGTCCACGCTGGACAAGTGGATCGAGCAGGTGGAGCGCACCCACGAGACGCGAACGGCCGCCGGAATCAAGGCCGGTGAGGCGGTGCGCGTCCAGGCCGACCGGACGCTGCTGGCGTCGATCGGCAAGTCCTCGGCGCGGCGCACCACGGCCGCCGACGCCGACGCGTCGTACGCGGCCTGCAAGGTGGTCGCCGAGGCGGCCGGCATCGCGCTCGCCGAGCCCGCGCAGAGCGGCAGCGAGAGCGAGCGTCTCGATCCGGTCGAGCGGATCGCCCTCGCCTCCCGGGTCCGGGTGCGGGCCGTACGTCTCGACGGGCGCTGGTGGCGGGACAACGTCGGTCCGCTGGTGGGTCATCGGGCGTTGTCGGGGGCACCGGTCGCGTTGCTGTGGCGGCGCGGCGGCTATGTCGCCGTGCATCCGGCGACCGGGCGCGAGACGCCGATCGAGAAGGCGAACGCGGAGGAGTTCGAGCCGCGCGCGGTGATGTTCTACCGTCCGCTGCCCGAGCGGCGGCTCAGTCCGCTCAGGCTGCTGCGGTTCAGCATGCAGGGCACCGGCGGCGACCTGTCGAACCTGCTGATCAGCGGGCTGGTCACGGTCGCGATCGGGGCCCTGGTGCCGATCGCCACGGGCAAGGTGCTCGGCGAGTTCGTACCGAAGGCCCAGACGGGACTGATCGTCCAGGTGTGTCTGGCCGTGATGGTCACCAGCGTGGTCGCGGCGGCCTTCATGCTGCTGGAGAACCTCACCATCCTCCGCCTGGAGGGCCGTATCGAGGCCACCCTCCAACCCGCCGTCTGGGACCGGCTGTTGAGGCTGCCGACCAAGTTCTTCACCGAGCGCTCGACGGGCGAACTGGCGAGCGCGGCGATGGGCATCAGCTCGATCCGCCGTCTCCTGGCGGGAGTCGGACCCGTCGTCGCCCAGTCGGTGACGGTCGGCGTGATGAACCTCGGGCTGCTGTTCTGGTACAGCTCCTCGATGGCGCTGGCGGCGATCGGCATGCTCATCGTGATCGCGGCCGTGTTCCTCGGTCTCGGCCTGTGGCAGGTGCGCTGGCAGCGCCGACTGGTCGTCCTCAACAACAAGCTGAACAACCAGGCGTTCCAGACCCTGCGCGGGCTGCCGAAGCTGCGGGTGGCGGCGGCCGAGAACTACGCCTACGCGGCCTGGGCCTCCGAGTTCGCGCGCAGCCGTGAGCTCCAGCAGAAGGTCGGCCGGATCAAGAACCTCACCACGGTGATGGGCGCGGTGTATCTGCCGGTCTGCACCCTGCTGATGTTCATGCTCCTCGCGGGCCCGGCGCGCGGCTCGATGTCGGCAGCCGCCTTCCTGACCTTCAACACCTCGGTGACGATGGTCCTGACCTCCGTCACCAGCCTGACCGGCGCCTTCGTCTCCGCGGTGTCCGCGCTGCCGCTGTTCGAGGAGATCAGGCCGGTCCTCGACGCGGCCCCCGAGGTCCGCACCGCGAGCACCCGCCCCGGGCAGCTGTCCGGCGCGATCGAGGCCCGCCGGGTGTCCTTCCGCTATGCCGACGACGGCCCCCTGGTCCTGGACGACGTGTCCTTCGAGGTGCGCGCGGGCGAGTTCGTGGCGATCGTCGGCCCCAGCGGCTGCGGCAAGTCGACCCTGCTGCGCCTCCTCATCGGCTTCGACAAACCGGTCTCCGGCAGCGTCCTCTACGACGGCCAGGACCTCGGCGCCCTCGACCAGTCGGCGGTGCGGCGACAGTGCGGGGTGGTGCTCCAGCACGCGCAGCCGTTCACCGGTTCCATCCTGGACGTCATCTGCGGCACCGAGCCGTTCACGCCGGAGGAGGCGATGGCGGCGGCCGAGATGGCGGGGCTCGCGGAGGACATCAAGCGGATGCCGATGGGCCTGCACACCATCGTCGCGGGCAGCGGCGCGGTCTCGGGCGGCCAGCGTCAACGCCTCATGATCGCGCAGGCGTTGATCCGCAGGCCGCGCATCCTCTTCTTCGACGAGGCGACCAGCGCACTGGACAACGAGACCCAGCGCACGGTGATCGAGAGCACCAAGGCGCTCAACGCCACCCGGGTCGTCATCGCGCACCGCCTCTCGACCGTCCTGGACGCCGACCGCGTGGTCGTCATGGAGGACGGCAAGGTCGCCCAACAGGGGCCGCCCGCCGAGTTGTTGGCGGACACGGGCGGCCGACTGCACGAGCTGGTGCGGCGGCAGATGGCGTGAGGGGTCAGTCCTGGCCGGGGACCGGCGCGCCGGAGGGGATCCCGGCCGCGAGATAGCCGTCGTAGAACTCCTTCCAGGGCGCGCCGGCACCGGCGTGCGGCCCCTCGAACCGCTCGCCGCGGGCCTTCGCGTCCAGGGCGGTGAGGCACACCTCCCAGCCGGCGCCGTTGCGGGAGGCGGTGTCCGCGGCGCTCAGGACGTTGGTGAGGGTGAAGCGGGTGCGCTTCTCCTCGATCTCCTCCAGGTCGAAGTGCAGCTCGTCGCCGCCCCATTCGAACGAGAGGTGCCGGGGCGCGTCGACGGCGAGGACGCGGCCGGTGGACTCCGGCATGTTGGGGTCGCCGCTGAAGGTGACCGTGCCGCCGGGGCGCAGTTCGAACTCGGCGCGCGAGGGGAACCACTCGGCGAGTTCGTCGGGATCGGTCACGAACTGCCAGACGCGGTCCGCGGGTTGGTCGTAGGTGCGGCTGAACCGGACGGCGGGGCGGCCGTCGTCGAGGGTCAGATACGTTCCGGTGAGGTCGACGGACATGGCGGATCAGTCCTTCGGGGTGGGGTGCGGGGTGTCCTCCGACGCCTCGTCGAGGCGTCGGCCCAGCCTGTCCAGGCTGTGGTTCCACAGCTCGCGGTAGGGGGCGAGCCAGGCGTCGAGTGCGGCGATCGGCGCGGGGTCGAGCGCGTAGACCCGGCGCTGCGCGTCCTGCCGTACGCGGACCAGGCCCGCGTCCCGCAGGACCCGCAGATGCTTCGACGTGCTGGGCTGGCTCAGACCGCAGGCCTCCACGATCTCACCGACGGGCCGGGGCCGCTCCAGGAGCAGGGCGACGATGGCCCGCCGGTGGGGATCGGCGAGGGCGGTCCAGAGCGGGGCGTCGGACATGACTCCAATATGCCTCTGTGGTTATATGCCGGTCAAGGCATTCACACGGATCCCGGTCGGGAGACCGGGCTGCGGCCGGCGTTGATCAGATAGCCGCTCGGTCATCACTGACTGACACCCTCCCAGAGTGGGGGAACATCCCCGCCACGGCTGTCCATCTGGGTCGCCAACACCCGGACCGCCGCCACGAATCGGGCCGGGTCACGCAGGAACTCCATGCGAATACCGGGGAATTCGACCCACGGCGCGCCGATCCGGCGGCCGATCTCGATCGACGGCCGGGCGTAGTACGTGCCCCGATCCTCCACTCCCGCGCCCAACACCACGGGAAACGGGGCCGACTTGAGCGCGTTCTCGTCGGGCCGGAAGGCGGCGAAGCCGGACCACTCGATGCCGAAGCCTGCCGCGGGTACACCGCCCCGCTCGTACAGTGCGGCCAGTTCGACGAAGAAGCCGCGTCCGGAGTCCCCGTCGACCTCGAACACGCCACTGCGCATGACTGACCCCCCTCCTCAGCGAAACGTTGCCGTTTCGCTGAAAGTGCTCTAGTGTCGATGTGTACGAAACCGTTTCGTTTACGTTTTGGTAAACCCCGAACGACTTCCCTGGAGTGGTTCCCGATGTCCCAGAAGACTCTGACCGAAGACACCCGGTCGGGTGCCGGGGAGGCGCAGTCCGCGGCCTCCTCGAAGCGGTGGTGGATCCTCGCGATCGTCGCCGTCGCGCAGTTGATGGTCGTCCTCGACGCCACCATCGTGAACATCGCCCTGCCGTCGGCCCAGAAGGACCTCGGCTTCTCCGACGGCAACCGGCAGTGGATCGTCACCGCGTACGCCCTGGCGTTCGCCTCCCTGCTGCTGCTCGGCGGCCGGATCGCCGACCTGTTCGGCCGTAAGACCGCCTTCCTCGTCGGTGTCGTCGGATTCGCCGCCGCCTCCGCCGTCGGCGGTGCCGCCACCAGCTTCGAGATGCTGGTCACCGCACGCGCCCTCCAGGGTGTCGCGGGCGCGCTGCTCGCACCGGCCGCGCTCTCCCTGCTCAACACGACCTTCACCGACGCCCGCGAGCGCGCCCGGGCCTTCAGTGTCTACGGCGCCATCGCCGGCGCCGGCGGTGCGGTGGGTCTGCTGCTCGGCGGTGTGCTGACCGACGCCTTCGACTGGCGCTGGACGCTCTACGTCAACGTCGCCATCGCCTTCGTCGCCTTCGCGGGCGGCTGGGTCCTGCTCACCAACCACCGCGACGCGGCGGGCTCCAAGCTGGACGTGCCGGGCACGGTACTGGTGGCCGGCGGTCTGTTCTCCGTCGTCTACGGCTTCTCCAACGCCGAGACGCACGACTGGAGTTCACCCCAGACCTGGGGCTTCCTGATCGCGGGCGGTCTGCTGCTCGCGGCCTTCGCCTGGTGGCAGACGCGTGCCGCGCACCCGCTGCTGCCGCTGCGCATCCTGCTCGACCGCAACCGGGCCGCCTCGTTCATCACCGTGCTGATCACCGGTGCGGGCATGTTCGGCGTGTTCCTCTTCCTGACCTACTACCTCCAGTTGAACCTGGGCTTCAGTCCCACGAAGACCGGTGTCGCGTTCCTGCCGATGATCGGCGCGCTGATGGTGATGGCGCAGGTGGGCACCACCGTCCTGGTGCCGCGGCTGGGCCCGAAGACCATCATTCCGCTGGGCTTCGCGATCGCCATGGTCGGCATGGCCTGGCTGACCGGCATCGGCGTCGGCTCCTCCTACGCCAGCCATGTGCTGCCCCAGTTGATCGTGATCGGTGCGGGCCTCGGCATGGTGATGCCGCCCGCGATGCAGCTCGCGACGGGCGGTGTGGCCGCCGAGGACGCGGGTGTCGCCTCCGCGACGGTCAACGCCATGCAGCAGGTGGGCGGTTCGGTCGGCACGGCCCTGCTGAACACGCTGGCCGCGAGCGCCGCGACCGACTACCTGGCCGGGAAGGACGCGACCAGCAAGCTGGTCCAGGCCCAGGCGACGATCGAGAGCTACACGACCGCGTTCTGGTGGTCGGCCGGCCTCTTCGCCGCGGGCGCCCTGATCGCGTTCGGGCTCTATCGCCGCGGGGTCCCGCAGCAGGACGCGGACGCCGCCCCGGTCGTCCATATGTGATCCACCACGTCCAAGCCTGAGCCGCACAGACCGAGGGGCCGCCGTCCGCAGGGAGACGGCGGCCCCTCTTCACTTCAGGCGACCACACGCCTGAACTACTGACAGAAAGTCAACCCTTCGGACCGGAATTCACCATGTCGAGTGAACTAGATCTTGCGGGCGGCGAGTTCAGGGATGCCCGGGACCTCAGCGGGGTAACTACCGAGACCCGAAGCGCCCCATGCCGAGGTGGAGCGGCCATGACTGCCGAAGCGGACGAACGCGACAGGCCCGCCGCCAACTCCTGTGCCCGGACCCGGTCGAGCGGTCCCTTCACCGTGGTCGAGGTCTCCGGGGAGATCGACATGGCGACCGCCGGTTTCGTCGTCGAGCACCTGGACGCGGCCACCGCGGTCGCCGAGCCCGACGTACTGGTCGATCTGCGGCCGGTGGAGTTCCTCGACTGCTCGGGGCTGCGCGCCCTGTGCCGGGCCGAGCGGCGGGCCAGGGAACGCGGCGGCCGGCTGCGCATCGTCTCCGACGGGCCGCGCATCGAGCGCCTGCTGCGCGCCTCGGGCCTGTTGGGCCGTTTCCCGCCGCTCCGCACCCTCCCGGCGCCTCCCGGTTCCGCCGACTGGCGGCGCACATGATGCCAGGGGCCGGCGGGCGACCCCACACCGCCCGGCCGACCCCTGGTGCGGGATCGCAGTCCTCCGTGACAGGGGCACGCACTCCCCAGCTACGGACCCTCCCTGGTGCTCACGGAGACTGTGCGACCCCGGTCTCTCAGAACGTGAAGACGCCTCCGTATCCGAAGGAGTCCTTCACGCACTCGTTGGAGAAGACGCGCTCGTAGGAGACGCGTCTGCCCTGCCACACACCGTCGACGGTGACGACGACGGGGCGGTAGAGCTTGTTGCAGAGCACGTCGTCCCGGGCCGCCAGGGCGTCGAAGTCGCCCCGGACACCGCGCAGTTCGGCGCAAGCCTCGGCGGCGGCCGGGTGGGTGCCCGAGGAGGTCGGCGCGCAGGTGAGGGTCACGGCGCGTTCCGGTGTGGCGAGGGCGGCGTCGTCGCCGTGGCCCATGGTCAGCACCAGGGCCGAGGGGGCGTAGAGCGCGGACGGGCCGGTGCCGTGGGCCGCGAGGGCGGTCCCGGTCAGGGGCCCGCAGACGGCGGTGGCCGTCAGGCCCAGAGTCGCTGCCCAGCGCGCGGTGTTCCGCATTGTGTGCATCCTTCCGCTCGATGCGGACCGATCACGAACCATCGGTTCGTGGTCGGTCCGACGTGGTGCCGGTCCCGCTCGGTCGGTGCCGGACCGGCGGGCGCCACTCTGCCGAGTCCACCGCCGAAACTCACATCCGACCCACAGGTTTCAGTAACCTTGCGTGTTGAATCAGTGGCGTGAAGTCACAGAATTCGAACGCGTGGGCCCCGGAACCGTGGGCTTGTCGATCGCCGGATCGAGCCGGATGGCCGGATTACCCGTGCTCGCCAATCGTCCTGAAACAGTCCCGAAACATTCCGCTTCAGCTCTCGGCGCACTCCGCCGCAGCCCCTTGCGTTCGCGCTGCTACCGAGTAATCGTCATTACATGATTACGACAGAACAGCAGGAGAAGCTTCGCGGCTGGTTCACCGGCCGTCTGCCCGACGACCTGTTCGAGGAGCTGGTCGAGGTCACGGTCGACCGCGAGGAGGTCACCGTGATCGGCCGCATTCCCGCGCCCCGGCTCGCCGAGGACGTGTCGGACGCCGAGAAGGAGGCGGCCGTCCAGGGCCGGGTCCAGGAGTTCCGCGAACGCACCCGGGAGAACCGGATCGCGGTCGCCCGCGAGGCCGAGCACCGGTTCCGCAAGAAGGTCTCGTGGGGTGTGGAGTGCGCCGGGGAACGCTCCCTGTTCACCCACATCTCCGCACCCGTCATGACCCGGCTGCGCCAGCCCGAGCGCCAGGTCCTCGACACCCTCATCGCCGCCGGCGTGGCCCGCAGCCGCAGCGACGCCCTGGCCTGGTGCGTCCGCCTCGTCCAGCGCCACACCGACGACTGGCTCACCGAACTCCGCGACTCCCTCGAACACGTGCAGCGGGTCCGCGCCCAGGGGCCGGACGCCGAGCCTGAGGACGCGCCGGGCGACAGCGAGTAGGAGTGGCCGGCCCGCCCGCCCATCGTGTGCTGTGCGGCACGGGCGGTCCGATGTCAGACCCGGCCGTTAGGTTGGGCGACATGACTCGATTCGTTGTGGTGGCAGGGGCGTGGCTCGGCGCGTGGGCGTGGGACGAGGTGGAGTCCGAACTGCGCGGGGCCGGGCACGAGGTGCATGCGCTGACCCTCTCGGGGCTCGCGGAGAAGCAGGGGGTGCCGGCCGGACAGCGGACCCATGTCCAGGACATCGTCGACGAGGTCGAGCGTCTCGATCTGCGGGACGTCGTCCTGGTCGGACACAGCTACTCGGGTGTGCCCGTCGGTCAGGCGGCCGAGCGGATCGGTGACCGGCTGGCCCGGGTGGTGTTCGTCGACGCCAACGTGCCGGTGGACGGGGCATCGTTCCTGGACGGCTTCCCGAGCGACCACATCAGGAAGTCGCTCGACGAGCACGGCGGCGACTGGCCGCCCCTGGACCCGGCCGACTACACGGGACAGGACCTCACGGACGAGCAGATCGCCCGCATCGTGACCGACGGGACCGCGCACCCGGGTGCCACACTCACCGAACCGGCGATCCTGACCCGCCCGCTCGGCGAACTGCCGGCCACCTACGTCAAGTGCCTGCTGGACGGCGACGAGTTGATGGACCCGGTGGACGAACTGGTCGCGAGCGGACGCTGGGAGCTGGTCCGGATGGACACGGGCCACTGGCCGATGTTCTCCCGTCCCGGTGAACTTGCCCGCATCCTGGCCGAGTCGGCCACCCGCCCCTGACACGCGTGCGGATCCGTACCCGCCTCCCCCACCTCGACGAGGATTCCGCATGAGCCCCACGAAGAACGTCCTGGCCGTCGTCCCACCCCACATGGGCGGCCGCACGGCAGGAGCCGGACTCGCGACACTGCTGCCCGACGGGGTCGACGTCACCGTCGTGGAAACCGTCGACGAGGACCCTGCGGCCCTGCGCGCGGCGCACGTCGTCATCACCGCGCTCTCCCCGGTGACCGCCGAACACCTCGCCGCCGCACCGGAGTTGAAGCTGGTGCAGTGCGCCAGCCACGGCTTCGACTACGTCGATGTGGATGCCGCGCGCGCCCGGGGCATCCTTGTCTGCACCATCGGTTCCAGCGGCGCCGAGGCGCAGAACGTGGCCGAGCAGACCTTCGCCCTGATGCTCGCCCTGGCCAAGCGCGTCGTCCCCGCGCACACCGCGCTCGCGGCGGGCGACTGGGCGCTGCCCCGGCTGCAGCGCTCCCTGACCGAGCTGTCCGGCAAGACCCTCGGCATCGTCGGTCTTGGCTCCATCGGGCAGCAAGTGGCCCGCCGCGCGGCCGCGTTCGACATGACCGTCGTCTACGCCGGCCGGCGCGCCGTGCCCGAGGAGACGGCGGCCCGGCTCGGCGGCGCCCGGCATCTCCCGCTCGACGAACTGCTGCGCCGCTCCGACTACGTCACCCTGCACGCGCCTCTCACGGACGAGACCCGGCATCTCCTGGACGCGGACCGGCTCGCGCTGCTCAGGCCGACCGCGTTCGTGATCAACACCGCGCGGGGTGCCCTGATCGACCAGGACGCGCTCGCCGACGCCCTCGAAGCGGGCACCCTCGCGGGCGCGGGCCTCGACGTCTTCGACCCCGAACCGCCGACACCGGCCCTGCGCCTGCTCAAGGCCCCGAACGTGGTGCTCTCGCCGCACGTCGGCGGCGTGACCCGCGAGACGGTCGTCCGGATCGCGCTGGCCGCCGTAGAGAACGCCACCGACTACCTGACCGGCAAGCCCCCGGGCGATGTCGTCAACTGAGCCGGTCGGAGATCTTCGCGGGGCGCTGTGACGGGCCTCCCGTGCCGGAGATCGACAGCGAACCGGGGCTGGCCGACACCGAGTCGGTCAGCCAGCGCTGCGCGGCGGCACCGTCGCGGACCTTCAGGACGATGTCGGCGCCCGGGTCCTTCGTGGTCGAGGTCAGGGCGAGCCCCGACTCCCAGCGGGGCAGCAACTCGCCCTGCACGGTGAGGTCGTAGCGGACATCGTTGCCACGCTCGGCCTTCGCGTCGGCGCAGGTGCCGAGGACGACGACACCGGCGTCCGCGTGCGAGTCCAGGCAGAGCGCGGGGTTCGCCGCACTGCGCAGCAGCCCGTCGGTCTCGTACGACCACTGCTGGGTCTCGGCAGACGAGCACACGGCCAGGCTGGTCCCGGCGCCGGCCTTCACGGTGCCCTTGATGTCGAGGCACAGGTCGGCGGCGGCGTTGCGCAGCGTCGTCCGCTGGGGTGCGGCGGGGAGTCGCGCCGTGCCGGGCGCGGAGGAGGACACGTGTCCGGAGCCGCCGTTGGCGCTGCCGGAGGCGGCCGGGTCGGCGGCGCCGTCGTGGTCCGGCCAGAGACTGACGGCGAGCACGAGCGCGACGACTCCGGCGCCGATCAGGCCGACGCCGACCAGGAGCGACCGTGACGACCGCGTGGAGCGCGCCGACCGGGCAGCGTCCACGATCCGGCGGCCCGGTGCGGGGAGCCGGGAGAGCAGCCGATGCCGCCCTGCGGGGCCGCCGCCGTGCGCACCGTGGCGGGAGGAGGTCCTCGTCCGCGCGTCGGGCCGGGCGCGGCCGGGACGCGATTCGAGGTAGGGGCGGGCACCCCAGCCGAGCACCGCCTCCGCGAGCAGGACGCCCAACCCGCCTTCGAAATAACTCAGTTGTTCGGCGGCGAAACGGCAGTAGCGGCACTGGGCCAGATGCTGCTGGACATCCGGCAGCAGTACGCCACCGCGTCGAATCGGGACGTCGAGGAGCCGGTTGTAGAAGCGGCAGTCCTTGGTCGGCGCGAGTTCCCGGTGGGCGCGTACACAGCCCTCCCGGAATTTGTCGTGTGCCTGTCGGAGTGCGGCCGACGCGGTGTCGGTGTCCATCCCGAGCAGTGCGGCCGGAACGGTTATCGGCTCCGCCTCGACCTCGGTGTGCCACAGCAGACACTGGGCGAGCGGTTGAAGGGTCTGGAAAGACCGCTCGGCAAGCTTGCGATTTTCGGCTGTCATGGACTTCGCGGCCCGCATGGCGCGACCCCCGGAGGGTTTCTCCAGGTCCGGGAGAACACCGGCTATTCGCTCTTCCGAGGACCACTCGCGGACCGTGTCCCGCACGGTCAGCAGCAGTCGGGGGCGCAGGGCCACGCCGTGTTCGCCGAACGTCAGCCGGTCGAACACCTGGTGGAAGGCGGCCGCGGTGGCCATCGCGGGGGCGCTGCCGGTGGTGTCGAGACAGACGCCCGCGTAATCCTGGACCGGCCGCCAGTGCCTGGCCATGAGCAGCGCGACGGAATGGACGGCCTCCCCCTCCGGCCGGCCGCGCAGCCGGGCGGCCAGTGTTTCGTCGGATTCCTCGGGCGCCCCGCCGTCCGGCGGAGGGTAAGGGGGACGAGGGGGGTGAGGGATGGACACGGAGTGGATTCCTCGGATTCGGTTCATCAACAGGCGAATGAGCCCCGGGCATTACCCCCGCGCGGGTGTTTCACCCTTGCACAACCCACCGAACCCAACAAGGCACTTGGGTAACATCCACATCGTTGAAAGAAAGTCAGACCCGGTGACAACTCGGTTCACCAGCACCGGCTTTCGGCTTTCCATGCGCCCCGTGTGAACCACACGCACACGCCGGTGCGTCACGCACGCTCCCGGCGCACGACACCGAGCGCTCCACTGGAACCGGCCTTTCTCGAAGGCCTCGCGCTGGACGGCGGCTCTCCCGCGCCAAACGGCCGCCGACCTTGCTCCTCCCGCCCTCGGTCGGCGGCCCCGAGGGCGGGGGCGGCCCACCCCCGCCCTCATCTCATCCGATGGTGTCGAGTTCGGCGACCGCGTCGGCCGGCAGTACCAGGTCGGCGGCGGCGATGTTGTCGCGCAGATGGGCGCGGGACGAGGTGCCCGGGATGAGGACGGTGGTGGCCGAGCGCTGCAACAGCCAGGCCAGGGCGACCTGTTGGCGCGAGGCGTCCAGGCGGGCGGCCACGTCGGAGAGCACCTGCGACTGGAGCGGGGTGAAGCCGCCGAGCGGGAAGTAGGCGGCGAACGCGATGTTCTCCGCCGCGCACCGCTCGACGAGGGCGTCGTCCTGCCGGTTGGCCAGGTTGTACAGGTTCTGCACGGTGACGACCGGGGCGATGGCCTGGGCCTCGGCCAGTTGGTCGGCGGAGACCGTGCTGAGCCCGAGGTGCCGGATCAGCCCCGCCTTCTGCAGCTCGGCCAGGGCGCCGAACTTGTCGCCGATCGACTCCTCGTCGGCGCGGTCGAGCCCGCCGACCCGGAGGTTGACCACGTCGAGCGCGTCGAGTCCGAGGTTGCGCAGGTTGTCGTAGACCTGTGCCTTGAGGTCCTCCGGGTGCCGGGACATGATCCAACTGCCGTCGGGGCCACGCCGGGCGCCGACCTTGGTCACCAGGTGCAGGTCGGTGGGGTAGGGGTGGAGGGCCTCCCTGATGATCTCGTTGACGACGACGGGGCCGTAGAAGTCGCTGGTGTCGATGTGGGTGATGCCCCGCTCGACGGCCTCCCGCAGGACGGCCACGGCTTCGGCGCGGTCCTTGGGTGGTCCGAAGGCGTGGGGGCCGGCCAGTTGCATGGCGCCGTATCCCATGCGGGTGATGGTGAGGTCGTCGGCGAGGGTGAGGGTGCCGCCGGAAACGGTGTCGGCCATGAGGGCGCGCCTTTCGATGGGTGTGTGGGGTCCTGTCAGCGACTCTGCGCCCGGCCCGGCCGGACAGGCAGTACCCGGATGTTCCTGGGAGTGACAGGGACACCCACCTGCGCGGATTCGGATCTACGGTGGTGGGTGTGGACAGCAAGAACGCGCTCGGCGAGTATCTGCGGGCCCGCCGTGAGCGGGTCCGCCCCGAGGACGTGGGCCTGAGCGGCGGCGGCCTGCGCAGAGTCCCCGGGCTGCGCCGGGAGGAGGTCGCCCTGCTGGCCGGCATCAGCTCGGACTACTACCTGCGCCTGGAGCAGGGCCGGGACCGCAATCCGTCGGTGCAGGTGCTGGAGGCGCTGGCCCGGGTGCTGCGCCTGGACGCCTCCGCGACCACCCACCTGCTGAGCCTGGCGCAGCCGGAGCGGCCGGCCGTGTCGCGCAGGCGGGCCAGGCGGACCGAGGCGGTGCCGGCGAGCGTCCGTGAGCTGCTGGACACCTGGCCGGGTCATCCCTCGTATGTGCAGAACCGGTTCACGGACTGCCTTGCCTCGAACGCGCTGTGCCGGGCGCTGTCCCCGAACTACCGGCCGGGCGTGAACCTGCTGCGGGCGGTGTTCCTCGATCCGGCCGAGCGCGAACTGCGGCGCGACTGGGAGGAGTTGACCGCCGAGGGCGTGGCGACCCTGCGCGGCCACATCGGACCCGACGTGGACGATCCGCGGCTGGTCGAGCTGGTGGGTGAGCTCTCCGTGCGCAGTGACCGTTTCCGGCTGCTGTGGAGCCGGCACGAGGTACGTCCGATGCTCGGCCGGACCAGCCTCCTCCGTCACCCGCTGGTCGGCGACTTCGAGCTGCGGTCGAACAAGTTCGAGATCCCGGGCACGGACGGGCTGAACGTGGTCGTCTTCCACGCCGAACCGGCCAGCCGCAGCGCGGAGTTGCTGGGTCTGCTGGGCAGCCTCGCCGCGTCCGGCGACACCCCGCGCGAGCAGAGCCCCCGGACGCGGGAGGAGGCCGCCCGCCTCGACGAGGAGGGATAGGTCTCCCCGAAAGACCGTCAGGCCGTCAGATCTGCCAGGACCGCAGCCGGTCGGCCGCGCCGTACACATCCGTCTTGCCGGAGATCAGGTCGCGGGTGAGGTCGACGAGGGCGCCGTAGGGCGGATCGATGCCGACGCCGCTGACGAACATGTAGGCGACCGCGGTGGCACAGGCGAACCGGGCGTTGGCCGAGGGCAGGGGCTTGAGCAGGGCGAGGGTGTGCAGCAGGGCGGTGGCCCGCCAGGCCGGGTCGGAGTCGACGCCGAGGCGGGGCGGATCGACCCGATGCCGGGCGACGGCTGCCACTAACGCGGAGAAGTCGTTGATGGTGGGCTGGTCCGGGAGGACTTCCTCATGGCGCTGGAGCAGCCAGGGCACGTCGATATGGATGGCGGCGGGCATACGTCAGGCGACCCGCCCCTCGCCCTTGGCCGACGGTTCGTCGTCGGGAAACGCGGCGGCAAATTCGTCGGCGTGTGTCGCGAAGAACCGGCGGAAGGCCTCCGCGCCCTCCTGAAGCGCCCGGTGCCGAGCGATGTCGGCCGCCGCCGCCTCCCGCACGAGCGCCTTCATCGACGTACCGCGCTCCTTGGCGATCTGCCGCAGGTCCTCTAGCTCGCGCTCGCTGAACTCCACGTTGAGAGCTGGCATGCGAACACGGTACCGCTCGGGTACTCACCCGTAAATACTGCCAGGTCAAGAGGCATTCCCCTCGGTACCAAGAGGGTTCCAACACCATGTCCGAATCCCGCCGGACCCGGCCGCCTTTCCGGAGCAGACTCGACCGCATGACCACCATCCAGACAGTCATCGACAGTCCACTGGGCGAGCTGCTCCTGACCGGCGAGACCTCGGCGCACGGCACCACACTCACCTCCCTGTCCATGCCGGACCACCCTGCCCTCGGTGCCGGCCCGCGACACGACGACCCGGCCTTCGCCGAGGCCGCCCGCCAACTGTCCGCGTACTTCGCCGGACACCTCACCCGCTTCCAACTCCCGCTCGCCGCCGAGGGAACGGAGTTCCAGCAGCGGGTGTGGCAGGCGCTGGACGAGATCCCGTACGGCACCACGACGACGTACGGCGTGCTCGCCGGGCGGCTCGGGGTGCCGCGCGGCGAGGTCCGGGCGGTGGGCGCGGCGATCGGGGCCAACCCGCTGCTGCTGGTGCGTCCGTGCCATCGGGTGATCGGCGCGGACGGCTCGATGCGCGGGTACGCCGGCGGGGTCGAGCGCAAGGTGCGGCTGCTGACGCACGAGGGCGCGTTGCAGCCGATGCTCGGCTGATGGCCGTCCGGGGCAAGGAGGGAGTAGTCATGGATCGCACCAACTGGTCTGCTGTGGCAGCAGAGTTGGACCTGTACGGCAGCGCGCCGACCGAGCGGTTGCTGACACCGGCCCAGTGCCGCGAGCTGGCCGCGCTGTACGAGAAGCCGGAGCTGTTCCGCACCACGGTCGACATGGCCCGGCACCGGTTCGGCTCCGGCGAGTACCGCTACTTCACGCACGACCTGCCCGCACCGGTCGCCGCCCTGCGCGCCGCGCTCTACCCGCGCCTGCTGCCGATCGCCCGGGACTGGGCGGCCCGGCTCGACCGCCAGGCCCCCTGGCCGGACTCGCTGGAGGAGTGGCTGGAGCGCTGCCACCGCGCCGGGCAGGACCGCTCGGCGCAGATCCTGCTGCGCTACGGCCAGGGCGACTGGAACGCGCTGCACCGCGATGTGTTCGGCGAGCTGGTCTTCCCGCTCCAGGTGGTGATCGGCCTGGACGAGTACGGCACCGACTACACGGGCGGCGAGTTCCTGATGGTCGAGCAGCGGCCCCGGGCCCAGTCCCGGGGCACCGCGACCCCGCTACGGCAGGGCCACGGGCTGGTGTTCACCACCCGGGACCGACCGGTACGGACGAAGCGCGGCTGGTCGGCCGGGGCGATGCGGCACGGGGTGAGCACCGTACGCTCCGGCCGACGACACGCGTTGGGGCTGGTGTTCCACGACGCCGCCTAGCGGACGGCCCACAGCCCCCGGCGCCGGTAACTCCCCTCCCAGAACAGCCGGTTGAGCACCCGCACCGGCGGCGGGAACGCCCCCAGGAACCGGTCCCGGTCCGCCGTCGGTACCCCGTCGACGAGCCACGGCACGAACACCGCGGCCCCGCGCAGCCCTTGGGTCTCCCGCAGCCGCCCGGTGAAGGCCGCCCAGTCCGCGTCGGTCAGCACCTCCCCCATCAGGGGCAGCGCGCTGTCCTCCTCGTGCTTGAGGTGATCGTCGAGGGTGGCCCGCAACGCCCGTACGAGATCGGGGAGTTCGGACGCCCGATCGGCGAGCGCGGCGTCCACCGCGGCCAACAGCGGGTCGATACGGGCGTGCTCCGCCTCCATGTCGTCGAGCATCCCGAGGTCTCGCGAACGCCCCGCGATGCGCGTACGGACGCGTGGCCACAGGTCGCTGTCCTCGGCGGTGTGGTGGATGTGCAGTTGGTGCTTGAAGTTCTCCCACCCGGCGTGGACGGGAGCGGTGTGCGCCCGGTTCTCGGCGACCGCCGCGGCGAGCCGTTCCAGGTCGCGCCGGAAGGCGTCGTGTGAGGCGTACATGGGCGTGAAGTCGATGGTCATCGTGCGGCTTCCTCCAGTTCGGGCTCGGACATGGGCAGCGCGTGCGGGTTGGCGGACGGCCCTTGGTGTCGTCGTACGGCGAGACAGGCGAGCGCGCCGGTCAGCAGTACGGCGGCGGAGACGTACACGGCGGGCCCCATGGCGTCGACGAAGCCGTGGCCGAAGACCTGGCCGGCGAGGGCGCGCATCCGCTCGGCGATGTCGTGCGGGACACCGGACGGCGGGCCGCCCTGCTGCCCGGCACCGATGTCGGACTCCGACTTGGCGAAGCCGGAGACGAACGACTGCCGGTAGGCGGCGGGGAGTTGACCGGCCCGGGCCTGCGCCTGGTCGGTGAGGGAGGTGGCGAGCCGGGCCTGCAGCACCGCGCCGATGACCGCGCCCGCGAGCACCGAACCGACCTGGCGGAGCGCGTTGGTGACCCCGGAGGCGGCACCGGCGAGCCGGGGCGGGACGTTGCGCATGACCTCGGTGGCCATGGGGGCGAAGGTGCAGCCGACGCCCAGACCCGTGAGGAACAGCGGGAGGGCGATGGCCGGCCAGTGCGTGCCGACGTCCGCGACGCCGACGACCCAGACCAGTCCGCCCGCCCAGGCGAGCAGTCCGCCCATCAGGATGAACTTGCCGCCGACCTTGTCCGCGAGGGCTCCGGCGGGCCCGGCCATGACGAACGAGCCGAGCGCCACGGGCAGCAGGACCAGACCCGCCTTCTGGGCGCTGAAGCCGAGCACGGACTGGAGGTAGATCGTCAGCGTCAGGAACATCCCGACCACGCCGAACGACACGGTGACGCCGACGAAGTTGATCAGACTGAAGTTGCGGTCCCGGAAGAGCGAGAAGGGGACCAGGGGTTCGCCGTCCTGCTGGCCGCGCTCGTGCAGCAGGAAGGCGGCGAAGAGAGCGGCGGCCGTCCCGAACAGGGTCCAGATCCCGGCGTTCCAGTCGTACCGCTGCCCCTCCGTCAGTCCGAAGGCCAGGCAGAACAGGGCAGTTGAGGCGAGGGTGACCCCGAGGGTGTCGAAGCGGCGCCGCACCGTGCGTCGGGTGCCCGGGATGATCGCCATGGTCAGCACGAGCACCAGGGCGCCGATCGGCAGGTTGACGAAGAAGATCCAGCGCCAGGACAGATGGGTGATCAGCACCCCGCCGAGGATCGGACCGAGTGCGCCGGACACCCCCGCCACGGCGCCCCAGATGCCCATCGCCACGCCGCGCCGGTCGGCCGGGAACACCTCGGCGATGATCGACAGGGTCTGCGGCATCAGCAGCGCCGCGCCCAGCCCCTGCACCGCGCGGAACCCGATGAGCTGCGCCGGGTCCTGCGCGAGGCCGCAGGCGAGGCTGGCCAGGGTGAAGAGGGTGACTCCGGCGGCGAACAGATTGCGTTTGCCGCGCAGGTCGCCGAGGCGTCCGCCGGTGATCAGCAGAACGGCCAGCGCCAGGGTGTAGGCGTTGACGATCCACAGGATCTCGTCGAGGGACGCGTCGAGGTCTGCTCCGAGCTGTGGGATCGCGATGTTCACGATCGTCAGGTCGAGGAGGGTCATGAAGAACCCGAGCGAGAGCGTGACGAGGATCGCCCAGGGGTTGCCGTGCCACTTCTTGAACACGATGTCGGTCTCCTTGCGTAGGACTCGCGTTCAAGAGGGCGGTGCGACCGGCCGGTGTGACACCGCGCCCATTCGCCGAGACGTACGTCACATTCCGCCCGTCGGCTGTCACATTCCGGCCCCCGCCGCCCCTCGCAGTAGTGAGCACGCCACTGGGGAGGCGCACCTATGTCCGAGATCGCTGTCACCGAAGAGGCGACCGATGTCTTCATGGACCATCGGGAGCTGTTGTTCGGCCTCATCTACAACATGCTGGGCAGCGTCGCCGACACCGACGACGTCCTCCAGGAGACCTGGCTGTCCTGGACGGCCCGCGCCCGGCGCGCCCCGCTCGACAGCGTCGCCAACCCGCGCGCCTATCTCGTCCGCATCGCCGTCAACCACGCGCTCCAGCGCCGCGCGACGGTCAACCGCCGCCGCGAGACCTACGTCGGCCCGTGGCTGCCGGAACCGCTGGTCGACCAGGCCGACGACACCGAGGACCCGGCCCTGCGCGCCGAGTCCGTGTCACTGGCCATGCTGGTCGTCCTGGAGTCGCTGAGCCCGCTGGAGCGGGCGGTCTTCGTCCTCAACGAGGTCTTCGGGTACGCCCACACCGAGATCGCGGACGTCATCGACCGCACCCCGGCCGCCGTACGACAGCTCGCGCACCGGGCGCGGGCCCATGTGCACGCGCGGCGGCCGCTGTACGAGGCGCATCCGCGGGTACGGCGGGAGGCGACCGAGCGGTTCGTGCGGGCCGCCGTCGGCGGGGACATCGCCTCGCTGATGGAGATCCTCGCGCCGGACGTCACGGTGTGGACGGACAGCGGCGGCAAGCGCAGGCCGGCCGGACTGCGCCCGGTGCACGGCCGGGACAAGGCCGTCCGCCTCATCAACTCCTTTGCGGCCAGGCACCGTCCGCAGGACCTGGAGCTGCGGTTCCGGCGGGTCAACGGCGACGACGCGGCGGTGCTGTTCGAGGGCGACTCGCCGTACGCGGTGATGGTCATGGACCTCACGCCCGAGGGCGACCAGGTGTCCGGGGTGTACATCGTGACCAACCCCGAGAAGCTCACGCACGTGCACAAGGACGAGGACGAGGAGGAAGAGGCATGACCGCCACTCCCGAAGTCTCGCGGGGCGAGCGCGTCGCCGACTGGTTCGACGGCCGGCTCGGCATCTACTCCCTCGGCAAGCAGTACCTGCGCAAGGTGTTCCCGGACCACTGGTCGTTCCTGCTCGGCGAGATCTGCCTGTACAGCTTCGTGGTGCTGATCCTCACCGGCGTGTATCTCACCCTGTTCTTCCATCCGTCGATGAACGAGGTGACGTACCACGGGAGTTACGTCCCCCTGAACGGCATCCGGATGTCCGACGCGTACGCCTCGACGCTGCACCTCAGCTTCGACGTGCGTGGTGGGCTGTTGATCCGGCAGTTGCACCACTGGGCGGCGCTGGTGTTCATCGCCGCGATGCTGACGCACATGATGCGGCACTTCTTCACGGGCTCGTTCCGCAAGCCGCGCGAGATCAACTGGCTGTTCGGCTGGACCCTGTTGTTCCTCGGCCTGTTCGAGGGCCTCTTCGGCTACTCACTGCCGGACGACCTGCTGTCGGGCACGGGGATGCGCTTCGTCGACGGCGCCCTGCTCTCGGTCCCGATCGTCGGAACGTATCTGTCGATGTTCCTGTTCGGCGGCGAGTACCCCGGCCACGACATCGTGTCCCGCTTCTACTCGCTCCACGTACTACTCATCCCCGGCATCATGGCGGCCCTCGTGGTCGTCCACGTCCTCCTGGTCGTCTACCACAAGCACACCCAGTTCGCGGGCCCCGGCCGTACCGAACGCAACGTGGTGGGCGCCCCGTTCATGCCGGTCTACCTCGCGAAGGCGGGCGGCTTCTTCTTCCTGGTCTTCGGCACCCTCACCCTCGTCGCGGCGGTGGCGTCGATCAACCCCGTCTGGTCCTACGGCCCCTACCGCGCCGACCAGGTCTCCACGGGCGCCCAGCCCGACTGGTACCTGGGCTTCGCGGAGGGCCTGGTCCGTGTCATGCCGGGCTGGGAAGTCACGCTGTGGGGCCACACGTTGGTGCTGGGGGTGCTGATCCCGATCGTCGTCTTTCCCCTCCTGCTGGTCTTCATCGGCGTGTACCCGTTCCTGGAGTCCTGGCGGACGGGCGACAAACACGAACACCACCTCCTGGACCGCCCCCGCAACCGCCCCACCCGCACAGGCATCGGCGTGGCCTGGATCAGCCTCTACCTCGTCCTCCTGGCCGGCGGCGGCAACGACATCGTGGCGACCCGCCTCCACCTGTCCATCAACACGGTGACGTGGGCGGTGCGGGTGGCCGTGTTCGCCGTCCCCGCACTCGCCTTCGTGATCACCCGCCGCATCTGCCTCGGCCTCCAACTCCGCGACACGGACCTGGTGTTGCACGGCCGCGAGACCGGCGTGATCAAACGCCTGCCGCACGGCGAGTACGTAGAGGTGCACGAGCCACTCGACCAGGCCGAACTGCACACCCTGACCGCACACAAACGGCCGAGGGAGCTGGTCGAGCGCGAGCCCTGACGGCCGCTACCAGGCGGGCCGCGGATCCCGGAGGTGCTCCGGGGTCTGCCGGGGCAACTCGCGGCCCTGGTCCGTCCGTAGGAGATATCCCGGGTCGGGCGGGAACTCGTCGGTGGGCGGGGCCGGTTCGTGGAATCGGCGGGTGTGCGGCAGGAGTGTCTCGACCAGCTTTCCGTCGTGGAACATCCACAGGCCGAAGCAGTCGTCGTCCTGGTCGTGGATCAGGACCTGCACGCTCTCCGGATAGGGCCACGGAAGCGATTCCAGATGCTTCAGCAGCCCTTCCCTCGGGCGCATGCGCTCGAACTCCACGGCCCAGCCGACTCCGAACGACGTACCCCACTGGCTCTGGATCGGCACGAAGCGGCCCCGCCAGGTGCGCTCCGGATCGTCCCGGGTCAGCGGCTCCATCACCTCGTGCGCGTGGAGGGCCAGCACGACGACCTCGGCGAATCTGCTCATCCACGGATCATCCCTGATCCGCCACGAACGAAGCCATCCACGCCAGCGCCGCGTTCCAGTTCACCGCCGTCTCGTTCGTCGACCAGGACTGGATGTCGTCGATGTAGCAGAACTGGCCGACGCAGCCGGTGAGTTTGCTCTGTGCGTACGGGTCCTGGATGGAGGAGTTGGCGCCTCCGGCAAGGGTGCCCGGGGGTGGGTTCGGAAGGTTCGGGTCGAGTTTGTGGGCGTACCAACGGCTGTGTTCGTTGTGAGAGTTGGCCTCGCCGTAGCCGGTGACGTACGACATGTTGAGGGCGTTGCGGCCGAGGATGTAGTCCATGCTCTGGAGTGCGCCGTCGCGGTATTTCGTGGCGCCGGTGAGGTCGTACGCGGTGGCGACGACGTGGGCGTTGTTGAGGATCTGGCTGTTGGAGCCCCAGTCGTAGAGGTTGCCGGGCGGCGCGTACGGCATGCCGTAGGGCTGGGTACGGAGGGTGGCCAGGTAGGTGTCCGCGGCTTCGGTCACCGAGCGGCGGATGCGGTCCCTGCCGGGCAGCCTGCTGGGGACGGTCGCGAGGTCGAGGCGGGCCGGTGCCGCCGTGCGGGCCCAGTCGAAGCCGAGGCTGCCGAAGACGTCCGCCGTGTTGAGCGGGGAATTGACGACGTGGTCCGCGAACTGCCGTTCCCCCGTGGTGAGATACAGCTCGGCGGCGGCCCAGTAGAACCCGTCGGTCGCGTTGTCGTCGGGGTACGCGCCACCGCCGATGCCGTCGTTCGGGTCCGGGTACACCGTGGGGTGGGCCAGCGCCGCCGCCCACGCCTTCCGCGCCGCCTTCAGCGCCTTCGCCGCGAACTCGCGGTCGTAGGGCCGGTACAGGCGGGACGCCTGCGCCGCCGTCGCGGCAAGATTGAGCGTTGCCTGGGTGGTCGGCGCGTGCAGCTCACGCTTCTGGGGGTCCTGGCTCGGCAGCAACGGGAGCCCGGTCCACTGCTCGTCGTGGACCTTGTCGTGCGCCATACCGGCCAGCGGCTGCCCGTCCGGGACCTGCATCTTCAACAGGAACTCCAGTTCCCAGCGGGCCTCGTCGAGCACATCCGGGACCTTGTTGCCGCTCTCCGGGATGGCGAGCGTCCCGTCGCGCAGCTTGCCCGGCTGTCCGGTGCGGGCCAGCAGTGAGCGCTCGTAGGTGCTCAGCAACTCCCAGGTGGAGATACCGCCGTTGATGACGTACTTGCCGTGGTCCCCCGCGTCGTACCAGCCGCCGGTGACGTCAAGTGTGTAATCGCACAGGCCGGGTTGGCAGGGTACGTTCGCGTCGCCCTGGTTGGGGGCGACGTTGAGGTGACCGGCCGGGCGGGCGTAGCCGGGGCGCAGGTCCTCGCGTATCGCGATGCCGCTGCGCTGTGTGTAGTAGTACTTCAGCGAGTCGAGCCGCAACCGCTCGTAGGCGGCGGCCCCGATGTCGAAGGGACGGCTGGTCTCCCCGTCGGCCACCAGCGTGAAGCCCTCGCCGCTCCCCCGGTAGGAGCCGAAGTCGATCGACTGCACGTTCTGCCCGGAGGCCACGTCGGTGCCGCGCGGCACGGTCCGCCCGTGTGCGACCACCGCACCGGCCGCGTTCTTCAACTGCCAGGGCAGCACGGCCGTCGAGCCGGTCACCAGCGTGGCGTTCTTCGGGCCGCCCGGCAGATAGGCGACCTGGTTCACCCGCACACGCGGTCCGGTGTCCGGCTGGTACACCTCCGGCGGCACCCCGCCGAGCAGTGACACGTCGTCCATGCAGAAGTGCCAGGCCGTGCTGGAGCCGCCGAGTTGGAAGGCGACCTGCCCCTGCGTGGTGTCGACGGGCGAAGTGAACGTGTACGCATAGGAGTTGCCGGACACGCTCAGCTCGGGACTGATCTCGTAGTAGGTGTCGTACGGCGACACGGACAGCCCGACGATCGCCCGCGCCACCTGCCCCTCGGGCGAACCGGACGCCGTGAAGGCGAACTTGTACGACTCGCCCTTCACCAGCGTGATGTCGTTCTGGCCGACGGCGGCGTCCCAGCGGTTGGTCGTTCCGCCCGGCACGTCAGCGCAGAGCTGCCCGTCGGACAGGCCGGCGGTGACATTGCTCGTCGTCCACCAGGGTTCGGTGGTGGTGTCGAAAGTGCCGTTCCTGATCTGCTCGACCTCGTCGGCCCCGGCCGGGCCGGCGGGCAGGGTGGTGAGCGCGGCCGCGAGGAGGACCGTGGCGGCGAGCAGGGTCGTTCTGCGTCGTTTCACGTCTGGGCTCCTCGGGACGTGGGGGCATGTGGTGGGAGCGCTCCCAGGTGCGGACGGTGGCCATGCTGTTCGAGACATGACATTCCGTCAACGGTCCTGACCGGACAGAGTTGCGGCGGCTCGGTGGCGCTCCGCGAAAACCCGTTGGCGGGCCCCGGCGGCCGCAGCTATCCTTCCGGAGGCCGTGCGAGAGAAAGAGGAGGTGGTACCCGTGAACACAGAATCGACATGGGTGCTCTCCTCCGGGGTCACGGTCGGACGCTAGGTCGTCCGGGAGCGCCGTACAGCAGCTCTCCCGAAAGGCACGACCATGCAGTTCACTTCTGAACGGCGTATCGACGACGGCGTCCTCGAACGCGACTTCACCCTCGACGAGATCCCCGGCACCCTCTGGACGCCCGAATCCGCGTCCGCGTCCGCACCGGTGCCGCTGATCCTCCTCGGCCACCCTCCCCTCGGGCTGCGCAGGATGTACCCCCGGCTGGTGGGCCGAGCCCTGCACTCCGCGGCGGAGGGCTTCGCCACGGCCACCATTGAGCTGCCCGGAAGCGGCGACCGGCCCCGCTGGCCCGTCATCGAGCAGGCCCGCGCCGACCTGCGCCGGGCGATGGAGGCCGGCGAGCCGGTCGGCGAGGACATCGTCGAAGCCCTCGTCCACCCGCTGGTCGACAAGGCGGTCCCGGAATGGCAAGCCGCCCTGGACGCCCTCCTCGCACTGCCCGAGATCGGCGGCCCGGTCGGGTACTCGGGCGGAGTGATCTCCATCGGCATCCGGCTCGCGCTGGTCGAGCCGCGCATCGCGGCCGCCGGTCTCTTCGCCGGGAGCCTCGTGCCGCGCAGCATGTTCGAGGAGGCCCGGCAGATCACCATTCCCCTGCACGTCCTGTTGCAGTGGGACGACGAGGGGAACGACCGGCAGGCGGCCCTGGACCTGTTCGACGCCTTCGGCTCCAAGGAGAAGTCCCTGCACGCCAACATGGGCGGGCACACCGGCGTCCCGCAGTTCGCGGGTGACAGCGCGGGCCAGTTCTTCAGCCGACACCTGAAGTAGGGGGAACGGGGGAGGCACCGGCCCACGCGGCCGGTGCCTCCCGCCACGCTATCCGGCCGGAGCCTCCAACTTGCCGATCCGCACCGCCCCTTGGGCCGTCCCCGGATGTGCGCTCGTCAGCGTGAGGCGCACCCGCGATCCGCGCACGGCGTCGAAGGTGATGACGGTCGGGGCGTCCGAGGTCGTGGCCCAGTCGACGGCCGTCCCCTCGACCGGCACCCACACCCGGCCGTCCCACACCGCGACCGTCACCGCCGAGGGCAGGCTGTGCAGGGCGTCCACGGTGAACGACACCTCCACCCGGTCGAAGGAGCGCGTCCTCCCCCAGTCCACCGACACCCAGTCCTTCGCGCGGGCACCACTGAAGGCGGGCAGCAGGGCCGTGGCCGACTTGGCGAAGGCGTTGGACCAGCCGGTGGCCGGGTCGCCGTCGAGCATGGCGGCGGGGAGCGTGTCGGGGCGCCCCGAGTAACTGGCGTCGGCGTACGGGTAGTTCGGCGGCCCCGGGTGGTCGGCCGCGAAGTCCGGCGCCGGAGTCGCAGCCGTCGATCGGGCCGGGGTCGTCCGTACGGTCACCGTGCCGGTCCGCAGTCCCGGCGCCCGCGCGGTCACCTTCAGCGCGCCCGACTTCGTACGGGACCGTACGATCGCAAGTGCCTTGCCGTGGAAGGCGGTTCGGGTGCTCGACTGATAGCGCTCGGCGCTCTCCTCCCGCCCGTTGTCCAGTCCGGCCAGGGACCCGCCCTTCACCTCGAAGGCGATCAGATGCTCGGCGTCGGGCACCACCACGCCATGGGCGTCGACCACGTCCGCGGTCACGAACACCAGTGAACGCCCGTCCGCCGCAAGGGAGTCGCGGTCGGCCGTGAGGCGCACGGAGTGGGCCTCCCCCGCCGTGCGCAGCACGTCCGTCGTCACCTTCTTGCCGCCGCTGCTCGCGACGGCCTTCAACTCGCCTGGCTCGTAGGGGACTTGCCAGGTCAGGTGGAGTTTGCCCGCGCTGCCGTTCGGGCTGGTGTAACTGCCCGGGTAGGGGCCGGTGGTGAAGGTCTTGTCGTCGCCGGTGGCCTCGGTGGTCTCCAGGTAGGTGCGGCCGTCGGTGGTCTTCTTGGTGTCGAACGTCCGCGTGCCGAGGGACTTTCCGTTGAGAAACAGCTCGACGCTGTCGACGTTGGCGTAGGCCCAGACCTCGACCGTGTCCCCCGGCTCGTGGTTCCAGCTCATCGGCACCAGGTGAACCATCGGCTCGTCGATCCACTGGCTGCGGAAGAGGTGGTACATGTCCTTCGGGAAGCCGGCCGTGTCGACCGCGCCGAAGAAGGACGCCTTGACCGGGAAGACGTCGTAGGGCGTGGGCTCGCCGATGTAGTCAATACCCGACCAGAGGAACTGTCCCGCGAACCACTTCCGGTCCCGGTCCTTCTTGTGGCCGTACTCGCCGCTCATCGTCCAGGAGGCGAGGTTGTTGTCGTACGAGGAGGTGTCCCGTCTGCCCGGGGTGTAATTCTCGCCGGTGTTGAGGTGCTCCGGCTCCTGGTAGGCGCCGCGCGTGGAGGTCTCCGAGGAGGACTCCGACTCGAAGAGGAAGAGGTTCGGATAGGCCGCGTGCAGGGCGTCGACCGACTTGGCGGTGTTGTAGTTGAGGCCGAGTCCGTCGAGCTTGGCGAGCATGAGGTCGGCGGCGGAGCCCTTGGCGGGTACGCCGTGGTATTTGTTCGACCCGATGACCACCGGCCGGGTGTCGTCCGCCGCCTTGATGGCGCCGATGATGCGGTCGGCCATGGCCAGTCCGGCGGTGGAGGTGGAGTCGGGGATCTCGTTGCCGATGGACCACAGCACCACGGCGGGCGAGTTGCGAGCGGCGAGGACCATCTCGGTGGCGTCCCGCTCGCACCAGTCGTCGAAGAACCGGTGGTAGTCGTAGGTCGTCTTGCCGGTGTGCCAGCAGTCGAAGGCCTCGACCATCATCACGATGCCCAACTCCTCGCAGGCCTGGACGATCTGCGGCGAGGGCGGGTTGTGGGAGGTGCGGAAGGCGTTGACGCCCATCGACTTCATGATGCTCAACTGCCTGCGGACCGCGTCGAGGCTGATCGCGGAGCCGAGGGCGCCCTGGTCGTGGTGGAGGTCGACGCCCTTGATCTTGGTGGGGGTGCCGTTGAGGGAGAAGCCCTCGTCCGGGTCGAAGCGGTAGGTGCGGATGCCGAAGGTGGTGCGGTGGGTGTCGACGGTCCGGCCGGCCACGCGCAGTTCGGTCTCCAGGGTGTAGCGGTGGCCGGGAGTGTCGATGTCCCACAACTTCGGCTCGGGGACGATGAGTTCATGGGTCTCGGTGGCGCGGTCGGCGACGGTGACGGTGGTGGTGGCGCGGGCCGCCGTCCGGCCGCCGGGGTCGACGACCCGCGATCGGATCTCGACCTCGCTCGGGGTGCCCGACTCGTTCAGCACGGACGTCCGCACGCTTACGACGGCCCGTTCCGCGGTGATGTCCGGGGTCGTGACGTAAGTCCCCCAGCGCTCGACGTGGACCGGTTCGGTGATCACCAGCCGGGCCTCGCGGTAGATGCCGCTGCCCGAGTACCAGCGGCTGCTGGGGAGCTGGTTCTGGACCTTCACCGCGATGACGTTCTCCGTGCTGCCGTCGGTGTGCACCAGGTCGGTGAGGTCGAGGGCGAAGCCGGTGTAGCCGTAGGGGTGGCGGCCCACCTCGGTGCCGTTGCAGTGGACGTAGGAGTCCATGTAGACGCCGTCGAACTCCACCGAGATCCGCTTGCCCGCGAAGGCCGGCGGCAGGGTGAAGGCGATGCGGTACCAGCCGAGGCCACCGGGGAAGAACCCGGTGCCGCTGGTCGTGCCGTAGGCCGTGGTGGGGGTCTGTTCGATGCTCCAGTCGTGCGGGACCGCGACCTGGCGCCAGGCCGAGTCGTCGTAGTCCGGTGCGGCGGCGTCCGCGTAGACGCCGGTCGGGTCGGTGATCCCGCCAGGATTGACCAGCGCGAAGCGCCAGCCGTCCCGGAGCGCGACCGTGTGGCGGCCGGTCGTGCCCGCCGCGGTCCCGGCGGCGCGTGCGGCCGGGGCGGCCAGGAGCGAAGCGGCCGTCGGCGCGGCCGTAGAGGCGATCAAAACCGATCTGCGAGTGACCGTCATGGCGGCTCTCCCTCATCAGGGCCCAGAAGTACTCACAACTGATCGTGACCGAACAGATTCTGACGGAGTGCCACGCCGGGCCGTCAAGGGTGCGGCGGCGGTCGGCCGTCCCGCGGGGTACTTCGACCGGAATTCGCCCTTGACCACCACTGCCCCCGGCTCTGGGGGTTTTCGTCCGCGCGGGACCGTGACGCACTAGGCTGGAACACAAGTGACGTGTTTGTTCACTGTGAGTGTGCGCGATGGAGTGGCGACGATGAGACCGGTGTACCCGTTCGACGATGCCGCGACGGCGCGGGTTGTCATCGACGACGCGGGCACTCTGGTGGAGTGGAACGACGGGGCCCGGCGCCTCCTCGGCCACACCGCCGACGAGGTCGTGGGCCGACCGGCCGTGCGGCTGCTGGCCGACGGCGCCGGGGCCCTGCCGGACATCACCGGCGCCCGCTGGGACGGCACCGTTACTTTGCGCCACCGCGACGGCAGCTCGGTGTCCGTGTGGCTGCTGGCCCACCACCAGCACCCCCCGGAAGGCGGCCCGGGCCGGTGGCTCGTCGTGACGCCGTTGGAGGGCGGCGGCCCGGACTCCGACGAGGACCCCCTCGCCACCGCGGCGCTGACCCAGTCGCCGTGTGCCATCGCGGTCTACGACGAGCGGCTGCGGTTGAGCCGGGTCAATGACGCCATGGGCGAGGTGATCGGCCTGCCCGAGGAGCGCATCCAGGGCCTGCGGGTCACCGAGATCGGCGGCAAGGCGCAGAGCGAGGACCTGGAGCGGTACATGCTCCAGGTGCTGACCTCGGGCACCGCCCAGGACTTCCAGATCTACATGCGCACCGGCGGCGAGGACGCCGCGCACGCCTGGCTCGCCCGGATGGCGCCGCTCACCGACGCCGAGGGCCGGGTGCGGGGCGTGTGCTTGGCCGCGCACGACTTCACCGAGAACTACCTGGCGCGCGAGCGGCTGCAGATCGTCAACGAGGCGAGCGTGCGCATCGGCAGCACCCTCGACGTCACCCGTACGGCCCAGGAGCTGGCGGATGTCTGTGTGCCGGCGCTGGCCGACTTCGTCAGCATCGACCTGCTGGACCCGCAGGAGCACGGCGGCGAGCTGCCGACGGCGATCACCGCACCGGTCAGACTGCGCCGGACCGCCCACCGGTCGTGGCAGCAGGGCAACCCCGAGGCCGTCGTCAAACCCGGCCAGTTCGACCTGTACCCCGAGCAGTCCCCGCAGGCCGACGCGCTGGTCGCGGGCCGTGCCCTCGTCGCCTCGGGCCGGGACCTCGAACTCTGGCTCGCCTGGGACCGGACGCGTACCAAGCGGGTCCACGAGTACGGCATCCACTCCTCGATGGCCGTACCGATCCAGGCCCGCGGTGTCACCCTCGGCGTGGCAGTCCTCACCCGGTACCGGCGCATCGACCCGTTCACCGACGACGACGTCCTCCTGGCCCAGGAGGTCACGGGCCGCGCCGCCGTCTGTATCGACAACGCCCGCCGCTTCTCCCGCGAACGTGAGACGGCGCTCGCCCTCCAGCGCAGCCTGCTCCCCCGCAAACTGCCGCGCACGGCCGCCCTGGAGGCGTCCTCGCGCTATCTGCCGGCGGCCCGCGCCGGGGTCGGCGGCGACTGGTTCGACGTGATCCCGCTGTCCGGGATGCGGGTCGCCATGGTCGTCGGGGACGTCGTGGGCCACGGCATCCAGGCCTCCGCGACCATGGGCCGGCTGCGCACCGCCGTCCGTACCCTCGCCGACATCGACCTGGCCCCCGACGAACTGCTGACCCACCTCGACGACCTGGTCGTACGGCTGTCCGCGGAGGCCGGCAACGACGGCAGCCCGGGCGAGGTCGGCGCGACCTGTCTGTACGCGGTGTACGACCCGGTGTCCCGGCGCTGCACACTGGCCCGGGCCGGGCATCCGCCGCCGGTCATGCTCCGGCCGGGCGGCCCGCCCGAGCACGTCGACCTGCCCGCGGGACCGCCGCTGGGCCTGGGCGGACTGCCCTTCGAGTCGGCCGAGCTGGAGCTGCCGGAGGGCACCGTGCTCGCGCTGTACACCGACGGGCTGGTCGAGAACCGCGAGCGGGACCTCGACGACAGTCACCGGCTGCTGTTCGACGCCCTGTACGCACCCTCGGACTCGATGGGCGAGACCTGCGACCGGATCCTGCACGCCGTGCTCCCGCCGGGCGGCGCGGCCGACGACGTGGCCCTGCTGCTGGCCCGTACCCAGGGGCTGCCCCCCGAGCAGGTCGCGACCTGGGACATCCCCGCCGACCCCTCGCTCGTCGCCCCGATCCGCAAGCAGGTCGTCGAGCAGCTCGACACCTGGAACCTCAGCGAGGCCGGGTTCACCGCCGAGCTGGTGGTGAGCGAGCTGGTCACCAACGCCATCCGGTACGGCGCGCACCCCATCCGGCTGCGGCTCATCCATGACGCGGAGACGCTGATCTGCGAGGTGTCCGACACCAACCACACGGCCCCGCACCTGCGCCGCGCCAAGACCTGGGACGAGGGCGGGCGCGGACTGCTGCTGGTCGCCCAGCTCACCCAGCGCTGGGGCAGCCGGCACACGACCGACGGCAAGACGATCTGGGCCGAGCTGTCCCTCTTCGACCAGGACTGATTCGACCAGGACCGAGCCGGGTCAGGAGGCGTCGGTCAGCCAGGGCCTGACCTGGCGGCGGGCCTCGTGCAGCCGGGACTTGAGCGTGCCGAGCGGGATGCCGATGCGCTCGGCGACATCGGCGTATTCGAGCTGGCAGATGTCCCGGTACACCAGCGGCGCGACCAGGTGCGGATGCTCCCGCTCAAGGCGCTCCAGCGCCTCAAGGAGGTCGATCTTCGACCCGGCGATGACACTCGTGGTGCGCGGGTCGACCTGCTGCGTCACGTCGATCACCGCGGGCTGCTCGGCGGCCCGCCGCTTCAGCTCGCGGTACTTCTGCCGGGAGCCGTTGGCGACCACCGTGTACAGCCAGGTGCTGAACAGGCTGCGGCCCTCGAACGTGCCGATCTTCCGGGCGACTTGCAGCAGGACGTCCTGGGCCGCCTCCTCGGCGTCCTCACGGCACGGCAGGAACCGCGCGCACCGCCGTACGACCTCCGGCTGGATCACCCGCAGCAGCGTGTCCAGGGCGGCCGGGTCACCCGCCGCGGCAAGTCGGGCCAGGTCCTCGGTCGGCGCCGTTTCGCGCACGGGCTCCACTCCTCCGCCTCGATCTACGAGCAGGCATGATAGTCCCATGCACTCCGTCGAACAGATCGGCCGCTACCGCCTCGAACGCCGCCTCGGCAGCGGCGCGTTCGGCACGGTCTGGCTCGCCCACGACGACGAGCTCGAGGCCCCGGTCGCGGTGAAGGTCCTCGCCGAGAACTGGGCGCACCGTCTCGACGTCCGGGAGCGCTTCCTGTCCGAGGCCCGGCTGCTGCGCAGGGCCGGTTCGAACCGGGTGGTGCAGGTCTACGACATCGGTGAGCTGCCCGACGGACGGCCGTACTTCGTGATGGAGTACGCCGACGGCGGCACCCTCGCCGACGTCCTCGCCGCGGGCCCGCTGCCCGTCGGCGAGGCGCTGCGGCTGACCGCGCTGGCCGCCCGGGGCGCCGCCGCGCTGCACGAGGCGGGGATCGTGCACCGGGACATCAAGCCGACCAATGTTCTGCTGCGCACCGCCCCGGACGGCACCGGCCGGATCCTGCTCGCCGACCTGGGACTGGCCAAGAGCCTGGCGCACGCCTCGGGCCTCACCCTGGCCGCGGGTTCGGCGGGCTACCAGCCGCCGGAGCAGGCGCAGGCCGGCTCGGGCATCGACGAGCGCGCCGACGTGTACAGCCTGGGCGCGGTCGGCTACGAGCTGGTCACCGGCACGGTCGCGGGGGCACCCGGTCAGGTCGTACGGCCGGACCGGCTGCGACCGGACGTGCCCCCGGAGGTCCAGCGGGCCCTGCTGCGCGCGCTGGAGCCGGACCGGGAGCGGCGCTGGCCGACGGCGCGGGCGTTCGCGGAGGAGCTGGAGCGGCTGGCCGCCGAGCTCACGGTGCGCAAGCCTCGGAGTCGGCACCGGGGCGTCGCGCTGATGGCGGGTCTGTTCGTCGTCGTGGCCGCCGGGACGGCCGTGGCGGTGCTCAACCTGCCGTCGTCGTCCGGGAGTTCGGACCTGCGGGTGAAGGACAGCACCGGGCGGGTGGTGGCCGAGGTGCCCGCCGCGTGGGGCCGTCAGTTGCGCGACTCGGGCTGGGATCCGCACGCGATCGGGCTGACGGCCGGGAACGAGCCGGGGCTGGCCGTCGCCGACGACCTCGCGAAGTGGCCGGACCTGTCGGCGGACGTGAACGGCGTGTTCATCGGCCTGAGCGAGCACGGCAGCGTGACGACCGAGGTGGACGGCATCGCCCACTCCGGCTGCCACTACGACGGCAGCCGCGCCTATTCGAGTGCGAGCTGGCGTGGCACGATCCGCACCTGGAGCGACTGCGCGAGCGGCACGGGCACTCTGTCGGAGACCGCGCTCCGCATGGTCGGCGGCTCGGCGCAGCCCCAGGTGTACGTCCAGATACGGCAGCACAGCGGTGACGCGACCGCGCGCATACTCCGCTCGCTCCGGGTCACCTGATCACTGTCGGCATCACCGTCGGAAAAAAATCCACTGATCCCGCGAACCTTTCGGCACGCACGCGCATCGGACCTCTGTGACGGCGCGCGAGGCGCTGCGCGGTTCACTTCCAGGAGTGTCGAAGATGGTCAACACGTCTCAGTCCCTGCGCCGGGCGGCCCTGCTCGTGAGCGCGGTCGCCGTCCTGGGCCTGACGACCGCCTGTGGCAACGGCAGCGGTACGGCGAGCAGCCCGCAGACCGAGTCGGGTACGGCGGCGCCCGCGGGCGGCGACGCCTCGGCCGACGGGTCCGGCACGCCGGTCACCTCGTCGAGCGGCACCGACACCGCCACCGGCTCGGACTCGACCTCGTCCGGTTCCGCCTCATCCCCCTCTGCCTCCTCGGCGAGTTCCGGTGGCAGCGGCGTCACCAGCAGCAGCCGGTGCCACACCTCCGAGCTGAAGGCGAAGGTGGGCGGCAACGACCCCGGCGCCGGGCAGGAGAACTTCCCGATCGTGCTCACCAACAGCTCCGGCCGTACGTGCACGGTGCGCGGCTTTCCCGGCGCCGCGTTCGTGAACGCCTCGGGCACCCAGTTGGGCCCGGACCCCCAGCGCGAGTCGGGCAGCACGGCCACCACGGTCACGCTGAAGCCGGGGCAGAGCGCCTGGGCGGGTCTGACCTTCTCCAACCCGGAGATCAGCGGCGCGAAGACGGCCACCCCCACCACGCTGGTGGTGACGCCGCCCGACGAGAAGGATCCGCTGAAGGTTGCGTGGACGGCCGGCGCGGTGCCCGTGTCGGGCAACTCGTCCTCGGTGCGCCTGTCGGTGTTCAGCGCGGGCACGGGCGCCTGATCGCGGACTTGTCCGCGCAGCCTGGTTTCATGGGGCGGGCACCACTGCTCGCGTCCCGGAGGACCGTCCCCTGAACACCCCGCTCGCCGAAACACTGTCCGTCGTCCTGCTCGCCGCCGTCCTGGTGTGGGCCGTCGTCCGGCCCTTCGGGTGGCCGGAGGCGGTGATGGCGGTTCCGGCCGCCGGGATCGCCGTGGCCACCGGGGCGATCTCGCTCGACCACGCGCGGGCGGAGGCCGAGCAACTCGGACCAGTGGTCGGGTTTCTGGCCGCGGTCCTGGTGCTCGCCCATTTCTGCGACGTGGAGGGGCTGTTCAGGGCCTGCGGGGCGTGGATGGCCGAGTGGGCGAAGGGCAGCCCGGGACGGCTGCTGACGGCGGTGTTCGCGCTGGCCTCGGCGATCACGGCGGTGCTCAGCCTGGACGCCACCATCGTGCTGCTGACGCCGGTCGTGTTCGCGACGGCGTCCCGGATGGGGGTCAGGCCCAAGCCGCACGTCTACGCGTGCACGCATCTGTCGAACACGGCCTCGCTGCTGCTGCCGGTCTCCAACCTGACGAACCTCCTCGCCTTCGCGGCGAGCGGGCTGAGCTTCACCCGCTTCGCCGGGCTGATGGCCCTGCCCTGGCTGGTCGCGATCGGCGCCGAGTACCTGGTGTTCCGGAAGTTCTTCGCCCGTGACCTCGCGGCAGCGGCTCCTCAGCCTGCCTCCGGGGACACGCCAGGGCTGCCGGTGTTCGCGCTGGCGACCGTCGCCTGCACCCTCGCGGGCTTCGTGCTCACCTCGGCGGTCGGCATCGACCCGGCGTGGGCCGCGTTCGCGGGCGCGCTCGTCATGGCCGGCCGGGGACTCCTGCGACGGCAGGCGACCCCGGTGACGGTCGTGCGGGCCGCCGCACCCTCCTTCCTGGCGTTCGTGCTGGCGCTCGGGATCGTGGTGCGGGCCGTGGTGGACAACGGGCTCTCCGACGCGCTCGGGCACGTCCTGCCCGGCGGGACCGGCATCGCGGCCCTGCTCGGGATCGCCGCACTGGCCGCCGTACTGGCGAATCTCATCAACAACCTGCCCGCCGTGCTGGTCCTGCTGCCGCTGACCGCGCAGTCCGGGCCCGGTGCCGTGCTCGCCGTGCTGCTCGGGGTGAACATCGGGCCGAACCTGACCTACGCCGGTTCGCTCGCGACGCTGCTGTGGCGGCGGATCGTGCATCAGCACGAACACGGCGTGGATCTCAGGGAGTTCACGAAGCTGGGGCTGCTCGCCGTGCCGTCGGCGCTCGTCCCGGCCGTGGTGGCACTGTGGGTGTCGCTCCAGGTTCTCTGATCCCGAGGGAGGCCGAATGCGTGTGATCGCCTGGCTGGTCGAGGGCACATGGCCCGCCTGCGTGGACGCCGTACGGACGCACGCGCCGGAGGATTCCGAGGTGGTGCTGCTGCATGTCAGCGGGCCGGACGTGCCAGGTCTCGCGCACGGGGCCTTCGCCGGGCTGCTGGGCCGGGGCGCTCCGGGGCGTGATCCCGGGACCCGGCTTGAGGATCTGGGCAGTACGTCGGCGGCGGAACTGCTCGCCGCGGCCGCCGAGCGGCTGGGGCGGCCGTGCGTCCCTGTGGAGCGGGCCGGGCGGGTCGAGCGTGAGGTGGTGGCCGCCGCCGGGGACGCGGATCTGCTGGTGCTGGCCCGCGACGGCGACCGGGCCCGGCTGGGCCCGCACAGTCTCGGGCCCGCCGTACGGTTCGCCGTCGATCACGCGCCCTGTCCGGTGCTGCTGGTGTGGCCGGAGGCGGCGCCGGGCATCGCCACACTGCCGCCGCCACCGCCGCACCCTCCGCACTGAGGTCAGCGACCGTGCCCGCCGTAGCCGCCCCCGTATCCGCCGCCACCGCCCCAGCCACTCTGGCCGCCACCCGAGCAGTAGGACGGGTAGTAGTCGCAGTAGTCGGGGGTCGGGGCGGACGTCGTCGGTGTGGACTGCGGGGTCGACGCCGTCGGTGTCGGAGTGGGTGTGGCCGTCGGCGTCGGTGATGCCGACGGGCCGGCCTTCTTGGTCGTGGGGGTCGGTGACCCGGTGGTGTCGGTGTCCCAGTTGACGACCTGCATCTGCGGGTCGGCCTTCGAGGTGTCGAAGACCCACCGCTGGGCCGAGCCGTCCGCCCGGGTCTTCAGGACGAGCGCGCCGCCGCCGTCGGTGGAGGCGGGGGTCAGCGCCAGGTCCTGGTTCCAGCGCGGTACGAGGATGCCCTGGAGGGTGAAGTCGTAGCGGATGTTCTTGGCCGTCGACGAGGACGCGCTGGTGCAGGGGGCGAGTTGTACCTCGAAGGCGAGGTGCGAGTCGAGGCACAGACCGGGGTCGGCGGTGCTGCGGAGCTGTCCGTCGGTCTCGTACGACCACTGCTGGCCGGCCGCCGAGGAGCAGGCCTGCAGTGCGGCCTCGGCGCCCTTGAGGGGCTTGTTGCCGGCGATGCCGATGCAGAGGCCGGACTCGACGTTGTGCAGACGGCCGCTGAGCGTGCCCTGGGTGGTGTCGTTCTTGCCGACCCAGGAGGGGTTGGCGGATTCCTTGCCCGTGCCGGTGGCGCCGGCGGCCTGGTTCCCGGTCGTGGACTTCGCGTCGTCGGAGCCGCCGTTGGCCCACAGGACGAGCGGGAGGACCACGAGTCCGCTCACGGTCAGCACGGCCACGGCGAGGTTGCGGCGGCGGACGCGGCGGGCCGCCTTGTGGGCCGATCTGAGTTCGCCGCGGCGCGGGCCGGAGCGCACGTCCAGTGCGGTCGAGGCGGTCGACATCTCGGCGGGCAGGTTGCGGCTGCCGGCCCTGACCTCCAAGTAGGCCCGCGCGCCCCAGCCGAGCACGCCTTCGGCCAGTGCCACACCGAGTCCGGCGTTGAACTGGTTGAGCTGGTCGGCGGTGTGCCGGCAGTGCTTGCAGACCGTGAGGTGCATGGCGAGGTCCGGGTCGACCTCCGCGCCACCGCGCCGGAAGGTGACGTCCAGCAGCCGGATGTAGAGCTGGCACTCGTCGTCGTGGGCGAGTTCGCGATGGACCTGGAGGCACTCCTCACGCAACCGCGTGACGGCACGCCCGAGTTCGATGCGGGCGCCCTCTTCGTCCAGGCCGACCAGTCCGGCGGCTATGGAGACCGGCTCGGACTCGACCTCAAGGTGCCAGAGCAGGGTGCGGGCCGTCTGGGGCAGCCGCTGGAACGCCCGGGAGAGCAGCCGCCGTTCGGGCACCGGCAGCAGCCGGGCCGCGACCCGGCCACCGTCGCCGGCCGGCGAACGCAGCTCCGGGTGGAGCATTTCCTGCCGGCGGTCGGTGTCCCATTCGGCGGCGATACGGCGCACGGTGACCAGCACCTGGGGCCGCCAGGCCGCGCTCGGTCCGGACTGCCGCAGGGATTCTCCGAAGAGCCGGGTGAAAGCGGCCGTGGTGAGCATTCCGGCGTGGTGCGGTCCGTCGGTGCACAACCCCGCATAGGCGAAGGCCGCTTCCCAGTGCCGGTCCAGCAGTTCGCCGACGGGTTGCAGCGCTGGCGTCGTCCCCGTCCACTTCTTCAGCTCGGCGCTGAGCTGTTCGTCGGTCACTTCGAAGTGGTGAGCGGAAGTCGGGGAATTCGAGGGACCTGAGTCCGTCACGGCTGCATTCCTCCAGGTGAAACGCGGGATTTAGTCCATACCAACGGGTATGCGACCGTGCCGACGAGCCGACAGGGTCTGCGCGTCCGATTTACGGCATCCCTGACATCCACCGGGGGCAGCTCTTTTGAAGCAAGGGGGGTGGCGTACGGGAGCGGCCTCGTGCGCGCAGAGGGGAATCATCTATATGCCTGCGCACCGACAGGCACACCTTTGCACAGGTCAGCGAGACGGAACAAGGTCTCCCACGGTTTTGCGGTTTGCGTTCCGGCCCCCGCCAATTGACGATTCGTCAATCGGGTCCGTTATGGGATTGCCACCGTATCCGCACGGGAAATCCAGAAACCATTGGCCGGAGGCCGCCCGGTGCGGCGCCCGGCCGGGCGGGGAGACCGTCCTTCTCGCCGTTTTCCCTGGTCATGTTCGAGCAAAAGACACCGTTGCCGGGCGGGACGGTCTCGTCACAGGAGTTGACGACTTCATGACCCGGCCGATGACGGAGTTCGTGTGCAACCAATAGGCGGGCGGCCCGGCCTCCTGAGACGGTGGTCGTGACACCACATCGAGGAGGTCGGGCATGTCAGCCACGAACATCGGCGCGTTCGAGGAGGACGGCTTCACCGTCGCACGCGGACTGTTCGGACACGACGAAATCGACCGGCTGTGCGCGGAGTTCGCGGCACTGCACGCGTCCGGTCCGGTGCCCGGGCACTTCGAACCGAGCACGTCCGGCGATCCGCTGCGGATCCACCCGAGGGTGATGCACCCGCACGAAATCAACCGGCTCGCCCTGAGCTTCCTCCTGGACCCGCGGCTGCGGAGCGTCCTGGAGACCCTGTTCGGCGAGGAGGTGCTGGCCGCGCAGAGCATGTTCTACTTCAAGCCGCCGGGGGCGCGCGGCCAGGCGCTGCACCAGGACAACTTCTATCTGCGGGCCGAACCCGGCACCTGTGTGGCCGCGTGGATCGCCTGTGACGAGATCGACCGGGACAACGGCGGCCTGGAGGTCGTGCCCGGCACCCACCGGATGGGCCTGTTCTGCCCGGAGGAGGCGGATGCCGGGGTGTCCTTCGCGCGCGAGTACGTGCCACCGCCGCCCGGGCTCTCGGCCGTACCGGTCGACATGGCTCCCGGGGACGTCCTGTTCTTCAACGGCAGCCTGGTGCACGGCTCGCAGCCCAACCGCAGCGCGGACCGCTTCCGGCGCTCGTTCATCGGGCACTACGTGGGCCGCTCGGCCGAGCGCGTGGGGAGGTTCTACCGCACGATCTCGATGAGCGGCGAGCGGGTGCCGCTGGCGGAGAGCGCCGGGGCGGGGCCGTGCGGCACGGAGTTCGCACCGCACGGCCCGCACTGACGGTCCGTCAGGAGTGGCCGCTGATCGCGTGCGGCGTGTAGGGCTGCTCCAGTTCCGCCAACTCCTTGTCGCTCAGCTCCAGTTCGACGGCGGCCACCGCGTCCTCGATGTGCTGGGGCTTGCCCGCGCCGACGATCGGTGCGGCCACCGTGCTCTGGTACAGCAGCCAGGCGAGGCCGACCTGGGCGCGCGGGACGCCCCGGTCGCCGGCGATGCGGGTGACCGCCTCGACGATGGCGCGGTCGCCCTCCTGGTAAAGGCGGCTGCCGAAGTTGTCGTTGCTGCTGCGCTCGGTGGTGGTGCCCCAGTCCCGGGTGAGGCGACCGCGCGCCAACGGGCTCCAGGGCAGGACGCCGACGCCCTGGTCCGCACAGAGGGGCAGCATCTCGCGCTCCTCCTCGCGATAGAGGAGGTTGTAGTGGTTCTGCATGGACACGAACTTGGTCCAGCCGTGCCGCTCGGCGATGTGCTGGTGCTTGGCGAACTGCCAGGCGTACATCGAACTCGCCCCGATGTAGCGGACCTTGCCCGCCTTGACGAGGTCGTGCAGCGCCTCCATCGTCTCCTCGATGGGGGTGTGCGGGTCGTAGCGGTGGATCTGGTAGAGGTCGACGTAGTCGGTGCCGAGACGGCTGAGGCTGAGGTCGATCTCGGACAGGATCGCCTTGCGGGAGAGTCCGGCGCCGTTGGGTCCTGGGCGGGTCCGGCCGTGCACCTTCGTGGCGAGGACGACCTCGTCACGGCGGGCGAAGTCGCGCAGCGCCCTGCCGGTGATCTCCTCGCTGGTGCCGTCGGAGTAGACGTTGGCCGTGTCGAAGAAGTTGATCCCGGCCTCCAGCGCCTGCCGGATCAGCGGGCGGGACGCCTCCTCGTCGAGGGTCCACTCGTGGACGCCGCGGTCCGGGAGGCCGTAGGTCATGCAGCCCAGACAGATCCGCGAGACGTCCAGGCCCGTAGAACCGAGCTTCACGTACTGCATCGTTGCTGCTCCTGCCTTCGGATTCGGTACCTCTGGGGAGCGTACGTCGGGCGGCCACTCCCCTTCACGTACGTGGCACGCACCCTTGACGGGCGGGGTCGCGGGCGCTTTGATCCTGGACGTGCCCGCGCGTGCGGCGCGGTACGCAGAGGTGCGCCCAGCCGGTAGCGGACAGGTTCCAAGCCCGGCCACAGTCGCCAGGACCGCGAGGCCATCCGGTCCGAGGCGGGGTCGTACCCGCGATTGATGGAGCCGGACATGCCCGCCAAGGGTGTCTCCCGCGTCGGAGGTCTCGGGACGGCCGCGGTCCTGAGCGCCGCCGTCGTGGCCACATCGGCACTGACCTCCTGCGGAGCCTCGACGGATACACCGCCGGAACGACCGTCGCGCCCGGTGTCGGAAGCTCCGTCGCGCTCGGCGCCGGCCGGCACGACACCACCGAGCCCGTCCCGCTCCGCGCCGGCGAGCCCGTCGGGTTCGGCGCCTGCGAGCCCTTCGGCTTCAGCGGCCGAAAAGATCCAACTCCCGTCCCGGCACGCCGACTTCGACTACCAGATCGGTGGCGCCTATCCCCCGCCGTCCGGCGTCCGGATCGTCAGCCGCGACCGTACGGCGTCGCCCGCGCCCGGCCTCTACAACATCTGCTACGTCAACGCCTTCCAGGCCCAGCCCGACGAGCGCGCCTCCTGGCCGGCCGACCTGCTGCTGCGTGACGCGCAAGGCGATGTGGTCGTCGACGAGGACTGGGGCGAGGCGCTGCTCGACATCGGTACGGCGGCGAAGCGGGAACGGATCGCGGCCCGGGTCGAGCGGTGGATCGACGGCTGCGCGGCGAAGGGCTTCGACGCCGTCGAGCCGGACAACTACGACAGCTACACCCGCTCCCACCACCTCCTGACGGCGAACGACGCGACCGCCTTCATCACCCTGCTCTCCCGCCACGCGCACGTCCGTCATCTCGCCATCGCCCAGAAGAACACGGTGGAGTTGGCCGGGATCAGGAAGCGGACCGGGCTCGACTTCGCGGTGGCGGAGGAGTGCGCGGAGTACGACGAGTGCGGGGAGTACGCGAAGGCGTTCGACGACCGGGTCATCGTCATCGAGTACTCCGACTCCGGTCTGCGCAAGGCCCGTTCGGGCTTCGGGAACAGGCTCTCCATCGTGCGCCGGGATGTCGACGTGTCGACGCCGGGCAGCGCCGACTACGTCCGCAAGGTGCGGTGAGGGGGTCGCCATGACGAAGGGCATGTCACGCCGCGGGGTGCTGCTCGGGGCGGCGGCGATCGGTGCCGCGAGTGGGTGTGCGGGCGGTGCCTCGGACGGGGTCGGCGCGGACGGCCGGGTGACCGTGGAGCTGTGGCACGGGCAGTCCGACACGGGCCGCAAGGCGGTCCAGGCGCTGGTCTCCGAGTTCAACCGGACCCATCCGAGAATTCGCGTGGACGCGGGCGGGGGTGGGGTGTTGGCCGACGCGATGCTCCAGAAGGTGACCGCCGCGCTCGCCGCCGGCTCCTACCCGGACATCGCGTACATCTTCGGCTCGGATCTGGCGAGCGTGGCGCGCAGCCCGCGGGTCGTCGATCTGACGTCCGCGATGCGGGAGGGTCCGACGCCGTGGGACACGTTCTGGAAGCCGGTGCGCGACGCGGTGACCGTCAACGGGCGGATACGTGCGGCGCCCGCGGTGCTCGACTCGCTGGCCGTCGTCTACAACAAGAGGCTGTTCCGGCGGGCGGGGCTCGACTATCCGAAGCCCGGCTGGAGTTGGGAGCAATTCACCGACACCGCACGGCGGTTGACCGACCACGCCCGGGGCGTCTTCGGCACCGGATGGCCGGCCGTCGGCGACGAGGACACGGTGTGGCGGCTGTGGCCGATGCTGTGGGATCTCGGCGGGGAGGTCGTCGCGCCGGACGGCAAGCACATCGGCTTCGCCGACCAGGGCGTCCAGGCTCTGCGGACGGTCGGCCGGCTCGGCCACGACAAGAGCGTGTACCTGGACACCAAGCCCGGCAGCGAGCAGCTCTACCAGGTGTTCCTCAACGGCCGGATGGCCATGGTCGCCACCGGCCCCTGGGAACTCCCCGACATCGTCACCGCGAAGGTCGACTACGGGGTGGTGCCCCTGCCGACGTACAGCGGGCACGCGGTGACCATCTCCGGGCCCGACACCTGGACGGTCTTCGACAACGGTTCGGCGCGGTCCCGGGCCGCCGTGGAGTTCGTGCAGTGGCTCAACGGGCCTGTCCACGACGTCCGTTGGGACATCTCGGCCGGCGGCCTGCCGCTGAGCAAGGGGACCGCCGCTCGGCCGGAATGGCGGGAGCACAGTGCCCGCACCGTCGGCCTCGACGTCTTCACCAACACCCTCCGCTCGGCGCGCGTCCGGCCCGTTCATGCCGCGTATCCGCAGATCTCCCAGGCGTTGGGCGAGGCGATCGTCTCGGTGCTGCTCGGCCGGGACTCCCCCGAGAAGGCACTCCGTACCTGCGCCGAGAAGGCCGACGCGGCCCTGCTGATCCCCAGGTGACTTCCCCCCTTTCCGGGAGCCCCGATGTCCACACTGCCCCGCGCCCTCACCCTGCCCGCCCGGCCCGTCACCGCTCCGGCCGCACGCCGTCGGGCCCGTCAAGAACGCTCCACCGCCTGGGCGTTCATCGCCCCGTCCGTCGTGGTGATCCTCGGGCTGAGCGTGGTGCCCGTCGTCTGGTCACTGCTGCTGTCGTTCCGGGCGGACGACCTGGTCACACCCGGCCGCTGGGTCGGCCTCGACAACTACCGGGCCCTCGCCCAGGACCCCAACTTCCGTACGGCGGTGGGCAACACTCTGTTGTACGCCGCGCTGTACGTGCCGCTCAGCCTGGTCGGCGGGCTGGCGCTGGCCCTGGCGCTCAACCGGCGGATCCGGCTCATCGGCCTGTACCGCACGCTGGTGTTCATCCCGTTCGTGGTGTCGGCGACCGCGCAGGGGGTGCTGTTCTCGTTCATCCTCGACCCGGAGTTCGGCGTCGCCAACGCGCTGCTGCACCATCTCGGCGTCTCCGCGCAGGGGTTCCTCGCCGACCCGGACCAGGCGCTGTACCTGCTGGTGCTGATCTCGTTGTGGAGCGGGGTCGGTTTCTGTGTCGTCGTCTATCTGGCCGCGCTGCAGGACGTGCCGCCCGAACTCGTCGAGGCGGCCCGCATCGACGGCGCGGGCCGGGCTCAGGTGCTGCGCCATGTGACGCTGCCCGCGCTCACACCGGTGACGGTGTTCCTGCTGCTGTGGCAGTTCATCACCTCGCTCCAGGTCTTCGACCTGATCTATGTGACGACCAAGGGCGGTCCGCTCGGATCGACCACGGTGATCGTCTACTTCGTGTGGCAGCAGGCCTTCCAGATGTTCACCGCGGGCTACGGCGCCGCGTCCGCGTACGTCCTCGCGCTGGCGCTGCTGGTCGCGGGCGGTGCGCTGCGGGTCGTACGGCGGCGGCAGGGCCGTACGGAAGGAGCGGCGCGATGAATACACGTCGGGTGAGTGCGTGGCATCTGGTGCTGGCGCCGCTGGCGTTGTGCTTCGCGTTGCCGTTCGTGTGGCTGCTGCTCAGCTCGGTGATGTCGAACGCGGAGATCAACCGGTTCCCACCCGCCTTGTGGCCCAAGGGAGTTGACCTGGGCGGCTACCGGTATGTGCTGGGCAACGCGATGTTCCCGCGCTGGTTCGCGAACTCGCTGATCGTGGCGTCGGTGGCGGTCGTGTCGAATCTGCTGTTCGGGTCGCTGGGCGGGTACGCGTTCGCGCGGATGCGGTTCGCCGGGTCGCGGCTGCTGCTGGGGCTGATGCTGGCGACGATGGTCGTACCGTTCCAGCTCACGATGATCCCGACGTTCCTGGTGATGAAGTGGCTCGGGCTGATCGACACGCTGGGCGCGCTGACCCTGCCCTCGCTGGTGACGCCGTTCGCGGTGTTCCTGTTCCGGCAGTTCTTCCTCGCGCTGCCGAGGGAGATGGAGGAAGCGGCCTGGATCGACGGGTGTTCGCGGCTGCGGGTGCTGTTCTCGATCGTGATGCCGCTGGCCCGGCCGGCGTTGGCCACGGTCGCGGTGCTGACGTTCCTGTCGACGTGGAACGACCTGTCGTGGCCACTGATCGCGATCAACCACGACTCGCGCTACACCCTCCAGTTGGGCCTGACGACCTTTCAGGGACAGCATCACACCCAGTGGTCCGCGGTGATGGCGGGCAACGTCGTCACGGTGGTGCCGGTGCTGGTCGCGTTCCTGCTGGCGCAGAAGACCTTCATCCAGTCGCTGACGTCCAGCGGCCTCAAGGGATGAGCCGCGCACGGTACTTGACCGGCTCTCAGAGGAGCCCGATGACCGACGTCAGGATCGCCTTCGTGGGCGCCGGCAGTGTGGTGTTCACGCAGGGCCTGCTGGCCGACCTGTTCGCCTTCCCCGAACTCGCCCGTGTCCGGGTCGCGTTGCACGACATCGACCCGGAGCGGCTGGCGACGGCGGAGGGCGCGGCCCGGCACATCGCCGAAGTACGCGGCGCCAAACCGGAGATCACCGCGCACCTCGACCGCCGGGCGGCACTGGCGGACGCCGACTTCGTCATCAACATCGTCCAGGTCGGCATGAACGAGGCCACCCGCACGGACTTCGCGGTCCCGGCCCGCTACGGCCTGCGGCAGACGATCGGCGACACCCTGGGCATCGGCGGCATCTTCCGCGCGCTGCGCACGTTCCCCGTGCTGCGGTCGCTCGCCGAGGACATGGCCGAACTCTGCCCGGACGCCCACCTGTTGAACTACACCAACCCGATGGCGATGAACCTCCTCTACCTGAGCCGGATCGCCCCCGCCCTCAAGGCGACCGGCCTGTGCCACTCGGTCTACTGGACGATGCACGACCTCTCCCAGCTCGTGGGCGTCCCCTTCGAGGAGGTCTCATATCTCGCCGCGGGCGTCAACCACCAGTCCTGGGTGCTGCGTTGGGAGCGCGGGGGCCGGAGTCTCCACCCCCTCCTGGACGAGACGATCGCCCGCGATCCGGGACTGCTGCGCCGGGTCCGCGTGGACATGTACCGCCGGCTCGGCCACTACCCCACCGAGACCAGCGAGCACTCGGCCGAGTACGTGCCCTGGTATCTGCGCCACACCGAGGAGATCGAGCGGCTACGGCTCCCGGTCGGCGCGTACCTGGAGATCATCGAGGAGAACACGGCGAGCTACGAACGCACTCGCGAGGCCCTGGCCTTGGGAGCCCCGCTCCCGGTGGAGGGCACACTGGAATACGCCCCGCAGATCGTCCACAGCATCGTCACCGGCACACCCCGCACGATCTACGGCAACGTCCCCAACCGGGGCCTGATCGACAACCTCCCGGCCGACTCGGTCGTCGAAGTCCCGTGCCTGGTCGACGCGTTGGGTGTCCAGCCGACCAGGATCGGCGCCCTGCCGCCACAGTGCGCGGCCCTCAACAGCGCCTACCTCTCCGTCACCGACCTGGTGGTACGCGCGGCCACGGACGGCGACCCGCGCCACATCCGCCACGCGGCGATGGCCGACCCGGCGACGGCGGCGGCGTTGCCGGTCGAGCGGATCTGGGACCTGTGCGACGACCTCGTGCGGGCGCACGGGGAGCTGTTGCAGCCGGAGCTGCGGGGGCGGCTGGGGCACTGACGGGCGTGCGGGCGAAGGGCGCGCCCACCCCGGCTGCCGGGTGCTGCCCCGCAGCCGGGGGCGACGCTGCGCCGCTCACCGGCGCCGGCGTCGCACGACCCTCCGCTGCCGCCCGACGAGAGCACCGGAGCCGCGGGCGCCGCTGGGCACTGACGGACGTCCGAGCAAGGAGTGACCACCCGTGACCACCGGGCACGGACCGGAACCGGGAGCAACGCCACGCCACTCACCGACACCGGCGTCAAACGACCGCCCCCGGCCGCCCGACGAGAGCACCGGAGCCGCGGGCGCCGCTGGGCACTGACGGACGTCCGAGCAAGGAGTGACCACCCTTGACCACCGGGCACGGACCGGAACCGGGAGCAACGCCACGCCACTCACCAGCACCGGCTCCGCACGGCCCTCTGGCCACCCGACGAGGGCACCGGAGCCGGGAACAACCCCGCACCACTCACCGACACCAGCGTCAAACGACCGCCCCCGGCCCACCCGACGAGCACCCCGGAACTGCGCGCGGCTGCGTCACCGACGACCATCCGAGCGCGCGGCCCCTGCCTTCGGCCGCCGGGCACGGAACCGGAGCCGAACCATGACCAACGCCCTGCCACTCACCGGCGCCGGCGTCACACGACCACCCCCCGCCGCCCCGGAGCTGCAAGCAACACCGCGCCACCCCCGGACATCCGGCGTTGGTGTGACCGCCCCCGCCCGACCGGCGTGGGAGCGGCCGGGCCGCCGCCGGGGTCCCGCATCCTCGGCGCAGGCGACCGGCGTCCGGCTGGTCGTGGCCGTACGGGAGGAACGCGGTGCCGAGACGTTCGACCAGTCTGAGGATCCTGATGGGGGCGGCCGTGCTGCCGCTGGCCCTGGTGTCGCCCGCGTGGGGGGACACGGACCCTGCGCCGCCCGCGCCCGAGCCGCCGTCGACCCTGTGCGCGACGGCGGGCGTGCTGCACGGGGATCATGGGCAGCGGGCCGCCGTCAGCCTGTGTGCGGGCAGCGGCACTCCCACCATGGCGGTGTCCGCTCCCGCGACCTGCCGACGGCACTCGGCGGTCGTCCGGTTCGCGTGCCGGACCTCGGGCACCTGGACCGCGCGGCGCGCCGGCGAGACGGTCGCGTCCGGCACGCTGCCCGGGTCGGGCCAGTATCCGGGGCCGGGGACATACGACTTCACGGCCACCGTGCGCGTCCGCTCCGCGCCCGAGGGAGTGGACGTGCGGGGCACTGTCCACGCCACGCTGACGTTGACGGCGCCCAGGCCGAAGGCGACGCACGGGATCGAGGTCGACCGGAGCGCGCTGCGGCCCGACTCGGTGACGACCCTGACGTACACGGTCCGGCGCGACAGCGACGAGGGCGACGGCAGCGCGCGGTTCGGGCTGATCGCGGAGGAGGGGACGGGGGCGGAGCTGACCACCTCCGACACCCGGTGCGTCAATCCGCTGGTCGGCCGCCACCCGTCACAGGTCCGGCTCCCGCACGCCCTGGACTGCGCGCTCACCGATCTCCAGCCGGGGCACCCGGACACCGTGGTGGTCCGCGTCGCCCTCAAGTCCCGTTGTTCCACGGTGGTTTCGAAGCTGGGCTACTGGATGCCCCAGGGGCAGACGCTCTACACCGGGGGCATGCTGGCGGGTCCGACAGTGCGCTGCTCCTAGAGCAGGTCGAGTCCCCGCTCCCAGCCGAACTCCGGTCGGACACCGTCCTCCTGGACCTCGCCGGAGTACGGCTCCCCGAACCGGACGCCCATCCCGCGCAGCCGTATCAGACTCGCCTGGTAGGCGGGATGGGCCGCCAACGCCTCGCCCACACACGGGAGTACGGCGGTCGGGACGCCGAGGCCGTGTGCCTCGCAGAGGGTGCCGAGCGCGAGGGTGTCCGCCGTACCGGCCGCCCATTTGTTGATCGTGTTGAAGGTGGCGGGCGCGACGAGCACGGCGTCCGGGGGCGGGAACGGGCGCGGATCACCAGGGGTGCGCCACGCCGAACGTATCGGGCGGCCCGTCCGTGCCTCGACGGCGGCCGTGTCGAAGAAGCCGCCCATCGCGACCGGGGTGGCGATGACTCCGACCTCCCAGTCCCGCTCCTGCGCGGCGGTGATCAGCTTCGTGATGTCCGCGGCGATACCGGCGGCGCAGACGACGACGTAGAGGAAGGCCTTCGACTTCGAGTCCTGATCGGTCACCCTGGGAGCCTACTGAAGCGGGAACGACCGCCCTCGCTCCGCCTCGGGCCGCGTCCCGAACACGCGCCGCTCCTTCTCCTCGATGGCCAGGTCGTTGATGCTGGCCTCGCGCCGGGTCATCAGCCCGTGCTCGTCGAACTCCCACAACTCGTTGCCGTACGACCGCCACCACTGCCCTTCGGCGTCCCGGCACTCGTACTGGAAGCGGACCGCGATGCGGTTGCCGTCGAAGGCCCACAGGTCCTTGCGCAGCGCGTACTCGTGCTCGCGTGCCCACTTCGCGGTGAGGAACTCGACGATCTCCGCGCGGCCGGTGACGAAGGTGTCGCGGTTGCGCCAGACGGAGTCCTCCGAGTAGGCGAGCGCCACCCGCTGCGGGTCGCGGGTGTTCCAGGCGTCCTCGGCGGCCTGGACCTTCTGCGCGGCGGTCTCGCGAGTGAAGGGCGGGAGGGGAGGGCGGTCGGCCATGGTCGTCTCCAGAGCGGCGATGGGTGGAGAACGTGCGTTCTCGCGGTGACTGCTAACGTAGAGAACGCACGTTCTCAGGTCAAGGAGGGGTCGGTTCGATGGACAGCGCGGTCGCCCGTGAGCAGGCGCTGGACGCCGCCGAGACGCTCTTCTACGCCCGGGGCGTCCAGGCCGTCGGCATGGACGCGGTCCGCACCGAGTCCGGGCTGTCGCTGAAACGGCTCTACCAACTCTTCCCCACCAAGGAGCAGTTGGTGGAGGCGTATCTGGAACGGCGCGACGTGCGCTGGCGCGGACGCCTCGCCGAGCATGTCGAGCGGCACGATGATCCGCTGGAGCGGATCCCGGCCGTCTTCGACTGGCTGGAGGAGTGGTTCGGCGAGGCCGACTTCCGCGGGTGCGCGTGGATCAACTCCTACGGCGAGCTGGGCGCGTCCTCGGAGCGTGTGGTGGCCCAAGTGCGGGCGCACAAGCGGGCGTTCCGCGAGTATCTCGCCGGTCTCGTGGCGGACGCGGGGCTGCCCGCCGTACTGGCCGGGCAGCTCTTCCTGCTGGCCGAGGGTGCCATGGTGACGGCGGGCATCACCGGGAGCGCCGAGTCGGCGGCACAGGCGCGCGAAGCGGCCCGGTCGCTGCTGCGGGCTCGCTGAGATCAGGCGGTGGCGAGTGCCGTGAGCGTGGCGCGGGCCCGGGCGAGGGAGGCCGCCGCCAGGTGCTCCAGGCCTGCCAGTTGGGGCAGGACGTCGACCCGGGTCAGTTCGGCGGCGACGAGGTGGAGGTTCTCCGTCGGCACTCCGAGATTCCCGAAGTAGGCCTTCAGATAAGGCGTTTGGAAGTCGAAGTGTTCACGCGGGGTGCCGGGGCCGTATCCGCCGCCGCGTGCCATGACGACGACCACGCGGGTGTGGCGCAGCAGGCTCTCGCCGGTGTCCGGGTCGGTGAGCGCGCCCGGGAAGGTGACGCGGTCGATCCACGCCTTCAGGGACGCGGGGATCGAGAAGTTGTACATCGGGACACCGAGCAACAGCGTGTCGGTGGCGAGCAGTTCGGTGATGTACGGGTGTGTCAGGTCCCACTCGTGCTGCTCGGCGGCGGTCTCGATCAACGCGGGAACCTTGGCCGGCGGGGCGAAGCCTTCGCGTTCCACTCGGCGGCCGAGGGTGGTGTAGGCGGGGGTGATCGGCTCCACCGGTGCGGCGGACAGGTCGCGGTGCCGGTGGTCGGCCGTGCGGTGTGCGGTGTGCCAGGTCCGTACGAAGGTCTGGGCGAGTTGCCTGGTCACGGAGTCGGCGGTCGTGTCGGCGCTGGAGTCGATGTGCAGCAGCATGGTGGGGTCACCTCGGTCGGTCCGGGTTCGTCGGAGAGGTGACGGAGCACGGCAAGGAAAGGTGACCCATGCGGCGGCACGACGAGTTGGCGGAGCGGTTCGAGGAGCGGCGCGGGCAGTTGCGGGCGGTCGCCTATCGGATGCTGGGCTCGGTCGCCGAGGCGGAGGACGCGGTCCAGGAAGCCTGGCTGCGGCTGAGCCGAGCGGGCGGCGACGACATCGACAACCTGGCCGCCTGGCTGACGACGGTCGTCTCCCGTATCTGCCTGGACATGCTGCGCTCGCGCGCGTCCCGGCGGGAGGACCCGTACGGCGACGACGTGCCCGAGGCGAGCGCCGGTGAGGTGCCCGAGGACGAGGCCGTACTCGCCGACTCGGTGGGGCTCGCGCTGCTGGTGGTGCTGGACAGGCTGGGTCCGGCCGAGCGGGTCGCGTTCGTGCTGCACGATCTGTTCGCGGTGCCGTTCGACCGGATCGCGGCGATCCTGGACCGGTCCCGGCCGGCCGCGAAGAAGCTCGCCAGCCGGGCCCGGCACAAGGTGCGGGGCACGCCGGTGGTGCCGGAGGCCGAGCTGGACCGGCATCGCGAGGTCGTCGAGGCGTTCCTGGCCGCCGCGCGCGGCGGTGACCTCGGCGCGCTGCTCGACGTACTCGCGCCCGACGTGGTCCGCCGCGCCGAGCCCGCCGCGCTGCCGCCCGGGGTGCCGGCCGTGTTGCGGGGAGCCCGGGCGGTCACGGAGGGGACGGTACTGCTGCGGGACCGGACCCGGTTCGCGGCCCTCGCCCTCGTCGACGGGGACGCGGGCATCGTGGTCGCTCCGGGCGGACGGCTGGTGCTCGCCCTCCGGGTGACGGCGGAGGGCGAGCGGGTCAGCGCGTACGAGGTGATCGCGGATCGGGAGCGGCTGCGGGAGATCGAGGTGGGTGTGCTGGTTACGGCCGGTCGACCGCTCAGCCCACCGGGTCGGACACCGTGATGGCGCTCACCGGGCAGGCCCGGGCCGCCTCCCTCAGCATCGGGTCGTCTCCCCCGTCCTCCCTTCCGGGAAGCACCGTGCTGTAGCCGTCGTCGTCCTGGGTGAAGACGCGCGGGGCGGCCAGGGCGCACTGGCCCGCCCCGATGCAGACGTCCTTGTCGATGTGGATTTCGGTGTGCATGGAGCGCAGCCTCTTACCAGGTCACGGGGAGTTCCAGCATCCCCTGGATCGTGTCGCCGGGTTTGAAGGGGATCTCCTCCGCCGGAGCGGCCAGACGCAGCGTCGGCAGCCGGTCGAAGAGGCTGTGCAGGGCGATCTCCAGCTCGGCGCGGGCCAGGTTCTGGCCGAGGCACTGGTGGATGCCGAAGCCGAACGAGACATGGTGGCGGGTGGGCCGGTGCCAGTCCAGGGTGTCCGGGGCGGTGTAGACGCCCTCGTCGCGATTGATGACGGCGGTCGAGAAGAGCACGCCCTCGCCGGCCCGGATGGTCCTGCCGTCCACTTCGATGTCCTCGGCGGCGAGCCGCATCAGCCCGTCCACGATGGACAGCGACCGCATGAGTTCCTCGACCGCGTCCGGCAACAGGCTTGGATCGTGGCGGAGTTCGGCCAGTCGCTCGGGATGACGCAGCAGGGTGAAGGTGCCCAGGGAGATCATGTTGGCGGTCGTCTCGTGGCCCGCGACGAGGAGGATGACCGCGAGGGAGAGCAACTCGGTGCGGTCCAGGGCCCCTTCGCGCAGTTGCTCCCGGACGAGATCGTCGAGCAGCCCTTCGCCCGGATCCTGTTCCTTGCGGTCGATCAACTCACCGAGATACAGGTCCAGTTGATCACGTGCGTCCTGGCTGTCCTCGGGCTTCGGGCCGCGCAGCAGCCGCCGGGACTGGGCCTCGAAGAACTCGTGGTCGGAGTACGGGACACCGAGCAGCGCGCAGATCACCATCGACGGTACGGGCAGCGCGAACGTGGACACCAGGTCGGCGGGCGGACCCTGGGCGATCATCGCGTCGAGCCGTCCGTCGACGATCCGCTGGATGCCGGGCCGCATCGCGGTGGCGCGCTTGACGGTGAAGCCGGGGATCATCATGCGCCGCTGGGTGCGGTGCTTGGGGTCGTCCTCACCGAGCAGGGCGACTCGCCGGTTCCGGACCGCGTTGAACCGTTCGTTGATCACGGGGAAATCGGGATGCGTACGGTCCGTCGACAGGCGCTGGTCGGCCAGCAGCGCGCGGGCGACGGCATGTCCGGTGACGATCCATGCCGTACGACCGTCGTAGAGCGTGACGCGGGTCAGCGGGCGGTCGGCGCGCAGGGGGTCGTAGCCGGTGGGCGGGTGGTAGGGGCAGGTGCGGTCCTGCGGGAAGGCGACGGGTTCGGTTCGGTCCTTCGGTTCGGTCAGATCCGTCAGATCCGTCATGGAAGACCTCGCAGACGAAGAGTGCGTCTTGCCGATCTTCATTAGATGCCCGAGGCACCTATGGAGCCACCTTAAGTTCGGCCAGATCGGTGGTACCTACAATCTGGCTGAAGCTGATGGTCCGGTTCGCTCGATCCCAGGTGACGGGCGATCAGTACGCAGCACACGGTGGGGCGGAGTGCGAACCTGGCCCGATAAGGCCGTCCGGCGGACCTCATGGTCAGCCGGATCTCGCCGCGCTGCGCAGGATCGTCGCCGTCCAGGTCATCACCCGGCAGAGGGGGCATGGCCGAAGAGTGTCGCGGTATGGATGAATCACGTACCGGGCGGTGTTGAATCCCGGTGCAAGACAGTCGTGAAACGCGAGATGGGACGGATGCCATGCCTCTTGAGGGTGAGTACGAACCCAGCCCGGCGCAGTGGGTGCGCGATCAGGTGGAGCTGTACGAGAGCTCCGGTGGCACCAAGGGGACGACGTTGATGGACACGGGGATGCCCGTGATCCTGCTGACGACCGTGGGTGCCAAGAGCGGGAAGATCCGCAAGACCCCGCTGATGCGGGTCGAGCACGACGGACGCTACGCCGTGGTCGCCTCGCAGGGCGGTGCGCCCAAGCATCCGGTCTGGTACTTCAACGTCCAGGCCGATCCCCGGGTCGAGCTTCAGGACGGGCCGCAGAAGTGGGACATGACGGCCCGCGAGGTGACCGGCGAGGAGAAGGCCGAGTGGTGGGAGCGGGCGGTCGCCGCGTATCCGCCGTACGCCGAGTACCAGACGAAGACGGACCGGCAGATCCCCTTGTTCGTCCTCGAACCGGCCGACGGCAGCTGATCGTCCGACCCCTTCCCGGGCCCGGAAAAATTTCCGGTTCCGGGACGCATGGACCGGTGCCCGCCGGGCATCCGACGTTCAGGCCCCGCCGCGCTCCCCCGTCGCGGCGGGGCTTTCCTCTGCCTCCCGCGCCGGCCGGTCGGTGATGTCCAGGAAGATCTCGCCGGCCTCGGACACGGCCCGGCCGAGCGACCGCTTGATACGGACGGAGACCTCCTCGACCCGCTCGCTGTCCATGCCGGGCACCAGGTCGATCCGGGCGGCGACCATCGTCGAGTCGAGCCCCATCCGCATCGTGTACAGCGCCTCCACGCTGTCGATCTCGGGCTCCGCCGCCAGCAGGGAGCGGATCCTGTCGCTCAGCTCCGGGTCGACGGCCTCGCCGATGAGCTGGTCACGGGCGTCGCGGCCCAGACGGTAGGCGACATAGCCGAGCAGCACCCCGATCGCGAGCGAGGCGGACGCCTCCCACACCACCTGCCCGGTGATCATGTGCAGCGCCATGCCGATGATGGCGAGGGTCACGCCGAGCACGGCGGTGCCGTCCTCGGCGACGACGGTGCGCAGCGCGGGGTCGCGCAGGGCGTCCTTGCCGCCGCCCTGGGCGCGGACCTGGAGCAGGGCCCGCAGCAAGGAGATTCCCTCCGTGACCAGGGCCACGACGAGCACGATCAGGCCCACCACATAACCGGTGGACGTCTCCTCCGCGCCGTTGCGCAGGGCCTCAACGCCTTGGAACACGGAGAAGCAGGCGCCCATCACGAAGATGCCGACGGCCGCGAGCAGGGACCAGAAGAACCGCTCCTTGCCGTATCCGAAGGGGTGCTTGCGGTCGGCGGGGCGGCTGCTGCGGCGCAGTGCGGCGAGAAGGAAGACCTCGTTGAGACTGTCGGCCACCGAGTGCGCGGCCTCCGACAGCAGGGCGGGCGATCCCGCGATCACACCACCTACGGCCTTGGCGGCCGCGATCACCAGGTTGGCGGCGAGTGCGACGAGGACGGTGACGCGGGTCTTCCGGTCGGTACCGCCGTCGGATGCGTGGTCGGAGGCTGTGTCGCTCATCTTCGCCGACTGCCCCTGAGGGTGCCGCTCACACCCCCTACCGAAGCCCCGGTTTCGATGACACCGTCGGAGTGCCGACCCGCTCGCCAGCAGATGGAGGCCCCCGTGGCCAAGAACAAGAAGAAGCAGCTCCCCCTCGTCTACAAGCCCGTCGGCATCGTCCTGGGCCTGGTGAGCGGCGCCCTCGCGGGACGTGCCTTCCGTGCCACATGGAAGGCGATACGGCATGAGGACAACGCCCCCGACCCGCTGGACCGGGACCGCGGCTGGGCCGAGATCCTGCTCGCCGCCGCGCTCCAGGGCGCCCTGTTCGCGGTGGCGCGCAGCGCGGCGGACCGCACGGGCGCGAAGGCCATCGAGCGCTCGACCGGGATCTGGCCCGCGCAGGACAAGGGCGGCCGGGAGTGATCCGGCTCAGCCCTGTTCGGTCGCCGCGGGCGGCACCGGCCGGAGGGTGAAGGAGTGGCCGGCCGGGTCCGCGTACACCCGCTCCTCGTACGGGCCCGGCATGTCCTTGGTCTCCAGCGGGCGTCCGCCGAGGCCGACGATCCGGCGCTCCGCCTCGTCGAGGTCCTCCACCAGGAAGTCGAGGTGGACCTGCTGGTTGTTCTCCGCGCGGGGCCAGCTCGGCGGGGTGGCACTGACGTCCCGGCGGAACGCCAGCCGGGTCCCGTCGGCACCCCTGATCTCCACCTGGTCGAGTGTGATGTCCGTCTGTTCGCCGTCGAGCAACTCCGTGTAGAACACGGCGAGTTTCTCCGGCTCGATCGCGTCGAGCACCACGAAACTGGCGTTCACGAGTGCCATGGGTCAGTCCTCCGAGGGTTCGTGCGCGCAAGGATCGAGTCCGGTGCCACGCACCCAACGGATATCCCCGTTCGGCGAGTTGATGCCGACGACCGGTTCCGATCGACGAACGGGCAACAAGTGCACGGCCGTTCTGATACAGGTGTGACGCCGGATGCGAGAGTGGGGCGGATGAAGCCCCGTACCGCCCTAGTGGCCCTCGCCGTCTGTACCGTGCTCGCCCCGCTCAACGGGTGCGGCAGCGGCACCACCGCCCGAGAACCCTCGCCCTCCCCGACGAAGCCGACAACGGCCGCCACGAGCAGAACGCCCGTTCAGGGCAAGGGTTCCAAGGACCCCGACGACCTCAACGGCGACGGGCATCGCGATCTCGTGGTGCCGGTTCTCCTCGGCGGCGACGGGGGCTACACCGTCGACGAACGGGTCGGTGTGGTCTACGGATCGGCCAAGGGCCTCGACCCGTCGACGCGCACGGTCCGCGGGAGCGACGACCTGGGCCTGCCCGCACCTGGCAAGCAGATGTCCGCGCCGAAGAACTCGGTGGCGGTCGCGGACGTGACCACCGCCGATCTGGACGGCGACGGTTTCCCGGACTTCGTCACCACCGTCCAGGGCGCGATGACGTCGGACAACCATGTCACCGCCCCGCGCACCGCCCCGTACATCACCTGGGGCGGGTCCACCGCGCGGACCTCCGCCACACCGGTTCAACTACCGCGGAGCGCGACGGCGTTGGGCATCCGCTCCGTGGTGCGCGGCGACTTCGACGGCGACGGGCACCACGATCTCGCCGGGCTCGCCTACAACCAGTCCTCCCTCGTGGTGCTGTACGGCCCCTTCACACGCTCGGGTGTGCCCGCCCGCACCGATACGAGCCTCCCCTGGGCGGACGGCGAACTCATCGCCGATGCCATCGTTCCGTCCGGCACACCCCGCGCCACCTCGCTGCTGCTGCACGCGGTGAGCGACGGCGAACAGTCCGGCAACACGCTCTACACGGCCCACCGTGGTTCTCAACTGTCCATGCCCGGACGGGAGTTGCGGCGCGGTAACGCCCACGCGTTCGGCGACTTCGACGGCGACGGACAGCGCGATGTGGCCGTCGGCGACGACGGCGGCCGCAACGACGAGCCCGGCTACGAGACCGAGCCGGCCGAGGTCGACGGCTCGCTCGCCGTTTATCCCGGCGACGGCGGCGCGCCGGTGACATACCGCCTGCCCGAGGCACCCGAATCTCTGCGCACCGACTACGGGCCCGGCGGCTACACCGCCGCCGACCCGGACGGCGACGGCCGTGACGGCATCCTCGTCGCCACGTACGAGGGCGCCACGCTCATCGACGGCACCCGGCGCACCACCGTCCTGCGCAACGGCCCCGCCACCGCGTCCGGCAAGAAGATCCCGGCGAAGTGGCGGCACGCCCGGCCCGTGGGAGCCGCCGACTTCGACGGGGACGGCAAGGACGAACTGATCCTGAACTGGGGCGGCGACGCCAGGTTCGGCCTCTACGGCGAGCGCCCCACGCACTGGTGGATCACGGACGGCACGGCGTCCGAGGACGAAACGTCGTTCACGACGACGGACTTCGCCCCACGTTCCTCGTCCAAGTAGAACGGGGTCAGTCGGCCACCAGCCACTCCCCGTCGCGCATCAGGTCGCGCCCCTTGAGCTCATTCGCCTCCCGCCAAGCCTGCACCCGCTGCGGAAGGACCCTGAAGTAGCTGTACGCCGTGGTCAGTTGACGCGGGTCGAAGCCGGTCTTCGAGGCGAAGATCTCGGCGTCCTCCTCGGGCAGGTCGGCGGCCGTCAGCATCGTGACGGTGCCCTCGATCATCACCAGGTCCCGAGTGGGCCCGATGCCGAGCCGCGCGACGCCGGTCGCCGCGAGGTTGCGGCCGGTCGGACTCGCGGTCGGGGTGGCGAACAACAGGGTGGAGCCGTCCCACACGAACGACAGCGGCACGAGATAGGGCGCTCCCCCGCCCTCCCCGGCGGTGGCGACCCAGGCGTCCTCATCGTGCTCCAGCCGACGGAGAGTGTCCTGCTTGCGCTGCTTCGCGGTGCGTGCGGGCTCTTGAGTCATGGGCCCAGTCTGCCGCTCAGCCCTCCCGCGCCGCACGGATCTCGGCGAGCCGCGCCGCCGCCGCGCTCAGCAGCAGGTCCAGGGCCGCCGGGTAGGAGCTGTGCCGCATGGTGGCCACGAGATGGCGGGACGTGGCCGCGATATGCGGGTGGGTGTCGGCGGGCAGCCGGGCGTACATCGCCTGCCACACGGCGGCCTCCGCCTCGCGGGCGGGCTTCGGCAGCACGGTGTTCGCGGAGTCGAGGGCGCCGAACGCGAGGGCCTGGTCGACGTAGGCGTGGTAGATCCGTACCGCCTCGGCATCGGGGAAACCGGCCCCGCGCAGCACCCCGAGGATCGTCTCCACGGCCTGGATCTCGTGCTCCCGCCCGGTCACCCGGTAGGAGCTGAGCACCGCCGCCCCGGGGTGCGCGAGCGCCCCGGCGTGCATGCGCAGGCCCAGGTCCCGCAGGTCGGCCCGCCAGTCGCCGGTGGGACGCCAGGTGCGCAGGGTGCGGCCGATCAGCTCGTCGGCGACGGCCAGCATCAGGTCGTCGGTGTGCCGGAAGTAGCGGTACAGGGAGCTGGGGTCGGCGCCGAGGGCCCGGCCGAGGCGGCGAACGGAGAGAGCGTCGGCGCCGTGTTCCTCGATCAGCCGGAGGGCGGTCTCGACGATCAGTTCCTCGGACAGCACCACGCCCTGCTTGGTGGGGCGTCTGCGCCGCCGATCGGCGGCCGGGACGACACGGTCGCCCATACGGCACCTCCTCGCTGCTCGGGTCCGGGTGCCCGCACCTTATGACAACACCGTTGACCTGTTAAGGGCGCGGGCAGTTTCATGTGCGTTCACCGGGGCCGTCCGGGCCCCCCGGTGCGAGCGGAGAGCACGCCATGATCGACACGCCACCCCCGTCGGGGCCCGCACTGCGCAAGTCCCTCGGTCTGCTGGACGGCGTCGCCATCGCCGCGTCCAGCACGGCCGCGACCACCAGCATCGGCATCGGTCTGGGCGTGACCGCCGGAGTGGTCGGGCTGCATCTGCCGGCCATCATGCTGCTCGCGTTCCTGCCGATCCTGGGCATCGCGGGCGCCTACTCCCGGCTCAACAAGGTCGAGCCGAACGCGGGCAACGGCTATGTGTGGGTGGGTCGTTCACTCACTCCGTGGCTCGGCTTCCTAGTCGGCTGGGTGAACATCGTCGCGACGATCGCGTTCCTCGCGTACACCACGGCGGTCACCGGCTCGGCCATGATCCAGCTCGCCGGGGAGGCCGGACTGCACCGGCTGGCCGGGCTCGCCCTCGACCCGGGCTCGACGGCCCAGACCACCGCCGTGGGCATCGTGGTCCTGGTCGCCGTCACCCTGACCGCGGTCACCGGCGTCCGCACCGCCGCCCGCCTCCAGACCGGCCTGCTGGTCTTCGAGTACGTCGTCCTGCTCGGCTTCTGCGGCTACGGCATCGTCACCGGCCCGCATGCCTTCAGCCTGAGCTGGTTCGACCCCTTCGCGATCCCCTCGGCGTCCGCCCTCGCACAGGGCCTGCTGCTGTCGGTGTTCTGCTACTGGGGCTTCGAGGCCGCGTTCACCGTGAACGAGGAGGTGCGCGACCCGCGCGACGCGTCCCGGGCCGGGCTGATCACCCTGGTGACGATGCTGGGGCTGTTCCTGCTCGGCTCGATCGCCTTCCAACGGGTCCTGTCCGAGGGCGAGTTGGCGGGCCACGGCGCCGAGGGCCTGGCGTACTTCGGCGACCGGCTCGCCTCCCAGCCGCTGGCCGCGCTGCCGCTGGTCGCGCTGATGTTCTCGGCGGTCGCCTCGCTCCAGGCCGGTGTCATCCCCACCGCCCGCGGCATGTTCGCGATGAGCCGGGACCGCACCCTCGGGCCGGTCTGGTCCAAAGTCAGCTCCCGCTACGGCACTCCGGCGGCCGGCACCCTGCTGATCGGCGCGCTGGCGGCGGCGGTCGCGGCACTGGCGCTGGTGATCCCCCGCCTCGCCGACATGATCATGGCCACGGTGAACGCGGTGGGGATCGTCGTCGCCCTCTCCTACGCGCTCACCGCCCTGGCCGCCGCCGTACGGTTCCGCTCGCTGCTGCGGGAGGACTGGCGGCAGGGCGTGCGCGCGGTGGTGCTGCCCACGCTGAGCGCGCTGGCCCTGCTGGGACTCGGCGGCTACCTCTGCTGGTCCTTCTACACCTCCACCGACCACCTCGAACTCAGCGCGGACAACGGCTGGTTCCTGCTGCTCACCCCGGTCGCGATGATCGTGTCGGGTTTCGTGGCCGCCGCCTGGGCGAAGTGGGTACGCGGGTCGTCCTACTTCCACTCCGGGGAGGGCACCGACGCCGACGCCCCGCACCTGCTCGCCACCTCCGGCTGAACCCCCAAGGAAACGGATCATGCACGCAGATCTCCTCTTCACCAACGGCCCCGTCCTCACCCCCGGGGGCCGCACGGCGACCGCCGTGGCCGTCACCGGCGACCGCATCACCGCCGTAGGACACGACGAGGTGCACGACCTCGCCGGGCCGGACACCCAAGTCGTCGATCTGGCGGGGCGGTTGCTGTTGCCCGGGTTCCAGGACGCGCATGTGCATCCGGTGCCGGCGGGGCTGGAGCTGACCCAGTGCGATCTGACGCGGGCGAAGACGGCCGAGGACACGCTTGCCGCCGTGCGTGCCTATGCGGACGCGCATCCGGAGCGGAAGTGGATCACCGGGGGCGGGTGGTCGATGGAGGCGTTCGAGGGGGGTACGCCGACGAAGGAGCTGTTGGATTCGGTCGTGGCGGACCGGCCGGTGTATCTGCCCAACCGGGACCATCACGGTGCCTGGGTCAACAGCCGTGCGCTGGAACTCGCGGGCATCACGCGGGACACGGCCGATCCGGCGGACGGGCGGATCGAGCGGAACGCGTCGGGGGAACCGTCCGGGACGCTCCAGGAGGGGGCCATGCAGTTGGTCGGCCGGCTCACGCCGCCCACCACCCCGGCCGACCGACTGGCCGCACTGCTGCACGCACAGCGGCATCTGCACGCGCTCGGCATCACGGCCTGGCAGGACGCGATCGTCGGGAAGTTCGCGGGGATGGCCGATCCGTCGGACGCGTATCTGACGGCCGCGCGCGACGGCTCGCTCACCGCACGGGTGGTCGGCGCGCTGTGGTGGGACCGGGAGCGTGGGGCCGAGCAGATCCCCGAACTCGTCGAACGGCGGGCCGCGTTGAGCCACGGCCGGTTCCGCGCGGGCAGTGTGAAGCTGATGCTGGACGGGGTCGCCGAGACCGGTACCGCCTCCCTGCTGGACCCCTATCTCGACAAGTGCGGCTGCACCACGGCCAATCGGGGCACCGACTTCATCGACCCGGAGCAACTGCCCAAGTACGTCACCGAGTTGGACGCGCTCGGTTTCCAGTGCCACTTCCACGCACTGGGCGACCGGGCCGTACGCAACGCGCTGGACGCGGTCGAGGCGGCGCGGGAGACGAACGGGCCGAGTGACACCCGGCCGCATCTGGCGCACCTTCAGGTGGTGCACCCCGACGACGTGGCGCGGTTCGCGCGGCTCGGCGCGGTCGCGAACATCCAGCCGCTGTGGGCCGCGCACGAACCGCAGATGGACGAGCTGACGATTCCCTTCCTGGGGCCCCAACGCGCCTTGTGGCAGTACCCGTTCGGGGCGCTGCTGCGCTCCGGTGCCACCCTCGCGGCGGGCAGCGACTGGCCGGTCAGCAGTCCCGATCCGCTCCAGGGCATCCATGTCGCGGTCAACCGGGTCGAACCCGGAAGCGCGGGGCCGGTGTTCCTGCCGGGCGAGCGGCTCGGGCTCGCGGAGGCCCTCACGGCGTACACGGCGGGTTCGGCGTACGCGAACCATCTGGACGACACCGGCCGGGTGTCGGCGGGGGCGTTGGCGGATCTGGTGGTCCTGGACCGCGACCCGTTCGCCGCTCCGCCGGAGGAGATCGCGGAGACGAGGGTGGCGCTGACCTATGTGGGAGGGGTGGGAGTGTACGCAGCTCAGGAGGCGTGAGCAGTAACGGAGATCACGACCGGGGCACCGCGTAGATCATTTACGCTCTGGGCAGCCTCGTACCGCTTCTCGGTCCAACTTTCGTACCACGAAGCGTAGTTCGAGGTCGCGGGCGGTCGTACGGACCGCCCGCTCGCAGTGGGGGGACTCCCGTGTTCCGTCTCCCGAAAGGAAGCGCATGCCTCAGGACGTCACCTTCGATCTCCCCTTCGACACTCCCGTCAGCGATCATCTGGAGTACGCCCGGGCCCGTCATCTGCGCTGGATCTGGGACATGGGTCTGGTGCGCAGCCAGGCCGGGTTCGAGGAGTACCGGTCGTGGGACCTCCCGCAGGCCGCGGCCCGCACCTATCCGCACGCGTCGGCCGCCGACATGGTCGTCCTGATGAACTGGTTCTCGCTGGCGTTCCTCTTCGACGACCAGTTCGACGCGAACCGGCCCGACCGCGCTGATCGAATACTGGAGGTCGCGCGGGAGCTGATCGTGACGCCGCTGCGCCCGGCGGGCAGCAGGCCCCGGGTGGTCTGCCCGATCACCGTGGCCTGGGCCGAAGTGTGGGACCACCTCTCGGACGGCATGTCCCTGACCTGGCGGACCCGGTTCGCGGCGTCCTGGGGGCGGTTCCTGGTAGCGCACTGCGAGGAGGTCGACCTGGCGGCCCGGGGTATCGCCGGCACGCTCGACCTCGACGAGTACACGGAGTTCCGGAGGCGCACGGTCGGCATCCACCACAGCATCGACGCCGGGGAGCGCAGCAGCGGCTTCGAGGTGCCGGCCCAGGTGCAGGCGCATCCGCTGATGGAACGCATGCGTGACCTCGCCGCCGACACCATCGGGTTCATGAACGACATCCACTCCTTCGAGCGCGAGCGGCGCCGGGGCGACGGCCACAACCTGATAGCCGTGCTCCACCGCGAACGCGGCTGCTCCTGGGAGGAGGCGGCCGAGGAGGCGTACCGGATGACGAACGCGTGCCTCACCGAGTACCTCGAACTGGAGGGCCGAGTCCCGCGCATGTGCGAGGAGTTGGGCCTGGACGAGGACGAGCGGATCCGGGTGCGGAAAGGCGTCGAGGCCATCCAGCACTGGATCAACGGCAACTACGAGTGGGCGCTGGTGTCGGGTCGGTACGCGGCGGGGAAGGAAGGGCCGGCGGTCGCGGCGGAGTTGGCGGGGAAGGGCTCGGTGGACGACCTGCTGGCGGTGTGAGGTGAGGGTGCTGCCCGGCCGTGCCGTCCGGTCGGGCAGCACCCTCAGGATGTCGTCGCACCCGGCGGCCGGGCCGCCGGCCCCGGAATCTAGGTCACATGACGGATGCCCCCGCGAAAGCGCTGCTCATAGGGTCCAGAGCAAGCCACACCGACCTGAGGAGCCCCATGAGTACCGATGTTTCCCGGCGTCACGTACTGGCCGCCGGAGCGGCGCTGGCCGGGTCGGCGGCGCTGATCGCGGGAGCGGAAGGAACAGCCGCCGCAGCCCCGGGCGGTGCCGGTGAGGAGAGGCCGAAGGTGAAGCCCACGATCGTCCTGGTGCATGGCGGGTACGCCGATTCGTCCTGCTGGAACGCCACCGTCGAGGAGTTGCAGGAGAAGGGCTACACCACGGTCTGCGGGTCGAACCCGCTGCGGGGAATTCCGACCGACGCCCCGTACATCGCGAGTCTGCTGGACTCCGTCAGCGGACCGGTCGTCCTCGTGGCGCACTCCATGGGTGGCACGGTCATCACGAACGCCGCCGCCGGGAAGGCCAACGTCAAGGCGCTGGTCTACATCGCCGCGTTCGTTCCCGACGTGGGCGAGACGCAGGGCGAGCTCATCACCAAGTTCCCCGGCAGCGAGGTCGGGCCGGTGAGCGTGCCGGTCCCGTACACGAAGGCCGACGGCACGACCGGAACCGATCTGTATCTGGGCAAGGACGGCCAGGCGGCCTTCGCCGCCGACCTGTCCACCGACGCCTTCCGGGTCCTGCAAGCCACACAGCGGCCGTTCGACGCCGATTCCTTCACCTTCCCGACCACGGCCGCGGCATGGAGGACCATCCCGTCGTGGGGGCTCGTCGCCGGCCAGGACAAGGCGATCCCGCCGGCCTGCGAGCGCTGGATGTACAGCCGTGCGAACGCGCGAAAGATCGTCGAAGTGCCGCGCTCCTCCCACGTGGTGATGATCAGTCACCCCAAGGCCGTCGCCGATCTCATCCTGGACGCCGCCAGGACGGTCGGCTGACGCTCACGACGAGTGCCCCGGCCCACCGCCATGGACCGGGGCGCTCGCCCCCGGTGCGCGAGGCCGTGTCGGCGCCCTCACACCGTGAACTCGACCGGCAGACCGTCCAGTCGGGACTCCCACGTCGACGCCGTGGACGTCAGTTCCTCCGCCTCTACGGCGAGTCGCAACCCCGGCAACCGATGCAGCAGCACATCCACGCCGACCTCGATGATCGCCTGTCCGATCCCCTGCCCGGGACACTCGTGCGGCCCCGAACTGAACGCCAGATGCGACTGGTTGCCCTGCACGGACACCTCCGCGTCGGGCCGGACCTCCGGATCGACGTTGCCCGCGGTCAGGCCGAGGACGAGCAGATCGCCCTCCTCGACACGGTGGCCGCCGAGTTCGAGATCGGCCGAGGCGAAGCGGCCCGGCAGGACGGCCAGCGGCGGGGTGTCCCACATGACCTCCTCGACGACGGCCGAGATGGTCAACTGACCGCTGACCAGGCCGGACAGCCGCGAGGTGTCGGTGAGGATCCGCTCCAGCACCCGCGCCAGCAGATTGCTGGTGGTGGTGTGCGCGGCGATCAGCACCAGCCGCAGATGCATGACGACCTCTTCCGCGTCGAGTCCCGCGGGGTGCCCGAGGAGCGCGGTGGTGAAGTCGGAGCCGGGCTCGGCCCTTTTGCGGTCGGCGAGTTCACCGAGGATCTCGATGATGCGGTCATTGTGCAGCAGGGCGTCCTCGCCGCCCTTGAGGACCTGCGCGCTGGACTCGACGAGCCGGTTCCCGTCCGCCGCGGGGAGCCCCAGGATGCGGGTGAGGACGAGCATCGGGAGGTACTCGGCGTAGTCCGCCACCAGATCGGCGCGGCCGGTGCCGGCGAACGCGTCGATCTGCTTGTTCGCGAAGTAGGTGGCGTGCCGCCGGACGCCTCGGCCGGACGCGGCGAGCAGTCCGTCGGTCACCGCGCCGCGCAGCCTGCGGTGCGGCTCGCCGTCCTGCGAGACGCAGTCGGGACGCCAGCCGACCATGGGGATCAACGGCGAGGTCTCCGAGACCCGGCCCTCCCGCCACTCCCGCCACATCCGAGCGTCCCGGGTGAACTGGCGGGGGCTGTCCAGCACCCGCCGGTTGTCGCGGTAGCCGAGCACCAGCCAGGCGGGCACGTCGCCTTCGAGCAACACCGGTGCCACGGAGCCGTGTTCCTTGCGCAGCCGCTCGTAGATGCCCCGCGGGTCGGTCGCCGCCTCCGGCCCGTACAGCCGGGTGAGATCCTCGCCCGAGCCGTGGTCGACCGGGCAACCGCGCGGGGCGTCGGGGCCGTTTAAGGTCTGGTCGTTCATCGGCTCTCCAGTGCGACGGCCGAGCGGTCCTTCAAGTGCCGTATCAGCGCGACCAGTACGTCACGGCTGGAGGAGCGGTCACGGGCGTCGCAGGCCACGACCGGGATGTCCGGGGCGATGTCCAGGGCGTCGCGGATCTCGTCGACCGGGAACCGCGGGGAGTCGGGGAAGACGTTCAGCGCGATGACGAACGGCACGTCCTGCCGCTCCATCTCCTCGATCGCCCGGAAACTGGAGGCGAGCCGGCGGGTATCCACCAGGACCACCGCGCCGAGCGCGCCCTTGAACAGCCCGTTCCACAGGAACCAGAACCGCTCCTGGCCGGGCGTCCCGAACAGGTACAGGACCAGTTCGTCGTTGATGCCGATCTTGCCGAAGTCCAGGCTGACGGTGGTCTGCGTCTTGTCGGCCACCCCGATGAGGTGGTCGACGTCGACGCTCGCCTGGGTGAGGGTCTCCTCGGTGGTGAGCGGCTTGATGTCGCTGACCGAGCGGACCATCGTGGTCTTCCCGGTGCCGAAGCCGCCGGCGATCATCACCTTCACCGAGCGAACACCGTCACCGGCCGCCGAGCCGGGTCGGTCAAAGCCTTTGAAGTCCACTGAGTACCTCCTCAAGGAGCGCGAGGTCGGGCCCGCGGCCGGCGCCGTGCGCCGGGATGGGGTCACGGGCTTCGACGCGGTCTGCCTCCAGCAGATCCGCCAACAGCACCGCGAGAATGTTGAAGGGGAGCCCGAGGTGGGCGCCGAGTTCGGCCACCGACAGCGGCTCGCGGCAGCGCCGGAGGATCTCCTCGTGCTCGTGCTGCATGCCCGGTACGGGTGCGGTGCGGGAGACGATGAGGGTCGCCACGTCGAGGCTCGACGCCGAACCGCCCGGTCCGCTGCGTCCTCCGGTGAGGACGTAGTAACGCTCAAGGCCGGACGGGTCAGTGGGCCGGCGGGGAGCACTCATCCAGAGTGCTCCTCCAGGCGGGCGGTGGTGCCGAGGAGTTCACCCATCCTGCGGGCCAGGTCCCGCATCTGGTGTCCGAGCAGGCCCTGGTCGAGGCCTTCGCGGGCCAGTACACCGAGATAGGTCTCCACACCCGCGCGGACGACGAAGAGATGGCCGCCGTCGACCTCGATCATCGCCAGCCTCAACTGCCCCGCGTACTTGGGGAACTGCTCGGCCACCGGCTGGGCCAGCGCCTGCAGGCCGGCCACCACGGCGGCGAAGCGGTCCACGTCGTCGGGGTCCTCCGCGCCGAAGGAGGTGATCGCCTTGCCGTCGCTGGAGGCCACCAGGGCGAAGCGGATCTCCGGGATGCTCTCCACCAGATCGCGGAGCGCCCAGCTCACGTCGGTTCCCTGCTGCGTCATGTGGACTTGTCGCTCTCTTCAGTGCTGTGCTCGGTGGACTCACGGCCTGCGGACGCCGTTTCCTCCGCTGTCCCTGTGGTCTCCCGTCCGGCGGTGGCGAAGGCGGCCAGGCCGGTGAAGGAGGCGTCGGGCGGGACGACGGAGACGGCCAACTCCCCAGTCCGCCCGGCCGGTTGGGCCCGCGCCGTCTCGCCGCGTTTGCTACGGCGCCTGGGCAGTCCGCCGGGTGTGGTGTCCTCCGCCGGGACGGTTTCGGCCGGAGTCCCGGCGCCGTTCCGCACACGTGTCACCGCGGCGGTCGCGGCGGCCTGGAACGACGGGGTGCCGGTCACCGCGGCCGGGGGCAGTTGGCTGAAGTACTTGTGCGGGACCACGACGACGACCGAGGTGCCGAGCCAGGGCGAGTCGGCGAAGGTGACACGGATGCCGTAGCGGCGGGCGAGGGTGCCGACGACGCGGAGCCCGATGCTGGCGTCCTCCGAGATACCGCCGAGCCCGGATCCGCCGCCGGTGCCCGCCAGGGCGTGTTCGGCCTCGCGCTTGGACTCCTCGCTCAGGCCCTTGCCGGAGTCCTGGATCTCGATGCCGACGCCGTTGGGCACCTCCTTGCCGGAGACGATCACCGGCTCGGTGGGCGGGGAGTAGCGGGCCGCGTTGTCCAGGAGGTGCGCGAAGATCAGCGTGAGGTGGTCCACCAGACCACCGTCGACGCCGAGTTCGGGCAACTGGCGTACGTCGACCCGCTGGAAGTCCTTGATCCGGCCGATGCCCCCGCGTACCACACTGAGCAGTCGCTGCGGTTCCTGCCACTGCCGGCCGGGGCGGTCCGAGCCGCCGAGCACACCGACGCTCGCGGCGAGACAGTCGGCGGGGCCGATCTCCTGGTCCAGCTCCATCAGACCGCGTGCCACGGCGGGCAACCGCCCGTGCTCGCCCTGCAGTTCGTGCAGCCGGCCGCGGAGCTTCCCGGTCAGTACGTGGATGCGGTTGCCGATACTGATGACGGCCTGCTCGGCGGCGGTGGAGCGGTTGAACTCCTCCTCCACGCCGATGAGCGAGATCCGCAGCACCTTGCGGAGTTCGGCCTGCAGCTCGGCGCTGACCTTCGCGCACTGGTTCGCGACCGGCAACAGGTCGTCGATGGCGTCGCCCGCACGCAACTGCCGGAGCGCCTCGGGGAGTTGCTCGTCGGCGAGCCTGGCCACCGCGCCGAGCTGGTGGGCGAGGCGCTCCTGCCACACCTCGTCCTGGTCGGCGAGCCGGGTCTCGAAGGACTCGGCCTGCGCGGTCAGCCGCTCCTCGTACGCCCGTGCCTGCTCGGTGAGTTGTGCCTCGTAGGCATCGGAACGGTCGGCGAGCTGGGCGTCGTAGGCGCCGGCGTGCTCGGCCAACTGCGCCTCCAGGGTGGCGCGTTCGGCGCTGAACTTCCGCTCCAGGCCGGTCACGTGCTGCTGCCACTGCTGGGAGTGCTCGGCCTGCGCGGTACGGAAGCCGCTCTCAGAACGGCGCAGTTGAGCCTGGGTCCGGACCAGCAGTCGTACGCACACGGCACTGGCCGCGGTCGCCGCCGCTCCGGCGACGGTCTCGGTTATTCGCTCCGGGCTCATGAACGTGGCGGCGACGGTTCCGCCCCCTAAGGCCAGTGGCATCAGCCACCAGCCGTACCAGGCGCCAGGGGCCCGCGCCGCCGGTGGCGGAGTGGCGAGTTCCATCTGCATCCTTCGAAGCGACACGAACGAACAGGGGTGTGCGAGGACAGACCGCACTCAGGAGGACGACCACGAGCCGACCGGTCACGATCACGTCAACTCGCTGCGCCGCAGGGGAGCTTATCGGGTTTGAACCGTAAAAGATCAACCTCACGGCCCTGTGGAAGTGAGGGTTCCGTCACTCTCCGGAAAGTCTGAACATGGACATGTGTCCAGGTACAGTGGACACCTGTCCAAGACGACGAGGGGTCTGCTGATCATGGAAACGCTCGCGAACGTGCTGGTGGGGCTGGTGGCCGCGCTGCATCTGTACATCCTGGTGCTGGAGATGTTCCTGTGGCAGAAGAAGCCCGGGCGGGGTCTGCACGGTTTCGACCCCGAGATGGCCAGAGCCACCGCGCCCATGGCCGCCAACCAGGGCCTGTACAACGGCTTCCTCGCCGCGGGTCTGATCTGGGGCCTGATCGCCGCCGATCCGACCGGCTTCCGCGCCCAGGTGTTCTTTCTGAGCTGTGTCGTGGTCGCGGGTGTGTACGGCGCGGTGACGGCGAACCGGCGCATCCTGTTCGCGCAGGCGCTGCCCGGCGCGCTGGCCCTGGCCGCCGTCCTGATCGCCCGGTGAGCCGCGCCGAGCCCGAGGACCGGCGGGCCGCCCGCACCCGGGCACGGCTGCGTCAGGCGCTCCTCGACGAGTGCGCCGAGCACCCCTTGGAGGAGGTCGGCGTCGCCGCGCTGGCGCGCCGGGCAGGGGTCGGCCGGGCCACGTTCTACGTCCACTACGACGGCCTGGAAGCGCTTGCGGTCGACGCCTGCGCCGATGTCGTACGGGAGGCGGTGGAAGCGCTGCACGCCTGGCGCGGCCGGCCCGACCCGGTGCACGCGCCGCCCGCGCTGCCGGAGTTCTTCGCCGGGCTGCTCCCCCACGCGGCCCTGTACCGCGCCCTGTTGAGCCCGGGCGGCGGCGGTCCGCTCGGCCGGGTGCTGCACCGGGACCTGCGCGCCTACAGCCTGCGCGAGCGTGAACTCGCGGGTGCGGCGGACGCCCCGCTGGTCGCCTCGGCGGTCGCCGGGACCTTCGGCGGGGTCCTGGCCGACTGGCTGCACGGGCTGTTGGAGGGCACGGCGGAGGAAATCGCCGACCAGGTATGGCAGTTGCTGGTCGCCCTGCACATGAGCCGGTGACAACGGCTCACTGACAGGCCACGCCGGTCTTCACCAGCGGCCAGGCCTCCACGCCGTCGGGAGTGCGGACGTAGGCCTTCGACGCGTCGGCCGTGAGCCACAACTGCCAGTGGCGGTACCGGTATCCGGTGTCGCGGGCCGTCGCGGGCATCGGGACGTCGCCGTCGTAGGGGGCGGTGAGCATGCCGGACGGCAGCACCCCGTCCGGATCGCGGGCGTACAGCCTGCCCTTCTCGCCCTGGCCGGTCTGCAGGAAGTGCGCCTTCTGCCAGTCGCAGTGCGCGGCGCCGACCGAGCTGCTCACCCGGGTGGTCGGCACGCGATGCCCGTCCCGGTCGGTCCAGATCTCGTACCCCTGTGCCTCGGCGAAGCCCGCCGGGAGCTCGGCCGGGTCGCAGGAGGCGCTGCTCTCCGGGCCCCAACCCGGCCTGTTCTTCTGGTCCTTGGCGACCACGACGGCGACCTTCGTACGACCGTCGACGTCGTACGAGAACAGGACGCGCCCGCCCTCTTCACGCTCGACGCGATAGCCGGTGCGCGGCACGTCCGGCTGCTCGATGTCGAAGTACGCCCGCAGGCCGCCCTCGGGGGTCTTGCCGCCGTCGCCCTTGCTCCACGCCTCGGCGCCGTCGCCCGAGTACATCTCGCCGTCGCACTCCAGCGCCCGGCCCGCGGCGCCCCACTCGTCGGAGCCGGTGGCCGGCACGTACAGCGGTCCGGCGTAGGGCGTGGCCGGCGGGGTGCCCGCGACCACGACGTCCGCCCCGTCCTCGGCGCCACATCCCACCGCAGTCGCGGCCACCAGCGCGGCGACCGCCGCGAGTCCTCTGCGCATGACCCACCCCCCTAGCGTGTTGTTCCTACGACGTGCGGGTGGCCCGGAACGTTCGGGATCAGCGGGTTTCCTGGAAGGTACGCCGGTATGCCTGCGGGGACACCCCGATGGCCGCGTGCAGGTGCTGACGCAGGGACGCGCCGGTCGCGAAGCCGACGCGGCCGGCGATCTGGTCGACCGAGAGGTCGCTGGCCTCCAGCAGATCGCGGGCGCGGACGACACGCTGCTGGATCAGCCAGCGGCCGGGGCTGAGGCCCACCTCTTCGTTGAAGCGGCGGGCGAAGGTCCGCAGGCTCATTCCCGCGTGGCGGGCGAGATCGGTCAGCGCGAGGGGTTCGTCGAGGCGGGTGAGGGCCCATTCGCGGGTGGCGGCCGTGCTCGTGGCACCGGACTCGGGCACCGGCTGCCGGATGTACTGGGCCTGGCCGCCGTCCCGGAACGGGGGGACGACGCAGCAGCGGGCCACGAAGTTGGCCAGTTCGCTGCCGTGGTCCGTGCGCACGATGTGCAGGCAGACGTCGACGCCGGAGGCCGCTCCGGCGGAGGTGAGGATCCGGCCGTCGTGGACGAAGAGCACGTCCGGGTCGACCTCGACCTTCGGGTACTCGGCGCGGAGGCGGTCGGCGACATGCCAGTGGGTGGTGGCGCGGCGGCCGTCGAGGAGCCCGGCGGCGGCGAGCACGAAGGCGGCCGTGCAGATCGAGACGATCCGGGCGTCCGGGCGGATCCGGGCGAGGGCGTCGGCGATCTCGGCGGGGAGCCCGGTCGGGATGTGCGAGGTCGCCATGGAGGCCACCACGACCGTGTCCGCCGTTTCGAGGATCTCGGGTCCGTGGTCCACCGCGATCGAGAAGTCGGCGTTGGTGCGCACCGGCCGGCCGTCGACCGTGCAGGTCAGCACCTCGTAGCGGCCACCGGCCGCGCCGAAGATCCGGCTGGGGATGCCCAGTTCGAAGGGGTAGACGCCGTCGAGCGCCAGGACCACGACCCGTTCCACATGCTGCATGGCACGATTCTATCGAAGGTTGGCCATCGTGCCATTTTCTTGCCGTGCGGCGACCGGCAGGCTGGACGACCATGAGCACTGTGAACACGATGCGCGTCATCACTCAGCACGTCCTCGGCGGTCCCGAGGTCCTGGAAGAAGTCGAGGTGGAGCGGCCCGCGCCGCGCCCGAACGAGATCCTGGTCCGGGTGCGGGCCGCCGGGGTCAACCCCACCGACTGGAAGCACCGCGCCACCGGCGGTTTCCTCGGCGAGCCGCCCTTCGTCCTCGGTTGGGACGTCTCCGGTGTCGTCGAGGCGGTGGGCATCGGCGTCGCCCGTTTCTCGCCCGGCGACGAGGTCTTCGGGATGCTGTCCTATCCGTTCGGGCACGGATCGCACGCCGAGTACGTCTCCGCACCCGCCCGCTTCTTCGTCCTCAAGCCGGCCGGGATCGACCACGTCCAGGCGGGCGCGCTCCCTCTGGTCTCGCTGACGGCATGGCAGGCGCTGGTCGAGGCGGCCGAACTGCGTTCGGGACAGCGGGTGTTGATCCATGCGGCGGCCGGCGGGGTCGGGCATGTGGCCGTGCAGATCGCGAAGGCACGGGGCGCGTACGTGATCGGCACGGCGAGCGCGGGCAAGCACGACTTCCTGCGCGAGCTGGGCGTGGACGAGGCGATCGACTACCGGGAGACGGACTTCACCGAGGCCGTGAAGGACGTGGACGTCGTCCTGGACATACTCGGCGGCGACACCTCGCTCCGCTCGCTGCGGGTGCTGCGGCCGGGCGGAGTCGTGGTCTCGATCTCGCCGATCGGCAAGGAGGACTTCTACGAGGAGGCCGAACGGCTCGGGGTACGGGCGGTGCGTATGCTCGTCGACTCCGATCGCGCCCATATGGAGGCCATCGCGGACCTCGTCGAGGCGGGAAAGCTGCGCGCGACGATCGCCGGGACGTTCCCGCTGGCCGAGGCCGCCGAGGCACACGCGCTCGGCGGCACCGGCCGCACCGCGGGCAAGCTGGTGCTGACGGTCGACTGAGCCGGAGAACGGCCGGGCCGGCCCGCCTGTCGTAAACGGCTGCCCCAGTCGGAGGCGGTCGGCCCGGTCAGAAGGTGAGCACGGGCTTGATGGCCTTGCCCGCGCTCATGTCCCGCACCGCCTGGTCGATGTCCGCGAAGGGATAGGTCGTGATCAGGCGGTGCAGCGGGAGCCGCCCCTCCTTCACCAGTCGCACCAGCGCGGGGATGAAGCTCTGTGTCTCGCTGTCGCCGAGGGTGAGACCCTCGATGCGCTTCCCGGGGAGCAACCCGTTGACGTCCAGGGCGACTTCGCTGCCGAACGGCGGCGCCCCCACGACGACCAGCGTGCCCCGGGCGGCGAGCGCGTCGGCGCCCTGGCGGAGGACGGCGACACTACCGGTGGTCTCGACGATGCCGTCGGCACCCTGTCCGTCGGTCAGCACCGCGAGGGTCTCGCCGAGGTCGGCCTCACCGGCGTTGACGGTGTGGGTGGCGCCCAACTCCTTTGCCAGCAGCAGGCGTTCAGCGATCCGGTCGACGGCGATGATGCGGGTGGCGGGGGTGAGGGCGGCGGCCATCACGGCGGAGAGGCCGACCGCCCCGGCGCCGAGCACCACCACCGTGTCGCCGAGTCGCGGCTTGAGCACGTTCCAGACGGCGCCCACTCCCGTCTGAACTCCGCAGCCCAGCGGCGCGATCGACTCCAGCGGCACGTCCGGGTCGACTTTGACGAGGCTGCGCTCGTCGACCAACGCCCGCTCCGCGAAGGAGGATTGGCCGAAGAAGTGGCCGCCGAGGGGCTCCCCGTCCCGGCTGATGGTGCTGCTGCCGTCGGCGCGGCGACCGCCGATGAGGTTCAGCGGCAGCCAGGTCGCGCAGTAGGCGGGGTGGCCGCCCTGGCAGTTGCGGCAGTCGCCGCAGGACGTGAAGGACAGGACGACATGGTCGCCGGGTGCGACACCGGTGACGGCGGAGCCGACCTCCTCGACGACTCCGGCCCCCTCGTGACCGAGAACTCCGGGGAGCGGGAAGGGCAGTCCGCCGCTCGCGACGCCGAGGTCCGTGTGACAGAGGCCTGTTGCGACGACGCGGACGAGTGCCTCGTGCGGGCCGGGCTCGGCCAGCTCGACGTCGGTGAGGGTGAACGGTGCGCCGCCCGACTCGACGACGGCCGCGCGCGTGGTGGTGGACATCGTAGGAACTCCTAGGTGGTGGCGGTCAGTCGAGCGAGACGACGACGGACTTGGTCCGGGTGTACGCGGCGAGGCCCTCGGGGCCGTACTCGCGGCCGAAGCCGGAGTCCTTGACGCCGCCGAAGGGGACGGCGGGGTCGAGCATCGCCCAGTCGTTGACCCAGACGATGCCTGCCTGGAGCCGGTCCGCGATGCGGTGGGCGCGGGCGAGGTTGCCGGTCTGGACGCCCGAAGCCAGGCCGTAGGGCGTGGAGTTGGCGAGTTCGACGGCCTCGTCCTCGGTGTCGAATGGCTGCACGGTGAGAACCGGGCCGAAGATCTCCTCCTGGATGACCCGGGAGTCGCCCGCGAGGTCGGCGATGACGGTGGGCTTGTAGTAGTAGCCGCCGTCCAGATCGAGCCGTTCGCCGCCGCAGACGATGCGCGCGCCTTCCTTGCGGGCGAGGTCGACGTACTCCTCGACCTTCCGCAGGTGCTTCTCCCCCGCCATCGGTCCTACGACGGTCTCGGGCAGCCGGGGGTCGCCGAGCGGTACGCCGGGAACGGCGTCGGCGAGGATGTTGAGGAGGGTGCTGTAGACGGGGCGGGCCACCAGCAGGCGGGGACCGCCCATGCAGAACTGGCCGGTGTTGAAGACGAAGCCCTTGATGACCGCGCCGACGGCCTTCTCCAGGTCGGCGTCCTCGAAGACGATGTGAGCCGCGTTGCCGCCGAGTTCCATGGTCACGGGGGTGAGGTTCTCGCCGGCGACGCTCGCGGCGTGCCGGCCGACGGCGGTGGAGCCGGTGAAGGCGATCTTGTCGACGCCAGGGTGCCGCAGCAGGGCCTCGCCCGCGACCGGTCCGGCGCCGGTGACGACGTTGACGACACCGTCCGGGACGCCCGCCCGCTGGAGCAGTCCGGCCATGTAGAGGGCGCTGAGCGGGGTCTCGTCGGCGGGCTTGTGGACCACCGTGTTGCCGGCCGCGAGCGCGGGCGCGAGCTTCGAACCGGCCAGGATCAGGGGGAAGTTGAAGGGGGTGATCGCGGCGACCACGCCGAGCGGCTCGCGCTTGGTGTAGGCGAGCGCGTTGAGGGGGGTGTCGCGGGTGGCGCCGTCCAGGGAGTACGCGAGGGCGGCGTAGTGCTCGTAGTCGTTGGCCGCGTTGGTCACGTCGACGGCGTGGCACAGGGTGATGGGCTTGCCTACGTCGAGGCTCTCCAGCCGGGCGAGTTCGTCGGCGTTCTCGCGGATGAGTTCGGCGACGCGGTGCAGGATCCGACCGCGCTCGCGGCCGCTGCGCCCGGACCAGTGGCCGCTGTCGAAGGCCTCACGGGCGGCGCGGACGGCCGCGTCCACGTCGGCGGAGCCCGCCTCGGCGACCGTGGTGACGACCCGGCCCCGGGACGGGTCGACCACCTCGGTGCGCGCTCCGTCGGCTGCCTCGCGCCACTGCCCGCCGACGAACAGGCGGCCGGGTTCGATCTCGAAGGCGGTCATCGCCACTCCTCAGCATCGTTGCCAAGATTTCAACCAACAGGATTCCTGTTGGTTGCTCGTCTGGTCCGCAGTCTCATTACAGACAGGTTTCCTGTCAATGCTCTAGGCTGAATCCATGGTCGGCACCCAGGCAACATCCCAGCCAACGAAGGCACCCCCGTCCCTGCTGTACATGGTCAAGCAGGTGGAGCTGGTCGTCCGCTCGCACCTGGACGAGCTGGTCAGGCCGTACGGGATCACCGCACTCCAGTACACCGCGCTCACGGTCCTGGAGCGACACGACGGCCTGTCGGCGGCACAACTGGCCCGGGACTCCTTCGTCACCGCGCAGTCCATCGCCGACCTCGTCCGCTCACTGGAGGGGCGCGGGCTGATCCGCCGGGAGCGCAATCCGCGCAACCGGCGCGAGCTGCTGATCCTGCTGACCGGTGAGGGGCGCGATCTGCTGGCGGGCTGCGCGGAGCCGGTGCGGGAGCTGGAGGGGCGGATGGTGCGCGAACTCACGGCGCACCAGAGCGAGCAGTTCCGCCTGGCGCTGACCAAGGCCTGGCACGCCCTGTCGTAGGCCGGGCGCACGCTGGGGGCGGCCATGCCGCGCACATCACAGAAAGCTCTGGCTCGATTCGAAGACATATGTCAATCGAACATGCTCAAATTCACTCCATCGAGGGTAACTTGCAGGGCGGGGGCTGTTGGAGGGGATGTGGTCGTGCAGCAGGAACCCGCACCGCTCACCCGGTTTCTGCACATTCACCAGGAACGGGGGTTCACGGTGCTGGAGTTACGCGGCGAGATCGACATCGCCGCGGCGATGGAGATCATCCCGCATCTGGACCGGGTGACCGGCAGGCAGGGCGCACGGGTCGTGCTGGACCTGCGGCACGTCGAGTTCTTCGACTGCTCGGGCCTGCGCCTGCTCTTCCGTGCCCGGCTTCGGATGCTCGACCGGGGCGGCAGTCTGTACCTCGTCTGCACCCATCCGCTGACACTGCGCATCCTCCGGATCACCGGACTCGCGCAGCTGCTGCCGCCCCGCCCCACGCTGGACGCGGCCCTGGAGCAGGCGGAGACCACGCCTACCTGACAATGCGGGTGACCTGCCCCGCCCCCACCGTCCGGCCGCCCTCGCGGATCGCGAACTTCAGTCCTTCCTCCATCGCGATCGGCTGGATCAGCTCGACATGCATGGTCGTGTTGTCGCCCGGCATGACCATCTCGGTGCCCTTCGGCAGGGTCACCACACCGGTCACGTCCGTGGTGCGGAAGTAGAACTGCGGGCGGTAGTTGTGGAAGAAGGGCGTGTGCCGGCCGCCCTCGTCCTTGGAGAGGATGTAGGCGCGGGCCTCGAACTCCACGTGCGGGGTCACCGATCCGGGCTTGATGACGACCTGGCCGCGCTCCACGTCCTCGCGCTTGACCCCGCGCAGCAGCAGTCCGACGTTCTCGCCGGCCCGGCCCTCGTCGAGGAGCTTGCGGAACATCTCGATACCGGTGACGGTCGTCCTGGTCTTCTGCTCGTGGATGCCGATGATCTCCACCTCGTTGTTGACCTTCAGCACCCCGCGCTCGATCCGGCCGGTGACGACCGTGCCGCGTCCGGTGATGGTGAAGACGTCCTCGATCGGCAGCAGGAACGGCCGGTCCACGTCCCGTACCGGCTCGGGCACGAACTCGTCGACGGCCGCGAGGAGTTCGAGCACCGAGGCGGTCCACTCGGGGTCCCCTTCGAGGGCCTTGAGCGCGGACACCTTGACCACCGGGACGTCGTCGCCGGGGAACTCGTACTCGGTGAGCAGTTCCCGCACCTCCAGCTCGACCAGTTCCAGGATCTCCTCGTCGTCGACCATGTCCGTCTTGTTGAGGGCGACGACGATGTACGGCACGCCGACCTGCCGGGCCAGCAGCACGTGTTCCTTGGTCTGCGGCATGGGTCCGTCGGTGGCCGCGACGACCAGGATCGCGCCGTCCATCTGGGCGGCGCCGGTGATCATGTTCTTGATGTAGTCGGCGTGCCCGGGGCAGTCGACGTGCGCGTAGTGCCGGTGCTCGGTCTGGTACTCGACATGGGCGATCGAGATCGTGATGCCGCGCTGCCGTTCCTCGGGCGCCTTGTCGATCTGGTCGAACGGCGTGAAGGGGTTGAGGTCGGGATACCGGTCGTGCAGCACCTTCGTGATGGCCGCCGTCAGGGTGGTCTTGCCGTGGTCGATGTGACCGATGGTGCCGACGTTCACATGGGGTTTCGTCCGCTCGAACTTCGCCTTCGCCACGGCGAGTCCTCCTGATCGCCTCGGTGCTGCCGAGCGTTGCTCCGTCCCTTCCTGTCTATTCGTTCGGCGGCGCGTCGAACAGGGCGCTGACGGACTCGCCGTTGTGAATGCGGCGGACAGCCTCGGCGAGCGCCGGGGCGATGGACAGGATGCGCAGCTTCTCCGTGCGCTCCTCCTCGGGCACCGGCACCGTGTTGGTGCAGACGATCTCCAGTACGTCGGGCTGCTCCCCGATCCGCTTCAGCGCGCCCGCCGCGAACAGGCCGTGCGTACAAGCGACTCGGATCGAGCGCGGCCCCAACTCCCGCAGCCGGTCGAGCAGTTCGAGGACCGTGCTGCCCTTGGCGATCTCGTCGTCCAGGACGATGACGTCCCGTCCGGCGATGTCGCCGATGACGGAGCTGATGACGACCCGGTCGTCGGCGTACCGCTGCTTGGCACCGGCCGCCACCTGGGCGCCGATCAGCCGCGCGAACGCGGCGGCCTCCTTGGCGTTGCCGAGGTCCGGGGAGACGACGGTGGTGCGGGAGAGGTCGTACTGCCGGAAGTGGACGGCGAGTTCGCGCAGCGCGTGCAGATGGTCGACCGGCACCGAGAAGAAGCCGTGCACCTGCGGCGAGTGCAGGGTCATGGCCAGCACACGGCTCGCGCCCGCCGCGACCATCAGGTCGGCGACCAGCCGGCCGCCCATCGAGATGCGCGGGGCGTCCTTCTTGTCGGAGCGGGCGTAGGAGTAGTGCGGCATCACGACGGTGATCCGCCCGGCGGAGGCGCCGCGCGCCGCGTCGCACATCAACAGCAGCTCGACCAGGTTCTCCTGGACGGGTTTGACCAGCGGCTGGATCAGGAAGACGTCCCGTTCCCGGCAGTTGGCCTGAAGCTGCACCTCCAGGCAGTCGTTGGCGAACCGGCTGACGCGGGTGGGGCTGAGCGGTACACCGAGATGCGCGCAGACCTCCTTCGCCAACTCGGGGTGGGCACAACCGCTGAACACGGCGATGTCTCGCACGATCTGCTCCTCGCATGATCATTCCCGGCCGTGCCTCATGCTACTGACCCCGAAAACCGGTTGCGGACGCCCCGACGGCGCACGTCATGATGACCGCGTCCGTCCCCGCCCCACGTCAGGAACCCCAGATGCGCCGACTCCTCGGAATCCACCAGCCTTCCCACTGGACGACGGTTCTTGAGGACTCGACCACGCATGCACACCCTGAACATCGGAATCCTGGCCCACGTCGACGCCGGTAAGACCAGCCTCACCGAGCGGCTGCTGTTCGACCACGGCGCGATCGACCGGCTCGGCAGTGTCGACGCCGGTGACACCCGTACGGACGACGGCGCGATCGAGCGGCAGCGCGGGATCACCATCCGCTCGGCCGTCGCCGCCTTCACGTCCGGCGACACCCAGATCAACCTGATCGACACCCCCGGCCACTCGGACTTCGTCGCGGAGGTCGAGCGCGCCCTGGAGGTACTCGACGGCGCGGTCCTGCTGCTGTCCGCCGTGGAGGGCGTCCAGGCTCAGACGCGGGTTCTGATGCGGACCCTGCGCCGGCTACGGCTGCCCACGCTCGTCTTCGTCAACAAGATCGACCGGTCCGGTGCCCGCGCCGACACCCTCCTCACCGACATCCGGCGCCTGCTGACCCCGCACATCGTCCCGCTGACGGACGTGACGGACCTCGGCACACCCGGCGCCCGCGTCCGACCCCGGCCGCCCGGCGACCCGGACCTGGCCGAGGCACTCGCCGACGTCGACCCGGACATCCTCGCGGCCGTCGTCGACGGCCCGCACCCCACCCCGGACGACCTGCGCAAGGCCCTCGCCACCCGCACCGCCGACGGTTCGGTCCACCCACTCCTGTTCGGCTCGGCCCTCGGCGGCCAGGGCGTCCCCGAACTCGTCGAGCACCTGACCCGGCTGATCCCGGCCCCGACCACCGGCCCGGGCACCCCGAGGGGCACGGTCTTCGCGGTCCGTCCCGGCCCGGGCCGCGAACGGACGGCGTATCTGCGGCTCTACGACGGTGAGGTGGCCCCGCAGCAGCGGCTCACGTTCCGCCGGCACGGGGCGGACGGACGGGTCGTGGAGGTCTCCGGGCGGGTCACGCGTCTCGATGTGATCGGCCGGGCCGGCCCGCTCACCGCCGGGAACATCGGCGCGCTGACCGGCCCCAAGGACATCCGGGTCGGCGACCGCCTCGGTGAACTCACGGCACGGGCAACGCAGTTCGCGCCGCCGACCCTGGAGACGGTGGTCCGGGCACGACGGCCCGAGCAGTCGGCGGCCCTGCGCTCGGCCCTGCTGGCGCTGGCCGACCAGGACCCGCTGCTGCACGCGCGGCCGACCGACTCCGGGGAGACCGCGCTGCTCCTGTACGGCGAGGTCCAGAAGGAGGTCCTCGCAGCGACCCTGGTCCAGGACTTCGGCATCGAGGCCGACTTCGAGCCGAGCCGGGTGCGGGTCCTGGAACGCCCGGCCGGGACCGGCGAGGCCAGCGACGAACTGCCGTGGCACGACCACACCCGCTACTGGGCGACGATCGGGCTGCGCGTGGAACCGGGAGCGCGCGGCTCCGGCGGGGTCTTCACGTACGAGACCGAACTCGGCGCACTCCCCCGCGCGTTCCACCAGGCCGTCGAGGACACCGTCCACGCGACCCTGCGCCGCGGGCTGCACGGCGCGCCCGTCACGGACTACCGGGTCACCCTCACCAGGTCCGGGTTCGTCGCCCCGCTCAGCACGGCGGCCGACTTCCGGGGCCTCACCCCGATCGTGCTGCGCCGGGCGCTGCGGCTGGCACGGACGCGGCTGTACGAGCCGTACGTCGCGTTCGAGACAGAGGTACCCCTGAGCGCGCTCGCACCGGTGACCGCACACCTCGCCTCCTGTCGCGCCGAGTTCACGGGCACGACCGGAGGCGTCGACTCCTGGCTGATCACCGGCGAGCTGCCGGCCCGCCGGGTGCGGGAGATGGAACTGGCCCTGCCCGGCCTCACGCACGGTGAGGGAATGTGGTGGTCACGCCCGTCCGGTGACCGTGAACTGCGGTCCCACTGAGGGGTGTTGACCGGTGCGGGCGGGGCATCCGCGGCCAGTGTCACAGGACGGAGCGGACCGGACTCCGGATCGGTCACGGGACGCATGGGGTGACACGGCCGGGAAATGCTGACTGCGGTCATCCGGGTCTCCCGGCGGGCCGGAACTGTGACTTTCCACCCCTGTGCGCCCTCCGTGCTCCCGTCAGGTCGACCGTTCGACCAACAGGTCGGTCTGACAGGGCATTTGGGGGGCATGCGGATACCGAGGAAGGGAGGGCCGTCCCCATGACGACTTCCATCAGCCGTATCAACCGGCGCATGCCGGTCTGGGCGAAGGTGCTCACCGCCGTCGTCGTCGTGATCGCCGTGCTGTTCGCCGGACTCAGGCTCGCCGTGCTCCCGGGCCTGCGCGACATCTTCGGCACCGAGACCCACGACCGTTCGGGACCGGCCCTGCTCAAGTCCATTCAGGACATGAGCCGTTACGACGCGGCCTCCGGCAACTTCCAGGTCGTCGTGGACCTGGAGAAGGACGCCAAGTTCCTGCCCGACGCGATCCGCGGCACCCGCACGCTGTACGTCGGCGCGGGCACCGTGGAGGGCTATGTCGACCTGGGCAAGCTCGGCAAGCAGGACGTGACGGTCAATGACGAACGCACGTCGGCCAGCATCAAGCTGCCCCACGCGACCCTCGGCAAGCCCGCGCTCGACCCGGACCACTCCTACACGGTCTCCAAGCAGCGCGGTCTGCTGGACCGCCTGGGCGACATCTTCTCCGACAACCCCAACAGCGAGCAGGCAGTGCAGAAGCTCGCCTCCAAGCACATCGGGGAGGCGGCGAAGACCAGCGGCCTGACCACGCGCGCCGAGACGAACACCACCAACATGCTCAAGGGCCTGCTCGGCTCGCTCGGCTTCACCGACGTGAAGATCACTTACAGCGCCTGACCGGACACTGCCGGACCATCGACCACACCGGAGGAGCACCGCATGGCCCGTACTGTCCCGCGCCTGCGCACGACCAAGAAGACGGAGCCCGCGTCGACGCCGAGCCGGCCCGACCGCGGAGGCCATCAACTACCCCTCCCCGTACGCCTGTTGGCGATGCTGATCGGGTTCGCCTTCATGGTGGCGTTCGCCGTCGTGCTGGCCAAGCTCACCCTGGAACCGTCGCCCGCGTCCAAGGCGCTCGTGCACACCAACCTGCACCCGGGCCGCTCCCTGAAGGCCTATGTCGATCAGCCCGCCCTGCGGGACGCCGTCAAGCAGATCGGTGGAAACGTGGTCCTCGGTATCCCGTTCGGGGTGCTGATACCCGTGTTCGCGCCCCGGGCGCGCGGCATCCTGAAGGTGCTGCTGCTGACGGCGACCGTGATGCTCCTCGTGGAGTTCGCGCAGGGCGCGCTCATCACCGGGCGGGCCTTCGACATCGACGACGTCATCCTCAACACCTCGGGCGCGCTGATCGGCTGGGTCCTGCTGGGGCGCCGGCTCGGCCGGACGCTGCACGCACGGAAGCCCGTGAAGGCGGCCCGGACGACAAAGACATCGAAGGCGGCCAAAGCGCCGAAGACCACTCCCTGACTTCAACTACTGGTCCGTACCAAGGTATTGACGCTCCCCTTATCTCACTTCTTAAATCAAGAGGCGACGCTTTCACCCCCCACCCCGGTCGGCGTGTCGGTCCCCACGGCCGCCGTACAGAAGGGAATGCCGTGGCCTCCCCACGCATGCTCCGCAGATGTCTTTTCGCCGCTCTGTCCGCCGCACTGGTCGCGTCCGCCGCGATCGGTCCGGCGCGGGCCGACTCCTCCTCGGCAGCACAGGCCGACGCCGTCACGTTCTCCGACACCTTCGACGGGGTGGCCGGCAGTGCCGTCAACTCCTCGAAGTGGACGCAGGAGACCGGCGACAACGTCAACAACCACGAGCGCGAGTACTACACATCGGGCACCAACAACGCGGCCCTGGACGGCCAGGGCCACCTGGTGATCACGGCCAAGAAGGAGAACCCCGCCAACTACCAGTGCTGGTACGGCACTTGCCAGTACACCTCGGCCCGGATGAACACCTCGGGGAAGTTCAACGCGCAGTACGGGCATGTCGAGGCCCGGATGAAGATCCCGCGCGGGCAGGGCATGTGGCCCGCGTTCTGGATGCTCGGCACTCCGGTCAACTGGCCAGCCTCGGGCGAGATCGACGTCATGGAGAACGTCGGCTTCGAGCCCTCCACGGTCCACGGCACCATCCACGGCCCCGGCTACTCCGGCGCCAACGGGATCGGCGCCGCCTACACGCTGGCGAACGGCGCGGCCTTCGCGGACGCCTTCCACACCTTCGCCGTCGACTGGGCACCCAACTCGGTCAAGTGGTCGGTCGACGGTGTCGTCTACGAGACCCGCACGCCCGCCGACGTGGGCGGCAACGCCTGGGTGTTCAACAAGCCGTTCTTCCTGATCCTCAACCTGGCGGTCGGCGGCGACTGGCCGGGCGACCCGAACAGCGCCACGGCCTTCCCGGCCCAGCTGGTGGTGGACTCGGTGTCGGTCACCACGAGCGACACCGCGGCCGGCGTGGCGATCAAGGGCCTGGCCGGCAAGTGCGTGGACGTCAACGGGGCGAACTCCGCCAACGGAACCGCCGTCCAGCTCTACGACTGCAACGGCTCGGCGGCCCAGCAGTGGACCGTGGGCTCCGACGGCACGATCCGCGCCCTCGGCAAGTGCCTGGACGTGGCCAGTGGCGGCACCGCGGACGGCACCAAGGTCCAGCTCTACGACTGCAACGGCTCCGCCGCGCAGAAGTGGGCCGTCAGCTCGGCGAACGACATCGTCAACCCACAGGCCAACAAGTGCCTGGACGTCACCGGCAACAACTCCGCCAACGGCACGCCGCTGCAGATCTGGACCTGCTCCGGCGCCGCCAACCAGAAGTGGACGGTCGGCTGACCCCGTAAGGCCTAGTGCGGCAACCAGGTGAACTTGTCTCCACCGACCCAGCGGACCACATCCGGGTCGTCCAGGTCGCGGACCGTGATGCCGCACACGGCCGCGACCTGGAGGACGTCGGTGATGCCCTCGGCCTCGCAGACCATCTCCCCGTCGATCTGCACGATGCGGAACGGCGGGGTGCCCGGCTGCACCTTGAGCACCATGATCCGCGGGGCGGAGATGTGCGGGCTGGCGATTTCCGTCATGCAATAGAGCCTAGAACGCAATGGGCGGACGCGAGTGGTCCACGGTGCCCGGCCGGGGACCCGCCCGCGGTAGGAGGCGGCGATGGATCCCGTGCGGGCACTGGACCGGATCGCCTTCCTGCTGGAACGGTCCCTGGCCCCGACGTACCGCGTACGCGCCTTCCGTACGGCCGCCAGGGTCCTGGCGGCACTCCCCGAGGGCGAGGTCGCCGAACGCGCGGCGGCCGGGACGCTGGAGTCCCTCAAGGGCATCGGCCCGAAGACCGCGCAGGTGGCCCGCGAGGCCCTGGACGGACAGGTCCCCGCCTACCTGGAGCAACTGGAGGCCGAGGCCCCCGCCCCGGCCGGCCCCGGCGGCGAGAAGCTGCGGGCACTGCTGCGCGGCGACTGCCACCTCCACTCGGACTGGTCGGACGGCGGCAGCCCGATCGAGGAGATGGGCCGTACGGCGGCCCGGCTCGGCCATGAGTGGGCGGTGCTGACCGACCACTCGCCCCGGCTGACCGTGGCCCGCGGGCTGTCCCCGGAGCGGCTGCGCGAGCAGTTGGACGTGGTGGCCTCGCTCAACGAGACCTGGGCGCCGTTCCGGCTGCTGACCGGCATCGAGTGCGACATCCTCGACGACGGTTCGCTGGACCAGGAACCCGAGCTGCTGGAGCGGCTCGACGTGGTGGTGGTCTCCGTGCACTCCAAGCTGCGCATGGAGGCCCGCGCCATGACCCGGCGCATGGTGGCCGCCGTACGGAATCCGCACGCGGACATCCTCGGGCACTGCACCGGCCGGCTGCTCATCGGTCGGAACGGGGGCCGAGCGCGGCCGGAGTCGGAGTTCGACGCGGACGAGGTGTTCGCCGCGTGTGCCGAGTCGGGCACGGCCGTGGAGATCAACAGCCGTCCGGAACGGCTCGATCCGCCGAGGCGGCTGCTGCGCGAGGCCGTCGAGGCGGGCGTCCTGTTCTCGATCGACACCGACGCGCACGCACCCGGCCAGCTCGACTGGCAGCTCAACGGCTGCGCGCGGGCCGAGGAGTGCGGGGTGCCCGCCGAACGGGTACTGACGACCTGGTCCGCGGACGAGCTACTGGACTGGACCAATGGCAAGTGACGCACATCACCGCTCGCCGCGCCCCGCTCAGGAACACTCGTCGGTAGTTTGCCGTTAAACAGACCGTGGGTGCGGAGGGACAGTGTCCCCGGGCCTCAACCTCCGCCCACAGGGACGATCGTTCGGCTGAAGCCCTGTGGAGCCTTTCGCCGCGAGGCGACCGCCTTCCGTGCCCACCACTTGGCCGCCCCGGCCGTGATTCCCCCGTCGCGGTCGGGGCTTCCCCTTGCACGGCTTCCCGTTGACGACTTCCGCTTGACTTCGAGCGCACTTCAATTCGTAGCGTTTCCCCCATGACCACAGCACAGCACAAGATCGGTTCGGGATTCGACGACAGGTCCACCGCCGACGACGTCCTGACGGGCCTCGACCTCGACGGAAAGCTCGCGATCGTCACCGGCGGATACTCGGGCCTCGGCCTGGAGGCCACCCGCGCGCTCACCAAGGCGGGCGCCCAGGTGGTCGTCCCCGCCCGCCGCCCCGACGCGGCCCGGGAGGCCGTGGCCGGCCTGCCCGGCGTCGAGGTCGACGAACTGGACCTCGCCGACCTGGAGAGTGTGCGCGGCTTCGCCGAGCGGTTCCTCGCCTCCGGCCGCTCCGTCGACTTCATGATCGACAACGCCGGCATCATGGCCTGCCCGGAAACCCGCGTCGGACCCGGCTGGGAGGCGCAGTTCGCCACCAACCACCTCGGCCACTTCGCCCTCGTCAACCGGCTCTGGCCGGCCATCGAGCCGGGCGGCGCCCGCGTGGTCTCGGTCTCCTCGCGCGCCCACCACTTCTCCGGGATGCGCTGGGACGACGTCCAGTGGAGCCACGGCTACGACAAGTGGGAGGCGTACGGCCAGGCGAAGACGGCGAACGTCCTGTTCGCCGTCCACCTCGACGCACTCGCCGCCGACCGTGGCGTCCGGGCCTTCTCCCTCCACCCGGGCGGCATCCTGACGCCGCTGCAACGCCACATCCCCAAGGAGGAGATGGTCGAGCGCGGCTGGATCGACGAACAGGGCAACGTGCTGAACCCCGAGGGTTTCAAGACCCCGGAGCAGGGCGCGGCCACCGAGGTGTGGGCGGCGACCTCGCCCCAACTGGCCGGTATGGGCGGCGTCTACCTGGAGGACTGCGACATCGCCGAGCCCGCCGTCGACGGCGACCAGCGCGCCGGCGTCAAAGCATGGGCGACCGACCCGGAGCAGGCGGCACGTCTGTGGAAGCTGTCCGCCGATCTGACCGGCGTGGACGCCTTTGCCGGTTAGTCCCGCGTACAGCTTTACGAAGGGTCCAGGTCCTTCGGTCCGTACAGGGCGGCGGGCGCGCCGGTCGTCAGCGCCCAGTAGCGGTCCCCGTACGACCAATGCCACCACTCCGTCGGGTAGTTGACCAGGCCCGCCGCGCCGAGCGCCTTGCCCAGCACGGCGCGGTGGGCCCGGGCCTCGGCGGTGATGTTGCCCGCGTCCGTGTAGCAGGCGCCGTCGCTCTGCTCCGGGTTGGCGTTCATCGGGGTGCCCAGGTCGAGTTCACGGCCGTCGGCGTCGGCGAGGGTCAGGTCGACGGCCGCGCCGGCGGTGTGCGGGGCGATCTCGGGCGGTGACACATAGCGGCTGGCGGCGGACCGGATCCGGTCGGCGGACCAGTCGGGGTTCGCGGCGCGCAACTCGTCGCCGTAGCCCTCGAAGTAGCGGCGCTGGAGGGCCGGCGGCCGGTATCCCTCGACGAACAGCAGCCGCAGGCCGTCGGGCAGCAGGGCCTGCGCTTCGAGGAGCCGGGCCAATACGCCCCGCCGCAGGTGGAGTTCGGCCCCTCCGGCGTCCTCGTGCTTGCGGTCGTCGACGAGCAGTACGCCGCTGACGTCGACCAGGGGTTCCCCGCACTCCTCGACGGGGACGGCGGCGACGCGGGCGTCGGACATCAGGATGATCTCGTTCATGAGGTGATCATCTCTCGAACTGCCCCTGGCCTGTCCCTCAGTGCGGAGCCCGGTCCTCAAGTGCCGTGCGCCAGGCGGGTGGTGGGCCCTCGGGGGTGGGCTCGGCGCGGCGGCCGCCGCGGGCGAAGAAGTCGGCGAGCGGGAGGATCGCGGCGCCGACGGTGACCGCGTCGGGGCCGAGCAGACCGAGGTCGATGCTCACGCGACCGGCGGGATGGCGCAGCGCGTACGCGGTGGCGTGGTGGCGTACGGCGGGCAGGAAGCGGGTGCCGAGCTGGAGCCCGGCCCAGCCGCCGATGAGGATGCGTTCGGGCTGGAAGAGGTTGATCAGGTCGGACAGGCCGGCGCCGAGGTATTCAGCGGTCTCCTCCAGGACGGCGAGCGCGACGGGGTCGGCGTCGGTGCCCTCCGGCGGGTAGGCGGCGACCAGCAGCGCGGTCATCGCGGTCTCCTCGTCGGTGCCCTCGGGCGGGCGTCCGCCCTGCTCGCGCCAGCGGTCGAGCAGCGACTCGGCGCCCGCGTACGCCTCCAGGCAGCCGAGCGCTCCGCAGCGGCAGCGGCGCCCCCTGACCCGTACGGTCAGATGCCCCCATTCGACGGCCCGGCCGTGCTCCACCTCGGGGGTGACGAGGCAGGCGCCGACGCCGGAGCCGAAGAGGACGACGATCGCGTTGCGCGCGCCGCGACCGCCACCGAACCACATCTCGGCCTGGCCGAGGGTCTTCGCGCCGTTGTCGATGAAGTACGGGACGGTGTCGGGGAGTTGGGAGGTGGAGCGGAGCAGCTCCTCCAGCGGGACCGCGTCCCAGCCAATGGTCTGGCCGTGCACGACGGCGCCGTGGTCCGGGGTGTGCTCGACTATGCCGGGGACGCCTATGCCGACGCCGAGGAGCCGCTCGGGTGCGATCTCGGCGGCGGCGAGGACTTCGGCGATGCCGTCGCGGATGTGGCCGACGATGACCTCGACCTCGTAGCGCTGCTGCTCCAACGGGCGTTCGGCGCGGGCGAGTTCGGTGAGGGTGAGGTCGAACAGCTCGACCCGGACCCGGGTCTCGCCGACGTCGACGCCGATCATGTGACCGCTGTGCGGGGCGACTTGGAGGAGGGTGCGGGGACGGCCGCCGTCGGAGTCGACGCTGCCGGCCTCCTCGACGAGGCCGTCGGCGACGAGGTCCGCGACGACGTTGCTCACCGACCCGGAGCTGAGTCCGGTCGCCGGGCCCAGTTCGAAGCGGCTGAGGGGTCCGTCGAAGTACAGCCGTTGCAGTACGGCCGTGCGGTTGGCCCGCCTGAGGTCGCGTACCGTGCGCCCGTTCCGCCCCGCCATGTGGCTCCCTCCGAACCCTGCCCGACCTGCAAGATACTCCTGCGGTCCCGCCGGGCGCGACTTTCCCCGCCCTCTTAATTCACGCTCTGAACTAAGGGGCGGCGGAATGCACACTACGGGGTGGCGGCCGTCTCGTCGATCTCCCCGAGGGCGGCGAGCAGTTCGGGGGCGACCTTCTCCCGCCGCCAGCGGTTCTCCTCCTCGCCGAACTCCCTGGGGACCACCTCGGCGAGCATGATCAGGTAGAGGTAGCTGCGGTAGAGGGCATGGCGGAGCCGGGCCGGCCGGTCGAACTCGGCCCGTCCGCCCGCCTCCCGGTAGCCCGCGAGGAACGCCTCGTCCTTCCTGATGTCCCCGAGCAGGGCCAGGGACACGAAGTCGGCGAGGGGGTCGCCCCAGAACATGCGCTCGCCGTCGATGAGGCCGCCGATGCGGGGCGTTCCGGAGGTGCGGTCGACCAGGATGTTGCCCTGCCACAGGTCGAAGTGGACGGCGCTCGGGACGGTGACCTCGTCGAGGGCGTCGTGGGCGGAGCGGGCCGTGCGGGCGATGTCGTCGGCGGGGAGGGGCAGCCAGGCGCGGTAGCGGCGGGTGTCGTCGAGGACGGCGTCGTAGAGCGTGGTGAACGCGGTCCGCCAGTCGGGGGCGAGAGGGCCGAGGGCGCCGGAGGGGTAGCCGAAGCCGGGGCCGGTGATCTCGTGCAAACGGGCGACCTGGCGGCCCAACTCGGTGCGCAGGGCGGCCGCTTCGGTGTCCGTGAGGGAGTCGTCCCAGGGTGCGCCCGGGCAGCGCGTCATCAGAAGGGTGTCGCCGTCGAGGGCCACGACGCGCGGTGCCGGCACCCCGGCCTTGGCGGCGGCGCCGTAGAAGTCCGCCTCGGAGATGAGCAGTTGGCGCTCGTGCGCCAGGCCGGGGGCGGTGGGGGCGGTCTTGAGGACGTAGCGGCCGCCGTCGGTGAGGGTGAGTTCCTCGACGGTGTTGTAGGTGCCGCCGCCGAGGGGGCTGAGGTGGGCGAGGTCGCCGGGCGGGATGCCCGCCGCGCCGAGTATCCGTCGGGCTCGCTCCGTGGAGTCCGTCACCGTGCGCCCACCTCTCCGTCCCGGTCAGCCGGCTGCGTACACGTCCTCGACGTAACGGCCGTCCGCCATCAGCGTGTTGAGCCACCGCTCGGCGGCCGTGTCGTCGGCGCCGGGCGTGCGGTCCCGGTACAGGGTACGGAACGCCTCGCGCACGCCCGGTGCCATCCGTGAACCGTCGCCGCAGACGTACACGCGGGCGCCGGCGTCCAGCAGGGCCCACACCTCGTCGGCCTCGGCGGCGATCCGGTGCTGGACGAAGCGGACGTCGCCTTCCGGGGCCGCGCTGAAGGCCGGTCGGAGCGAGACGGCGCCGGCGTTCTCGGCGACGCGGAGTTCGTCGGCGTGGAGGTAGTCGGCGTCGGGCGCGTCGCAGCCGAAGTAGCAGAGCGCCGGGGCGAGTTGGGTGCCGGTGACGAGTGCGGCCGTACGGTCGGCGATGGTGCCGCGGAAGGGGGCGAGGCCGGTGCCCGCCGCGATCATCACGACCGGGGTCGAGTCGTCGATCCGGAAGGCCTCGCGGCACGGCTGGACGCGGGCGAGGACCGTGTCGCCCGGTGCGACGGCGGCGAGGTGGCCGGAGCCGGTTCCCCGGTAGACGCCCTTCCCCGAGCGGGCCGGGGCCTCCAACAGGGAGACCATCAGGTCCACTTGGCCGGGGTCGACGGCGGGCGAGGACGAGATCGAGTAGTGGCGGGGGCGCAGCGGGGTGAGGAGGTCGAGGAGGGTGGGCCAGTCCAGGCGGCCGCGCAGGGCCGGGTGGTCCTCCACGATGTCGACGAGGGTGCGCGGGTCGTCCGTGAGCGCGGCCAGGGCGGTGCGCTCGGGCGGGCAGGGGTTGGCGGCGGCGAGCGCCAGCAGTTGGCCGGGGGTCGGTCGGTCCTGCAACTCGACGTGGTGCGTGAGCAGTTGGCGCACGGTCACGGGCCGGTCGACCGCGAGGCCGTCGCGGCGCGGGCGGGCCGGGCGGATGTCGAGGACGGTGTCGAGGTCGACGCTGAGTGCGGCGGCGGCGCGTTCGACGAGAGCGGGGGCGTTGGCGGGCAGGACGGTGAGGTGGTCGGCGGTCCGGTAGGGGGTGCCATCCGGGAGGGCGACGCGGACGAAGCGCTTGCGGCGCGGGTGGCCGGGCGCGGTGAGGTCGTGGGCCGCGGTGACGGTCATGGGCACGAGGCCGTGCCGTTCGGCGAGGGCGTCCAGGTGACCGCCGGTGAGGGTGCGGACCTCGTAGGCGGCGGCCGACTCGACGGGTGCGGCGTCCGTGGCGTCGGGATCGCCGTAGGTCTCCAGGAGGGCCGTGCGCAGCCGGGCCGTGAACTCCCGTACCGCGCCGGTGAGATCGCCGGAGGCGTCGGCTGCGGCCCGGTCGGTCAGGCGGGTGGCGCCGAGTTCGGCAAGGCGGGCGTCGATGCGGGTCGGCATGTGCTGGTAGGTGGCGGCCCAGTTGCGGTCGCCGACGCCGAGGACGGCGTAGGTCACGCCGACGAGGTCGCGGGTCTCCTCCAGCCGGGCGACGAAGGCGGTGGCGTCGTCGGTGGGGCGGCCGTTGTAGGAGGCGGCGGCGATGACGACGGGGCGGTCGGTGGGCAGGCCGTCGGCGTACGCGTCGAGCGGTGCGACCTCGACTGAGCAGCCCAACACGGCGGCCTCGTCGGCGAGTTGGGCGGCGAATTCGCGGCAGGTGCCGTAGTTGCTGCCGTGCAGGAAGAGGGCGCCGGTGCCGGGGCGGACACGGGCGGGGAGGATGGCGTCCGCCGTGGGAGTCGCGGGGGCCTCGACGACACCGGGCAGCGGCGGGTGCACCCGGTCGGCGGAGGTGCGCTCGGTGAGGGTCAGAGTGAAGGCGTCGGGCTTGAGGGTGAGGGTCTCCTTCACGGTGAGCCGGTAGTCCGCGTGGTCGTGGAGCCGGTAGCGGTGGACGAGCATCGCGAGCAGCATGGTCGCCTCGTGCAGCGCGAACTGCCGTCCGATGCAGGCGCGTTCACCGGTGCCGAACGGCTTGAAGGCGTGCACGGACCGGGCCTCCTCCGCCTCGGGCGTGAAGCGCGAGGGGTCGAACAGCTCCGGGTTGTCACCCCAGCCGGGCTGCCGGTGCAGCATCGGGGCGATCACGGTGACGGCCTGCCCGGCACGGAGCGGAATGCGTCCGCCGAGCAGTGTGTCCTCCAGCGCGTGCCGGCTGAACGCGGCGGCGGTGGGCCACAGCCGTAGCGCCTCGTTGAGCACCTGGCGGGTGTAGGTGAGCCGGCCGATCTCGTCGTACGTCGGCTCCGGGTCCGCCGTGTCGCCCCACAGCGCGTCCACCTCGCGCTGCACCAGTTGGAGCACCGCCGGGTGCTTGGCCAGGTAGTACAGCGCGAACGACATCGCGCCGGAGGTCGTCTCGTGGCCCGCGATCAGGAAGGTGATCACCTGGTTGCGGATGTTGGCGGTGTCGAGCGTCGTGCCGTCGACGGGGTGCTCGGCGCCGAGCATGAGTCCGAGGAGGTCCTCGGCGTCGGTCTGGTCGGTGCCGGTGCGGGCGGCGATGACGTCGTCGACGACCCCGGCGAGGTAGTCGGCGTCGGCCCGGAAGGCGGCGTCGGCCGCCGAGTGGTCCTCGTCCGGGACGCGCGCCAGACTGGTCATGCTCCACTCCAGGCAGCGGACCATGGACTCGACGAAAGGGTGCGGCTCCTCGCGCTCGAACGACCCGAAGTCGTAGTCGAATCCGGCGAGTCCGATGGTGTCGAGGGTCATCCGGGTCATGTCGTCGGGCACGTCGACGGGTTGCCCGGCACGGGCCGCGCGGTCCCAGGCCGCGATCAGCCGGTGGGCGACCTTCAGCATCACGGGGTGGTAGGTGCGCATGGAGCCGAGCGCGAAGGCGGGCATCAAAATGTCGTGCGCCTTGGCCCAGTTGGGCTCGTCGTTGTACGCCGTGAACAGTCCGTCGGCGGCGAAGGCCCGCACGTTCTCCAGCGCGGGCCCGATGTGCTTGGCGAACCGCCGCTCGTCGGCGAGGTCGGTCACCAGGTCGAGATCGCTGACGAACAGCGTGTCCCGCCCGTGCAACCGCCGTACGAACACCGGTCCGTGACGGCGCATCAGATCCATGATCTGCTGCATCGGGGTGCGACCGGGTCCGGTCGCGGTGATGTCGACGACGGGGACACCGGGGAGGGTGTCCGTGGAGAGGGTGTCGGTGGGGGGCATGACGCGACAACTGCCTTTCGCGGTACGGGAGTACTGCGATCCAGCGTGCTCGTCCCGCACCGGCGGACCGTGCCACCGGACTACATGATCGTGTAGCGAGAAGCACCGATGGAGTCTTGCGCGGAGAACTCCGTCCGGCTATTGAGTGCGCGTACTCATGCGTGCCCGTGACCGGCCCGGCAGGGTGGGCCCATGACGCAGGTACTGGCTGAACGGCCGTCTCGGCGCGGCAGACGGCCGTGGTCCCACAGGACCCCGCTCCGCCGGGACATCACCGCCGCCGTCCTCCTGTTCCTCGGCGAGGCCGCCGTCTTCGTCTGGACGATGTTCGGCTACGGCATGACGGTATGGGCCGCGCAGGGCGAGCAGGACAGGATCGACGCGGCGACGCTCGCGAGCATCACCTGGACGGAACACTTCTTCTACGTCGTGCTCGCGCTGGCGGCGCTCGCGGCACTCTCCCGCGCGCCGTGGACGCTGGTCTCGCACCTCCTCACCGCCCTCTTGCTGGCCGCGCTGTTCACGGGCGCCCAGCACGACTGGGACCTGGCCCATCCGGACCCCGCACCCACCCCGAGCGCCCACTACACGCCCTGCCTCAGCGGCAGCGGGGAATGTCACTGAGCGCATGATGGTGTGGGACGGAGTTGCGGGAGGTGCCGGTGGACTGGGCGCGCAAAGAGAGCGTGGTGTGGCGCAACCGTGCCCTGATGCTCTTCGACCGGGTGTCGGTGCCGGTCGCGGTGTGCGATGTGTACGGCTCGGTGCAGGTGGCGAACCCCGCGATGGCGGCCGAGTGCGGTACGACACCGGGGCGGCTGCGCGGCCGTGACGTGCTCGACCTGTTCCGGCCCCAGGAGTCGGACCAGGTGGAGCGGATCGCCCAGGCGCTACGGCTGCGGCACCGCTCGCGCTACCAGGTCTCGGTACGGTGGCGGGCCCCGGACGGCACCGAGCGCCACGGGGAGCTGACGGCCGACCCGGTCAGCGACACCGTGGAGGACACACCGGCACTGCTGGTGATGCTCCGCGTGCAGGGCGAGGGCGAGCCCCGCGAGGACACCCCCACCCAGGTCACCCCGATCGAGGCCCGCATCCTGGCCCTGCTCGCCGCCGGCGCCACCACCGCCCACACGGCCCGCGAAACCGGCCTCACCACGGATGGCGTGACCTATCACCTACGGCGCCTGTCGGCCCGCTGGAACGCGGCGAACCGCACGGAACTGGTCGCCCGCGCCTATGCGTTGGGCGTGCTCGCCACGGGGGTCTGGCCGCCGGCGGTAGCGCGGGAGGGCTGACGTGCCGTCATCTATCTGCCCACTGGAGGCGACGAACCGCACCCAACTGATCGCCTGCGCCCACACGTTGGGCGTACTCGCCACTAGCGTCTGGCCGCCGACGGCCACACGGGAGAGCTGACGCGACGCCCCCGCCCCCTCCGGCCCACGAGATCGCCCTCACCACCCGCCCCCCTGACCCAACCACTACGGCATCCATCGGCCCGCTGGAACTCGGCAGACGCACCCAACTGATCACCCACGCCTACACGTTGGGCGTACTCGCCACAGGCGTCTGGCCGCCGACGTCCGCGCCCCAGCGCTGACGCGCCGTCCCCGCCCCCACCGGCGCCCCGAAACGGGCCAGGGTGTGCCAGACCATCTTCAGGTGCTGGAGTTCGTGGATTCCGGTGCGGGCCGCGTCGCCGATGATCCGGGGGTCGATCACTCCCTTCTCGGCGATGTGGGCTCCGAGGTCGGCGTACTCCTGGCCCCGGTAGTCCGCGTGCCGGTACAGCTCCGGCACGGTGAGTCGGTAGCCGGGGTGCCATTCGACGGGGCAGGGCAGCCGGTGGGCGGCGGTCTCGACGGGGGTGTCGCGGTAGCTCGCGTCCAGGACGAGGGCCTCCGTGTCCCGGGCGAGGTCGACTCCGCCGTGCACCTGTGTCTCGATGTAGTCGTTCAGTGGGTCCTGTTCGTCGGCCTCGGCGAGGGCGATCAGGGACATGCCGACGGCGACACCGAAGTCGGTGGGTTCGGCCGCGCTGTCGGGGTAGCAGAAGGTGGCGCGGGCGAGGGCGGCGGCGGTCAGCCGCAGGTGGGAGGAGCCGAACCTCGGTGCGGCGCCGACCAGTTGGCGTCGGAAGTTCAGTCCGCCGTAGACCGGCCGCTCGGGTGCGGGCGCCTCGTCGTAGGCACCCGCGAAGATCCGGCTCTCCCAGCGCCAGCGGTCGCCGCCGGGGTGGGCGGTGAGGCCGCCGTTGCTGGTGCCGGTGACGAACTGGGAGTGGTACGTGCCGTCCTGGGCCAGTGCTTCGAGGATCGGTCGACCTGCCGCCGTACGGTCGGGATGGAAGTTCAGCGTGATGCGCAGATCCGGATCGACGGCCGGCCCCGCCGAGCGCTCCGCCACATGTCGCAACGCACGGGCCTGTCTCGGCCCGACGCCCCCGAAATCCATTGGCACCTCCACCAGCCGCCTCATTACCCTGGGCCGAAACCTAGACCCTCTAGGTTTCGGAACCGACACCCCCAGGAGCCCCTCCCATGAGATCACTCACCGAGCACGACATCCGCAACTCGTTTGTCAACTGCTCGAAGGGCGAGGCCAAGCGGCTGGCCGTACCCCGCGATCTCGACAGCCGCCCCTGGGACGACCTGGACTTCCTGGGCTGGCGGGATCCCGGGGCGCCCGACCGCAGTTATCTGGTCACCGAGCGGGCGGACGGGCCAGTCGGGGTCACGCTGCGGTTCCCGTCGGCGCAGCGCGGCTTTCTGCACCGCAGCATGTGTTCGCTGTGCGTGACGACCCACCCGGGCGGCGGTGTCTCCCTGATGACCGCGCGCAAAGCCGGTCCGGCGGGCCGTGAGGGCAACTCGGTCGGCCTGTACATGTGCACCGATCTCGCGTGTTCCCTCTATGTGCGCGGCAGGAAGGTCCCCGAGTCGGGCGTCCGCATCGAGGAGAGCCTGACCGTGGAGCAGCAGATCGAGCGGACGGTGGGCAATCTGATCGCGTTCATCGACAAGCTGTACGTCTGACGTCAGTCGCCCGGCACCGCGATCACGATCTTGCCCCGGTTGTCCCGGCGCTCCAGCCGCTCGTGGGCGGCGCGCGCGTCGGCGAGGGGCACGACGGTCTCGATCGGTACGCGGTAGGTGCCGGCGGCCACCCGCTCCGCGAGTTCGCGCAGGTCCGGGCGGGGGTCGTAGCCGCCATGAATCTGGAGGTTGGTGAGCTGGAAGCCGAGGACCGACGCGTTCTTCGGGTAGAAGTCGCGGGTGTCGACGGTGCTGGGCTCCAGGGCGACATTGGCGAGGGCGACGACCCGGCCGCCGTGCCCGATCTCGCGCAGGCTGCGCCCGAAGGCCCGGCCGCCGACGGTGTCCAGGACGATGTCCGCGCCGCGTCCGCCGGTGAGCCGCAGCACCTCGTCGACCTCGGCGTCGTCCGGGTGGGCCGAGGTGTCGAGGGTGGCCTGGGCGCCGAACTCCCCGGCCCAGGCGGCCTTTTCGGGTGATCCGGCGAGCGCGACGACACGGGCGCCGACCTCGGCCGCGATCTGCACGGCCGCGCTGCCGACGCCGCTCGCGGCGGCCTTCACGAGGACGGTGTCGTCCTTGGAGACGCGGGCGAGGTGGCGCAGGCAGTACCAGGCCGACAGCCAGGCGACGGGCAGCGCCGCGGCGTGCGTCAGGTCCACCCCGTCGGGTACGGCGACGACCTGGGTGGCGGGTACGACCGCCAACTCCGCATAGAACCCAGGTGAGTTCACTCCGTCGAGGGCCACGACCCGCTGCCCGACCGTGAATCCGGTGACGCCCTCCCCCAACGCGGCGACGGTACCGGCCCCTTCCACTCCGGGAATCAGCGGCGGATGTCCGGCCCGGTGGTAGTTCCCGGACCTGACCAGGGCGTCCGCGCGGTTCACCCCGGCCGCGGCGACCCTCACCAGCACCTGCCCGGGACCCGCGACCGGGTCGGGCACCTCGACCGGTACCAGCACCTCGGGCCCGCCGAACTCGTCGATCCGTACCGCGCGCATACCGCACCCGCTCCCTGTCGTGGCCGACCCGTCCAGCCGACACCTGTTGAACTGGTGTCACCATGCGACACCCGATGAACTGGTGTCAAGGGCCCTCGACCTCCCTCCCGTACACCGCATGAACCGGTGTACGGGAGGTAAGCTCGCTGCCATGACCCTCCCGCCCGTCTTTCCGTTCATCGGCGGACGCCCGTGCCTGAATTTCGTGGCGACCCTCGGCAAACGGCACGGCACACCCGTCGAGCGGCTCCCCGATCCGGCCGCCCTGGCCGCCTGGATCACGGAGGCCGAGCTGTCGGCGGGCAGCGAACCGGTGCGGGTCACGGCCCGGGATCTGACGGACGCGCGCACTCTGCGCGAGGCGCTCTACCGAGTCGTACGGGACGCGATGGCCGGACGGGAACCGGCGGCGGCCGATGTCGAGCGGGTCAACGAGGCCGCCGCCCGCCCGGACCTGGCGCCCCAACTCGGCGCACAACGCTGGAAGTCGGCACACCCGGCCCGCGCGGCGCTGGCGACGGTGGCCCGCGACGGCGTCCTGCTGGTCGACAGCCCGCTGCTGGAGCGGGTCAAGGAGTGCGAGAACCCGGAGTGCTCTCTCCTCTTCCTGGACGACTCCCAGGCCCGCCGCCGCCGTTGGTGCTCGATGGACCGCTGCGGGAACCTCGCGAAGATCGCGGGTTATCGGTCGCGGAGCCGGGCGGCCGTTTCGCAGTAAAGGCGGGACAGGGCCCGCCACTCCTCAGGACCCGACAGGCGTCCAGTGCGGGTCGCGCCCGAGGAAGGCGAGGAGAGCCTCGGCCCTGTCGTACTCGCCCCTCGCCTCACGCGCCGGGGCGAACACCCGGTACGCGTCGCGGAGTTGGTCGACCAGATGGTCCGCGGCCGGCCAGATGCCCTCGGCGAGGTCCGCGTCCAGTGGCCGGTTCTGGTCGGTCGCCGCGGCGATGTCCCAGGCGTGCACGGCCGCGTCCATGGCGGCTGTGGCCGCCGCGAGGGGGAGAGGCATCGGGCCCAGTGGCGTCGGGATCTCGTCGGTGTCGGCGGGCAGTCGGGTGTAGCCGTCGGCCACAGCGCGGAGCACCTTGTCGAGTTCGGCGGCCGGGTCACCGTCGAGGGAATCGGCGGGGTGGAAGGGGTCGGAGTCGGGCCGGTCGCCGGTGAGGACGAGGCCGTAGGCCTGCTGGTCGATGCGCGCGTGGTTGAGGACCTGGCGTACGGTCCACTCGCTGCACGGCGTCGGCGCGGCCCAGGCGCTCCCGGGCACGGCGGCGACCACCTCGCGCAGGTAGTCGTGCGAGCGGGTCAGCACCTCGATGCCCTGGATGTTCGTCATGAACGGTCCCCTCCCCTTCGTTCCGTGCCGCGATGTCCGATGATGACAATCTAGGAAGCCTTGCGGACAGTTACGGTCCTCAATGGATACGTTCAGGGCATCCGGTGAGAGGGAATAGGCCAAGGATGCGAGATGTCCGTGAGTGGACGGCGCCGCTGGTGCGGTTCGTGGGGCGGCACCGGGACCCGGTGGTCGTCCAGACGCTGCGGTCGGCGACCGCGGCGACGGTCGCGTACGTCGTCGCGCTGCGGCTGAGCCCGGAGCCCGCGCCGCTGACCGCTCCCCTGACCGCGCTCCTCGTCGTCCAGGTCACCCTGTACGCCACCCTCACCAACGGCATCCGCCGGATCGGCGCGGTGGTCGCGGGCGTGCTCGTCGCCATCGCCTTCAGTCTGCTGGTCGGGCTGACCTGGTGGAGCCTGGCGCTGCTGATCGTGGCCGCGCTTGCGGTCGGGCGGGTGGTGCGGGTCGAGGAGTACGTGCCCGAGGTGGCGATCAGCGCGATGCTGGTCCTCGGCGTGACCGCGGTCGGGGACACGGCCTGGGCACGCGTGGTGGAGACGCTGATCGGCGCGGTCGTGGGGCTCGGCTGCAATCTGCTGCTGGCTCCCCCGGTGTGGGTGGACGAGGCCGGTGAGTCGATCGAGGGGCTGGCCCGTCGGCTGCGGCGGCTGATGCGGCGCATGGGCGAGGAGGCGGCCGGCCGCACCCCGGTCGACCACGCCACCGCGCGGCTGCACGAGGCACGCCGGCTCGACCACGACATCGTCGAGGTGGACGCGGCCCTGAGACAGGCCGAGGACAGTCTGCGGCTCAATCCTCGCGTGCGGGAGGGGCTGCTGCACCGGGTCGTACTGCGGACCGGTCTGGACACGCTGGAGATCTGCACGGTCGTACTGCGTGTCCTCGCGCGCACCTTCACCGACCTGGCGAAACAGCGCGACCCCGAGCCGCTGTTCGCGCCGTCCACGGGTGCCGCCGTGGAGCAGTTGCTGTCGGAGATCGGCGACGCCGTGGTCAGTTTCGCGGTGCTGGTGACCACCGACGTGAGTGTGAGCGCCGAGTCCGCGGAGTCGCGGCTCACCGCCGAGCTGCACACCGCCGCCGCGACCCGCGACAAGCTGGCGCAACTGCTCCTGGAGGAGGTCCAGCGCGACGCCGCCCAGTGGCAGTTGCTGGGTGCCGTGCTGACCGAGGTCAACCGCATGCTGGACGAGCTGGACACCGAGCACCGCTCGCGCCGGCTGCTGGAGGAACTCGACCGCTGCACCAGCGAGCAGCGCGCCCGTATGCCCCGGCTGACCTGGGTGCGGGAGCGCGTGGGGGTGCCGGAGCGACTGCGCAGGAACCGGGACACGGGCGCCGGTCGTTCTAGGTGATGCAGTGGGGCGACGGAGGGGGCGGGCGTATGAAGGACAGCAGCGTGCGGATCGACGGGAACACCTTGCGGTTGCCCGGCGGGGTGGCGGTGCGGTTCGTCCGCACCCTGCGGTTGCCGGAGACGGGTACGCACGCGTTGCCGCCGGGGCTGGGTGAGTTCCCGGTCCGGCGGGTCGCGGATTTCCCGGACACGGTGCCCGAGCAGTGGCGGGCGCGCGGTGGCGTGATGCTGCCGGTGTATCTGCGCGAGGCGATGTGGCTGAGCTTCGCGGGCACGCGCAAGCCGGCGGCGCTCCAGGTCGGGGTGGGCAAGGTGTGCGCGGTCTCGGGCAAGCCGTGGAGCGACCGGCTGTCCCGGCACCCGCAGAACTACCTGGTGCTGCCCCGCCAGCCGTGGCTCGACGGCATCAACTCCGGCCGGGGGACGGTCCGTCAGTTCGTGGCGGTCCCGCTGGGCCTGGGTGCGACGGTCGAGGGCCAGGTCACGGGCGAGGAGGTGTGGGGCGGCATACAGCTCCAGTCCTTCCCGCTCACCGAGCGGGAGTTGGCCAGATGGCGCGAGAAGGAGCGCCACCGCTCGAAGCGAACGCGCGCGACCACCATGCCGTCCGGGGGCTACGGCATGCCCGCCATGCCGATGGCCGCTCCGGCACCGGGCGCTCCGGCGGCCCCGTCCCGGTCCGCCGTTGCCATGGGGCTCGGTGTCGGCGGTTCGATGCGCCAGGAGGTCTACGAGGACGGCCGGCCGCTGGAGGCCTGGGCCGAGAAACCCGCCGGGCGGGTGTTCGTCCACCTGGTGACACCGCCGGAGTGGCGCCGCATCACCGGCGAGGAGCCGCCGCCGTCGCCGGTGGACCGCGCCGCGTACACCCGGGCGGGGCTCCCGTGGTTCGACTACTACGACCAGGACGCCGAGGATCTCGCCCCCACCGACACCCTGGGCGCGGTGCAGCCGGTGGGCGACTGGCTGGGCGACGACCACGAACCCTGGCAGCAGCCCGCGCCCGGCCAGGTGCAACCCCTCAAGGACGCGCAGGGCAAACCGGTGGAGGACGGCGACTGGTAGACCACACACCTATTGCATCCTCCGCAACGACCGTTGCCGGTCTTGCGCTCGACCGGTCGTCCACGCCAAGGTGGCTGTGACGACCGGGGCGAGCGACGACCTGAGGGTGTGGGTATGAGCAGTGGTGCGGAGGCGTCACGCGGAGGCTGGGGCAGGCGCCGTTTCCTCGGCGCCCTGGCGGGAACCGCGGCGGTGGTAGCGGTCCCCGCACCGGCCTCACCACCGGCGGACCCCGAATCCACTCCTACGACCGCCCAGGCGCCGCGCGCGCACCGCACCGGCAAGGCCGCCGGCCCCCGCCCCCTCTACCTCGGCACATACACCTCGGTCGACGGCGGCGGCACGGGCATCGGCCTGGCCACCTACGACACGTCGACCGGCCGGATCACCGGCGCGGGCACGATCACCGGGGTCGCCGACCCCTCGTACCTCGCCGCGCACCCCGACGGCCGCACGCTGTACGCAGTCGACGAGCAGACGGCCGGCGCGGTGACCGCCGTACGTCTGGCGGACCGCAAGATCCTCGGCGCGCGGAGCACCGGTGGTGCGGGCCCCTGTCATCTGTCCGTGCACCCGACCGGACGCTGGCTGCTCAGCGCCAACTACACGTCCGGCAGCGTGGCCGTGCACCCGATCGACACCTCGGGCGCGCTCGGCGAACGCACCGCCCTGATCAAGCACTCGACCCCGCAGCCGGGCCCGGGCCAGGACGGCCCGCACGCGCACCAGTTCGTCACCAGCCCCGACGGCGGCCATGTCCTCGCCGTCGACCTGGGCACGGACACGGTCTACACCTACCGGCTGGACACCACGAAGGGCACGCTCACCGAGGTCTCCCAGGCACACGCCCGGGCGGGCGCGGGCCCGCGCCACCTCACGTTCCACCCCGGCGGCCGGTACGCCTACCTGGCCAACGAGGTCGACGACACCATCGCGGTCTGCGCCTACGACCCGAGCACGGGCGCCCTGTCGATCGGCGCCCCGCAGCCGTCGGGCAGCACCGGCACCGCCACCAACTACCCGGCGCAGATCCTGGTGACGTCGAACGGCGCGTACGCGTTTCTCGCCAACCGTGGTGACAACACTCTGGCGCGGTACGCCGTCGAGGCCGACGGCGCCCGGCTCAGGCTGCTCGGGACCGTACCGGTGAGCGGTGACTTCCCGCGGCAGATCGCGTTCTCGCCGGACGGGACGCTGCTGTTCGCGGCGAACCAGAAGTCGGGGACGGTGAGCGTGTTCGGCGTGGACGACACGAGCGGTGAACTGCGGCTCACGGGCGAGCCGTTCGCCTCACCGGTCGCCGTCTGTGCGCTGCCGCTGTAGGGGACGTGGACAGGATGCGGCGCTGGCCTGGGTGAGCAGCACATGCATGCGCTCGGTGAGCTGGTCCACTGTGTCGGCGGGCGCGTGAAACGGCAGCCGTACGTCGCCCTGGGCGCGGGCGCGCTCGATGCGCAGGGTCAGGCCGTGCCGGTCGACGGCGAGGGGCTGGACGCGAACCGCGCCGTGCAGGCTGTCCGGCTCGACGAGGCGGGTGAGCCGCTCGACCGCGTCAGAGTGGCAGTCGGCGAGGTGGGTCAGCAGTTGGGCCTCGGCGAGGGCCAGCGGGTCGGGTTCGGCGGTGGCGAACTCCTCGAGGTCGACGACCACCGCGCCGGACGGCGGGCGCAGCACCACGCGCGTTGCCCGGAAGGCCAGTTGACCCTCCTCGGGCACGAACCAGCCGGCCAGCCACAGCCTGGCCCGGATGCGGTTGCGCACCGGGACGGGCGCGACGTCCGCGAACTCCAGGACCGCGGACGGCTCTCCGCGCGGCGCGCAGATCGCGGCCGCGAGCAGGGCGCTGTCCTCGGGCACTCGCAGCAGCACCCGGCCCTCGTCGTCCACGCTGTGCGCGCCGACGAACTCCTCGCGACCGCCCTCCGCGGTCACCGCGCAGGACCATGCGGCGGCGAGCACCGAGCGGGCCCGCTCGGCCGCGGCAGGCGCGGCCGTCCACGATTGGCTGTCACCCATCCCTGACCTCCTTAGGTAAGCCTTGCCTAACTTACCGAAGATCGGGGCGCGCGCCAACCACGCCACGCAATCTCTTCACCGCTCGGTCAGGGCGAGATGACGCCCAACAGCGCCCGCGCGCACAGATCCCGCACCTGTTCCCGGCTCAACTCCGGGCCCCGCAGCCACTCCAGACAGACCGCGGTGGTGAAGGCCAGCCACCCGCGCACCGCGAGCTTCACATCGGCCCGCTCCCCCACGGCCCGCCCGAACTCGGGGTCCGCGGCCAGCGCGGCGAGGATCTGCCGCTCCTGCGCAGCCAACGCCCGCTGATAGACCCGCCGTACGGTCTGGTCCCCGGCCGCGTCGGCGCGGTGGAAGGCGCGATAGCCGTGCGCGTGCGCGTGGACGTACTCCAGATAGGTGTCGAGGGCGGCGGCGAGCTGCTCTCGGGCCGGCAGGCCCGGTACTGCCGCCGTCATCCGCAGCATCCGCTCGCTCTCGCGCTCGACGACGGCCGCGAAGAAGTCCCGCTTCGTCGGGAAGTAGTGGTACAGCAGCCCGCGGGAAACCCCGGCGATCTCGGCGACCTGCTCGATCCACACGTCGTCGTACGGATTCTCCGAGAACAACCGCGCGCCCACCGTGAGGAGTTGCTCCCGGCGCTCCTCGGTGCTGAGCCGGCGGCGCGTGCGCTCACCCTGGTTCGCGGCCATTCCCGCACTTTACTTGACGTCGGTTCAACGACGGGATCACACTGAAACCCGCTATTGAACCCACGTACAACAGGCTCAACCTGCCGATGACCCAAGGGAGATCGCGTCATGGCGGAGACGACGACGGCCACGCCCACCGCGCTGCCGAAGGGATTCCGGGACGCCGAGCAGGGCTGGCCCCGTCTCGACCTCATCCCGCATCCCCCGCGCCGGGTCCCGCTGCTCGGCGACATCATCGGCGCCGACCGGCGCACCCCCCTTCAGGACTCGCTCCGCTACGCCCGCCAACTGGGCCCGATCTTCCGGCGAAAGGCCTTCGGCAAGGAGTTCGTGTTCGTGTGGGGCGCCGACCTGGTCGCCGACATGGCGGACGAGTCGCGCTTCGCCAAGCACGTGGGACTGGGCGTCGCCAACCTGCGGCCGGTCGCCGGGGACGGGCTCTTCACGGCGTACAACCACGAACCGAACTGGCAGTTGGCGCACGACGTCCTCGCCCCCGGTTTCAGCCGCGAGGCGATGGAGGGCTACCACCCGATGATGCTGTCCGTGGCCGAGCGGCTCACGGACCGCTGGGACCGCGAACTGGCCGCCGGGCGAGCGGTGGACGTGCCCGGCGACATGACCAAGCTGACGCTGGAGACGATCGCACGCACCGGCTTCGGCCACGACTTCGGCTCCTTCGAACGCGACCGCCCGCACCCCTTCGTGACATCGATGGTGGGCACGCTCAGCTACGCGCAGCGCCTCAACTCCGTGCCCGCACCGCTGGCCCCGCTCCTGCTGCGCACCGCGACCCGCCGCAACGAGGCCGACATCGCCTACCTCAACCGCACGGTCGACGACCTGGTGCGGACCCGCCGTACGGCGAGCGGCGACGGTGACCTGCTCGACCGGATGCTGGACACCGCCCACCCGGAGACCGGCGAGCGGCTCTCCGCCGAGAACGTCCGCCGTCAGGTCATCACCTTCCTGGTCGCCGGCCACGAGACCACCTCGGGTTCCCTGTCCTTCGCCCTGCACTACCTCGCCCGCCACCCGGACGTCGCGGCCCGCGCCCGCGCCGAGATCGACCAGGTCTGGGGCGACACCGAGGTCCCGGCCTACGACCAGGTCGCCAAGCTGCGGTACGTCCGCCGGGTCCTCGACGAGTCGCTACGGCTCTGGCCGACGGCGCCCGCCTACGCCCGTGAGGCCACCCGGGACACCGAGGTCGCCGGGGTCCACCCGGTGCGGCGCGGCGCCTGGGCGCTGATCCTGACGCCGATGCTGCACCGCGACCCCGAGGTGTGGGGCGCGGACGCCGAGGAGTTCGACCCCGACCGCTTCGACGCCAAGGCCGTACGCTCCCGCGCCCCGCACACCTTCAAGCCGTGGGGGACGGGGGCGCGGGCCTGCATCGGCCGCCAGTTCGCCCTGCACGAGGCGACGCTGGTCCTCGGACTGCTGCTGCGACGCTACGAGTTGCGCCCCGACCCGGCGTACCGGCTGCGCGTCACCGAACGCCTGACCCTGATGCCCGAAGGACTGCGGCTGCACCTGGACCGACGCACGGCACCCACGACGACGGCACCGGTCGTGGTCGCGGACGAAAGTCCCTCAGAGGCCCGCTGTCCAGTGCACAGGGCGGACGACTGACCCCGGCAGCCTGGTGCCCGCGCTCCCCCGGGCCGCCGCGACCTGGGGCTGGGTGAGGAAGAACGCGCCGGTCAGATCGGCGTCCGTGAGGTCGGCGTCCCGCAGATCGGCGCCGATCAGATCCGCGCCGCGCAGATCGGCCCCGGTGAGATCGGCGGCGATGAGGTAGGCACCGCGCAGATCGGCCCGGCTCAGATCGGCGCCCTTGAGCCGGGCGCCCATGAGGTCGGCGCCGCGACGGTCCTTCTTCTTGCCCCTCGCTCCGGCCCTCATCAGCTCACTGGTCCGCAGCAGCAGCACGTTGACCTCCTGCCGGTACGCGCCCACGTCGAGCGCGCCGAGTTCTTCCGGTGTGCCGCGCGTGAGCGCCTCGGTCCTGGACAGCGCCCCGCGCACCTCGGTGTGGATCGACTCGGCCGGTCGCAGGGTCAGTGCTTCGGTCAAGTACCAGAGCAGTTCGTGGAGTTGGCGTACGACGGGGAACACGTCGAACATCCGGCGGGCCTGGTCCTTCGGCCCCGTACGCCAGTCCTGTCCGCCGAAGGTGACCTGTGAGACCTGCTGCCCGGCGCCGAAGCAGTCGTAGACCGTGCAGCCGCTGAAGCCCGTCCGCCGGAGCTTCGCGTGGATTCCGCAGCGGTGATCAGCCTGGAGGTTGGTGCACGGCGTCCCCGCGGCCTTGTCGATCGCGAAGTCCGTCCCGGCGGTGAAGGGCAGCGCCACACAGCACAGCCCGAAACACCGCTCGCAGTCACCGCGCAGGCCGGGCCGGTCCGCTATGTGATCTTCCATGTCGTTCAGCGTACTGACCCGGTCGCGCGGAGGCGGGCCAGCCGGTCGGGGTCGGACAGGATGTACATCTCGGTGATCCGGCCGTCCGTGATGGTGATGCCCATGACCGAGAGCAGTTGTCCTTCCGGTTCGTTGACAATGCCCACCGAGCCGTTGACCAGGGCGAGTCGGGCGTCGTGGGTGTACGGAGCGAACATGAGGGCCTGTTCGGCGATGGCGTGGGCGCCGCGCATCGCCTTGGAGGCGGCCGCGCCCCGTACCAGCGCACCGGAGTCGGCGCGCAGGGCCACGTCCGGGTGGAGGAGGGCCACGAGCGCGTCGAAGTCGCCCTCACGGGCGGCGGCGAGGAAGGCCTCGACGATCTCGCGCTGCCGGCCGAGGTCGGGGTCGGCGGATGGGGCCGCGCCCTGGACCCGGCGGCGGGCCCGGCTGGCCAGTTGGCGGGTCGCGGCCGGTGTGCGTTCCACGATCGGGGCAATGTCGTCGAAGGGCACCGCGAACATGTCGTGCAGGACGAACGTGAGGCGTTCGGCGGGTTCCAGGGTCTCCAGGACGATGAGGAGGGCGAGGCCCACCGAGTCGGCCTGGAGGACTTCCGCCTCGGGGTCGAGGTCCGTCAGCGGCCTGATCAGCGGGTCGGGGACGAAGGTCTCGGAGAGGGTCTCGTCGATGGGTTCCTCGCGGCGCTTGGTGCGGGAGCGCAGGAGATCGAGGCAGACCCGGCCGACGACCGTGGTGAGCCAGCCACCGAGGTTCCTGATGTCGTCCGCGTCGGTGCGGCTGAGCTTCAGCCAGGTCTCCTGGACGGCGTCCTCCGCCTCCGGCAGCGAGCCGAGCATGCGATAGGCCACCGCGCGCAGCCGGCCGCGGTGCTCCTCGAAGCGGTCCGCCAGCAGTTCCGTCGTGTCCATGCCGTCCCCCGTCGTGGAATCCGTGGTCATACGCAAGCCCGGGTGATCCAATCACGCCCGCCGCCGCCACGGCCATGCCCCTTCCGCCGTCCTGCCGTCCGTTTGCGGGGCCGGTGGGGCGGGACGACGATGAATCATGGACCCGGTCGGCGTCGCGTCCCGCAGGTGGTCGCGTATCGCGGCCATGGTCCTCGCCGTCCTCGCCACGGCCGTCCTCACTCTCACGGCCACGGCCCGCTCCACCGTGGTCTCTCCAGGTTTCTACCGCTCGGCGCTGGACGAACAGAAGGCCTACGACCGGCTCTACAACCAGGTGCTGGTCGATCCGCGCACGGCGGCCGTCACGCGCGGGCTGCTGGCCCGGCTGCCCGTTCCGGAGGCCCAGGTCACCTCCAATCTCAAGCTGGTGCTGCCGCCGGAGACGGTCCGGGACCTCACCCAGCGGCAGATCGACGCCGTGGTGGGCTACCTGGGCGGCGAGCGCGACTCGCTGGACCTCACGGTCGATCTGCGGCCCGTGCTGGCCAACCTCAACGACCTGGCGCAGATCTACTTCGGCGATCTCGTCGCCTCGGTCCAGAACCGCACCGAACCCGACTTCGACCGCTTCTCGGCCGACCTGTCCACCGCCCTGGGCACCGTGACCGCAGGGCACATCCCGACCGGGCTGCCCGCGCTTCCCTTGACCGAGGCACAGGCGGACCAGGCGGCCGCGACGCTGGTGAGCGGTCTGCCCGCCGCGGACCGGGACGCCCTGCGTCCGACGGTCGAGACGGCGCTGCGGGACGGCGATGTCGCGACCGCGCTCGCAACCGTCGCCCCCGCCGTCGTCTCTGACCGGACCCGGACAGCCGCCACTCAACTACGGACGACCTTCGACGGCGGGATCTGGAACCTCACGGACACCCTCGCCGCATCCGGCAACGACCTGGCTCCCCTCCACCGCGCCCGTGCCTACACCGCCGTCGGACTCGGCCTCACGGAGGCCCTCGCCTCGGCGCTCCTCGTCGTCGCGCTGACCGTGCTGTGGGTCTACGGCGGCCCGACGGCTCCGGGCCGCCAACTCCTCCCCCTGGGCTGGTCACTCGCGGCCGGTGGAGTGCTGGCCGGGCTCGTCGCCGTTGTGTTCCGGCTGGTCAGCGGTGGGCGGGTGATCGATCCGCCGGGTTCCTGGCCGCCGAGCCTGGCCCGGCTGGTAGACGATGTGCAGCGCACGGCCGTGGACCGGATCACGGCCACCGCCCTGACGACCGCTCTGGTCCCGGTGCTGGCCGGTGCCCTCCTGACCGCCGTGGGCTGGGCCCTCCAGGTCCGGCCGCACGTCCCCGCAGTGCCCCGGCTGCGGTGGCTGGCCCTGGCCACGGGCGGCGTCGCCGTCGCCGGAGTCCTGCTGGTGCCGTACGCCATCACGCCCACCACGTCCCGCAGTTGCGAGGGCAGCGCCAAGTTGTGCGACCGTCCCTACGACGAGGTCGCCTACCTCACCTCGCACAACGCGATGTCGACGACCGTCGACCGGTTCATCGGGCCGCTCCAGGACCCGGGAATCACCGCCCAGTTGGACGACGGGGTGCGCGCCCTCCAGATCGACACCTATCACTGGGAGCGCCCGGACGAGATCACCGCGCGGCTCGCCGAGTCCGACTTCACCCCGGAGCAACGGGAGTTCATCGCCTCGGCCGTGAACCGGGTCAACCCGCCGCGCGAGGGGCTGTGGCTGTGCCACTCCGTGTGCCGGGCCGGTGCCGTCGCCCTGGTGCCCGCGCTGCGTGAGATCGGCGACTGGATGCGCGCCCATCCGACCGAAGTCGTCACGCTGATCGTGCAGGACGCGATCAGCGGCGAGGACACCGAACAGGCCTTCGCGCAGGCCGGGTTGAGCGACCTGGTCCACACCCCGGACCCCGATCCCTCGAAGCCCTGGCCGACCCTGGGCGACATGGTCGACAGCGGGCGCCGACTCGTCGTCTTCGCGGAGAAGGCCGACGGTCCGGCGCCCTGGTACCGCAACTTCTACGACTACGGCATGGAGACCCCGTTCGCGTTCCGCACGCCGCAGGAGATGAGTTGCGTGCCGCATCGCGGTGGCAGCGACAAACGCCTGTTCCTGCTCAACCACTTCATCACCATCGACGGCGGCAGCCGCCTGGACGCGGGCGAGGTCAACGCCCGCCGGTACGTGCTCGACCGCGTCCACCGCTGTGAGCGGGAACGCGGTCGGCCGGTGAACTTCGTCGCCGTGGACTACACGACGATCGGGGACGCTGGCGGGGCCGTGGACGCGCTCAACTCACAGCGCTGACCGTCCTGTTGCTCAATAGCGTTGCGCCTTGGCCAGTTTGGGGGTCAGCACCGGCTCCGGCGGCTTCGTGCTGATGGCGACCGGCTGGGCCTTCGCGCCGGGCGCGAGGTTCTCGGCGCCGACGTACCGGCTTTCCACCACCTTCCCCGAGGAGTCGAGGAAGTCGACCTGGACGGCGTAGGACGCCTTCTTGTCGGTCTTGTTGGTGATGGTGACGACGACGGCGAGCAGTCCGCCGGTCTGGGCGCGCGGTTTGCCGGTCATGGTGACGTCCGCCATCGCGTTGCCCTGGCCCGTGACGTCTTTGAGTTCGTTCTGGGCGTCCTTGCTCGCGCGGGCAACCTCGGCCGATACCGAGGCCTCGAAGGAGGACGCGGCGGCCGAGGCGGAGGATGCGGCGGCGGAGGCCCGGGCGCTCGCCGAGGCGACCGCCGAGGAGGCGGCCGACTTCAGGGCAGACGGTGTCATGCCCGAGAAGGAGGCCGTGTCCGGGATCGAGGCCTGCGAACTGCTGCCGGAGCTGTTGTTGTCGTCGCCGCAGGACACCAGCGCGACCGTGCTCGCCGCGACGACGGCGAGGACCAGGGCGGCCGGGCGGGCCCGGCGGAGTGACTTGGTATTCATCGAAATGAACCTTATGTCGGAAATTTCGATGCGGCATGTCCTTGTCGGCCACCCGGTGAGGCCCCGCCCGGACTACCTCACGCCTCATCTCGCGTCAGCGCGATCAGCCGGTCCAGGACGCGTGGGCCGCCGGCCCGCACGCCGTCGTGCTCGAACTCGTCCGTGACCCAGGTACGCAGGCCGCGGATCGAGCGGGCGGTCTGCAGGGAGTGGGTCGCGTCGACGTACATGTCGTCGTGGTAGACGGCCGCGGCGACCGGCACCTCGTTGGCGGCCAGGCGCGCCGGGTCGTAGAGCGGCTGCCAGTCGGTGCGGGCGGCGAGGAGTTCGGCGGTGTCGCGGAGCGGGCGCAGGGCGGGGTCGCAGTCGAACATCCAGGGGTGGATCGACTCGCCCGTGAAGAGGAGGGGGCCGTCGCCGGCGAGCGTCTTGGCGGCGTCGAACTGCGGGAACTCGGCGCGCACCCGCTCCGCCGACCAGGCGGTGGGGCGGCTGCCCTGGCCGTAGCACGCCTCGTGGACCAGCGCGTAGAGGGGATGGCCGGCGTACGAGAGGAGGTTCTGGACCTCTTCCTGGAAGGCGTCGGAGAGTTCGTGACCCTGCGGGGTGCGGACGAAGGCGTTCTCCAGGAGGAAGTGGAGGCGGTGGCTGCCCTCACTGCCGCCGAGCATGATGCCGAGGGACTGGAAGGCCTCGGCAGTGAGCCGGTAGCCGCCCGGGAGGACCCGCTCGTGGCACAGCAGGTGTTCGGCGATGCGGCGGGCCCGCGCCACGTCCTGCGGGTAGCGGTCGTAGTGGGCGGCGACCTTGCGCTCGATGCGCGGGTAGGCCGCCCGGTAGACGTCGTCGGCGTGGGCGTCGAGGGACGGCAGACCGCCGGTGACGACTGCGGCACGGAGGCCTTCGGGGGCGGTGGACAGGTAGTTCACCGTGCAGAAGCCGCCGAAGCTCTGGCCGAGGACGGTCCAGGGGACGCCGCCGGTGAGAGCCGGGCGGATGGTCTCGCAGTCCCGGACGATCGAGTCGGCGCGGAAGCGGGTGAGGTGGTCGGCCTGTTCGGCGGGGCCGCCGCGCAGTGGGAGCGTCTGGCGGGTGAGCGGGGTGGAGTGGCCGGTGCCGCGCTGGTCGAGGAGGAGCACGCGGTACTCGTCGAGGGCCCGGTCGAGCCAGGCCTGCCGCCCGACGAAACGATTCGCCCCGAAGCCCGGTCCGCCCTGGAGATAGACCAGCCAGGGCAGGTCCTCCCGGTCCGCCTTGTCGCTCGCGACGACCTCACGGGCGTAGAGCTCGATGGTCTCGCCCGTGGGGTCCTCGTGGTCGAGGGGCACGGTGAAGCGGCGGTCGGTGAGGACGACGCCGGGCTGGCGGTAGCTGACGGACAACGGGGCTCCTGGGACGGACGGGATGACGGGCCGCGTCACAGTTCAGCACATGCGCGTCCGATATCCGACCCCCTGGATCATGAAATCGTACTGACCGGCGGGTCAGCGGGCGGCGAGGCTGGAGCGGCGCACCACCAGTTCCGGCTGGAGCACGACCCGCCGGTGCTCGTGCGGGCGAGCGCTGGTCGCCGCCTCCGCCTCGGTCTCCTCCAGGAGCAGTTCGGCGGCGAGGGCGCCCATCGTGACGGCGGGCTGGCGGACAGAGGTGAGCGGTACGGCGGCGGCAGCGGCGAACTCGATGTCGTCGTAGCCGACGATCGCGAGGTCGTCGGGGACGCCGACCCCGGCCGCGTACATGGCCTGGAGCACACCGAGGGCGAGGAGGTCGTTGGCGCAGAAGACGGCGGTGGGCCGCTCGGCGAGACCGAGCAGGCGGGCACCCGCGTCCCGTCCGGCGGCCACGTCGAGCCGGTCGGTGGGCAGCTCGCGCAGCGCGTCCGGGTCGAGACCGGCTTCGGTGAGCGCCTTCTTCGCGCCCGTACGACGGTCACGCACCTGGTTGAAGCCTGGCGGGCCGCTGACGTACGCGATCGAGCGGTGCCCGGCGTCGATGAGGTGTCGCACGGCGAGCGCGCCGCCCGCGACGTCGTCGACGGAGACCGAGCACTCGGTGGTGCCCTCGGCGACGCGGTCGACGAGCACGAATGGGATGCCGTGCCGGCGGAACGAGTCGATGTTGCGTCCGGTCGCGTCGGCCGGGGTCAACAGCACGCCCCGCACCCGCTGTTCGGCGAAGAGCGACAGGTACTCGGCCTCCTCGCCGGGACTCTGCGCGCTGTTGCAGACCATGACCCCGAGCCCGGCCTCGCGCGCGGCCCGCTCGGCGCCGCGGGCCACGTCCACGAAGAACGGGTTGCCCATGTCGAGGACGAGCAGCCCCATGATCCGGCTGCGGCCCGCCCGCAGTTGGCGCGCGGACTCGCTGCGGACATAGCCGAGGCGGTCGATCGCGGACAGCACGCGGGCCCGGGTCTCCGTGGCGACGGTGTCCGGGCGGTTGATGACGTTCGAGACCGTGCCGACGGAGACTCCGGCGGCGCGGGCGACGTCCTTGATACCCACCGGCTGGGCCATCAGGCGGAGACCTCCAGGGTGACGTGGGGCGGCGGGAAGACCTTCACATTACCGTCATGACCTTCGACGACTCCGGCGGCCGTCCCGGTCACGCCGGCAGGGCGAAGTCGACGACGTGGAGTGGCGAGGGGGTCGTACCGCTCGACTTCTCCTGGTACATGATCGACAGCACGTTGTCCGCCCGCACCCGCAGCTCGTCCACGACCACCTCGCCGAACGCGTTCAGATCGCTCGCGTCGTACAGCAGCGCCCAATCGGTGTACCCGGAGGCCTTCGAGGCGCCTGCGATACGGCCGTAGGGCAGGACCGCGTAGGCGTTGTCGTACTTGTCCAGGACCAGCCTGGTGCGCTGGCTGGAAGCGAGGGGGATCGGGATCTCGGTCTTCTGCCAGGCGCCGGTGGAGTTCTTGCGGAGGTGGAAGGCGCGGCCGTTGGCCGTGCGGTCGGCGACGTAGTCGGTGGTGCACTGGCCGAAGCGGCCGGGGACGTAGCTGATGATCGCGTGCGGGAGGCCGGCGGAGTCGGTGGTCTGGCTCTCCTGGTTCATCAGTGAGTGGTCCGGGTTCAGGGAGTCCACGACCAGTCCGCTGTCCGTGACGGCCACGGTGTCCGAACTGCCTGTTGTTCCTACGGTCGTTCCGGCGTCGTTGCGCCAACTGCGGCCCCGGTCCGTGGAGTACACGTAGCCGGTGTCGTGGTTGGTGAGACCACCGCTGTCGCACATCACGGCGGCGGACTGCTCACGCCAGGTGAACAGGGCGTGCAGGCGGCCGTTCACGTCGTAGTCGATGCCGTGGAGGTACATGTTGCGGACGGTGCTGGAGCCGTGCGTGCTGGTGTAGGTGCCGGTCGAGGCGCTCCACTCCCCCAGCGCGGTCCAGCCCGAACCGTCGTACTCCGCGAGGGCGTTGCGGCCGTTGCCGGAGATCCCGACGCGGTAGCTGAGCTGGAGTCTGCCCTCGGGGGTGGCGATGAACTGGGGGTAGGTGAACTGGGTGGTGAGGGCGACCCCGTCGAGTGTGGTCTGTACGGCACCGAGGACGGCCGGAGTCCAGGCGGTGGACGCCGGATTGTCGAGCAGACCGGCGATCGACTTGACGTAGAAGAAGCCGTCGCTGTGGGAGTCCATGTTCAGGTGCAGGCGGCCGTCGACCCTGGAGACGCCCATGGAGATGACGTTGTGGGAGTCGTCGCTCTTCAGGGTGTGGGAGAGGGTGATCCTCGACCAGTTGGTGGCGCCGAGGGCGCGGCGGGCGACGACCGCGTCGCGGGTGGAGGTGTACCAGGCCGCGTACTGGTAGCCCTTGTAGGTCAACAGGCCGTTCTTCTGGAACGAGTTGTTGTTGACCAGGCCGTCGTACGAGACGAAGTAGACAGCGGTGGCGTCCAGTTGGGTGCGGCCCAGCAGGGTGACGGCAGGGGCGGCGAGTCCGCTTCCGGCGGCGGTCATGAGAGGTGGAACACCTCCGTGAGGGGCTTCATCGCCTCGTCGGGACGGGCGCCGTCCAGTGACTCGAAGAACGGCGCCATCTCCGCCTGCCAGCGGGCGTTGATGTCGGTGGCCTCCATGCCGGCCTGGGCGGCGGCGAAGTCCTCGGTCTCCAAGTAGCCGACCAGCAGGCCGTCTTCGCGCAGGAAGAGCGAGTAGTTGTGCCAGCCGGTGGCCGAGAGTGCGTCGAGCATCTCGGGCCACACGGCGGCATGCCGCTCGCGGTACTCGTCGAGGCGGTCCGCCCGGACCTTCAGCAGGAAGCACACGCGCTGCATCAACACCCCATAGTTGTAGAGGACTTCAGGGACTAGAAGTTGAACTGGTCGATGTTCTTCGCGTCGAACACGGTCGGCTTGCCGAGGTTGATCACGCCGTCCTTGCCGATGGTGAACGAGCCCATGTCGCCGGCCTTGAAGGTCTCGCCCTCCTTGCCGGTGATCTGCCCCGACACCAGCGCCACGGCGGTCCGCGCGGCCAGCTCGCCGAGCTTCGCCGGGTCCCACAGCTCGAAGCCGTCGACGGTGCCGTTCTTGACGTACTTGCGCATGTCGTTCGGGGTGCCGAGGCCGGTCAGCTTGACCTTGCCCTTGTACTTGGAGCCGGAGAGGTACTGGGCGGCGGCCTTGATGCCGACCGTGGTCGGGGAGATGATCCCCTTCAGGTTCGGGTACTGCTGGAGCAGACCCTGGGTCTGCTGGAAGGACTGCTGCGCGTCGTCGTTGCCGTAGGCGACCTTGACCAGCTTGATGTTCTTGTACTTCGGGTCCTTCAGCTCCTCCTTCATGAAACCGATCCAGGTGTTCTGGTTCGTCGCGGTCTGCGCGGCCGACAGGATCGCGATCTCGCCCTTGTAGCCGATCTGTTGGGCGAGCAGTTGTACCTCGGTGCGGCCGAGGTCCTCGGCGCTGGCCTGCGAGACGAAGGCGTTGCGGCAGTCGGGGTTGGTGTCGGAGTCGTAGGTGACGACCTTGATCTTGTTGCTCATGGCCTGCTTGAGCGCGGTGCACAGGGCGCCCGGGTCCTGCGCTGACACGGCCATGGCGTTGACCTGCTGCTGGGTGAGCGTGTTGACGTAACTCACCTGTCCCGCCGTGTCGGTGGCGCTGGTCGGGCCCACCTCCTTGTACTTCTCGCCCAGTTCGGTGAGGGCCTTCTCGCCGCCCTTGTCGGAGGAGGTGAAGTACGGGTTGTTGACCTGCTTGGGCAGGAAGCCGACGGTGAGGCCCTTCTTGAGGGCGGCGTTCGGGTCGGCCTTGCCCGCGGAAGCGGCGGAGGTGTCGCTGTCCTTCACATCGTTCTTGGTGGTGCCGCCACAGGCGGTGGCGGCGAGGGCGACGGAGGTCACGGCGGCGAGGGCCGCACAGGCACGGCGGAGGGATGACTTGCGCATGGCTTGGGGTCCTTTGTTACGAAGGTGACGGAGACGGAACCGCGCGGCCGGCCACAACCGGCCCGCAGCCGACGAACGGCCTATCCGGCGGCGCGCGCAGCCGCCCTGGCATTGACAATCTGGCGTGCGACACGCGGCCCGAGCACGGAGACCACCAGCAGCACACCCGTGACGACGATCTGGGACTGCGCCGAGACGTTGAGCAGACTCATCACGTTCTGCAGCGCCCCGAGCAGGAAGACACCCGCGATCGCGCCTCCCAACGTCCCCTTTCCGCCGTCGAAGTCGATACCGCCGAGCAACACCGCGGCCACGACGGACAGTTCGAGCCCGGTGGCGTTGTCATAGCGGGCGCTGGCGTAGTGCAGCGCCCAGAACACACCGGTGAGCGAGGCCATCAGCCCGGTCACCGTGAACAGGATCAGCTTCTGCCGCTTGACGCGGATACCGGCGAACCGCGCCGCCTCCTCGTTGGCTCCGATCGCGAACAACGACCGCCCGAACGGGGTGGCGTGCAGGACGACCACGGCGATGGCCAGCAGGACGAGGAAGGGCAGGAAGGCCTGCGGCAGGAACGTGGTGCCGAGCCGTCCGGCCGCGAAGTCCAGGTACTGCGTGGGGAAGTCGGTCACCGCGTTGGAGCCGAGCACGATCTGCGCGATACCGCGATAGGCGGCGAGGGTGCCGATGGTGACGGCCAGGGACGGCAGGCCGAGCCGGGTCACGAGGAGCCCGTTGACCAAGCCGCAGGCCACGCCCAGCAGCAGGCAGATCGGGATGATCGTCTCGATGGCCATGCCGTCGTTCCACAGCTTGCCCATCACGGCGCCCGACAGGCCGGCCGTGGAGGCGACCGACAGATCGATCTCGCCGGCGACGACCAGGAGGGTCATCGGGAGGGCGATCAGGGCGATGGGAAGGGTGTTGCCGATCAGGAAGGACAGGTTCAGCGCGTTGCCGAAGCCGTCCACGGAGGAGAAGGAGAACAGGAGCAGGACGATCAGGAGGGCGCCGACGACCGTGTCCCAGCGGATCGCGCGGGTCGCCCACGACATGGACTCAGGCATGGCGGGCGTTCCTCTTCTTCAGTGCGGTGGCCACGCGCAGGGCGACCACCCGGTCGACGGCGATGGCGAGGATGAGCAGGATGCCGTTGATGGCCAGCACCCAGACGCTGCTGACGCCGAGGGCGGGCAGCACACTGTTGATGGAGGTCAGCAGAAGGGCGCCGAGGGCCGCGCCGTAGACGCTGCCGGAGCCGCCGGTGAAGACCACTCCGCCGACAACCACCGCGCTGACGACGGTGAGTTCATAGCCGGTGCCGGTGCCGGAGTCGACGTTGCCGAAGCGGGCCAGGTACATCGCGCCGGCGAGTCCGGCGAGTCCGCCGCAGAAGGTGTACGCGGCGAGGATCCGCTTGCGGACGGGGATGCCGGCGAGCCGGGCGGCCTCGGGGTTGGAGCCGAGGGCGTACAACTCCCGTCCGCTGCCGAAGTGTTTGAGGTAGTAGGCGGTGGCGACCAGGACGGCGAGCGCGATCAGCGCGAGCCAGGGCACGGCGGACAGACCGCCGGAACCGAAGTCCACGAATCCGCCCGGGAGATCGGCGGCGGTGATCTGCCGCGAGCCGACCCAGATGGAGTCGACGCCCCGGATGATGTAGAGCGTGCCGAGCGTGACGACCAGGGCCGGTACCTGACCGAGGCTGACGAGCAGCCCGTTGACCAGGCCGAGACCGATGCCGAGCAGCACGGCGAGGAGGATCGCGACGACCGCGTTGCCGCCACCCTGGAGGTAGGTCCCGGTGGCGAAGGCGGTGATGCCGAGGGTCGAGCCGACCGACAGGTCGACATTGCGGGTGATGACGACCAGCGACTGCCCGGTGGCGACGAGGACCAGGATGGTCGCGTTCAGGAGCAGGTCCTTGATGCCCTGCTCGGACAGGAACTCGCTGTTGCCCGCCTGGGTGATGCCGATCATCACCAGGAAGACGACCAGGATGGCGAGTTCGCGCATCTTGAAGACACGGTCGACCAGCCGGGTGCTGCTCGACTCGGGCACCTCGGCGGGGGGCGCGGGATTGGGAGCCGTGACCGTCATACGGCGGCCCTCCCGGTGGCTGCGGCCATCACGGTTTCCTCGGTGGCTTCGGAGCGGGGGATCTCGGCGGTGAGGCGGCCCTCGTGCATCACCAGCACGCGGTCGGCCATGCCGAGGATCTCGGGCAGATCGGAGGAGATCATCAGGACCGCGACCCCGTCGGCGGCCAACTCGCTGAGCAGCCGGTGGACTTCGGCCTTGGTGCCGACATCGATGCCACGGGTCGGCTCGTCGACGATCAGCACCTTGGGGCCGGTGGCCAGCCACTTGGCGAGGACGACCTTCTGCTGGTTGCCGCCGGAGAGGGTGTTCACGGTGTCGGCGATCCGCGCGTACTTGACGTGCAGCTTCACCGCCCAGTCGAGCGAACGGCTGCGCTCGGCGCCGCGGTCGACGAGGCCCGCCTTCGTGGTCGTACGCAGGCCGGTGAGCCCGATGTTGCGCTCGATCGACATGTCCATCACCAGGCCCTGGGCCCGCCGGTCCTCGGGGACCAGGGCGAGCCCCGCGGCCATCGCGGTGGAGGGGGCGCCGTTCGTCAGCGCCCTGCCATCGACCTCGACCCCGCCGGCGTCCCACCGGTCGATGCCGAAGACGGCTCGCGCCACCTCGGTACGGCCGGCGCCGACGAGCCCGGCGAGGCCGACGATCTCGCCGCGCCGCACGTCGAAGGACACGTCGGTGAAGACGCCCTCGCGGGTCAACCGCTTGACACTCAGGGCGACTTCGCCGGCTTCGACGTCCTGCTTGGGATACAGCTCGTCGAGATCGCGGCCGACCATGCGCCGTACGAGGTCGTCCTCGGTCATCCCGTCGAGGGGTTCGCTGGAGATCAGGGCGCCGTCCCGCAGCGTGGTGACCTGCTGGCAGATCCGGAAGATCTCCTCCAGGCGGTGCGAGATGAACAGGATGGCCGCACCCTGTTCGCGCAGGGTGCGGACGACGCCGAAGAGGCGGGCCACCTCACTGCCGGTGAGGGCGGCCGTCGGCTCGTCCATGATGAGGACGCGGGCGTCGAAGGAGAGCGCCTTGGCGATCTCCACGATCTGCTGGTCGGCGATGGAGAGGCCACGGGCCGGCCGGTCCGGGTCCAACTCGACGCCGAGCCGCTTCATCAGGTCGGCGGTCGCCGCGTACGTGGCCTTGTGGTCGATCCGGCCCAGCGCGCGGCGCGGCTGGCGGCCCATGAAGATGTTCTCGGCGATCGACAGGTCGGGGAAGAGGGTCGGTTCCTGGTAGATCACGGCGATGCCCGCGTCACGGGCGTCACCGGGGCCGTGGAAGAGGACGGGTTCGCCGTCGAGCAGCACCTGGCCGGCGTCGGGCCGGTGCACACCGGCGAGGGTCTTGATGAGGGTGGACTTGCCCGCGCCGTTCTCACCGGCGAGTGCGTGCACCTCACCGGGGAACAATGCGAGGGACACGTCCCGCAGGGCGCGCACCGCGCCGAAGGACTTGGAGATGCCCTTGAGCGCGAGCACCGGGGCCGGACCCGCGTCTGACGGGTGGGTCATGAGGGGCTCCTCGACGACGCCGGCGGGTGGGCCCTCACAGCGTCGTGAAAGGTTTCAACTTGGTTGCCGGGACGTTAGGCGCGCCAGGCTTGTCACGTCAATGGGTCCGGGTCGAAAAACTTTCGATAGTCAAAGGTCACATTGGAGTCACGGAGTGCAGGGTTCGCCGTAGGGCTTGACACCCCTTCGGGAGGCTCATAGCTTCCCTCTCTGAATCGTTTCATACATACGTCGTTCCGTCGCACGTCACAGGAGCCCTCAAGTGACCGATCTCGCCGCGGTGAAGGCCGCTCTCAGGACCCAGGCAGTCGAGACGCCGTCATGGGCGTACGGGAACTCCGGGACCCGGTTCAAGGTGTTCGCCCAGCAGGGCGTGCCCCGCACCCCGCAGGAGAAGCTGGAGGACGCCGCCAAGGTCCACGAGTTCACCGGCGTGGCTCCTACGGTGGCCCTGCACATCCCCTGGGACCGGGTCGACGACTTCGGGGCGCTGGCCAAGTTCGCGGACGACCACGGGCTGAAGCTCGGTGCGATCAACTCCAACACCTTCCAGGACGACGACTACCGCCTCGGCAGCGTCTGCCACCCCGAGGCGGCGGTGCGGCGCAAGGCGCTCGACCATCTGCTGGAGTGCGTCGACATCATGGACGCGACGGGCTCCGCCGACCTGAAGCTGTGGTTCGCGGACGGTACGAACTATCCCGGGCAGGACGACCTCTCGGCCCGGCAGGACCGACTGGCGGAGGCGCTCGCCGCGGTGTACGAGCGGCTCGGGGACGGGCAGCGGATGCTGCTGGAGTACAAGTTCTTCGAGCCGGCGTTCTACGCCACGGACGTGCCCGACTGGGGGACGGCGTACGCACACTGCCTCAAGCTCGGGCCCAAGGCGCAGGTCGTGGTCGACACGGGGCACCACGCCCCCGGCACCAACATCGAGTTCATCGTCGCGACGCTGCTGCGGGAGGGGAAGCTCGGGGCGTTCGACTTCAACTCGAGGTTCTACGCGGACGACGATCTGATGGTGGGGGCGGCGGATCCCTTCCAGTTGTTCCGGATCATGTACGAGGTGATCCGGGGTGGCGGGTTCACCGCCGATGTCGCCTTCATGCTCGACCAGTGTCACAACATCGAGGCGAAGATTCCGGCGATCATCCGGTCGGTGATGAATGTGCAGGAAGCGACCGCGAAGGCGTTGCTTGTGGATTCGGTGGCGTTGGGGGCGGCGCAGCGGGCGGGGGACGTGTTGGAGGCCAATGCGGTGTTGATGGACGCGTACAACACTGATGTGCGGCCGTTGTTGGCGGAGGTTCGGGAGGATATGGGGCTTGATGCCGATCCCGTGCGGGCGTATCGGGGTAGTGGGTGGCAGGAGCGGATTGTTGCTGAGCGGGTGGGGGGACAGCAGGCCGGTTGGGGAGCGTAAGTGTGTGACCGGATCGCTTGTTTGCGGGTGCTGGTCCGTTGTTGCTGGCCGCGCCCACGCGGCGGAGCCGCATATCGATACAGCCCCGCGCCCCCAAAAAATAACTCACCCCTCTCTTGTAAGGACTGAATGTTCATGGCACCGCACCCCCAAGCCGCCTCTCTCCTCGCCCGATCTCATCGGCTCGGCGCTGATCCCCGGAACACCAATTACGCCGGGGGGAATGCGTCCGCCAAGGGAAGCGACATCGATCCCGTGACGGGGGGTGATGTCGAGTTGATGTGGGTGAAGGGGTCCGGAGGGGATCTGGGGACGCTCACTGAGGGTGGGCTTGCTGTGTTGCGGTTGGATCGGATGCGGGCGTTGGTCGATGTGTATCCGGGGGTTGAGCGCGAGGACGAGATGGTGGGGGCGTTCGACTACTGCCTGCATGGGAAGGGGGGTGCGGCGCCCTCAATCGACACCGCCATGCACGGGCTCGTGGACGCGGCGCATGTCGATCATCTGCATCCCGACTCGGGGATCGCGCTGGCCTGTGCGGCCGACGGGGAGAAGCTGACCGCCGAGTGTTTCGGTGACACGGTGGTGTGGGTGCCGTGGCGGCGGCCCGGGTTCCAGTTGGGGCTGGACATCGCCGCCGTCAAGGAGGCCAATCCGCAGGCCGTGGGGTGTGTGCTCGGGGGGCATGGGATCACGGCTTGGGGGGACAGCTCCGAGGAGTGTGAGCGCAACTCGCTGCACATCATCCGTACCGCCGAGGCGTTCCTCGCCGAGCACGGGAGGCCTGAGCCCTTCGGGCCCGTTGTCGAGGGGTACGGTGCGCTGGCCGACGGCGAGCGACGGGAGCGGGCCGCCGCCCTCGCGCCGTATGTCCGTGCCGTCGCTTCTCAAGACCGGCCACAGGTGGGGCACTTCACCGATTCCGATGTCGTCCTTGATTTCCTCGCGCGGGCCGAGCATCCCCGGCTCGCCGCGCTCGGTACCTCCTGCCCCGACCACTTCCTGCGCACCAAGGTCAGGCCGCTGGTTCTCGATCTGCCGCCCACCGCTCCGCTGGACGAGGCGATCGCGCGGCTGAAGGAGCTGCACGCCGCCTATCGCGAGGAGTACGCCGCCTATTACGAGCGGCACGCGCTGCCCGACTCCCCCGCCATGCGCGGTGCCGACCCGGCGATCGTGCTGATCCCGGGTGTGGGCATGTTCTCCTTCGGCAAGGACAAGCAGACCGCGCGGGTGGCCGGCGAGTTCTACGTCAACGCCATCAACGTGATGCACGGGGCCGAGGCCGTGTCGGCGTACGCGCCGATCGAGGAGTCGGAGAAGTTCCGTATCGAGTACTGGGCCCTGGAAGAGGCCAAGTTGCGGCGGATGCCGAAGGCCAAGCCGCTCGCCACCCGGGTCGCGCTCGTGACCGGTGCCGGGAGTGGGATCGGGAAGGCCATCGCCCGGCGGCTGGTCGACGAAGGCGCGTGCGTCGTTGTCGCGGATCTCAACTCCGAGAGTGCGCAGGCCGTTTCGGAGGAGTTGGGCGGGCCCGACAAGGCCGTCGCCGTCACCGTGGACGTGACGGACGAGGGGCAGATCGCCGAGGCTTTCAAGGCTGCTCTGCTCGCCTTCGGCGGGGTCGATCTCGTCGTCAACAACGCGGGGATCTCCATCTCCAAGCCCCTGCTGGAGACTTCGGCCAAGGACTGGGATCTCCAGCACGACATCATGGCCCGCGGCTCGTTCCTCGTCTCGCGTGAGGCGGCCCGGGCGATGATCGCGCAGGGACTCGGCGGCGACATCCTCTACATCGCGTCGAAGAACGCCGTGTTCGCCGGTCCCAACAACATCGCCTACTCCGCGACCAAGGCCGACCAGGCCCATCAAGTACGGTTGCTGGCGGCCGAGTTGGGCGAGCACGGCATCCGGGTCAACGGGATCAACCCGGACGGTGTCGTGCGCGGTTCCGGCATCTTCGCGGGCGGCTGGGGTGCGCAGCGGGCGGCGACGTACGGGATCGAGGAGGAGAAGCTCGGTGAGTTCTACGCCCAGCGCACCATCCTCAAGCGGGAGGTGCTGCCGGAGCATGTCGCGAACGCCGTCTTCGCCCTCACCGGTGGGGACTTGACGCACACCACCGGGCTGCACGTCCCGGTCGACGCCGGCGTTGCGGCCGCCTTCCTTCGATGAGCGCCGACGTGAAGGCGTACGCCGCGGTCGACCTCGGCGCGTCCAGCGGGCGGGTCATGGTAGGCCATGTCGGGCTCGATTCCCTGGAGTTGACGGAGGCCCACCGCTTTCCCAACCGGCCCGTCCGCACCCCCGAGGGGCTGCGGTGGGACATTCTCGCGCTGTACGCGGGTGTCCTCGACGGGCTCCGGGCGGTGGGCGCGGCCACCGGTGGCCGGGTCGACTCCGTCGGTATCGACAGTTGGGCCGTCGACTACGGCCTGTTGGACGCGGACGGGGCCTTGCTGGGTAATCCCGTGCACTATCGGGACGCCCGCACCGAGGGGGTCGCCGAGAAGGTGTGGGCGACCGTGCCCGCGACCGAGCTGTATGCGGCGACCGGGCTCCAGTACGCGCCCTTCAACACGCTGTATCAGCTCACGGCGGCCCGCGACTCGCCTCAACTGACCTGTGCCGAGCGGTTGTTGCTCGTCCCGGATCTGCTGTCCTACTGGCTCACCGGCGAGCAGGGCACCGAGCTGACGAACGCCTCGACCACCCAGCTCATCGATCCCCGGACGCGCGACTGGTCGTACGACATCGCCTCGCGGCTCGGCATCGACCTGGAGCTGTTCGCACCGCTTCGGCGGCCGGGGGATCGGGCAGGTGTGCTGCGGGCCGAGGTGCTGGAGGAGACGGGGCTGCGGGGGCCCGTGCCGGTGACGGCGGTCGGGTCGCACGACACCGCGTCCGCCGTCGCCGCCGTTCCGGCCGTGGCGGAGCGGTTCGCCTATATCTGTACCGGCACCTGGTCCCTGGCCGGGCTGGAGCTGGACGCGCCCGTGCTCACCGAGGCGAGCCGTGCCGCGAACTTCACCAACGAGCTGGGGCTCGACGGCACGGTCCGCTATCTGCGCAACATCATGGGGCTGTGGCTGCTTCAGGAGTGTGTACGGGCCTGGGGAGAGCCGGAGTTGGGCGAGTTGCTGCGCGGGGCGGCGCGGGTGCCGGCGCTGCGGTCGGTCGTGGACGCGGGGGACGCGGCGTTTCTGGCGCCGGGCCGGATGCCGGAGCGGATCGCGGACGCCTGCCGCCGCTCCGGGCAGCCGGTGCCGGAGTCCCGGGCGGAGATCACGCGCTGCATTCTCGACTCGCTCGCGCTCGCCCATCGGCGTGCGGTCGACGACGCCCAGGTCCTCGCCGACCATCCGGTGGACGTCGTGCACATCGTCGGGGGCGGTACCCGCAACGCGCTGCTGTGCCAACTGACCGCCGACGCCTGCGGGTTGCCGGTGGTGGCGGGTCCCACGGAGGCCGCCGCGCTGGGCAATGTGCTGGTCCAGGCGCGGGCCCACGGGCTCGTCGGCGATCTGGCCGGCATGCGGGAGCTCCTCGCCAGGACCCAGCCGTCGACCCGCTACGAACCGCGCGGCGACACCGCCCGCTGGCGGGCCGCGGAGGCCCGGCTCGCCGCGCGGTGAGCCTGGGACTCCCCCAGCGGGCGACCTCCGACTACGCTGCACCCATCCGATGATCGACCACTAAGGAGCCGCGATGCGTGTCGCCCTGTTCCTGACTTGCGTCAACGACACGCTGTATCCGGACACCGGGCGCGCCGTGGTGAAACTCCTGACCAGGCTGGGCGTCGAGGTCGACTTCCCGATGGCACAGACCTGCTGCGGGCAGGCGCACTACAACACCGGCTACCGCCATGAGGCCGAACCGCTCGCCCGGCATTTCTCCGATGTCTTCGGGGAGTACGAGGCGATCGTCACGCCGTCCGGGTCGTGCGGGGCGATGGTGCGGGAGCTGTATCCGCGGATGGGCGAGAGGGCCCAGGCGGAGGGGCGGGGTGACAGCCTCGCGGCCACTCTGGCGCCGGTGGTGCCGAAGACGTATGAGCTGACCGAGTTCCTCGTCGACGTGCTCAAGGTGACGGACGTCGGCGCCTACTACCCGCACACGGTGACCTATCACCCCACCTGCCACGGGCTGCGCAGCCTGGGGCTCGGCGACCGGCCGCGCCAACTGCTCCAGGCCGTCAAGGGGCTGGAGCTGGTCGAGTTGCCCGGTGCCGACGAGTGCTGTGGCTTCGGCGGGACGTTCGCCGTGAAGAACGCCGACGTCTCGGCGGCCATGGGTGCCGACAAGGTGCGCAACGCCGAGTCGACGGGTGCCGAGGTGCTGTGCGCGGCGGACAACTCCTGTCTGATGCACATCGGCGGGACGATGGCCCGGCTCCACACGGAGCTGCGGCCGGTGCACATCGCCGAGATCCTGGCCGCCACGGAAACGGACACGGACACAGGAGAGGGGCCGAGCGCATGAGCGGCACGTTCGTCGGTATGCCCGCGTTTCCGGCCTTCCCCGTGGCCGCGCACGAGGCCGTCAACAACGAGACCCTGCGCGGCAATCTGCGGCACGCCACCCACACGATCCGCGCGAAACGCGCCAAGGCCGTGGCGGAGGTGTCCGATTGGGCCGCGCTGCGCGAGGCCGGCAAGCAGATCAAGGACCACACGCTGCGCCATCTCGACCGCTATCTGGTCCAGTTGGAGGAGTCGGTGACGGCGGCCGGCGGCATCGTCCACTGGGCCGCCGACGCGGACGAGGCCAACCGGATCGTCGTCCAACTCGTCAAGGGGACGGGCGAGTCGGAGGTCGTGAAGGTCAAGTCGATGGCCACGCAGGAGATCGGGCTCAACGAGGCCCTGGAGGCGGAGGGCATCCGCGCCTACGAGACCGATCTCGCCGAGCTGATCGTGCAGTTGGGCAAGGACCGGCCCTCGCACATCCTGGTCCCGGCGATCCATCGCAACCGCGGGGAGATCCGGGAGATCTTCGCCCGCGAGATGAGCGAGTGGGGCCGCCCGGCCCCGGACGGGCTGACCGACACACCCGCCGAACTCGCCGAGGCCGCCCGACTGCACCTCCGCGAGAAGTTCCTGCGCGCCAAGGTCGGCATCTCCGGCGCCAACTTCATGGTCGCCGACACCGGCACCCTCGTCGTCGTCGAGTCCGAGGGCAACGGCCGGATGTGCCTGACCCTCCCCGAGACGCTGATCTCGGTCGTCGGTATCGAGAAGATCGTGCCCACCTGGCAGGACCTGGAGGTGTTCCTGCAGACCCTCCCCCGCTCCTCGACCGCCGAGCGCATGAATCCCTACACCTCCACCTGGACCGGCACCACCGACGGCGACGGCCCGCGCGCCTTCCACCTGGTCCTGCTCGACAACGGCCGCAGCGACACCCTCGCCGACGAGGTCGGCCGCCAGGCCCTGCGCTGCATCCGCTGCTCGGCCTGCCTGAACGTCTGCCCGGTGTACGAGCGGGCCGGCGGCCACGCCTACGGCTCGGTCTACCCGGGCCCGATCGGCGCGATCCTCAGCCCTCAACTCCGAGGCACGGCAAGCGAGATCGACGCCTCACTGCCCTACGCCTCCTCGCTGTGCGGTGCCTGCTACGAGGTGTGCCCGGTCGCCATCGACATCCCCGAGGTGCTGGTGCATCTGCGGGAACGGGTCGTGGAGGGCGGGCCGGTGACCCGTGAGGGCAACAAGGTGGTGCTGCGGCCCGCGAAGGGGCACGCCGCCGAGCGGGCGGCCATGCGGGCGGCGCGCTGGACCTTCGCCCGGCCGGGCGCCCTGCGCACCGGCCAGCGGCTCGCCTCGCGCACCCGCCGCTTCCATCCCCGGACCCTGCCAGGACCCGGCCGGGCGTGGAGCGGCACCCGGGAGCTGCCCGCCGTGCCCGCGGAGCCGTTCCGCGACTGGTGGCAGCGCACGCACGGTGGAAAGGACAGCGCCAAGTGAGCAGCAGGGAACGGATTCTGGGCCGTGTGGAGCGGGCTCTCGCGGATGTGCCACGGGACGACACGCCTTACGACCAGGCCGTCGAGCGCACCTATCTGCGCGAGCACGGCAACCGGAGTGTCGCCGAGACAGTGGACCTGCTCGCCGAGAACCTGGCCGACTACCGGGCGATCGTGCACCGCTGCGTGGAGGCCGAACTGCCCGCCACGATCGCCGAGTTGCTCGCGGAGCGCGGTTCCAGGACGGTCGTCGTACCGTCGGGCCTGGAGCCGTCCTGGCTCGCGGTGGCCGACGTCGAACAGATCGCGGACCGGACGGAGAACACTCCGCACGAACTGGACCGGGTCGACAGTGTGGTCACGGCCTGCGCGGTGGCCGCCGCCGAGACCGGCACCATCGTCCTGGACGGCGGCCCGGACCAGGGCCGCCGCCGGATCACGCTCGTCCCCGACCACCACATCTGCGTCGTACGGGTACCGGACCAGGTCGTCTCCTCCGTACCCCAGGCCCTCCAACGCCTCGATCCGGCCCGCCCGTTGACCTGGATCTCGGGTCCGTCCGCGACCAGTGACATCGAGCTGGACCGGGTCGAAGGGGTGCACGGGCCGCGCACCCTGGAGGTGGTGCTGGTGGGCGGTCAGGCGAGCGTGGACGTCAAGTCGTAGCGCCCCGAGGGGAGTTCGAAGGACGCGATGCCGTCCGCGAAGCCGAGGAACTCGACGCCCGGCGTCTCGGCCAGCGGTGTCCCGTCCTCGTGCACGTTCGACGGATCGGCGGCGGGGATGCGCAGGGTCGCCGTGCTGTTCGCGGGGACGGTCGCCCGGTACGTCAACTTCCCTTCCCGTACGGTCCATTCGCTGACGATCTCGCCGTAGGGCGAGAGGTGCGAGCCGCTGACCCTGGTGATCCTGCCGGCCGGGTCGACGTGCGGGCGGAGGAGGAAGTGCTTGAAGCCCGGGTGTTCGGGGACCTTGGCGATACCGGCCATGCTCTCGTACATCCACTCCATGATCGCGCCGTAGGAGTAGTGGTTCAAGGAGTTCATGTCGACGGGCCCGAAGCCGTCCTCCGTGGAGTACGAGTTCCAGCGCTCCCACACCGTGGTGGCGCCGTTGGCGACCGAGTACAGCCAGGACGGCATCGCGTTCTGGTGGAGGAGCCGGTACGCCAGGTCGACGCGTCCCTCGTCGGTGAGGACGGGCGCGAGGACGTTCACGCCGAGGAAGCCCACGGAGAGGGTGTTCTCCACGTACTCCACGCGGGTGCTGTCGGGGTGTGCCGCCTTGTGGGCCGGGCTGTTGCCGATGTTGTCGGCGAGCAGGGTGACCAGTTGGCGGTGCTGCGACTCCGTGTCGTGGAAACCGAGTTTGAGGATCCAGAGCAGGGCGGTCTGGGTGTCGTCCTCGGTCCTGCCCGCGCTGTTGCCGGGGGTGTGGGGTGGTGGGGCGCCGAGGCTGGACCGGACGGTGAGCTGTCCGGTGAGGGCGTCGGTGGCGAAGTACTTGGCGATGAAAGCCCGTTTGATGTGGGTGAAGAGCAGTTCGTAGGTGGCCGCCTCCTCGGTGCGGCCGGTGGCGCGGGCCATGTCCGCCATCAGGCGGGCGCTGTAGCCGTAGTAGACATCGCTGATGAGCTGGGTGCTGGTGATCTGGAAGGCGAGCCAGTCGCCGAAGATCGCGCCCTGGCCCGCATAGGTGTCGCCAGTGCGGTCCCGGATCCAGTCCAGGTACCTGGTCATCGCCGCCCAACTGCGGTCGATGATCGTGGGGTCGCCTGACATCTGCCACACCGTCCACGGCACGACAACTCCGCAGTCCGCCCAGCCACTGGCCGGCAGCGGCTGGCCGTAGCGGTGGCCCGGGGCGACCCAGGGGAACTGGGCCCCGTCCGCACCATAAGTGTGCTGCGAGTCGATCAGGGTGTCCTGGAAGTGGGTGAGGAAGGAGACCGCGTCGGTGTTGAACAGGCCTGTGGCGCAGAAGAGTTGGGTGTCACCGGTCCAGCCGAGGCGTTCGTCGCGCTGGGGGCAGTCGGTGGGCACCCACAGGTAGTTGCCGCGCTGGCCCCAACGGACGTTGCTGATCAACTGGTTGACGTCGTTGTCGTCGGTGGTGACGCTGCCGATGTCACGGAGGGCGGAGGTGGCCACCCGGCCCGTGAGTGCGACGAGGGTCACGGGCGCGGTCGTGGTGACGGAGACGTACCGGAAGCCGTAGAAGGTCAGCGAGTCCTCGTGGGTCTCGCCTGCGGGATCACCCTTGAGGATGTACGTGCTGGTGGCCTGGGCGGTGCGCAGGTTCGCGCGGTAGACCGAGCCGACGGGTCCGTCGGCGCCCGCGCTGTCGTCGTTGAGCATCTCCCCCGGTTTGAAGGCGACTTGAGCACCCGCCGTGCCGCGCAGGGTGTAGCGGGGCACGCCGACGAGGTTCTGGCCGAGGTCGATGACGGCGGTCTCGCCGGGGTGCAGGGTGACGGAGACGGTGGCCGCCCGCACGGGATCGGTGACCGTGCGGGCGGGGTCGACGACGATGCGGCCTCGGCCGTTCGCGCTGCTCTCCTGGTCCGTGGCTCCGGTGTAGACGGTGACCGCTTGCGGCTTGCGGTCCCACTCGGGCATCAGGCGGGCGCTCTCGCCGGGATAGGCGACCAACTGGGCGTCCGGGAAGGGGTGTTGGTGTTCCTCGACGGTGGTCCAGGTGGAGATGTCGAAGCCGTTCGCCGTCCAGCCGGGGAGTTCTCTGCGGGCGTCGTAGGACTGCCCGTCGTAGATGTCGTCGGTGCGGTAGGGGCCGGTGTCGGTGGCGCGCCAGTCGTCGCCGGGGTTGGTGACGATGGTCTGGGTGGAACCGTCGGCGTACCGGACGAGGAGTTTCGCCTTGAGGGCAAGGGAGTTGCCGTCGGCCGACCAGTAGGCACTGTTCTCGGAGACGCGGCCGTTGTACCAGCCGTTGCCGAGCACGGCGGCGAGGGTGACCTGCGAGTGGTCCGTCAGCAGGTCCGTGACGTCGTAGGTGAAGTAGTTGGATGTGGTGTCGTAGTTGGTCCAGCCGGGGGTCAGCAACTCGTGGGTCGTGCCGCCGACTTGGGGCACCGGGACCCGTTGGCCGTTGATGTGTACCTCGTAGACGCCGAGCGCGGAGATGTACAGGCGGGCCTCGCGCACCTGGCCGCCCGTCAGTGCGGTCTGGTGGCGAAGAAGGGGTGCGCCTGTGGTGTTCGGCCGCTTGCCGGACATGGCGATCCACCGCGCGCCGTCCCAGCCGGTGACTCCGTCGGTGCTGAGCAAGCCGGTCTCGAAGAAGGCGGTGGGCGTGGCGTGGACGGCGCGGCCGTGTTCGTCCCAGACCGTCACGGTCCAGTGGTAGCGGGTCGAGGCGCGGAGGTCGGGTCCCTCGTAGCGGACGGCGACCGAGTCCGCCGAGTCGACGCGACCGCTGTCCCAGACGTCGGCCCGGCCGTCGGACAGATGCTCGGCCGAGGCGGCGATCCGGATGCGGTACGCCGTCTGGCGTCGGCCCCGCGCGGCGGACACGGTGTGCCAGCCGAATCTCGGGTGCGCCGCGTCCACGCCGAGCGGATCGGTGCGGTGTTCGACGGTCAGGCCCGACACCGTGGTGTCGGCGGATGCGCTGCCCCCGCCTCCGTTCCCGCCCGCCATCGCCGCTGGTACGACGCTCAGGGCCGCCGTGGTGAGCAGCGTGCGGCGACGCAGCTTGCCGTCGCGAGCCGTTCCGTCGACTCCGTCGTTCATGCCGCTGTCCCTTCGGCCCGCCGGGAGGTGGAGTGGTGCCGCTGAAAAGCGGAGTGGTGCCGCTGAGGTGCAGTGGTCTCGCATCATTTCAGGGGCGGCAGGTCCACGTCACCAACCGGTGGGACGCCGTTGAAGGGCGGTGCGGGACCGGTGCCGTTAGCGTGAAGGCATGATCCGGTTCGAGCAGGTCGGCAAGCGGTATCCGGACGGTACGACGGCCGTGGACGGGCTGTCCTTCGAGGTGTCCGAGGGCGAACTCGTCACGCTCGTGGGCCCGTCCGGCTGCGGCAAGACGACCACCATGATGATGGTCAACCGGCTCATCGAGCCCACCTCGGGCCGGATTCTCGTCAACGGCGAGGACATCGCCGGTGTCGACCCGGTGCGGCTGCGCCGCCGTATCGGATACGTCATCCAGCAGGTGGGCCTCTTCCCGCACCGCACGATCCTCGACAACACGGCGACCGTGCCGTCCCTGGTCGGCTGGAAGCGGGCGAAGGCGCGGGCCCGGGCAGCCGAGCTGCTGGATCTGGTGGGCCTGGACCCGAAGACCTACGGTCCGCGCTATCCGGACCAACTCTCGGGCGGGCAGCGGCAGCGCGTTGGGGTGGCCCGGGCGCTGGCCGCCGATCCGCCGGTGCTGCTGATGGACGAGCCGTTCGGCGCGGTCGACCCCGTGGTGCGGGAGCAGTTGCAGGACGAGTTCCTGCGGATGCAGGCCGCCGTGCGCAAGACGGTGCTGCTGGTCACGCACGACATCGAGGAGGCGGTACGGCTCGGCGACCGGATCGCCGTGTACGGGCAGGGCCGGATCGAGCAGTTCGACACCCCCGGCGCGGTGCTGGGCACGCCGGCGACGCCGTATGTCGCCGAATTCGTGGGCGCGGACCGGGGTCTGAAGCGGCTGTCGGTCACGGAGATCGAGCCCGACGACCTGGAGCAGCCGCCGGTCGTCCGGCTGGACGAACCGGCGGAGCGGGCCGCCGAGCGGCTGCGGGCCGAGGGCGCGCGGTGGGCGGTGGTCCTCGACGGGCAGGGTGAACTCCAGGGGTGGGTCAAGGCCGACGAGCTCGCGGCGGGCGGCACGGTCGGTCACCTGGCCCACCGGATGAACGCCTGGGTGCCGGTGGGTGCCCCCTTGAAACAGGCCTTCGGTGTGATGCTCCAGCACGACGCCGGCTGGGTCGCCGTGCTGGACGGGGCACGCTTCCTCGGTGTGCTGACCCCGGCGAAACTGCACGAGGCACTACGACGGTCCGTGGACGCGGACGCGCTCGGAGTGCCCCGTGGACAGGTGGACTTCGACTCGGTGGCGGACGCCTGAGAACCGAGCGGCGGCTCAGCTGAAGGTGATGGGGCAGCCGAGTCGCATGGAGTGCTGGGCCGCGCGCAGGTACAGGGCCACATAGAAGGTCGTGTCCAGGTCCTCGCTCCAGCGACCGGGGCGGGCGGCGGCCAGCTCCTCCGCCTCGCCCTCCAGGAACCAGAAGGTGAGGGCGAGGTTCCCGGCCGACTCCGGTATCTCGGCGGGCAGTTCGAGTGCCGCCGCCAGCCGCTCGGCCAGGGCCAGGACCTGGGGTGCGCCCGCGATCACCGTCTCGTCCGTGTACGCGGAACCGATCGGCAGACGTATCTGCTCATCCAGCGAGACCGGCACCAGCACCGACCAGCCGCCGATCAACTCCCGCTCCGCAGGCGTCAGTCGGGCACGGCACAGCGCGTCGAAGCCCCGCATGGACGGGCTCAGCTTCTCCTCGAACGCGGACCCGAAGTCCCGCTCCGGGACGGACCCGTACGGCGGCAGCCCGCGTCGGGCCAGCTCCGCGTCGAGCCCCTTGGCGATCGCGCCCTTCCCCCCTTCCCCGGCATCCTCGCTCAGCCACTCTTCCCCACCGACATCGATCAGATAGACACCCATGCCCGAACGGTACAAGCCACCACTGACAACCCCCCGACGCTCACTTCAGGAGGCCCTTGTCCTTCAGATAGGTCCGCGCCACGTCCTGCGCCAACCGCCGCCAAGTGTCGACCTGTTGGTTCATCGACGCCAGGTCGGCCGTGGTCAGCACCTCGTTGAGTCGGCCCAGCGCGCGGGTCACGCCGGTGCTGCCCGCGCGGGAGCGGTTGACGACCGGGACGACGTAGTCGGCGTTCTGGAGGTGCTTGTCGTCGGCGAGGAGGACCAGCCCGAACTGGTCGAGGGTGGCGTCGGTCGTGGTGGTCAGCACCATCTGGTCCTGCCCGTTCTGGACGGCGCTCTTGGCCTGGGTGGTGCCGACGCCCTTGGGGTCGACGGCGGTGATGTCGATGCCGTAGGTCTTGTTCAACCCCGGCTCGCAGTAAGGCCGTTGCACACACTCGTCGCCCGCCGCGAGCCGCACCTTCAGTCCCGAGGCGCCGAGGTCGCTGAGGGTCTCGAGGTGGTGTTCGCGGGCGTACGACCGGGCGACAGCGAAGGCGTTCTGGTCGACGGCCTTGCCGGGGGCCAGCACGGTCAGCCCGCGTGGCGTGGCGAGTTGGCGCAGTGCCTTCATCGTGGCGGTGAGGTCGGGTGAGCCGGCGGCCGGTGCGTCGGGGCCGTTGGTCTTGGCGTTGAGCCAGTCGGCGAAGGTGGCCGCGTACTCGGGTACGACGTCGATCTGCCCTGATTCCAGGGCGGGTTCGTAGAGTTCGCGGTTGGCGACGGTGAGCAGGGACGTCTTGTATCCGGCCTGGTTGAGCAGCAGCGCGTACATCTGGGCGAGCAGGTCGCTCTCGGTGAATCCGGCCGAGCCGATGGTGAGGTGGTGGCTGTCGCCGGGAGGGGCGGTGACGGCGCCCTGGTTCTCCAGGGAGGGGCCGGTCGAGCAGCCGGTGACCGCCAGGAGCAGCGCGGCCGCGGCGAGTTGTCGCCTCATCGCGCTCCCCTGACCCACCGGGGCACGAGCCGTTCGGCGACCTCGAAGACGCCCTCGACGAGCAGCGCGAACACGGCGACGAGCAGAGCTCCGGCCACCACCTGTGCGGTGTTGGCGAGGTTGAATCCGGCGGTGATGATGCGGCCGAGTCCGCCGCCGCCCGCGAGCGCGGCGATGGTGGCGGTCGCGACGAGCTGGACGGCGGCGATCCGGACGCCGTTCATCAACAGCGGGAGGGAGAGCGGCAGTTCGACGCGGAACAGCATCTGCGGCCCGGTCATCCCCATGCCGCGCGCGGCCCGCACGATGCTGCGGTCGACCTCGCGCATGCCGACGTAGGCGTTGGTGAGCAGGGGCGGTACGGCGAACAGGACGAGGGCGACGACCGTTGGGCCCTCGCCCCAGTTGCCGACCGGGGTCAGGAGCAGCAGGACCAGTACGGCGAAGGTGGGCACCGCGCGGCCGATGTTGGAGATGTTGACGGCGAGCGCGCCGCCCTTGCCGAGGTGGCCGAGGACGAGCGCGACCGGGAGCGCGATCAGGCAACTGATGACCAGGCAGACGACGGTGAGGACGAGGTGCTGCGCGAGCCGGTGCCAGATGCCGTCGTCGCCGGACCAGTGGGCGGAGTCGGTGAGCCAGTGCCAGGCGTCGGTGAGGGTGTTCATCCGCGGACCGCCCTGGTCCAGGGGGTGATCAGCCGTTGCACGAGCAGCAGGAGCAGGTCGGCCGCGATGGCGATGACCACGCAGAGCACGGACGCGGTGAGCACCTGTGCCTTGAAGTAGGTGTTCATGCCCGCGTAGATGAGGTTGCCGAGTCCCCCGAAGCCGACGATCGCCCCGACGGTCACCAGCGAGACCGCCGAGACGGTGGCGATGCGCAGTCCGGCCATCGCGGCGGGCAGCGCGAGGGGCAGTTCCACGGTGAGGAGGAGGCGGATCGGGCCGTAGCCCATGCCGCGTGCGGCCTGTCGGGTCTCCTCGGGTACGGCGCGCAGGCCCGCGAGGATGTTGCGGACGAGCAGGGTGAGCGAGTAGAGGACGAGTCCGGCGACGACGAGCGTGGCCGACAGTCCGTAGACGGGCAGGAGCAGCGAGAACATCGCCAGGGACGGGATCGTGTAGAGGATCGTCGTGACCGCGAGCACCGGTCCCGCGGCCCATCCCCAGCGACGGGCCAGCACCGCGAGCGGCAGCGCGACGACCAGGCCGATCAGCACGGAGATCGCGGTCAGTTGCAGGTGCTGGACGACCGCGTCGAAAAGGATGTGGCGGCGGGTGCTCAGGTACTCGCCGCAGATCCACTCGTTGCGGGCGAGGCAGTCGTCCGGGGGCGCGGTCACGTCCCCATTGCATCGGGTGGGCCGGGGTGCGGCCCGTTGTGGTGACCCGTACGGGCGTCGGTCAGGGGTTCCGGTGGGTGCCCGACCACCGGGGTGTCGCTGAGTACACCCCTCGATACGGGTTCTGCGCCCAATGTGCGGCGCCCGCCCGCTCCGTAGCGTCTTCGGCGAGGCACAGGGCGTGCCGCACGGAGGGTGATGGCGATGTTTCGCACCGCACGACGGACGCACGACAAGGGACCCGCCGCCGAGGCGCTGCGGCTGGTCAAGGTGAGTCGGACCTACGGCCAGGACGACAGCGCGGTGACGGCTCTGGACGGGGTCACGCTGAGCCTGGAGCGCGGTTCCTTCACCGCGGTGATGGGGCCTTCGGGGTCCGGGAAGTCGACGCTGCTGCAGTGCGCGGCGGGGCTGGACCGGCCGGACGCCGGGATCGTGATGGTCGACGGCGCGGAGCTGACGGGCGGCAGCGAGGCGGAGCTGACCAGGTTCCGGCGGCGGCGGATCGGGTTCGTGTTCCAGCAGTACAACCTCCTCGACACGCTCACCGTCGCGCAGAACACCGTGCTGCCGCTGAAGCTGGCCGGGCGGCGCGTCGACCGCGAGCGGGTCCGGGAGGTCCTGACGTCGGTCGGTCTCGGCGACCGGATGGGCCACCGCCCCGACCAGCTCTCCGGCGGTCAGCGGCAGCGGGTGGCGATCGCCCGCGCGCTGGTCGCCGAACCCCGGGTGATCTTCGCGGACGAGCCGACCGGAGCCCTGGACACGCGCAGCGCGCGGGACGTGCTGCTGCTGTTGCGGGAGGCGGTGCGGGTGCACGGGCGGACCGTGGTGATGGTGACGCACGACCCGGTCGCGGCCTCGTACGCCGACTCGGTGCTGTTCCTCGCGGACGGCCGGATCGCCGGCCGGATGCACGCGCCGACCGTCGACGCGGTCGCCGAGCGGCTGGCGCACCTGGGCGACGACGTGACGGTGGGGGTGTGAGCGATGTTCGTACTGGCGATGCGTTCGATCCGGCAGCGTCCGGGGCGGTTCCTGGCGACCCTGCTGGCCGCGTTCCTGGGCGCGGCGATCATCATGACGTTCAACTCGCTGCACGACACGGCGGCGCAGTCGGGCATCGACTCGGTCAGCGCCGAGACGCTGTCGACGTCGGCGAGTGTCGTCGGCGGCTACGGCACCCTGCTGGTGTTCTTCGCCGTCGCCTCCACACTCACGGTCAACGTACGCCAGCGCACAAGGGAGTTGGAGACCCTGCGCTGCTCAGGGGCGACTCCGGCGCAGCTCAAGCGGATGGTCGTGGGTGAGGCGGTGGCCGTAGCCCTCGTGGGCGCGATCCTCGCTGTCGGACCGGCGATGCTCGGCGGACGGGCGCTGCTCGGGGTGTTCCAGGACAGCGGTCAGGTCGCGCGGTCCGTCGACTACTCCTTCGGTCCCTACGCGCTCCAGTCGGGCCTCGGCATCACCCTGCTCGCCGCGGCGGGCGCCGCGTTCCTGGCGGTACGGCGGGCGACGCGCGGGCGTCGGCAGCGGGGCCGGGCGCGGACGTTCCTCTCCTACGCCGCACTGGCCGCGGGAGTTGTGTCTGTCACGGCGACTTTCGCCTTCTCCTCGACGGACGCGGCACTGATGGCCGCACCGGCGTACGGGGCGATCCTGCTGTCCGTGGGGCTGGCCCTGCTGGCACCCCGGCTGCTGAACGGGCTGCTCGACCGGCTCCAACTGGCGGGCGCGAGCGGCTGGTTGGCGGTTCGGAATCTGCGTGAGCGGGCCGACCGGCTCGCCGGGATCCTGATGTCGCTGATCCTGTTCACGGCGGTGGCCACGGCGACCCTGTACATGCAGGCGGTGGAGAGCGACGCGGTGCGGGACTCGGGCCTGGCGAAGTCGGTGGACGCGAAGAACCTTCAGACGCTCAACCTCACGGTCGTCGGGATCATCGTGGTCTTCGTCTGCGTGATGCTGGTCAACTCGCTCTACGCGGAGACGACTTACCGCGCCCGGGAGTTCGGCGGGCAGCGCCTGGCGGGGGCGACTCCGGGGCAGGTGCTGCGCACGGTGGGCACCGAGACGGCGATCCTCACGGTCACCGGAGTGCTGTCCGGCACAGTGGCCGCGCTGGCCGGGATCATCCCCTTCACCATGGTCCGCACGGACTCGGTCCTGCCGCACCAGGGGCTCGGGATCTGGCTGGCGGTCGTCGCGGTGGCGGCGACGGTGACGCTGGGGACGAGCCTGCTGACGGCACGGCGGGTGCTTCGCACCCCGGCGGTGGAGTCGGTGACCCTGGCCGCGTGAACACGGCCGGTCGGTCGGGGGCGGTCGCTACGGCGGCCGCCCCCCGTCGCACGGCTACTGCTCCTTCTACTTCACGCCCGCCGCGTCCAGCAGCACCCGTACGGTCTCCCTCGTGAGGCCGTCGTCCAGCGTCTCCACCTTGGCACCGGCGCGGGCGCTGGCTCCGTCGAAGATCAGCATCAACTGGCGTGCCAGCAGCTCGGGATCGCGTGCGCCGCCCAGTTCGGCCTGCGCGCGGAAGGCGTCCCGCAACGCGTCCTTGGCGGTGCGGGCGACCACGCTCGCCGGGTGCTCCGGGTCCTTCAGCTCCACCAGCGTGGCAAGGAAAGGGCAGCCCTGGTAGTCGAGCTCGGTCGAGGCCTGCTCCGCCTGTTCGAAGACGTAGAGGATGCGTTCGCGGGGCGTGCCGGCGTCGTCCGGGCCGGGGGTGAGCCGTGCCGCGTAGCCGGGGGCGCGGCGCTCCAGACTGGCGGCCAGGACCTCGTCCTTGCTGTCGAAGAGCTGGTACATCGACCGCTTCGAGACTCCCGCGGACCGGCACAGCGCCTCGACGCCGATGGAGACGCCGTCGCGGTAGAACAGCTCGGCCGCCGCGTCGAGCAGCCGGTCTCGGGGGGACGCCTTGTCTGTCGTGGTGGCCATAGTGCGAGGTTACCGCGCCGGAGGCCGAGAGGAAACCGATCGGTGTACACGCTTGCGCGGCGGCCCGGCCGCGGGTGACAGTAGGGGTGAACAAGCGCTTGGACATGTTGCCCGCTGCCGATGCACCACCCGTGATCCGCCGGAGGCCCCGTTGTTCCGTTCCGTCGACGAAGTCGCCGCGCGCCTCGCCGAGACCGGCTATCTGGCCTCGCCCGCGGTCGCCACGACCGTCTTCCTCGCCGACCGTCTCGGCAAGCCGCTCCTCGTCGAGGGCCCGGCCGGTGTCGGCAAGACGGAGCTGGCCAAGGCCGTCGCCGAGGTCGCGGGAGCGGAACTGGTCCGGCTCCAGTGCTACGAGGGCGTCGACGAGTCCCGGGCGCTGTACGAGTGGAACCACGCCAAGCAGTTGCTGCGGATCAGCGCGGGCCGCGACGAGAGCTGGGACGAGACGCGCACCGACATCTTCAGCGAGGAGTTCCTGCTCCCCCGCCCGCTGCTCACGGCGATCCGCGGCGAAGGCCCGAAGGTGCTGCTCATCGACGAGACCGACAAGGCGGACGTCGAGGTGGAGGGCCTGCTGCTGGAGGTGCTGAGCGACTTCCAGGTCACCGTCCCGGAGTTGGGCACGATCACCGCGACCCGCCGCCCCTTCGTGGTCCTCACCTCGAACGCGAGCCGTGAACTCTCCGAGGCCCTGCGCCGCCGCTGCCTGTTCCTCCATATCGGCTTCCCCGACGAGGAGTTGGAGCGTCGGATCGTACGGCTGAAGGTGCCGGGGCTCGGCGAGGCGCTGGCCGGGTCGGTGGTGCGGGTGGTCGGGGCGCTGCGGGAGATGGAGCTGCGGAAGGTGCCGTCGGTGGCCGAGACCATCGACTGGGCCCGCACCCTGCTGGCGCTCGGCGCGGACACGCTCGACGAGGCGGTGGTACGCGACACTCTCGGCGTGCTCCTCAAGCACCAGGACGACATCCTCAGGGCGGCTGCCAAGCTCGACCTGGACGCCGTGTGACCGCCACCGATGTCGCCGAGCGGCTGACGGGCCTCGTCGGTGCGCTGCGCGCGCACGGTCTGCGCATCGGGACCGGCGAGACCGTGGACGCGGCGCTGGCGATGGAGGCCCTCGGGTTCGCGGACCGCGAGCTGCTCCGCGAGGGACTGGCCGCGACACTGCTGCACGGGACAGCCCAACGCCCCGTGTTCGACCCGGTCTTCGACCTCTACTTCCCGCGCGGCATCGGAGCACCGCGGGGCGAGCCCACCAGCCGCGACGACCTTCGCGACCGGCTCGCGGCGGCGCTCACCGCCAACGACCAAGCCCTGATGGGGCAGTTGGCGGCGGAGGCCGTGGACGGTTTCGGCGGTTACGGCAACTCCCCCGCGTCGGACGGCTGGTCGTCGCACCAGACCCTGGAGTGGCTGCGACCGCAGACGCTGCTGGCCCGGGTACGGACGAGCATCCGGGCGCAGGGCGGGGACGCCGGGTTCACCGACCGGCTGCTCGACGACGAGATCCGGCAGCGCATCGAGGGCTTCCGGCGGCAGGTCGCCGCCGAGGCGCGGCGCCGGGTCGCCGAGCGGCGCGGCCGGGACGAGATCGCCCGGCGGGCGGTGGCGCCGACGGCCGACCGCGTCGACTTCCTGTTCGCCGGACGGGCCCAACTGGCCGAGCTGCGCAGGGCGGTTCAGCCGCTGGCCCGGAAGCTGGCCACCCGTCTCGCCGCGCGCCGCCGACGCGCCTCGCGGGGCACGATCGATCTCCGGCGCACCCTGCGCGGATCACTGTCCACGGGCGGGGTGCCGATGCGGCCGGTGCTGCGCCGACGCCGGCCGGTCCGGCCCGAACTGGTGCTGCTGTGCGATGTGTCGGGCTCGGTGTCGGGGTTCTCCGATTTCACGATGCTGCTGGTGCAGGCGCTGCACGACCAGTTCAGCAAGGTGCGCGTGTTCGCCTTCGTCAACCGGCTCGACGAGGTGACCCCACTCCTTGTGCACGGCACGGCGGACCCCGAGGGGCTCGGCACCCGCATCCGCGACGAGGCCACCCTCACCGGCTGGCACGGCAGCAGCGACTACGGCGTCGCCCTGGGCGAGTTCGCGGAGCGCTACGGTGACGCGGTCGGCCCGCGCACGACCGTGTTCGTCCTCGGTGACGCCCGCACCAACATGAGCGACCCGAATCTCCCGGCCGTGCGGCACATCGCACAACGGGCGCGCCGCGTCTACTGGTTGAACCCCGAGCAGCGCTCCCGGTGGGGCACCGGCGACTCGGCCGCGCCCGACTACGCGGAGCTGGTCGAGATGCACGAGTGCCGCAACGCCCAGCAACTCAGCGTGCTGGTCGGGAAGTTGCTGCCGGTCTGACTAGACCGCCGTCAACTGCGGGTAGAGCGCGCCCCCTTCGGCGGACAGCCCGGCCTTGACCTGCCGGGTCAGGTCGTCGGCCAGTACCTCGAAGGCGCCGGACTCGATGCCGTCGAGGGCCTGTGCCGCCACGCTCTCGGGCGTGGACTTGGGCGCGTCGACATGTGCGGCCATGTCGGTGTCGACGTAGCCGACATGCAGCCCGGTGACCTCGATGCCGCGCGGCTTCAGGTCCAGGCGCAGGGAGTTGGTCTGCGACCAGAAGGCGGCCTTGGAGGCGCTGTAGGAGCCGGCGATGCCGACCCAGGACAGCACCGAGTGGAAGTTGAGGAGGTGGCCGCCGCCGTTGCGCTCGATGATCGGCACGAAGGCGCGCGTCACCAGCAGGGGTCCATAGAAGTTGGTCTCGAACTCGCGGCGGATGTCCTCGACGGGCGAGTCGAGGAAGTTCGCGTTCACCGAGGCACCGGCGTTGTTGATCAAGATGGTGACGTCCTGTGCCTGTTCGGCCGCCGCCGCGACGGACGCGGGGTCGCTGACCTCCAGCGCCAGCGGCACGGCGTCCGGGTGGGTGACGGTCTTCGGGTCGCGGGCGGTGGCGTACACCTTCTTGGCGCCGCGCTCGTACAGGGCGGTCACCAGTGCGCGGCCGATGCCGCGGCTGCCACCGGTGACGAGGACGACGGAACCTTCGATGCTGGTCATGGAGATCTCCCGGAGCTGGGGCATCCGCGGCAGCCGTACGGAACGCGACTTGGAAACCGATCGGTTTACCCCGCTCGACCACTGTAAACCGATCGGTTTCCATGAGCAAGTGGGCAGGCTGCCCCAGCGCGCGATGATGTACGGCATGAGCGACCCCCACGTGGAACTGGCCACCTTCCCCACGCCCGTCGAACCGGCGCCCCGGCTGGCCACCGCGATCGGGCTCGGCCCGGACGACCTCTGGATCAAGCGCGACGACCTGACCGGCCTCGGAGGCGGCGGCAACAAGATCCGCAAACTGGAGTGGACCGTGGGCGCGGCGCTCGCCGGGGGCGCGGACACCCTGGTCACCACCGGCGCCCCGCAGAGCAACCACGCCCGTCTGACCGCGGCCGCCGGAGCCCGGCTGGGCCTGGACGTGGTGCTGGTGCTGCGCGGATCGCCGGGTGTCTCACGCTCGGGGAACCTCGCCCTCGACGGGCTGTTCGGCGCCCGGATCGCCTGGGCGGGCGAGGTGGACCAGGCCGGACTGGACCGGGCGGCGGCCGAGGTCGGCGAACAACTGCGGAGCGCCGGTGCCATGCCCGCCCTGATCCCGTTCGGCGGTTCCAGCGCGCTCGGCGCACGCGGATACGCGCGCTGCGGCGAGGAGTTGCGCCGCCGGCTACCCGATCTCCGTACCGCCGTCGTGGCGTTGGGTTCGGGCGGCACGATGGCTGGGCTGGTGGTCGCGCTCGGGACGGAGGCGGTGCTCGGGGTCGACGTCGGCGCGCTGCCCGAACCTGCCCTGGCCGTAAGCGAATTCGCCGGACTGAGCTCACCAGACGGACTGCGGATACGTCGGGACCAGATCGGCGCCGGCTACTCCACGCTCACCACCGCGACCGCCGAAGCCCTCGCCCTCGCCGCGCGCACCGCCGGGCTCGTGCTCGACCCGACGTACACGGGACGGGCGATGGCCGGTCTGATCGCGGCCGTCCGCGACGGTGACATCAGGCCCGGCGAGCGGACCGTGTTCGTGCACACGGGCGGACTGCCCGGCCTGTTCGGACACGCGGAGGCCGTCGCGTACGCCGAGGATCGGGTCGTCGAGTACCGGGCATGACATACGCGCCCGGCGGGTGCGGTGCCACAGGGCGCGTATATCCGGAGGGACTACGGGGCCTTCGCGTAGTCCGTGGCCATGGCGCCGGCGAAGTCGTACACGATCACCTGTTCGTCGCCGACTACCCATGCGTCGTGTCCGGGCGGACAGACGAAGACGTCTCCGGGGCCTACTTCGCCCTCGCCGCCTTCGTCCATGACGAGGTGCATCCGCCCCTGGACCACATAACCGTTGTGGTGGATCTCGCAACTCTTGGTGCCCGCGATCGGACCCACGGACTCGGACCAGCGCCAGCCCGGCTCGAAGGTGCCCACCGCGAAGTCGAGTCCGCTGAGGTGGACGGCTTCGAGGTGGCCGCGGGGGAAGTCACGTCGCTCGTCCGGCTTCTCGACCGTCTTCACTTCCAGCATGACGGCTGCCTCCATTCCGGCCGTGCGCCGCACGGCCCGGGCCGGTCTCCGTCTCCCGGCGGCCCCGAACGGCGCCGGCGCTCCGGCGGGGGCCGCGCCCCACCACTCCATCGTCTTCCTGTCCACCCGGGAGCGCCATTCGGGGGAACACCTACGGGGACACCGTCACAACGCGCCGCCGGTGCACAACCGCGCGAAACGCTCGCTGTCGATGTTGCCGCCCGAGACGATCATCCCCACCCGGCCGGTGACCCGGCCCGCACGTCCGGCGAGGAGCGCGGCCAGCGGGGTGGCGCCGCTCGGTTCGACGACGATCTTCAGCCGCTCGAAGGCGAACCGCATCGCGGCCTTGATCTCCTCGTCGCTCACCAACGCGATCTCGTCGACCAGCCGTCGGTTCACGGAGAAGGTCAGCTCGCCGGGCGTCTCGGCCGCCTGCCCGTCGGCGATGGTGCGCGGCACCGGAATGCTCACGCGCCGGCCCGCCTCCAGGGACCGCTTGGTGTCGTCCCCGGCCTCCGGCTCGACACCGATCACGCGGGTGCCCGGGTGCAGCCCCTTGACGGCGGTGGCCGTCCCGGCGATCAGTCCGCCGCCGCCCACGGGCGTCAGCACGGCGTCCAACTCACCCACTTCCTCCACGAGTTCGAGTGCCGCCGTGCCCTGCCCCGCCATGACGTGCGGATGCTCGTACGGCGGGATGAGGCAGAGCCCGCGCTCGGCCGCGAGTGCCTGACCGATGGCTTCCCGGTCGCCGGTGTAGCGGTCGTAGGTGACGATCTCGGCGCCGTACCCCTCGGTGGCGGCCCGCTTCGAAGCGGGGACGTCCTCGGGCATGAGGATCACGGCGGTGGTGCCGAGTTCGCGGGCGGCGAGGGCGACGGCCTGGGCGTGGTTGCCGGAGGAGTAGGCGGCGATGCCCCGGGCCAGTTGCTCCGGTGTCAGCCGGGAGGCCGCGTTGTAGGCGCCGCGGAACTTGAAGGCGCCGATCCGCTGGAAGTTCTCGCACTTCAGGAACACCTCGGCGCCGACGAGTCGGTCGAGGGTGCGCGAGCGCAGCACCGGTGTGCGGTGGGCGGCGCCCTTGATCTGAGCGGCGGCGTCGCGGACGTCGTCGAGAGTGATGAGCGGGGTGCTGGTCGTCACGCGTCTCCTCCAGTGGAAGCGGAATCGGGATCGGCAGGCGTGGCCGTCGCCGCCCGGGCCTGCGCGAGGTAGCTGTAGGCGGACGCCCGGGAGATGCCCAGCCGGACGGCGACCTGCTCGATGGCCCGCCGTACGGCGAAGACCCCGTGCTCGTCGAGGCTGCGGAACAGCTCCAGTCGCTGGGCACGGTCGAGTTGGGCCCACGTCCGGCTCTGCCGTAGCTGATGGGTGTCGACGATGGCCTCGACGACGGAGTCGATGTCGTTGCCGAAGGTGGTGGTGGTCGACGCCTCCGCCACGGCCCCCGCTCCGATCCCGGCCAGCAGGGCCTGCGCCTGCTGTACGGCGGTGACGTCGACGTTGACGCACAGCGCGCCAAACACCGCGCCCGTGGAGTCGCGCAGCACCATCGTGGACGACTTGAGCTGGTGGCCGCCCTTGGTCCGGGTGAGGTAGTTCAGCTCGTCGGCGGCCTCGTCCCCGCGCGCCAGCACCCGCAGCCCGATCTCGCTCATCGCGCCGCCCACCGAGCGCCCGGTCAGGGCTCCGGCAACGGCGACCACCGACTTCTCCGGGGTGCGGTAGTCGTGCAGGACCACCTCGCAGACGGGGCCGAACGTGGCCGCGATCCCGTCGACGACGGGCCTCAACGCGCCGATGATCGCGTCCCGTTCGGCGTCCGGGGCCGGATTGCCGTCCGTCATTCCCACCTCGCGACTTCAGACTGTGTGTCCAATGACTATACCTACAGTCCAAGAGACGCGCGCTCGTCATCTGTCGGGCAGCGCGCCGCAGGGCCGTGCCGGGCTGGACGCGCCGACGTACTCCGTCCATTCGGCCCGGGTGGGCGGGTCCCCCGCCGTGGCACAGACGAGGCGGGCGACGGCCTCGGGGTCCATGGTCCACAGGTGTGCCGCGGCGGCGGACCCGGCGCTGGCGAGGGTGCCGTTCTGCGGGTCGAAGGCCACGGCGTAGGTGGCGCCTTCGGGTGCGGTGAGGGCGGCGAGGAGCACGGGACGGGCCGGGATCGTGGTGTCCCAGACCCGGATGCCGCCGTCACCGCTGCCGGCCGCGAGGCTGCGGCCGTCCGTCCCGAACTGCACGCTGTAGACATACCCTTTGGGCCCGGTGAGGGCCGCGCCGAGCGCGCCCGGGCGACCGGCTCCCGACATCCGCCACAGCCGCACGGTGTTGTCGGCGCTGCCCGCCGCGAGCAGTCCCCCGCTCGGGGCGAACGCCACGGAGGAGACGAAGTTCCCGAACCCGCCGAGCGTGCCGACGGCCTTGGCCCGCCGTGGTGCGCTGACATTCCAGACCCGCACCAGCTTGTCGGTGCCGCCCGCGACGAGCAGCCGGCCGTCCGGGCTGAACGCGACCGACATGACGTAGTTGTCGGTGCTGGTGGCGAGACGCGGCAGCGGTACGGGACGGGTGGGGGTCGTGAGGTCCCAGAGCCACAACTCCGCGGAGCTGGTGCCGACCGCGAGCACCTGGCCGACCGGGTCGAAGACCACGGACTGGACGGTCTTGGTGGGGCCGCGCAGCGTGCTGACGTATCGCGGGTGCGCCGGGTCCGCGACGTTCCATATCTCCACGGTTCCGTCGCCGCCCCCGATCGCCAGGAGTTCCCCGTCTCCGCTGAAGGCGGCGGCGCCGGAGAAGCTGTGCGGGTGGGCCGGGTCGGCGATGGCGGGTCCTGCCTGGACCGGTACGCGCGGGTCGCCGGTCCGCCAGAGCGTGACCGGGCCGCCGGACCGGGCGACGGCGAGGAGATGGCCCGACCCGCGGTAGGCGAGGAAGAAGGCGGGGTCGGCGGTGCCGGGCAGTGCCGGTACCCGCAGGTCCCACAGCCGGGCCTGGCCGTCCGCGGCCGCCGTGGCGAGGGTGTGGCCGTCGGGGAGGAAGGCGGCCGCGGTGACATGGCTGGGGTGCGGCAGGGTCATCAGCGCCGAACCGGTGGTGGTGGACCACAGCCATACGGCGTTGTCGGATCCGCCGCCGGCCAGCGTGCTGCCGTCGGGGCTGAAGACGAGCGCGTTCACCCAGGTCGTCGGTCCGTTGAGCCGGAGCGGACTGGGGTCGGGGCGTGCGGGCCGGGTCACGTTCCACAACCGCACCGACCCGTCCGAGGCACCCACCGCGAGCAGATGGCCGACCGGGCTGAAGGCGACGGCGAGCACGTCGTCGTCGGCACCGAGCGGCTTGCCGAGGCCGCGCGGGTGGCGGGGATCGGTCACGTCCCACAGGCGCGCGGTGTGGTCGGCGTCCCCGGCGGCCAGGGTGCGGCTGTCGGGGGCGAACGCGACGGACTGGACGTAGCCCGTTCCGCCGACGAGAGGGGTGCCGAGGGACGTCGGGTGGCGCGGGTCGTGGATGTCCCACAGGCGTACGGTCCGGTCGGCGCCGCCCGCCGCCAGAGTGCGGCCGTCGGGGCTGAGCGCAAGGGAGTAGACGGTGTCGGCGGGAGGGTCCGGGAGCGCGCCGAGGGACTGGGCACGGGTGCCGTTCAGGGCCCACAGCCACACCGTTCGGTCGGCGCCCGCGGCGGCGAGCAGGCGGCCGTCGCGGCTGAGGGCGACCGCGTAGACGGCCTGCTTGCCTTTGCTGAGGGGGGTGCCGAGGGTCCGGGGTGCGGCCCGGTCGGTGATGTTCCAGCGGCGCACGCTCGGGTCGACGCCGCCTGCGACGAGGGTGTGTCCGTCGGCCGACAGGGCCAGTGACTGGAGGGCGCCGTGCTGCCCGAGAAGGCGGGTGACCTGCGGTACGGCGAAGGCGCCGAGGAGGCTGGCGCGGGCTTCGGGGGTGGGTGAGGTTCGGTATGCGGTGAGGGAGAGTTGGGCCGCCAGGCCGATGTCCTGCTTGCGTAAGTCGTCGGCTTCGGTGGCGATTTGACGGGACAGCGCGATGTCGCGCGCGGTCAACGCGGCGGAACGCTGCCGGTCGGCGGACCGCTTCTGGACGACGGCCACTCCGGCGAGCAGTCCGGCCAGGACGAGCAACACCGTGAGAATGCCGAGGAGTTGGCGGCGCAGACGGATACCCCGGGCGGCCGTGATCCGTTCGGCGGCGGCCAGGCCACGGCTCTCGACCAGGAACTCCCGCTCGCGGCTGTTGATGTCGGCGGACCGTCCCGCTCCGGCCAGCCAGTCCTCGACGGCGGACAGCAGACCGCCCCGGTAGAGCAGGCCGGGGTCGCGGCCGTTGTCCCGCCACCGTTCGGCGTCGTCGGTGAGGCGGCGGTGGATCCGCAGGCCGTCCCGGTCGGCGTCGATCCAGTCCCGTAATCGGGGCCAGGCCTGGACGAGGATCTCGTGGCTGAACTCAATGTGCTCCCGGTCCGCGGTGAGCAGCCGCCGCGTGATGAAGGCGTCGAGCACCTCGCGTACGGCATCGGGTTCGTCCTCGGCGAGCAGCAGTTCACCGCGGGCGATCCGGCGCCGGGTGTCGACCGAGCCGTCCCCGACATGGACCAGCCGCATGAAGACGCGGCGCGCCAACTCCTGCTGCGCGGGCGGCAGTCCGGCATACGCGGTCTCCGCGGTGTTGGCGACGGCGTCACGGATACCGCCGCTGTCCCGGTAGTCCGCGACGGTGAGGGTACGGCCCTGACCGCGTTCCCACATGGTCAGCAGGACGTGCGAGAGCAGGGGCAGCGCACCCGCGTCGCCGGTCGGCACCGAGGCTCCCGACAGCGGGGCGAGGTCCCGGACCAGCAGATCGGCGAGACCGTCGGCGAACTCCACTCCGGCCCGGCGGGCGGGCTCGGTCATCGCCAGCCGCAGATCCGTCTCGTTCATCGGACCGACCACCAGGTGCGAGTCCTGGAGGACCGGCACGAGGACGGGGTGCAGGGACGCCTGCGCGAAGAAGTCGGCGCGCAGCCCGACCACCACGACGGTGGCCGACTCCCCTCCGGGGGCGGCGAGTTGGGTGAGCGCGGTGATGAAGTCACGGCGTTCCTGCTCGTCGGTGCAGGTGGTGAATGTCTCTTCGAACTGGTCGACTACGTACACGGTGGTACGGGGGACTACGACGGCGTCCGCCGCCCGGGCGGCATCGAGGGCGGCGAGCGGATGGGCTCCCGGGGTGAGGAGCCGGATCACGATGTCCGGGCCCAACTCCGGTACCCCGTCCGCCCGGAGGGTGCCGATCAGTCCGGCGCGCAGCAGCGAGGACTTGCCGGCCCCCGACGCGCCCACCACGACCAGCAACCCACCCCCGGCCGCGCGCAGCGCCACCGTAACCTCGCACAGCCGACGGGTCAGCGCCTCGCGGCCGAAGAACCGCTCCGCGTCCTGGGGTTGGAACGCGGCGAGCCCCAGATAGGGAGCGGGTGCTCCGGCCGGGCGGGGTGCGGGGCCGCGGCGGACCCGGCTCAGTGCCTCGACCCACAGCGAGATCTCCTCGGGGTCGGTGACCCCGCACGCCCGGACCAGGGTGGGCAGGGTGTCGGGGAGCGTCGCCAGGGGCAGATGACTGCCGGCGAAGTAGCCGCCGAGGGTGGCCCGGGACACCCCGGTGATCTGGGCGAGGCGGCGGATCGAGAGCCCGGAGTGGTCCTTGAGCGCGCTGAGCGCGGTGGCCAGCTCCTTCTGCGTGCCGACCCGGTCCGGCACCGGCCGGCGTGGTCTGACGACATGCTCGTCCTGCCCGATTTCATCCATGCCCGCCCCCGCACGCCCATGCCTGAAACCCGGTGTCCGCGGCTTGCCGCGGGTGTCCGGACTTGTCCGAGTGTTACAGAACACATCGTGTTCCGTGGGCAGTTCGGGCTTTTCTGGGGGCACCGGCGAGCGAACAGGGAGTGCGTGTGGAACACGTTGCGGAAAGCGCGGTGACTGACCTGCGGACGTGGGCGGCGGCGGTTCGGCGTCACGGAGGCGCAGGGCCTTTCCGCGGTGGTCTCCGAGATCGTCCTGGCGGACAGGGGCTCATGAACCCTGTCCGGCATCTCGAGCGGCTGACGGGGCGACGGCAGTGAGCCTCTTCGGCCAACGCCCCGAACCCGACCCGTCGTTCACCGCCGTACTGGCCAACGACACCACCCGGTCCCGGCGCCGCCTGGCCGACAACCAGCACGTCCTGCGCGAGACCCTGGACGGCGACGAGGAGGTGCACCTCATCGCAGTGGAGGAAGCCCTCAACTCCCGTGTGGTGACGGTGACTTCAGGGCGCCTGCTGGTGGTCCGCAAAGGACGGACGGAGGGCTCGTACACCCGCGACCGGATCACGCGAACCCGGCTGGGACGGCTCCCGAACGGCACGATGCTCGCCTTCGTGGACGGCGCCGGCCTGATGTTCTCGTTCCTGACCGCGCACACCGCCGACCGGTTGGCGTTCGCCGTCGACCGCTTCCTCCTGACCCCGCCCGTCCGGCGCACGGCGGCCCGCGACATCCCGGAACTGCTGCCCGACTACTACCGGGGCATCCTGTTCGCGACGGGCAAGCCGGACACCGCGGACAACATCGTGGCCCTCGTCGAACTCCTCAGTCAGATGCTCACGTCGAACGCCGCGATGTTCTTCCGGCAGACCGGCGACCAGGCCACCGACCAGTCCTTCATGGCCCGCTTCAAGGGCGGCGGCCCCGAGGAGCGGCTGCTCCACGTCGTCGACGACATGATCGACTTCCTGTGGGACTGGAACCCGCGCTGCCACAACGCCCTGCGCACCTTCGTACGCGACGCCCGCACCACCCTGACCGGCCCCGGCAGCCGCCTGTGGCGCTACGGCGACGAACTGCCCAGGGGGCTGTGGGAGTCAGGGGAGGAATGACACCGGTTCCAGCCGCACAGGGGACGGCTGGAACCGCCCGTGAGGCGGCGGATGCGGTGATCACACGCCGGTCGCCGCCTCCGGGTTGCCGTAGTAGGCGTCGGGGCCGTGTTTGCGGGTGTAGTGGCGTTCGACCAGGTGGCGGGGCGGTGGGCCGGTCGGGGACAGGGCGAGGGTGTGGATGGCGATGTCGGCGACCGCCTCGCAGATGATGGCGTGTTCGAGGGACTTGCGGGCGGTGGCGCCCCAGGTGAAGGGACCGTGGTTCGCGACCAGGGCCGCGGGCACCTCGACCGCCTTCTGGTCGTCCTCCGCCAGCATGTCGACGATCACGCGGCCGGTGTTGTACTCGTAGTCCAGGGCGCACTGCTCCGGCGTGAGGTCGGGGGTGCAGGGGATCGGGCCGTTGAAGGTGTCGGCGTGGGTGGTGCCCAGGACCGGGATGTCGCGGCGGGCCTGGGCGAAGGCGACCGCGTGGGTGGAGTGGGTGTGGGTGACCCCGCCGGTGGACGGGAAGGCGAGGTAGAGGCAGCGGTGGGTCTCGGTGTCGGTGGAGGGGCGCAGGTCGCCGTCGACAACCTTGCCGTCGGACAGACGGACGGTCACCAGGTGGTCGAGGGTGAGGTCCTCGTAGGGCACACCGGAGGGCTTGATGACGAAGACGCCCGCCTCCCGGTCGATCCCGCTCACATTGCCCCAGGTCAGGGTCGCGAGGCCGACCTCGGGGATGGCCAGGTTGGCGTCCAGCACCTCTTGCCGCAGGCCGTCGCGGACTCGCGCGGTCATCGATCGTCTCCTTCTGCGCGGGGCGCGTGGCTCACAGGGCCTGGGCGAGGCGGTGGTAGGCGGCGTTCCAGCGGATCTCCTTGGCGAGGTGGTCGCTGCTGGTGTTCTCGTCGATGGTGAGCAGTTCGACGCCGGTCATGGCGGCGAAGTCGGCCAGCGTCTCCAGGTCGACGGCGGAGCTGAGCACGGTGTGGTGCGGGGCGCCGGCCAGCAGCCAGCTCTCGGCCGACTCCGCGAGCGAGGGGCGCGGCTTCCATACCGCCCGGGCGACGGGCAGTTGGGGCAGTGGTTGGCTGGGCGCGACCACGTCGACCACGTTGGCGGTGAGGCGGAAGCGGTCGCCGAGGTCGGCCAGGCCGACGACCACGCCGGGGCCGGGCGCCGCGTCGAAGACCAGTCGGACGGGGTCCTCGCGGTCGCCGATCGACAGTGCGTGGATCTCACAACTCGGGCGGCCGGCCGCGATGGAGGGGCAGACCTCCAGCATGTGGGCGCCCAGGATGCGCGGTTCACCCGGACCGAGGTGGTAGGTGTAGTCCTCCATAAAGCTGGTGCCGCCGGGCCGGCCCGCGCCCATCACCTTCATCGTGCGCAGCAGCGCGGAGGTCTTCCAGTCCCCTTCGCCGCCGAAGCCGTAGCCGTCGGCCATCAGCCGCTGGACGGCGAGACCGGGCAACTGCCGCAGCCCGCCCAGGTCTTCGAAGTTGGTGGTGAAGGCGGTGAAGCCGCCCTCGGTCAGGAAGGTCCGCAGACCGATCTCCTGACGTGCGGCGTAGCGCAGCGAGTCGTGGCGGATGCCGCCGGGGCGCAGCGCGGGCCGTACGTCGTACTGCTCCTCGTAGAGCGCGGCGAGTTCCGTGACGGCCTTGTCCTCGACGGCGTCGACGACCGCGACCAGGTCGTTGACGCCGTAGGTGTTCACCGAGTAACCGAACCGGAGTTGAGCCTCGACCTTGTCGCCCTCGGTCACGGCGACGTCGCGCATGTTGTCGCCGAAGCGGGCCAGCCGCAGGGTGCGCGCCGCGTGCCGGCCGGCGGCGGCCCGCGACCATGCCGCGATACGGCGGATCACGCGCGGGTCCGTCGCATGCCCGGCGACGATCTTCCGGTTGACGCCGACACGTGCCTCGATATGCCCGAACTCCCGGTCGCCGTGGGCGGCTTGGTTGAGGTTCATGAAGTTCATGTCGATGCTCGACCAGGGCAGCGACAGGTTGTACTGGGTGTGCAGGTGCAGCACCGGCCGGTCCAGGGCGCTCAGTCCGGCGATCCACATCTTCGCCGGGGAGAAGGTGTGCATCCACACGATCACCCCCACGCAGTCGTCGGAGGCACTGGCCTCCAGGCACAGCCTGCGGATCGACTCGGCGTCGGTGAGGACCGGCTTCCACACGATCCGCAGGGGTATCTCCTCGGCGGCGCCGAGGCGTTCGGATATCTGCTGGGACTGATGGGCGACCTGGGCCAGGGTGTCGTCGCCGTACAGTGCCTGGCTGCCGGTGAGAAACCAGATCTCCCGGCCGGTGGTCGGTTCTCCGAGTGAGGCCATGATGGGGTTCTGCCTTTCAAGTGGTGCGAGTTCGGGGCGAGTTGTCGGGACGCTCAGGCGGATGCCTCGGCGCGGAGGCGGCGCAGGCGGTGCATGACCTCGTTGGTGCCGCGGCCGAAGTAGTCGTGCAGCAGCCGGTATTCGGCATACAGCCGGTCGTAGGCCGCGGCGCGTTCCGGGTCGGGCTGGTAGACGCCCCGGTCGGCCTTGCCCATCGAGCGGGCGGCGGCCTGGATGTCGGTGTGGGCCCCGGCGGCGACCGCCGCGTGCATCGCCGCGCCCAGGGCCGGGCCCTGGGTGGAGCCGATGACACCCAGGGGTCGGCGGGTGACGTCCGCGTAGATCTGCATCAGCAGCGCGTTCTTCGTCAGCCCGCCCGCGACGATCAGTTCGCCGACCGGCACTCCGGACGTCTCGAAGGCCTCGATGATGGTCCGGGTGCCGAACGCGGTGGCCTCCAGCAGTGCCCGGTAGACGTCCTCGGGCCGGGTCGACAGCGTCAACCCCACGACCACACCGCTCAGTTCGTGGTCGACCAGCACCGAGCGGTTGCCGCTGTGCCAGTCCAGCGCGACCAACCCGTGCTCGCCCACCCGCTGTCCGGCCGCGAGGGCGGTGAGGTGCTCGTGCGCGTCACGGCCCAGCGCGGCCGCCTCCTCGGCGTACGACGCCGGAAAACCGGTGCGCACGAACCAGCCGAAGATGTCACCGACCCCGCTCTGCCCGGCCTCGTAACCCCAAAGACCCGGCAGAATCCCGCCGTCGACGACCCCGCACATGCCCGGCACCACGCCCTGCCGGTCACTGCTCATCACATGGCAGGTGGAGGTGCCCATGATGGCCACCATCTGCCCCGGGTCCACCGCTCCCGCCGCGGGCGCCGTCACATGCGCGTCGACGTTGCCGACGCACACGGCGATGCCCTCGGGCAGGCCCGTCCACGCCGCAGCCTCCGCAGTCAACCCGCCCGCGCGAGCTCCGAGTTGACCGATCGGCTGGTCCAGCTTGTCCATCACGAAGCCGGCGAAGGCGGGGTTCAGCGCCGCCAGGTAGTCACTGGAGGGGTAACTCCCTTCCTGGAGCTGGCCCTTGTACCCGGCGGTGCAGGCGTTGCGCAGATACGTGCCGCTCAACCGCCAGACGATCCAGTCGGCGGCCTCGATCCAGCGCTCGGTCAACTCGTAGAGTTCGGGGTCCTCCTCCAGCAGTTGGAGCGCCTTGGCGAACTCCCACTCCGAGGAGATCTTCCCGCCGTAGCGCTGGAGCCAGGGCTCCTTGCGTGCGTCGGCGAGTTCGGTGATGCGGTCGGCCTGCGCCTGCGCCGCGTGGTGGCGCCAGAGTTTGACGTAGGCATGCGGGCGGCCGGCGAGTCCGGGGAGTTCGCACAGGGGTGTGCCGTCGGCGAGCGTCGGCAGCACCGTGCACGCGGTGAAGTCCGTGCCGATGCCGATCACCTGCTCCGGTGGCACACCGGCGGCGGCGAGCGCCTCGGGCACCGCGTGGCGCAGCACGTCGAGGTAGTCCGAGGGCACCTGCAGGGCCCAGTCCGGGGGCAGCCGGGTGCCGTCCGGCAGTTCCCGGTCCAGGACGGCATGCCGGTAGGCGTGCTCGGCGGTCCCCAGCTCCGCGCCGTCGCGGACGCGGACCACCACGGCCCGTCCGGAGAGCGTCCCGTAGTCGACTCCTACGACGTAGGTTTCCGGGATTCCGGCTGTCTCGTCCGCGGTGTTCACCATCGGCTTCCTCCACGCAAGGTGTTCTCTTTATCGATACAACGAGATGGTTCGACATCCTGTACCAAGTTCGACATATGGCACAAGAGGTGTGACGTGTCCGCGTGCCCCGCGTGTGCGGGGCACGCGGACACGTCATGCGGGAAGCGACAGGATCGTGAACGAGTACGGCTCGACGCTGACCGGCTCGGACAGGTCGCACCGGGAGCCGACCGGCACGGCCGGGGCCGGCTCGAACGCGGCGCCCGCGCCCGGCGGGGCCGCCAGCGTGGTCCGGGAGGCATCCGTCGCGCCCGTCACGCCGGTGAGGGCGAGGGACGTCCGGACGGTCTGGTCGGTCGCGTTGACGATCTTGACGTGGACCGTGCCGGTGTCGCTGTCGCGGACCGCCGTGGCGGAGAAGCGCTCCTCGATACGGTCCGGGCTGGTCACGTCGTGCACGACGACGCCGTCCAGCAGACAGGTGATGCGCCGGCCCCGGCCCTGTACCCGGATCTCCAGGTCGTACAGGCGATCCGTCTCGACGGAGAACGGGATCGGCTCGACGGCCTCGTCGAGGTCGCCGTCGGCCCGGTAGTACAGGCTGAGGAAGCGGTTCTTCCAGGTGCCGAAGCTCCACTCGAAGTGGTCGGGGCCGTCGACGTCGCCGAACGCCACCGCGAAGCCCTCGTCGCCTCGGGTCTGGCGGGCCTGGAGGGTGATCGTGTAGTCCTCGTCGTCCGTGCTCACGGGGAAGCGGACCAAGGTGGTCTCGGCGTCGACGGCGGCCGACAGCGGTTCGGAGCCGTTGAGGCGAAGCCCGGTGAACGTCACGTCGGCGTCGGCGGCCCGTACCGATACCGACGCCTCACGCTGCGGTGGGCGGGTGAACTGCGGAGCGCCGGTGACGGTGACCGGCAGGGAGCGGTCGCCGACCGCCGTGGCGTGCATCTGCTGGACGTAGTAGTTCAGCGACGGCAGCACGCGCTCGTTGTCGAAGTAGATCAGGTCCGGGACCCACTGGGTGCGGTCGAGCTTGGCCAGCAGCGGGGCGTAGGAGGCGAGGCGGACGATGTCGCCGTTGCGTTCCATGCCCATCATGTAGGCAGCCTCGGCAAGGGCGTTGAGCATGGTGTTGCCCTTGGAGCCGTACTCGCCGAGGTAGACGCCGGGGCCGCCGCGGTCGTAGGCGTCGAAGCGGTCGAGGTTCTCGAAGAACCACTTGGGCGATTTGTACGAATGCTCGTCCACGAGGTCCACGGCGAGGTCGCGGGCGAAGCTCCAGCCCTGCTCGTAGTCGTCGCCGAAGGGGCTGGGTCCTGCCGTGCCGATGAGGGTGAGTTCGGGGTGCTTGCCGCGGACCGCCTGGTAGATGCGCTCGAACCGGTTCCGGAAGACGGCGTTGATCTTGTCCTCGTTGCCGATGGCCAGGTACTCCAGGCCGAAGGGCTCCGGGTGGCCCAGCTCCGCGCGGCGCGCGCCCCAGAGGGAGTCGGCGGGTCCGTTGGCGAACTCGACGAGGTCGAGCACTTCCTGGACGTAGTCGTCCATCTCGTCGTCGGGGATCGCCCGCGGACCGCCCTCGGTGTTCTGGCAGCACACCCCGGCGGCGAGCACCGGCAGCGGTTTGGCGCCGATCCGCTCGCAGAACCGGAAGTACTCGAAGTAGCCGATCCCCATGGACTGGTGGTAGCCCCAGATGTTGAAGTTCTGCCGCCGCGAGGGGAGTTCACCGATGGTGTCCTTCCAGCGGTACATGTTCTCCAGGCCGAGGCCGTGAGCGACACAGCCGCCGGGGAAGCGGACGAAGCGGGGCTTCAACTCCGCGATGGCCTCGGCGAGATCTCGGCGCAGTCCGTTGCGCTCGCCCGCGAAGGTGTCCGTCGGGAACAGGGACACGAAGTCGACGCCGACCTCGGCGGGGGCGTCGACGGAGAGCACGAGCCGTGCGGCGGCGCAGGACCGGTCGGCGGTCAGGACGCCTTCGTAGGACTCCCATGGGCCGGTTACCGAAGGGAAGCCAAGGTCAGCGATCAACTCCCCGTCCTCGTCGGTCAGTTCGACCCGGAGTGCGGCGGGGGCGCCGGAGAACGAGCGCGCGTACACGCTGAAGCGGTACGAGCCCCCTTCGGTGACGCTGATCCCGTCGAATCCCTCGTTCACCAGCGCGACGCTTCCGGCCGGCGCGGAGGTACGAAGGACCGCGTAGCGCGATGACTGCGGGGCGACCGGGTTCTCGGTCCGGAGAGTCACCTCCCCGGCGTCGGCGGGCTCGGCGCGCACGCTCCATCCGGTCAGGGCGTGCCAGTCGGGCCGGTCCCGCGCGCTGTAGTCGAAGGACCGGTTCTGCACCAGCTCGCCGTAGAGGCCGCCGTCCGCCGAGTAGTTGATGTCCTCGAAGAAGATTCCCCACAGGTCGCGCGAGATGGCCCTGCCCGGCGCACCGGTGTCCACCACGATGCTGGTCGGCGTCAGGCTGCTGTCGGCCTCGGTGGCCGATCCTGTTTCGATGCCCATAAGTGACCCCTTCTCTGGGGGAGTTGGCGCGGACCCGAACCGGTGGGGTGAGGCTCCGGCCGGCACGTGTCGTCAAATTCGTTATTTCCGGGGCATTGCCAGCGGCGATCCAGACTGTAACGATACACACCGCGCCGGGGCAATGCCCCGGTACAAGATCCGGTCCATCGGTGGGGAGGTGCCTGTGAGCGTCGGCATAGCGTCGGTGTCGGTCCGCCGAGGGGCGGGCCCCGGCTCAGTGGCCGGGTGTCCGGCCCACCGTGGACTCCCGGGCCACGACGGTGAAAGGACTCACGTGTTCCCTCACCCCGCCCTCCGGTGTCTGTCCCGCGATGCGGGCGACCAGCCGGTCCACCGCGACCCGGGCCATGGCCTGGTGGTCGGGGTCGACGGTGGAGAGCGAGGGAACGGTGTACGAGCCTTCGTCGATGCCGTCGAAGCCGATGACCTTCACCTGGTCGGGCACGGCGATGTCGAGGTCCGCCAGGCCGCGCAGCACGCCGATCGCGACGGTGTCGGTCACACAGAAGATGCCGTCGAAATGGGCCCCGCCGCGGACCAGGGAACGGACGGCCCGTGCCCCGCTGCGCATGGTGAACTCGTCGAGATGGACGACCAGTTCGGGGTGGACGTCGAGTCCGGCCTCGGCCAGCGCCTGCTGGTAGCCGGCGAAGCGCAGGCTGGACATGTCGATCTCGTCGGAGGGCGGGCCGTAGAGGATGGCCACCCTGCGGCAGCCGTTCTCGATCAGGTGGGCCGTGGCCGCCCGGGCGCCGTCCACGTTGGGCATGGCGACATGGTCGACCGGGCCCTCGAAGATGCGCTCGCCGAGCAGGACGACCGGGTAGTCCGTGCGGAACAGGTCGGTGTCGGCCTGGCCCATGCCGACGGTGCTGAGGATGAGCCCGTCGTAGAGCCGGTTGCGGGACATCGCGAGCGCGTCCAGCTCGTTCTCCCGGGACGCCCCGGTCTGTTCGAGGACCACCCGCAGCTGCTGGTCGGCGGCGGCCTTGATGATCTCCGCGGCCAGTTGGCCGTTGTAGGGCCGGTCGACCTCGGGCACCGCCAGACCGATCGTCCCGGTGCGACCGCGGCGCAGGTTGCGGGCGGCCACGTTGACGGTGTAGCCGAGCCTGGCTATGGCCTCCAGCACCTTGGCCCGGGTCGTGGATCTGACGTTCGGGTGGTCGTTGATGACGTTGGACACCGTCATCGGCGAGACGCCGGCCTCTTTGGCGACGTCTTGTATCGTTACCAATTTTTTCTCTTCCTCCTCGGAACGACAGGATTTCAGTCTGACATGGATGATCTCGCAGCGGATCAACCCGCCGTCGCAATGCCGGTCGGCTCCCCCGTCCCCGGATATTTCGCGGACCCCGCACTCGTGGCGTTCGACGGGCGGTACTACGTCTATCCCACGACGGACGGCAGTGACCAGTGGGCGGCCACCGCGTTCCGGGCGTTCTCCTCGGCCGACCTGCTCGACTGGCACGACCACGGAGTCGTCCTCGAACTGGGCCGCGACGTGACCTGGGCACAGCGGCACGCCTGGGCGCCGGCCGCCGCCTCCCGCGCCGGGCGCTACTACCTGTACTTCACGGCACGCACCGACAGCATCGGGGTGGCCGTGGCGGACTCGCCGCTCGGTCCCTTCCGCGACCTGGGCAGGCCGCTGATCGAGGCCGGCCGTTTCGAGGGCCGGGCGATCGACCCGTCGGTGTTCACCGACGACGACGGCACGGCCTACCTCTACTGGGGAAACGGCACAGCCCACGGGGTGCCGCTCAACGAGGACATGACGTCCTTCGACGCGTCCCGGGTCGTGAGTTGGACGCCCACGGATTTCCGTGAAGCGGCCCATGTACACAGACGCGGTGACGTGTACTACTTGTCCTGGTCCGTGGACGACACCCGCGACGAGAACTACCGGGTCCTCTACGCCACGGGCCCCGGACCGCTCGGCCCCTGGACCGACCGCGGTGTGCTGCTGGAGAAGGCCGCCGACCGCGGCATCCTGGCGACCGGCCACCACTCGGTCCTCAACATCCCCGGCACGGACGAGTGGGTCATCGCCTACCACCGTTTCGCGATCCCCGGCGGCGACGGCTTCCACCGCGAGCTCGCCTTCGACCTTCTGCACCACCAGGCGGACGGGTCGATCACCAGGGTCGTTCCGGCCTCCGCACCCTTGTGCATCCCGCTTCAGGACGGGTGAAGACAGGTGTCGAACACAGTGAGAAATCCGCTCGAGAAGAACCCTCATCACAACAGGAGCAAGTCATGAGACGTCAGAGAATCGCGACCGCGGTCGCCCTGAGCGGTCTGCTCGCCACGCTGGCGGCATGCGGTGGCGGGAGCGGATCGAGCACCGCCTCCGCGGACGGCAAGGGCACCCTGACGTTCTTCACCTGGGACGCGGAGGCGACCATGCAGCCGCTGGTCAACGAGTTCCAGAAGGAGAACCCGGGCATCAAGATCAAGATGTCCTACGCGCCCCCGGTGGACGACTACATCAACACCCTGCAGAAGCGGCTGCTCGCCCACCAGGCCGCCGACGTGTTCATCCTCGGCAACAAGACCGAGCAGGTCGGCGGCGGCTATGTGAAGGACCTGACCAACCTCAAGGCGGTGAGCGAGGTCTCGCCGTTCAACAAGGCCGCCGAGACCTACAAGGGCAAGGTCTACGGCGTGTCGACGGTCTCCTGGGGCGGCGGCTACCTGGTCAACCTGGATCTGCTGGCCAAGGTCGGCGTCACCAAGCCGCCGGCCACCTGGGCCGAGTTCCTCGCGATGTGCGCGAAGCTCAAGGCGAAGGGCATCAGCCCGCTGCTCGAACCGTCGGACGGCATCTCGACGACCGTGATGGCCAAGATAGGGCAGGCCGACCAGCAGGCCGGCGGCGACCTGGACACGCAGATCTACGACGGCAAGACCACGTTCAGCAAGGCGTGGACGCCCTCGCTGGACTCCTGGGCGCAGCTCTACCAGAAGGGCCTCGTGTCCAAGGACGTGGCCGGTCTGAAGGGCGACCAGGTCCAGAGTGAGTTCATCTCCGGCCGGGTCGCGATGATCGCCACGGGTTCCTGGGGTGTCGCCCCGGTCCGGCAGGGCGCCAAGAAGATGAAGATCGACTTCTGGCCGGTGCCGGGCGAGCAGGCCGGTCAGGACTACTGGGCCGGTGCCGCCGCTCCCGCCTACGCGATCAACTCACGGGCCAAGAACCCGGTGGCGGCCGAGAAGTGGATCAACTTCCTGGCCGGGGCCAAGGGTTCGAAGATCTACCACGACACCACCGGTTCCATCACCACGACGTCGACGTACAAGCCCAACCTGGACCCGGCGCTCGCCAAGATGTACCCGGCCGTCGTCGCCGGAAAGATCTGGTGCACCTGGCAGGCCTGGCCCGGCGCGAACACCAGCCCGCTGGACGCCGCGATGCTCGCCGAGGTCCAGCAGACGGTCCTGGGCGAGGCCAAGCCCGCGGACGTCACCAAGGCACTGGACTCCAAGTGGGCCACCCTCAAGTAGACCGCCCGGAATTAGCCCCACCTCAGCCGTACCGACCTCAAGACGACCACCGGGTCGCGGCCCGCTACGACGGGCGGGCCGCGACCCCGCTCACCCGTGAGACACCCAGGAAAGGAGGATGACATGACCATTGACACGTCCCCGCGGACAGAACCCGAGATCACGCAGACGCGACCCCCGTCGCCGAGAGCCGTCGCGGCCCGCTGGCGGGAGCGGGCGGCCGGAGAGGCCTTCCTGATCCCGATCGCACTGGTGGTGCTGATCCTCGTCGCCATCCCGTTCGCCCGCTCCGTGTACTACAGCTTCACCGACTTCTCGGGCATGTCACCCGACACCAAGTTCGTCGGCTGGCAGAACTACCACCGCGTCTTCACCGACAGCTCGCTGCTGTCGGGACTCTCTTTCACCCTGCTGTTCGCGGTCAGCACCACCGTGATCATCACCGTGCTCGCGATCCCGCTGGCCGTCGTACTGAACAGGAAGTTCTTCGGCCAGGGCCTGGCCCGCGCGGTCTTCTTCTTCCCGGCCATCCCGAGCATCGCGGTGCTGGGCATGGTGTGGAACTTCATCCTGAACCCGCTGGCCTCCGGCGCCCTGAACCGGCTGCTGCACACGCTCTTCGGCATGGGCGCGACACCGTGGCTGGCGGACAACACCCTCGCGAAGGTCTCCGTCATTGTGGTCGGCGTATGGGCCGCGACCGGATGGCACGCGATCCTCTACCTGGCGTATCTCCAGTCGATTCCCAGCGACTACTACGAGGCCGCCACCCTCGACGGCGCCTCGCCCCGCCAGCGGTTCTTCCACATCACGCTGCCGCTGCTGACGCCCGCGCTCACCATCAGCACCATGCTGCTGATGGTCCAGGGCCTCAACGTCTTCGCGCTGCCGGTCTCGCTGACCGGGGGCGGGCCCGGATACGCCACCTACACGATCACGCAGACGATCGTCGTCAGCGGTATCTCGCAGGCCCAGTACGGCCAGGCCTCGGCGCTCGGGGTCGTGTTCATGCTCGCCGTCGGACTGGTCATCCTCGTCCAGTTCCGGCTGACCCGGCGCCTGGAAGGGAGTGGGTCATGACCCGCCGCGGTGCCTCGATCCTCACCAGTGCGGTGATGCTGCTGCTGTCCTGTCTGATGGCGGTGCCCTTTTACTACGTCGTCGTCAACACCTTCAAGTCGCAGGGCGAGATGGCGGCCTCGCCGTTCGGGCTTCCGCACTCGTGGAGTCTGCAGAACTACCGGCACGCCTTCGACACGCTGCCCGTGGTGCGTGCCTTCTTCAACACGCTGTACGTCACCGCCGCGTCGGTCGTGCTGATGCTGCTGGTCGGTTCGATGGCGGCGTTCGCGATGATCTACCGCAAGTCCCGGCTGCACACCGTGTTCGGCGCGATCCTGCTGGCCGCGTTCCTGGTCCCGTACCAGAGCACGATCATCCCGCTCTACCAGATGCTGGTGGACGCCGAGTTGGTCGACTCGCTCAACGGTCTGGTGGTCATCTACCTGGCCGGCGCGGTCTTCTGCTACTTCATCATCATCGGCTACATGCGATCGGTGCCGTTGGAGATCCTGGAGGCGGCGCGGATCGACGGGGCCGGAGCCGTCCGGATCTACTGGGCCATCGTGCTGCCGCTGGTGCGTCCGGTGCTGATCACGGTGGGGGTGTTCCAGACGATGTGGGTGTGGAACGACTACATCTCCCCCACCATCCTGCTGAGCACCCCCGAGAAGTCGACTCTCGTGCTGCTGGCCTCCCAGGCGGTCGCCCAGTTCACCACGGACTGGCCGGCGTTCATGACGATCACCGTCATCGTGCTGATCCCGATGGTGATCTTCTTCCTGACCATGCAGAAGTACATCGTCGAAGGCCTGGTCGCCGGGAGCGTGAAGGGGTGAGCACCACGGACGAGTCGGCCGCGTACGACCGGTTCCTGCTCGCGTACTTCCTGGACGAGCACGACGAACACGGTGAACAGGTCCGCTTCGCGGTCAGCGACGGTCCCGCTCCCGTGTCCTGGACCGCGCTCAACGCGGGCGAGCCGGTCCTCAGGTCCGACGTCGGCGAGCACGGCGCCCGCGACCCCTTCCTGTTGCGGGACCACCGCACGGGAGTGTTCGTCCTGCTGGCGACGGACCTGCGGGTGTGGCCCACCCAGGACTGGGACCGTGCCGTACGGCACGGCAGCCGGGGCATCCTCGTATGGACCTCGCACGACCTGGTGTCCTGGACCGCGCCCTACCTGGTGCGGGTCGCCCCGCCCGAGGCGGGCAACACCTGGGCGCCCAAGGCGATCTGGTCCGAGGAGCGGGGGTGCTGGATGCTCGTCTGGGCCTCCGCCCTCTTCGCCGGGGAGGACCGGTCGGCGGGGACGTACCAGCGGATCATGGCCGCGCCGACCCAGGACTTCGTCACCTTCGGACCGGCCGAGGTCTACCTCGACCTGGGCCATGACGTGATCGACGCGGCCTTCCTGCACGACGGCCCGGACTGGTACCGCTTCTCGGTGAACACCCGTCCGGTCCCGGAGGACCCCGGGGCGGGCACGCACATCCTCGTCGAGCGGGGCACCTCCTTCGACGACCCCGCGTACGTCCCGGTCGCCGTGGACGTGGGCCGGGGCGACCTCCAGCGGGGCGAGGGGCCGGCCGTGACCCGTTCCGCGGACGGCACCAGCTATCTGCTGGTCGACGAGTTCGGACTGCGCGGCTACCACCTGTTCGCCACCGACGGCCCGCCCGGCGGCAGTTGGCGCCTGGTCCCGGACGCGCGACTGCCGTCCGGCGCACGCCACGGTTCGCTCCTCCCCATCACGAGCGACGAGGCCGAACGCCTACTGACGGCCAACTGGCCCGACCCGCACCACAGTTGAACCCGAGCGGGGCCCGCGGCCCCGCCCGGACCCATCCCACCCCCCTCGACCGGGGCGGCGCCGCCGCCCCGGCCTGCTTCCTGCGAACAGTGCTGTTCAACAGAGAAGGGGACACCTCTGTGCGAAGAACCCGCTCGGCACTCCGCCTGGTCATATCGATCCTGGCGTTCTGCCTCGTCACCGCCTCCATGACCCTCGCGGCCCCGTCGGCCCAGGCCGCCGGCTGCACCACCTACTACATCTCCTCCGCCTCCGGCAGCGACTCCAACGACGGCTGCACCACCGCCACTCCTTGGAAAACCCTCACCAACGTCAACGCCACCACCTTCGCCGCCGGCAACCAGATCCTTTTCCAGGACGGCGGCTCCTGGACCGGCGAACTCCAGCCGCAGGGCTCGGGCGCGAGCGGCAGCCAGATCGTGATCTCCAGCTACGGCTCCGGCGCCGCCCCCATCCTCGACGGCGGCGGCGCGGACGCCACCATCTACCTTCACAACCAGCAGTACTGGACCATCCAGAACCTGGAGATCACCAACACGGCGTCCGGCGCGGCCGTCCGCAGCGGCATCCAGTTGCAGAACGACACGACCGGGATCCTCGCCGGCATCCACCTCCTGAACAACAACATCCATGACGTGAAGGGGTATTGGACCAACAGCGGCGGGGTCCAGCCCAGCAAGTCCTCCGGTATCGCGTTCAACGTCACCGACGACAACACCACCAGCGGCTGGGACGACGTCCAGATCACCGGCAACACGCTCACGCACGACGACGCCGGCGGCATCTACATCGGTTCGCTGCTCGGGCTGAACCACGACATCAACGCCACCAACGTCGTGATCGACGGCAACACCCTCACCGACATGGGCGGCAACGACATCGTCTGCGTGTTCTGCGACGCGCCGGTCGTCCAGAACAACGTGGCCACCGACAACGGCTACCGCTTCTCCGGCGCCGGTCTGTGGACGGCCTGGTCGACCAACGGCCTGTGGCAGTACAACGAGGTCTCCCGCCAGTACCGCCAGCTCTACGACGGCCAGGCCTTCGACATCGACAACCACACCACCGGGACGGTCGTCCAGTACAACTGGAGCCACGACAACCCGTTCGGCTTCACCGAGTGGTGCTGCTACAGCGGCTTCGGCGCGAAGACCTCGGTCGTCCGCTACAACATCAGCCAGAACGACGGCGCCTCCAACGCGGTCTTCCCCCTGATGTCGGGCGTCGACAGCTCCAGCAGCGCCGCCGTGTACAACAACACGATCTACCAGCCCGAGGGCAACAACGGCAAGGTCACCGACGGCACCCCGAACAGCACCGTCACCTTCTCCAACAACATCATCTACAAGCTGGGCACGGGCGGTTACTCCACCACCAGGACCTCCTGGACACACAACCTCTTCTACGGCAACCATCCGTCCACCGAGCCGACGGACTCGGCGAAGCTCACCTCCGACCCGCTGTTCGTGAAACCGGGCGGCGGCAGCGCGGGCCGCTCCACCGCGGCGGCCTACAAACTCCGCAGTGGTTCCCCGGCGTTCGGCGCGGGCGCGGTCGTCTCCGGCAACGGCGGCCTGGACTACTTCGGCAACGCGGTCTCCTCCACCGCGGCCCCCAACATCGGCGCCTACAACGGGACTTCGGTAGCCGGACCCACCGCCACCGCCGGCGCCTACTGGCCGCTCGACGAGGCCACCGGCACCGCGACCGCCGACATCAGCGGCGGCTCCAACCACGGCACGCTCCAGGCCGGAGCCTCCTGGACCACCGGCAAGTTCGGCGCCGGCGCCGTCAACCTGGCCGGCACCAGCACTTCCTGGGTCGACGTACCCACCACCGCCGTGGACACCAGCGGCAGTTACTCGGTCTCCGCCTGGGTCAAGCCGAGCAGTGTCAGCGGCAACCAGACCTACGCGAGCATCGACGGCAGCAGCATCAGCCCCTTCTACCTCCAACTATCGGGCGGTACCTTCGCGTTCACCGTCCGCAGCGCCGACTCCACCGGGGCGAGCTACAAGCAGGTCACCGGCGGCTCCCCGACAACCGGCACCTGGTACCACCTGACCGGCGTCTACGACAACAGCGCCCACACCATCGCCCTGTACGTCAACGGCACGCTCCAGGGCACCACCGCCTTCACCTCCCCGTGGAAGGCGACCGGGCACACGGTGATCGGCCGCGCCAAGTGGAACGGCGCGAACGTCGACTTCGCCAACGGCGCGATCGACGACGTCCGCATGATCCCCCGAGCGCTCACCGCACGGGAGGCGTACGCGCTGGGCACCGGCGCGGCCGGCTACTACCAACTCGACGAGGGCAGCGGGAAGTCCTTCACCAACCTCCTCGGCAACACCGCCAACGGCTACACCGAGGGCAATGCCGGCTGGGCGGGCAGCGGAAAGGTGGGCAGCAACGCCCTGAGCCTGGACGGCACCAACGCGACGATGGGCGTCGTGCCGTCCTCGGTGATCGACACCGGCCAGAGTTACTCGGTCGGCGCCTGGGTCAAGTTGAACAGCGTCTCCGGCAACCAGACCTTCGCGAGTCTGGTCGGTTCCAAGGTCAGCCCGTTCTATCTCCAGTTGTCGGGCGGCAAGTTCGTCTTCGTCACCCGCGCCTCCGACGCCAACGCCTCCACGGCCACCAGCGTCACGGCGAGCGCGTCGGCGGCGACCGGCACCTGGTACCACGTCCTGGGCATCTTCGACAGCAGCGCCCAGACGATCTCGCTGTACGTCAACGGCACCCTCCAGGGCACGACGTCCTTCACCACTCCCTGGACGGTCGGCGGCGCCACCCTGATCGGGGCCGGCACCTACAACCAGGGCCCCGTCGACTTCACCAACGGCCAGATCGACGACGTCCACTTCTACAACCGGGTGCTCACCACCTCGGAGATCTCGGCCCTCGCCGCCGGCTGAGCCGGCGACACCCAAGCGGGTGCCCGGCCCGGAGAGATGCGGCTCGGCGGGCCGGGCACCCTTCCACCAGCGCGAACTCAAAGGGGTCAACGATGACCACGTCGGTACGCCAGACCCGCCGCACGACCCCGGCTCCCCGGCGTCGTACGGCGCCCCGCCGGGCGATCCCGGGCTGGGCGGTCGCCGTCGCGGGCGTCCTCGGCGCGGTGGCGATCACGGCCGTCATCCTGCTCGCGGGCGGACACCGGGAACGGGCGACCGCGACACCGGCCCCACCCGCGCCGCCGCCCACCGCCGTGGTCGCCGAGATCAACGACCAGGCCGTCCCCGTACGGGAGTTCGCCCTCTACCTCACACAGGAACGGGCCGCGACCTTCGCCCACTTCCGCCAGGCCTACGGCGTCAGCGACGGCCCCGGCTTCTGGACCACACCCCATGGCGGCACCACCCCGGCCGCCTACGCCCGGAAGCTCGCTCTCGCCGACGTCACCCACGCCACCGTCGTCCTCGGCCTCGCCCACCGGGAAGGGCTGCTCGCCGACCCGGGCTACGACGCCTTCCTCGCCGACTGGGCCGCCGAGAACACCCGACGCGCCAAGGCCGTGGCCGCCCATCAGGTCGTCTACGGCCCCGCGCAGTACACCGAGGCCAACTACCTCTCCTACGTCCTGCACAACCTCGACGCCCAGTTGGAGACAGAGCTGGCCGCGAACGGCACCATCGCGGTCCCCGACGGCCTCGACACTCAGGCCCGCCAGGCCTACGTCCACACCCACTACCAGTCGCTCACCGCCAAGCTCACCGGCCGAGCCCGCACGCAGCTCACGCGTGCCGTCTACGACGCCGTACCCGTGAGCTGACGTACACCACCCACTGCCTCATCATCCTCATCAGGAGTCCCCATGAGCACGGAGCCCGATTCCGGCATGCCCCGACCCTCCCGCCGGCTCTTCCTCGGGATGGCCGCCGCCGTCCCGCTGGCCCTCTCCCTCGGCACCGCCTCCGCCCGCGCGGCGACCGGAACGCCTTATGTGATGGGCTACTTCACGGAGTCGCCCAACAACCTCGGCTCGGACTACGGCCTGCACCTGGCCGTCAGCACCGACGGCCTGGAGTGGACACCGCTGAACCAGAACGCCCCCGTCGTCACCCCCACCGGCGGTTTCGGCGGGCTGCGCGACCCGTACATCCTGCGCAAGCAGGACGGCACCTTCGTGGCCATGGCGACCAACCTCAAGGGCACCGACTGGACCCAGGAGAGCCAGTACATCCACGTCTGGGACTCCGCCGACCTGCGGTCCTTCGACAACTACCGGCTGCTGAAGCTGCACGACATGGACACCCACAGCTGGGCCCCGGAGGCGTTCTGGGACGCCTCGCGCAGCCAGTACGCGATCATCTACTCGTCCGTGAACAGCACCGGACACAACGTGATCATGGTGAGCTACACCACCGACTTCCAGACGGCGACGACCGGTCAGGTGTTCTTCGACCCCGGCTACGACGCGATCGACGGCGACATGGCCGTCGGGGTGAACGGCGTCAACTACATGTACTTCAAGAACAACTCCACGGGGAAACTGCTGGGCTCCAAGTCCACCACCCTCGACCCCGGCAGCTTCACGGCCTTCACCGGCACCGTCTCCCACGGCAGCACCGAGGCCCCGATCCTCGTCAACTCCCAGGCCACCGGCACCTGGTACCTCTGGGGCGACACCTACACCCCCAACGGCGTGTTCTACGCCTGGCAGAGCAGCGACCTCGCCGCCGGCACCTGGACCGCCGTCGACCAGCGCCTCTACACACCTCCGCTGAACTGCAAGCACGGCACGGTCCAGCCGATCAGCCAGACCGAGTACGACAACCTCGTCACCCGGTGGGGCACGCCTGCCTGGAACCGGATCAAGTCCTCGAACTTTCCCGGGCGTTACTGGCGGCACGTCAACTTCGTGGGCCGTATCGACCCGTATCCCTTCGACCCGTACACCGACTCGCAGTGGAAGCTGGTGCCGGGCCTCGCCGACTCCACCGGTGTCTCCTTCCAGTCGGTCAGCTACCCCACCCGCTATCTGCGGCACTTCAACTACCAGCTCGAACTGGACGTCAACGACGGCACGTCGGGGTTCGCCGCGGACGCCACGTTCTACCGGACCGCGGGGCTCGCCGACGCGACCTGGACGTCCTTCCGTTCGTACAACTTCCCGGACCGCTACGTCCGGCACTCGAACTACGTCCTGCGCATCGACCCCATCACGACGACCGGGGCACAGGCCGACGCCACCTTCCACGTCGGGTACTGAGCCGCGCTCCTCCGTGCCCAGCATCTCTCCGCCCCGTCGGAAGCCGCTCAACTCACGGTCCAGGAAAGGACATCGATGAGACCCGAAGCGCACCCCACCCCGCTGTCACGGCGCCGGTTGTTCCAGGCGGGCGCCGTGGCGCTCGCCGCGAGCGTCATCGGCCCCGTGCTCGGCACCCGGCCGGCCCTCGCCGCGACCCTGCCCCAGGCCCACGCGGACGGCGGTGTCACCGCGCAGCCCTTCGACCTCGGCCAGGTCCAACTGGCCGCCGGGCGCTGGCTGGACAACATGAACCGGACCCTGGCGTATCTCCAGTTCATCGACACCGACCGACTGCTGTACAACTTCCGCGCCAACCACGGCCTTTCCACACAGGGGGCCGTGCAGTGCTACGGCTGGGAGGCGCCCACCTTCGAGTTCCGCACGCACAGCCAGGGTCATTTCCTGTCCGCCTGGGCCCAGGCCTACGCGGTGACCGGCGACACCCAGTACCGCGACAAGGCCACCTATATGGTGGCCGAACTGGCCAAGTGCCAGGCCAACGACGCCACGGCCGGCTTCAACACCGGCTATCTGTCCGGCTTCCCGGAGTCCGACCTCGACACCGTGGAGACGGGCGTCCGCAAGGGTGTGCCGTACTACTGCATCCACAAGACGATGGCCGGGCTGCTCGACGTCTGGCGGCTGACCGGCAACACCCAGGCCAGGGACGTGCTCCTGAACAAGGCGGCGTGGGTGGACTGGCGTACCGCCAGGCTCAGTTACACGCAGATGCAGACGACGCTGACCATCGAGTTCGGCGGCATGAACGCCGTACTGACCGACCTCTACCAGATGACCGGCGACACCCGCTGGCTCACCGTGGCCCAACGCTTCGACCACGCGGCGGTCTTCGACCCGCTGGCGAGCGACACCGACGCGCTGAGCGGTCTGCACGCCAACACCCAGGTCCCCAAGATGGTGGGCAGCGCCCGGGAGTTCGAGGCGACCGGCACCACGCGCTACCGGGACATCGCACGCAACTTCTGGACCATCGTCCTGCAACACCACACCTACGCGTTCGGCGGCAACAGCGTCCTGGAGTTCTTCAAGGCGCCGGACGCCATCGCCGCGTATCTCACCGCGGACACCTGCGAGAGCTGCAACACGTACAACATGCTCAAGCTGACCCGTGAGCTGTTCCGCATGGACCCGGGCAACGCGGCCTACTTCGACTACTACGAGCGGGCGTTGACCAACCAGCTCCTCGGCCAGCAGGACCCCACCTCAGCGCACGGCTTCATCTGCTACTTCACACCGAGCATCCCGGGCGGGCAGCGGACGTACTCGAACGACTACAACACGTTCACCTGCTGCCAGAACACCGGCATGGAGACCCAGACCAAGCTCACGGACTCCATCTACTTCCGCAGCGACGCCGACGACGTCCTGTACGTGAACCTGTTCATCGGTTCCACGCTGACCTGGTCCACGCGCGGGGTCACGGTCACCCAGACGACCACCTTCCCCGCCTCCGACACCAGCACCCTGAAGGTGACGGGCACTTCGGGCACCTGGGCGATGAAGATCCGCATCCCGTCCTGGACGTCGAACGCCCAGATCCAGGTCAACGGCACCACGCAGAGCCTCACCCTCACCCCGGGCACCTACGCCACCCTGTCGCGCGCCTGGGCAGACGGCGACACGGTCACCGTCAAGCTGCCGATGTCGGTCACCCTGCCCGCGACCAACGACGACCCGGGCGTGAAGGCGATCACCTACGGCCCGGTCGTGCTGAGCGGCACATACGGCACCGACGCCCTCCACAGCACCCTCCCGGTGCTGAAGACCTCGTCGATCCAGGCGACGTCGACCCCGCTCAACTTCACCGCCACGGCCAACGGTTCGACGGTGAACCTGATCCCGTTCTACGACAACCACCACCAGAACTACAGCATCTACTGGGACGCCGACGGCAAGGCCGCCGCGCCGCCGCGCTTCCTGCTCGTCAACCAGAACAGCGGCAAGTGTGCCGGCGTGCAGAGCATGTCGCGCAACGACGGCGGCCTCGCCGTCCAGTTCGCCGACAACGGCTCTCCGGACCACAACTGGGAGCTGGTGCTGGACGGTTCGTACGTCCGGCTGCGCAACCAGAACAGCGGCAAGGTCCTCGGTGTCGACGGCGCGTCCAGCGCCGACGGCGCGAAGGTCCTGCAGTGGACCGACAACGGCACGGCCGACCACAAGTGGCAGGTCGTGGACCTCGGCACCGGCTACGTCCAGTTCAAGAACGCCAACAGCGCCAAGCTCCTCGGCGTGACCTCCGCGTCCACCGCCGACGGCGCGCAGCTCATCCAGTGGCCCGACACGGGGACCACCGACCACAACTGGCGGATCGTCCCGCTCGGTTACCGCCGGCTGAAGAACGTCAACAGCGGGCTGCTGCTCGGCGTGAAGACCATGTCGACGGCCGACGGCGGCCTGGCCATCCAGTGGGACGACAACGGAACCGCCGACCACCTCTGGCAGTTCGTCGACCAGGGCACCGGCTACTTCAAGATCAAGAACCTCAACAGCCAGAAGATCCTGGGCGTGTCGAGCATGTCGACCGCCGCCGGCGCGACGGTCCTGCAGTGGTCCGACTCGGGCACGGACGACCATCTGTGGCGGCTGCGGTACACGGGCGGCAACGCGTTCGTGGTCCAGAACAAGAACAGCGCTCTGGTGCTCGGCGTCGACCAGGCGTCCACGACGCTGGGCGCCCAGGTCGTCCAGTCGACGGACGACGGCTCGACCGCCCACCTCTGGCAGATCGTCTGACCTCACCGGTCCGCCCGCCCGGGTCCTGCCTCCTCAGGTCACGGGCGGGCGCCGGAGCCGGACCAGGATGCGTGCCGCCATGGGCACCTGCCCGGCGGCCCGCATTCGGCCGCGTCGACCACCAGGCTTCTCCGCGCTACCGGTCCGGGTTCTGGCCTGCCCGTCCCTGGGCACTGTCCCGGCCCGTCGGCGTGGGCGGTCGTCCGTCGACGGAGGCCATGAAGTGCAGCATCCTGCGGTTGATCTCCTCCGCGTGGTCGATCTGCGGTCCGTGGCCCGTGCCGGCGATGATCTCTGCCCGGGCGCCGGGGACCACGCGCGGTACACGTTCCACCTGCCGCTGCGGGTGGACGAGGAGGCTTCGTTTACCGAGCACCAGATAGAGCGGAGTCCTGATGGTGGACAGCTCCTCCTCGGACAGGGGAAGTGGTGCCGGGCGGCGTATGCGGTAGGCGCGAACCGCCGTTCTGATCATCGTGCGCAGTTCCGGCACGACGAGGACCGGCTGTTCGAGCCAGGCCGCCAGTCGCGGGCGAAGCGCCTTGGGTGCGAAGGTCGCGAAGAGGCTCGCGAAGATCCAGACGAAGAAGCGCAGCCCCACCTTCTCCAGGCCCCCGGGGTCGAGCAAGGTCACCGAGGCCAGGCGACGGGGCCTGCGGTGCGCTTGGTTCAGGGCAAGCCAGCCACCGTAGGAGGACCCGACGAGGTGGACGCGGTCGAGCCCGAGCGCGGCGAGCGTCTCGTCCAGCCACTGCGCCGCGTGTTCGGGCTGGTGAATGGGTTCGCGCTGCACACTGCGGCCGGGATCGCCCAGGGTGTCGATCGCGTAGACCGGGCGGTCCGCGCTGAGGGCAGGGGTGTTCGGATACCACATGGCGGAGCAGGAACCCGCCCCGTGCACCAGGACGACAGGGGTGCGGAATCGGGCGTCCTCGTCCGCGGGGCCGTAGCGGTAGACGTGCGTGGTACCGAAGGACGTCTCCACGTCCACTTCCGTGAGCGCGGGCACCCCCAGCGCGTAGACCGCGTCGCAGGCCGTGAAGTAGCGCTCCCGCCAGGCATCGCTCACATAACGGCCGACGTCGGCCTGGGTTCGGGCAGCGGTCTCGGGCATGGCCACCTCCGGCGTATCGGTTTTGTGATACGAACGTACCACGATGTTGGTACGGCTGTATCATCAAAAGGGCCCGCAGGGTCATGGTGGAGACGACGAGCGGAGAACCGGCCGATGCCCAAGCGCGTGGACCACGCAGTACGGCGCACCGAGATCACCGAGGCCCTAGTCCGGGTCGCCGGCCGACGCGGACTGCATGCCGTCGGGATGCGCGAAGTGGCGGCGGAGGCGGGCGTGTCACTGCGGCTGGTGCAGTACTACTTCCAGACCAAGGAGAAGCTGCTGCTGTCCGGGCTCGACCTGCTGGCGGAGAGATTCGGCGAGCGGGTCTCGGCCCGGGTACGGGCCGCCGGGGACAGTCCTGGTCCACGCGCGATGGTCGAGGCGCTGCTGATGGCCGCGCTGCCGACGGACGAGGAAAGCCGCACCTTCCACCACCTCTACACTTCCTACGCGGTTCTGGCCGTGAACGACCCGGCGCTCGCAGCCCAACCCTTCATCAAGAACCCCGACGCCGCCGAAGTCGCCCTCGCCGAACTCCTCGGACAGGCACAGGAAGCGGCACTGCTCGAACCCGGTGTCGACGCACACTCGGAAGCCGTCGGCCTGCTTGCCATGTCCGCCGGCCTCGGCACCAGCATCCTCGTCGGCCAGCGCAGCCCGGAGTCCGCGACCGCAGTCCTGAACCACCACCTGAACCGGATCTTCCGCCCCCAGTGATACGGGACCACGTCGCGTGGTCGTTGCTTCAGTCGGCCGGGACCCACTGGAAGTCGTCCGCGGGACCTCGAGCCAGCGAGATCCAGCGCAGATACGGGTCGGCGAGGCCGAGCAACTGGTCATGACGGTGACCGTCGCCGCGGAGGCCGGCTCCGACCAGGTACAGGGAATTGCGTCGAGCGAGAGGGCCGTGCAGAGCAGCGATGTCGAGGGCGGTGGTCGCCAGCAGGCCGGGTGCCTCTGCGAAGACCCACGCCACCGGGCGCCGGCGGGCGGCCTCGTCGAGTTGGGCGACGAAGGCGGTACGAGCCGGGGCGGTGAGGTAGCTGAGCAGCGAAGCGGTGAACACGACCACCGGCTCGCGGCCCGGCAGTTCGCCGAGGATCCGAGCGGTGTCCGTGGTCGCGTCGCCCGCCGCCACCCTCACACCCGAAGCACCGGCCGCGAGGGCGATCGCGCCCCGCAGAGTGGCGAGTTCGCCGGTCTGCTCGGGCCAGATGAACGCTTCCAGCCAGGCTCGGGCATCGGGGTCGTCCGGGTCGATCGGATGCTGGTCGATGCCGAGTCGCCGGGTGATCCCCGGCATGGTCCGGCGCACGCCGGTGCCGGACGATCCGCGGACTTCGCAGGACACGACGACGGAGGAGCCACCGACCGCCGACGATGTCCCGCCGTCGAGGCGGTAGTCGTAGTGGTCGAACAGCAGGTTGAGCCCGGCACTGGCGCCGACTTCGACCAGGGCGACGGGACCCGGCCAGTGGCGGTGGACGTGATCGACACCGAGGCGCAGGGCGACGCATCGGCGGATCTCGTTGGTCTGGGTGGATCGCTGCGACAGCAGCCGTGCCAGTTCGTCGCGATGCCGGCCACAGAAGGCGGCAAACGTCGGCACCAGTTGATCGTCGACCGCTCTGCGCCCACCGTGGATCGCGTAGTAGGCGGCCAGTTCCGAGTCCCGGCGTGATGCGAGAAGCAGGTTCACCGCCGCGAACAGGAGACTGGGGCGGCGCTGATCCTCCGGTGTTTCGAGAAGCAGCGCGAGAAGGCTCTCGTCACCCGCGACACCTTCACTGAGGGTCTCGTACACCGGTGAGCGGCCGGCCCCTTGTGTCGTACCGAAGAACCGGAACAGGCGCCGGAGCCGCTCGACTTCGGCTGTTCTCTCAGGCCGCATCACACGAGCGTTCTACCATCCCTGACCGCTCCACCTCCGGCAGCGCAACCGCACACCCGCTCTATTCTGAATCGTTTCACTACCTTGTCAAGGCGCAGGAAACGAAAGCAATACCTGCTCCCGGCGCATCGCCCGATCCCTTGTTTTATACGTTTCACCGGCCCGAAGCTCCGCAGGAAGCCCGCTCGCTCAATGGCTCGCTCGCTCCCTGAAAGGACGTGGTCGCATGACACCGTCGTCTGCCCACGCATCGCCCGACGGCAACGGCACCCCGGAGACCTCCGGACGCTGGACCCCGCGCCTGGCCGGCGTACTGCTCGCGCTGACCTGGCCCACACAGCTGGTGACCGCGGTGGTGATCCTCGGCTCCAACTCGCTCGCGAGTGTGGCCCAGGTCTTCCACACCACCCAGGTCGTGTGGTTCACCCTCGTCGTCACGCTCGTCTACACCCTGTTCACGCCGTTCCTCTTCAAGCTGGGCGACCTGTACGGCAGGAAGCGGATCATGGTGGCCGTCACCGGCCTCGGCGTGGTCGGCGACTCCGTCGCCGCGATGGCGGGCCACTACTGGCTGGTCCTCGTGGGCCGGGCCCTCGGCGCCGGCTACGGCGTGTTCCCGGCGCTCGCCTACCCCGCCATCCGCGACATCTTCCCGGCCAAGCTGGTGAAGTCGGCCTCCGGCCTGCTGGCCAGCGCCGGCGGCCTGGTCGCCCTGGCCTCGCCGTTCCTGGCGGCCTGGCTGGTCGACGGCTGGGGATACCGCGGCGGACTCTGGTTCCTGGCCTCGGTCTCCGCCGTGGCCTTCGTCCTGGTCGTCTTCCTCGTCCCGGAGACCCCGCGGCACGCCTTCGACTCCGGTTTCGACTGGCTCGGCGGCCTGACCCTCGGCGGCGGCCTGAGCGCGCTGGTCTACGTGTTGGGCCGGGGCGACGAATGGGGTTGGGGCAGCGGCGAGACGCTGAGCTGGATCACCGGCGGCGCCCTGGCGCTGGTCGCCTTCGTCCTCGTGGAGCGCTCCGCTTCGTACCCGATCCTCAATCTCAAGGTGCTACGGCGCAGAAGCGTCGCGACCGTCCTGCTGTCCGCCTCCTGGGGCCAGGCGGTCGCCTTCTCCGCGCCGACGATCAGCATCCTGCTGGCCCTCTACCCGCACATCCCCGGCGTCTCCGACGGCCTCGGCTGGAGCGTCCACCACAACGCGGTGATCACCGCCCCTGCCTCCGTGATCGTCTTCCTCATCGGGGTCTACTCCAGCCGTCTGATGCGCCGCGTCGACGCCCGGCTCCTCGCCCGCTGCGGGCTCGCCCTGATGGCGCTGGGCTTCCTGCTGATGGGCTCGTTCCACGCCGACGAGACCCAGTTGATGTGGACGATGTGCGTCGCCAACCTGGGCGGCGGCACGGTGGTCGCCGCGGCCCCCGTCATGGTCGTCGGCGCCGTCACCCCGGACGAGCACGGCCAGGCCAGCGGCACGCTCATCATGTTGCTGGGCCTGTTCAGCGCGCTGTTCGGCGCCCTGTTCTTCGCGGTCCTCGACGCCCACAGCACCGTCATGAAGGGCACCGCCTTCTACAGCGACAGCGGCTACACCGCGGCCCTGCGGCTGGGCGGCCTGCTGGGCCTGGTCGCGCTGGCGATCGCCCTGTTCATCCCGCCGCTGCGCGAACCCGAACGGGACGCGGCCGCCCTGCCCGTCCCCGCCGCGCACTGAATCCGTTACGTCCGAGAAGGGCCGCGAACTCCGCCATGCCACAGCACAGTTGGACCGCCCAGGTCATCAGTCCCCGACTCCGGGAGCACCACACCCCGGCACCACCCGCGGCCCTTCTCCGGACCGATTTCACCGTACGGCGAGAGGTGCGGTCGGCCCGTCTGCTGGCCACCGCGCTCGGCGTCTACGAACTCGAACTCAACGGCACGACCGTCGGCGACCTCGTGCTGACCCCCGGCTGGACCAGCTACCACCACCGCCACCGCTACCAGGTCCACGACGTGACTCCCCTGCTCCGCCCGGGCGCCAACGCCTGGGGCGCACATCTCGCGGACGGCTGGTACCGCGGCCTGCTCGGCTTCAACGGCGGCACCCGCGACCTCTACGGCCCGCACACCGGCCTCCTCGCCGAGCTGCACATCGAGTACACCGACGGCACCACCGACACCGTCGTCACCGGCCCCGGCTGGCGCACGAGCGACGGCCCGGTGACCTCGGCCGGCCTGTACGAGGGCGAGGAGTACGACGCCCGCCGGGAACAACTCGGCTGGAGCGGACCGGACTTCGACGACTCCGCATGGCAACCGGCACGCCTGCTCCCCGACTTCGACACCTCCGTACTGTTCCCGGCCGACAGTCCACCGGTCCGCCGTATCGAGTACGTCGAACCGGTCTCAGTCGATACGACCGAACCCGGGCGCCTGCTCCTCGACTTCGGGCAGAACCTGGTGGGGCGGCTGCGCATCCGGACCCGTGGCCCGGCCGGGCACACGATCACCCTGCGCCACGCCGAACTCCTGGAGAACGGCACGCTCTCCACCCATTCCCTGGGCCGTGCCGCGGCCACCGACCGCTACACCCTGCGCGGCGATCCGATCGGCGGGGAAGAGGAATGGGAGCCACGCTTCACCTTCCACGGCTTCCGCTACGCCGAACTCGACGGCTGGCCGGGCAAGTTGAAGCCCGGTGACGTCACCGCCGTCGTCCTGCACAGCGACCTGCGCCGCACCGGCTGGTTCTCCTGTTCCGACCCCGCGCTGAACCGGCTGCACGAAAACGTGGTGTGGGGCATGCGCGGCAACTTCCTCGACGTACCCACCGACTGCCCGCAGCGCGACGAGCGCCTCGGCTGGACCGGCGACGTCCAGGTCTTCGCGCCCACCGCCGCCTACCTCTACGACGTCCGGGACTTCCTGCGCTCCTGGCTGCGCGACCTCACCGCCGAGCAGGCCGCCGACGCCCGTGGCATCCCGCCCGTGATGAGCCCCCAGGTGCCCCTGCTCATCCCCAACTCCCCACCGCCCGGCGAGAACCGGCCGATGGCGGGCTGGGGCGACGCGACCGTGGTCGTCCCCTGGGTGCTGTACGAGCGCTACGGCGACCCCGAGGTGCTGCGCGCCCAGTACCCGTCCATGCGTGCCTGGGTCGACGCCATCGACAAGGTCGCCGGGCCCGGTCATGTCTGGGGCGAGGGCTTCCAGTTCGGCGACTGGCTCGACCCCACCGCACCCCCGGCGATGCCCCCACGGGCGTCCACCTCCTCCCAACTGGTCGCCACCGCCTACTTCGCCCACTCCGCCCGCCTGCTGGCCCGTGCCGCCGAGGTACTGGGAGAGAAGGACGACGCCACCCGCTACCACACACTGGCCGACGCCGTCCGCGAGGCCTTCCGCGCCCGCTTCCACGCCGGTGGCGGCCGTCTGACCGAACAGACCCAGACCGCCTACGCCCTCGCCCTCGTGTTCCGGCTGCTCGACGACGACAGCGAACGAGCGGCGGCCGGTGCGGAGTTGGCGGCCCTGGTCGCGGAGCGCGGCCATCGCATCGGCACCGGATTCCTCGGCACCCCGCTCGTGTGCGACGCGCTCGCCGACACCGGGCACCTCGACACCGCCTACCGGCTGCTGCTCGAACGCTCCTGCCCGTCCTGGCTGTACCAGGTGGACATGGGCGCCACCACGGTGTGGGAGCGCTGGGACGCCCTGCTCCCCGACGGCAGCGTCAACCCCAGCCCCATGACGTCCTTCAACCACTACGCCCCCGGCGCGGTCGCCGACTGGCTCCACCGCACGGTCGCCGGCCTGGCCCCCGCCGAACCCGGCTACCGCCGTCTCCTGATCCGCCCGCGCCCCGGCGGAGGCCTCACCTGGGCGGAGGCGGCACACGAGACGCCGTACGGCAGAGCCGAGACCAAGTGGCGTACGGCGGACGGTGAACTGCGGGTCGAGGTCCTGATCCCGGAGTCGACGACGGCCACCGTGCACCTGCCGGGCACCGGGCCCGTGGAGACCGGCCCCGGCCGGCACACCTTCCGCTGCCCGTTCCCCGCCGACCGAGGAAGGCCGACGAGCCGATGACCTACCCCATAGACCCCGAGTTGGCGGGCCGCCTGGAGGTCGTCTCGCGGTTCTCGTTCGCGGACCACCGGGCGGCCCGGGCGAACATGGCCCGCGCCCTCGCGCACATGCCGCCGTACGAGCCCGCCGTGGCGCTCGATGTGTACGACGACGTCCTCGTGGCGGACTCGCAGATTCCCGTGCGCGTCTACCGCCCTGCCGAGCCGGAGGGCGATCTGCCCGGTCTGCTCTTCCTCCATGGTGGCGGGTTCGTCCTCGGCAGTGTCGCGGCGGCGGACGCGGATGCCCGGCGCCTGGCCGCCGAGGCGGGTGTGGTCGTCGTATCCGTGGAGTACCGCCTGGCCCCCGAGCACCGCTATCCGGCCGCGGTCGAGGACTGCTACGCGGCCCTGGTGTGGGCGGCGAAGAACGCGGCCGAACTGGGCCTGGATTCCGACCGGTTGGCGGTGTTCGGGGAGAGCGCGGGCGGCGGTCTGGCGGCGGCCGTCACTCTCCTGGCCCGGGACCGGGGCGGTCCGCCTCTCCGCTTCCAGTTCCTGTGCACACCCGAGTTGGACGACCGGCTCGCCACCCCGTCGATGCTGGCTTACGCCGACACCCCCGGCTGGAACCTGCCCGCTGCGGAGCTGAGTTGGGACCACTATCTGGGAGAGGGTGTTCGCGGCGGCGACGACGTCCCCTGCTACGCGGCCCCTGCCCGCGCCGAGGACCTGTCCGGACTGCCGCCGACGTACATCACGGTCTGCCAGTTCGACCCGCTCCGCGACGAGGGCATCGCCTACGCCCAGCGCCTCGCCCAGGCCGGTGTACTCACCGAACTGCACCTCCACCCGGGCACGTTCCACGGCTCGCACCAGGGAAACGACGCCACGGTCACCCGCAGGATGCTCGCCGAGCAGGTCGAGGCACTGCGCGCCGGCCTGGGAGGGGAGGCATCCGGAAGCCGCGCACCCGCCTCGCCTCCTACGGCCTTCCCGCCCGGCGGGGACGGGTCGCCGAGGTCCGTACCACCAGACTGGGCTGGATGACGATGTGAGGTGTCTCGTCGGCGGGCGGGAGGCCCGAGTCGGGGTCGCCGACGATCTCGATCAGGGCCCGCAGGGCACGTCGGCCGAGTTCGTCGAAGTCCTGGTGGACGGTGGTCAGTGACGGGCCGAAGTACTCGGTCTCCGGCATGTCGTCGAAACCGACGACGCTGATGTCCTCGGGCACCCGGCGCCCGGCCTTCTCCAGGGCCCGCAGCAGGCCGAGGGCCATGTGGTCGTTGGCGCAGAACACGGCGGTGACATCGGGGTCGGCGGCGATCCGTCGACCGAGTTCGTATCCGGTGCGGGCCGTCCAGTCCCCGCCGGACAGCGGTGCCGGCACGGGAGCGCCCCGCTTCTCCAGCGTTCCGCGCCAGCCGGCCTCGCGTTCCCGTGCGTCGAGCCAGGAGCGCGGTCCGACCAGGTGGTGGACCGTGTGGTGGCCGAGGTCGAGGAGGTAGGAGGTGGCCAGTTCGGCACCGGCCTCGTTGTCCACGGCGACCGAGGCGAGCGTCGTGTGGGTGCCGCAGCCGACCGCGACCAGGGGCATGTCCGACGGTACGTTGGCCAGCGCGCCGACCGCGGCGGTCTGCGGCGCGATGACGACGATCCCTTCGACTCCCTGGTCCCGGAGCCGGTCGACGGCGTCCAGTACCGAACGCCGGTCGAGCGCGCCGACGGCGGCCACGGTGACGAAGTAGTCGTGCTGCCTGGCCGCCTGCTCGATGCCGTAGAGCATGCAAGCGGGGCCGTACAGCGTGGTGTTGAAGCTGACCACGCCCAGGGTGCGGGTGCGGCGGGTGGCCAGGTTGCGGGCGGCGGCGTTGGGGCGGTAGCCGAGTTCGCGGACGGCGGCGAGCACACGGTCCCGGGTCACGGGCCGTACGTTCGGGTGGTCGTTGAGGACCCGCGAGACGGTCTGGTGCGAGACGCCCGCGATCCGGGCCACATCCGCCATCACCGGCGCACGATCCCCGTCCATGGTCCGCCTCCTCCGCATCGTGGACGATTGTTAGCGCACACATGGGGTGAGGTCAAGGTGGTCGCATCCTCGGCCCGGATCGCCGGAACGTGTCGCATGTGCCCTTTGTTTCCACACTTTTGACCATGCGGCAGTGTTGACCTGCCGTTCACCCCGGCGTAAAAATTCGGAGTCGCAGGACCGGCCGACCGTCGGAGACAACGCTCGGACCAGAGCGGATTTCGGACCGCCGCACCCTCAACTCCCGCTCCCCTCCCCCATCCCCTTGCACCTCGGACAAGTGGCCGTCCGAGAGCCTGAATTGTTAGCGCTAACAATCCTCCTGCTCCCCCGCTCCCGCCTCCCGGGCCCCCGTTGCCGGGCCGGCGAAGAACGCATGACGGAAGAGGTTCACAGTGACAGGCAGACACCTCAAAGGGTTCGCGCTGAGGGTCGGCGCGGTGCTCGCCCTGCTCGCCGGCATCCTGGTCGGGGCCGTCGGCGCCGCGGGCACGGCCCAGGCCGCCTCGTCCCTGCCGTGCGACATCTACGCCACCGCGGGGACACCCTGCGCCGCGGCGCACAGCACGACCCGGGCGCTCTACGCCACCTACAACGGCGCCCTCTACCAGGTGAAGCGCGCCTCGGACTCCACCACCCTGGACATCGGCGTGCTCGCCGCCGGGGGGTACGCGAACGCCGCCGCGCAGGACTCCTTCTGCTCGGGAACGACCTGCGTGATCACCAAGATCTACGACCAGTCCTCGAACCACAACGACCTGACCATCGAGGGTCCGGGCGGCAACGGCGGCCAGGACGTGGGCGCGATCGCCAACGCCCTCCCGGTCACGGTCGGCGGCCACGCGGCCTACGGCGTCTTCGTGTCCCCCGGTGTCGGCTACCGCGACAACAGCACCACGGGCATCGCCACCGGCAGCGCCCCCGAGGGCACCTACATGGTCGCCTCCGGCCATCATGTGAACAACCGCTGCTGCTTCGACTACGGCAACGCCGAGACGTCCGGCAACGACACCGGCAACGGACACATGGACGCGCTCAACTTCGGCACCGAGTGCTGGTTCTCGTGCAGCGGAACCGGTTCCGGTCCCTGGGTCGAGGCCGACCTGGAGAACGGCCTGTTCTTCGGGGCGAACGGCTCCTACTCGGGCAACACCGGAATCTCCAGCGAGTACGTCACCGCCATGCTGAAGAACAACGGCACGACGACCTACGCCCTCAAGGGCGGGAACGCGCAGTCGGGTTCGCTGACCACCTTCTACAACGGGGCGCTGCCCAACCTCGGCGGCTACACCCCGATGCAGAAGGAGGGCGCCATCGTCCTCGGTACCGGCGGTGACAACAGCAACGGCTCCGACGGCTCCTTCTTCGAGGGTGTCATGACGACCGGCTATCCGACCGACGCGACCGACAACGCCGTGCAGGCCAACGTCACTTCGGTCGGCTACACCACTCCGGCCGCGACCTTCCCGGTGGCCGGCACGGCCTACCGGCTGACCAACGTCAACAGCGGCAAGGTTCTCGACGCGGTGAACTGCGGTACGGCCAACGGCACCGCGATCGACCAGTGGGCCTCGCTCGGCAACACCTGCCAGCAGTGGAAGTTCACCAGCGCGGGCAACGGCCACTACACGATCACCAACGTCAACAGCGGCACCACCCTCGACTCCGTGAACTGCGCGCAGAGCAACGGCACGGCCCTGGACCTGTGGGCCTCGCTGGGCAACCTCTGCCAGGAGTGGGACGTGACCCACGTCGGCACCCACTACACCATCACCAACGTCGGCAACGGCATGGCCATCGACGTGAAGAACTGCGGCACCGCCAACGGCGTCGCGGTCCGCCAGTGGCAGCAGCTCGACAACACCTGCCAGCAGTGGGACATCGCCCCCTGACCGACCCCGCTGACGGCCCCTTCTGACCCACCCCCCCTCCGACCGGGGCGGCACCGCCGCCCCGGTCTGCCTCCTGCGAACAGTGCTGCTCGACAGAAAAGGGATACCGCTGTGCGAAGAACCCGCTCGGCACTCCGCCTGGTCATATCGATCCTGGCGTTCTGCCTCGTCACCGCCTCCATGGCCCTCGCGGCCCCGTCGGCCCAGGCCGCCGGCTGCACCACCTACTACATCTCCTCCGCCTCCGGCAGCGACTCCAACGACGGCTGCACCGCCGCCACTGCCTGGAAGACCCTCACCAACGTCAACGCCACCACCTTCGCGGCGGGCAACCAGATCCTGTTCCAGGACGGCGGCTCCTGGACGGGGCAACTGCATCCGCTGGGATCGGGAGCGTCCGGCAGCCCGATCGTGATCTCCGATTACGGCTCGGGCGCGAAACCCGCCATCAACGGCGGTGGCGTCGACGCGGCGATCTACCTCGTCAACCAGCAGTACTGGACCGTGCAGAACCTCGAAGTCACCAACACCACCACCACGGCGGCGGCCCGCGCCGGTGTCCTGGTGGAGAACGACACCAGCGGCATCCTGAGCGGGATCAGCATCCTCAACCTGAACCTGCACGACGTCCTCGGCTACTGGGACGGCACCATGCTCCAGCCGAGCAAGGACGCGGGGATCTCCTTCAACCTCAGCGACTCGTACGCGGACAACGGCTGGGACGGCATCCTCATCCAGGGCAACACCATGAACAAGGTGGACGCCGGCGGGGTCTACATCGGCTCGTACAACGGATACGGGCACTCCACCTCGACGTCGAACGTCGTCGTGCAGAACAACACCCTGAACGACGTGGGCGGCAACGGCATCGTCTGCGTGTTCTGCGACGCGCCGACCGTGCAGTACAACACCGTCACCGACACCGGCTACCGCTACGGCGGCGCCGCGATGTGGATGGCCCTGAACACGGGCGGTGTCTGGCAGTACAACGAGGTGGGCCGCTACGGGAAGATCGCCGAGGACGGCACCGGCTTCGACATCGACCACGACAACACCGGTGTGATCGTGCAGTACAACTACACGCACGACAACGCGGGCGGCGCGCTGGAGTTCTGCTGCCGGCCGTCCTTCGGCGCCACCTCGTCGATCGTGCGCTACAACATCAGCCAGAACGACGGCATCCAGACCGCGGTCTTCGCGAAGCTGACCGGCCTCACCACCACCGGAACCACGCAGATCTACAACAACACCGTCTACCAGAGCGCGGACAACAACGCGCCCATCACCTCGGGCACCGCGTCCGGCAACAACATCGTCTTCTCGAACAACCTCATCTACAAGCTGGGCACGGGCGGTTACTCGTCGAGCGGCACCTGGACGCACAACCTCTTCTACGGCAACCATCCCAGCTCCGAACCGACCGACACCGCGAAGGTGACGGCCGATCCGCTGCTGGTGGCACCCGGCGGGGCCTCGACCGGCAGCAGCACCGCGAACGCGTACAAGCTGCTGACCGGCTCACCGGCCATCGGCGCCGGCGTGCTGGTCTCCGGCAACGGCGGCAGCGACTTCTTCGGCAACACGGTCTCCGCCACGGCGGCTCCGAGCATCGGCGCCTTCAACGGCTCGGGCACGACCCTGCCGACCGCGCAGTACGGCGCCCGCTACGCCTTCTACCAGGGCTCCGGCACCCGGGCGCCCGACGTCACCAACCACGCGAACACCGGCACCCTCCAGGCCGGCGCCTCCTGGACTACGGGCAAGACCAGCCCGTACGCGGTCGCGCTCTCCGGGGCGTCGAACAGCTACGTAGACGTACCGAACACGGTGCTCGACACGAGCGCGTCGTATTCGGTGTCCGCCTGGGTGAAGCTCAACTCGCTCACCGGGAACCAGACCTTCGCCAGTATCGACGGCACGAAGATCAGCCCCTTCTACCTCCAACTCGCGGGCGGGAAGCTGGCGTTCACCGTCCGCTCCAGTGACTCGACCGGCGCCACCGCCACTTCGGTGACCGGTGCGACGGCCGTCACCGGGACCTGGTACCACATGGTCGGCGTCTACGACGCGAGCGCCCACACCATCAGCCTTTACGTGAACGGGCTGTTGGCGGGATCGGCGTCCTTCTCCTCCGGCTGGAAGGCGACCGGCCACACGGCCATCGGCCGCGCACTGTGGAACAGCGCGGCGGTCGACTTCGTCAACGGGGCTGTCGACGACGTGCAGTTCATCCCCTCGGCGATCTCCAAGAACCGGGCCTTCGCCCTCGGCACCGACGCCAGCACCTACTACGCGCTCGACGAGGCGAGCGGCACCAGCGTCAACGACTCGGTCTCGGGCGACCGGCAGGGCACCCTGTACGGCAACGCGACCTGGGCGACCGGCAAGGTCGGTTCCTCGGCCGTCAGCCTCGACGGCACCCGGAACACCGAGGTCGACGTCAACGCCAACGCCGTTGACACGGGCGCCAGTTACACAGCCACCGCCTGGGTGAAGTTCGCCTCTACGAGTACGACGCAGACGGTGCTGTCGGCGGACGGTCACTACGTGAGCGGGTTCTATCTGCAACTCGCGGGCGGCAAATTCGCGTACACGACCCGAGCCGCCGACTCCGGCTCGTCCGCCGCGACGACCATCACCGGTCCCACGGTGACCGCCGGCACCTGGTACCAGGTGGTCGCGAGCTATGACGCCACCGCCCAGACGATGTCGCTCTATGTGAACGGCACCCTCGCCGGAACGGCGTCCTTCACCACCCCCTGGACGGCTCCCGGCCTGACGGAGATCGGCCGCGCCATGTGGAACCAGAAGTCCGTGGACCAGCTCAACGGTCTGGTGGACGACGTGCACTTCTACAAGCGCGCGCTGACCACGACGGAGATCTCGGCGCTCTACTCCCTCTAGGGGGCCGGTAGTTGGGCGGGACGACCAGGTGTCGTCCCGCCCTTCCGGCGGTCCGGGCAGAGGTTCCGAGGGCCGCTTTCAGCTGGAGGTCAGGGCGCGATGCCCACACCGTCGATCCGGCTCCATGTCCGCTCCTGTGCGGCGGTCATGGCGGGCCAGACGAGTCCGCCCGGCCGGGGCCGGATCCGGGAGGCGTAGGGCGCGGGCCGGAAGTCGGGGTCGTAGAAGCAGCCGCCGGCGTAGGTCCGGTCGAAGGCCGCGCAGGAGGCCGCGACCGAACGCGGGGTCGGCTTGTGGCCGTGGCGTACCCACGCGTCCAGGGCCGCGAGGGAGTTGGCGTACTCGGAGTCGCTCAGCGCGCTGTGTTCGGTCTCCGTCGTGAAGGTCTGGACGAGGTTGCCGCCGTGGCCGGCGCCCTGGAGGGTGGCGCGGTAGGCCGCCTCGTGCTCGACGAAGGCGGTCGGGTCGTCGATCGCGTGCAGGGTGAGGACGGGCAGGGAGACCTTGCCGGTCAGGTCGCTGTCGTAGGAGAGGTCGCGGCGTGCGGTCGGGTCGGCCGAGAATCGCTCGACGCCGGCGTTGAGTGCCTTGTCGTCGTGTGAGCCCGAGTACCGAACACCCCGGTCGCTGAAGGGGTTTCGGCCGCCGAGCCGGGTCGACACGATGTCGCGGAACGTGAAGGTCGCGAACCGCAGATGTGACTCCAGCGAGCGTTCCGGGATACGGGTGACGGCGAGGATGTCGTCGAGGTTGCGCTGCTGCGGCGCGGTCCGGTCGGCGGGGGCGGAGGCGAAGCCGGTGCACTCCTGGAGGCGGGTGCGGAGTCCGCCGCTCGTCATGGTGGAGTCGGCGCGCAGCCCCTGCCACAGCGGGTACTGCGGTTCGGTCGGGCGGGGGTGGTTGTGGCAGTAGTACTGGTAGACCACCCGTAGGTCGACCCGGTAGTCGTAGCCGCGCGAACCGCCGCCCAGGACACCGCTCGTCAGCAGCACACCGTCATAGGCGCCGGGCCGTCTGCCGTAGGTCTCGGCGACCTTGGCGGCCACGTCGCCGCCCCAGGACTGGCCGTGGACATAGGTCCGTTTCGGCTTGCCGAACTCCGCGACGAACAGTCCGCGCGCACTCTCGGTGTCGGCGGCGGCCATCCGGGTCCCGTAGCCACCGCGGCGGTAGGACGAGCCGGCCCAGGCATACCCCTCCTCGACCATCACCGCCCAGCGCCCCAGATCGTCGGTGCTGCGTGCCGGGTCCGAGGAGTCGCCGAGGTCGGGGCCGCCGTGCGCGTGCACGACGAGGGATCCGTTCCAGCGGAGTGGAACGGCCATCGTGTAGTAGGCCCCGTTCGCGTCCTGGCCCGTGTAACACGTCGCCTTCCCGGCCAGGTCGGGCGGGCAGTCGGCGACGGCGGGCCGCGCGGTCTGCGTCCGGGGCTCGGGGGTGTTGCCCAGCGTGCCGAGAAGGGCCACGGCGAGGCCGGCGGCCAGCACGGCCGGACGGTGGCGGCGGGCCGGGAGCCGTCGGCGTTCGGGTACGGGGGTGTCAAGTGTGTTCACGGGAGCGGCTCCTGTGGATTCGCTGTGCGAAATTGCCCTGCGCACCGTGATGTTAGGAACCGCCGTGTGAGGGGACTACCCGTCGATCATTGCGTTCATAGTGTTCGCCCGCCCCGGCCCGGTGTGGTCAGCGGTTGCGGTGGGGCGTCGGCCTGTTGGAGTTCGGCGAGGATCTGGTTCTGGCCGGTGAGGAGTTCGGTGAGGATACGGCGGGCGGCGCGCAGGAGCTCGGCGACGTCTCCCCCGGCGAGTGCGTAGCGGACGGTGGAGCCCTCCCGGGTGGACACGACGATCCCGGAACGTCGCAGGACGGCCAGTTGCTGCGACAGGCTGGAGGGTTCGATCTCGATGTCGGCGAGCAGGTCCCGTACGGACACCGGACCGTGCTGGAGGAGTTCCAGGACCCTGATGCGGACGGGGTGGCCGAGCATGCGGAAGAAGTCTGCCTTGACCTGGTAGAGGGGGACCTGCATGGACGCTCGCTCCTTGCCGGGTGGGTGGGACCGCGGCCGCCGGGATGTGGCGGCACCCGGGAGTGCCGCCACATCACAGGCCGCCCTCGGATGCCGATCCTTCACGCCTCGGTCCCCGCACGACCACACCTTGTGACCTTGCGGATATGGCGAGTTGAAGAAGTCTTCACATCAGGGGCAGACGTGGTTCCGGTCTGCGGGGACGGGCTAGATCTCGATCGCTCCCTCGACGCGTTTGAGTTGGTGGCGGGCCATGGCCAGGTTCGAACGGGCCTTGTCGAGTACGAGGTACAGGAACAGGCCGTTGCCGTCGCGGCCGGTGATCAGACGGATCAGGTGGTACTGACTGTCCAGCGTGATCAGGATGTCCTCGATCTGGCCCTTGAGGCCCAGCTGTTCCATGGTGCGCACCTTGGCCCGGATCACATCCGTGTTGCCGGCCGCGGCGACCGTCAGGTCCAGACTCTTGCTGCCGCCCAGCGTGCCCAGCGCCATCCCGCTGGTGTAGTCGACGACCGCCGCCCCCAACGCCCCCTCGACGCCGGCCATCATCTCCTTCAGCGACACTTCCACACTCGCCACGATGCCTCCCCTTGTGTTCCGTTGACTGCGGCGGGCAGGTACTGCCGACCCGCCTCGACGTCCGGACCGTACGCACGCGGCCCTCCCCCGCGGAGAATCTCTCCGAGACTGACCCGGGACGATCGGACAACGACCCGACAGGATCTGTTCAGGGGCTACAACTGCCCTTCCTGGTACGAAAGTTGACGCATCGCCCGGCGCGGGCCGTCCGGCTGTCCACGCACGGTCGGCGTCGGCAGGGACCCGGCCGTCGCCCCGCTGCTCCGGAGACGGATCAGAGGGTGAACAAGCGGTGCCGATATAGTTGCCCGTTGGGCCGGAAGCCGGTCCGGTCGATCACGGGAGCAGGGGAGGCATGCTGGTGCGGCAGGCAGGTGTGCTCGACGTCGGCTGCCACAGCGCTCTGTTGACGGTCGTACGGCGGCGTCCGGGCGCGGTACTGGAGCCCGTTTTCTCCCGAAAGGTGCGGCTGAGTCTGCACGAGACCCTCGACCGCAAGGGACGGCTGGAGCGGGCCGGCGTGGAGAGCGTCGAGCGGGCGGTGGCAGAGGCCGTCGCCGCGAACCCCCGTCCGAACGGACCGGAGGTGTTCGCGTTCGCCACCTCCGTCATCCGGGACGCCCCCAACCGCGACGCGATCATCGCGCGGGTGGCACGCACCACCGGCACCCGCCTGCGCGTGCTGACCGGCGAGGAGGAGGCGCGGCTGGCCTACGTGGCCGCCCGCCAGTGGGCCGGTCCGGCGGCCGGCCCGCTGCTCGTGCTGGACATCGGCGGCGGCACCCTGGAGATCGCATCGGGCACCGGGGACCAGCCCGACGCGGTGCACTCGCTGCCGCTGGGCGCGCGCAGGATCACCCGGGACTGGCTGCCCGGGAACACCGCGCCGTCCCCACGCCGCCTGACCGAGATCCGCAAGCATCTGCGCCGGTCCCTGGAAGCCGTTCCCGGCCTGCCGCTCGCCGAGCCGGGCATGCGGGTGCTGGCCTGCTCCAAAACCTTCGAACAGCTTGCCCGGCTCGCCGCGGCACGGGGCAAGGCGCCACGGGCCGGGCGGCAGTTGGCCCTGCCTCACCTGCGCTCTTCGGTCACCCTGCTGGCCGGGGCGAAGCCGTCCCGCCGCAGCCAACTGCCGGGCATCTCACGTCACCGCGCCGAACAATCCCTGGCCGGAGCCCTGATCGCGCAGACCCTGATGGAAACCTGCGGGACCGGAACCGTCGAGATCTGCCCCTGGTCCACCCGCGAAGGGCTGCTTCTGGAACACCTCGGCGCGCCCCTGCGGCGGTGAACCGCTTACGGGGGCGGCAGTCGGCCTCTCATTGCAACTGTCAACAAAAATTGCTGACAATATCTTCGGTGATAAAATCAGCGATCTGGTCCAAAGCCGTTGATCACGGCGGCGGGCGTCCGCGTGTGAGAGAGGGAGCGACAGCCGGTGACCAGCACGCTCATCAAGGGGGCGGCCGCTCGGAGCCACGTGAGCACCTACATCCGCGACGCCCTGCGGAGCGGACACCTTGTGCCGGGGCAGCGGCTGGTGGTTCAGGACCTGGCCGACGAGCTCGGGGTGACACGGAGTTCCGTACGCGAAGCGCTGGTGGACCTCGCCTCCGACGACCTGGTGGAGATCGTGCGCAACCGCGGGGCGCGGGTCAGGCTGATCTCGATCGAGGAGGCCATCCAGATCACCGAGTGCCGCTCCGCGCTGGAGCGGGTGTGCGCGCGCAGGGCGGCGACGCACGCGAGTGAGGCCCAGCGTGCCGAACTCATCGAGGTGGGGCGGCAGTTGAGCGCGGCGGTCGCGGAGGACGCCGCCGAGACCTACTCGATGCTCAACCGCAGGCTGCACGACCTCATCATCGACTTCAGCGGCCAGGTGGTCGCCAAGCGTCAACTGGAGCGTCTCAACACGCAGATGGTGCGCTTCCAGTTCCGCCTCGCGCTGCGGCCGGGGCGTCCGCAGCAGTCGCTGCCCCAGCTCCTGGCCATCATCGACGCCGTCGTCGCCGGTGACCCCGGCGCCGCCGAAGCGGCCGCCGAGGCTCAACTGGCCAGCGTGATCGATGAGTTGCGCACGACCGGGACGCCCGCTGCGTCGAGCCCGTGAGATGACACGGGCTCTTCCCTCCTCCTCTGCTACCAGGCGTCCTGGGTGGCGAAGTACCGCTTCCAGAAGTCGAGTTTGACGGCGGAGGCGACCGGTATCGGACCGTAGTGCTCGCCCACCTCCATCACGGTCGGAGAGTTCCGGGCATAGGCGTGCCACGTCGGCAGCCCCGGACCGTTGGGATCGCCCTCGGCGATGTAGTTGGCGACGTAGGACGTCATGGTGTCGGCGATTTCGTGATCGGTACTGGTCCAGCCCTGGTCCGCCGGGTAGAGGCTGCCGAAGAAGTAGGCGATCTCCGAGCCGTGGTAGGCCCCGCGGATGTCGTGGTCCGGCCCCGGCGGACGGTGGGTCCAGAAGTAGGTGTGCACGGGCAGGTGCGTGCCCCGGCTCCATTCCCCGGCCCACAGGTAGGCGGACACACGGGAGTTGTCACGCACGGCGTCATTGCTCGCGAGCGCCGCCTCGTCGTCCGTACCGGCCGGGTAGAGGGTCAGGAACTCGTCGGCCAGCGTGCCGAACTTCCGGCGGGCGGCACTCGTGTAGTCGTCGAGCGTGACATGCACGGGCGGGGCGCCGGGGCGGTCCGGGTAGCCGGCCGACCGCCAGTAGTCGAAGGCGGTCTCCGGCACCGCTCCGCTCTCGTCGAGGTTGTTGCCGGCCAGGTACCAGACGTCGTTCTGGGCCCGCCGACTGTATGTGGCGTCGTAGCCGGCCGGGATCACCCAGCCGTCCACGACGGGGCGGAACAGCGGTGGCTCGGCGACCGTGCCGGTGTCCACCGTGGTGTCCTTCAGGGTCGCGGCGTCCGTCAGCTCCTGCCAGGGCAGTGCGCGCATCTCCGCCAGGGTGGTCGCGCCGTGCGAGGCGGCATAGGCGACACCCTGGCTCTCGGCGGTGGCCTTCTTCCGCCAGGACGTGCCCAGATAGCGCAGCTCCGGATCACGCGGGTAGCGCACCTGGCTCTGGGCGATGGCCCGGTGGAAGAGTCCTTTGGCCAGCGGTGAGAGAGCCAGCAGGTCCGTGGAACCCGCTCCGGCGGACTGGCCGCCGAGGGTGACCCGGTCGGGGTCGCCGCCGAACGCCTCGATGTTGCGTCGCACCCAGCGCAGTGCGGCGATCTGGTCCAGCAGGCCGTAGTTCCCCGAGGCGCCGTGACCGGACTCGCGGCTCAACTCGGGTGTGGCGAGAAACCCGAGGGCGCCGAGGCGGTAGTTGACGGTCACGACGACGACGCCCTTGCTCGCCAGCGTCGACCCGTCGAACAGGGGGTCGGAGCCCCTGCCTCCGGAGAAGCCTCCGCCGTACAGCCAGACGTACACCGGGCGTCGCTCCCCGGCTCTCGTCGCGGAGGTCCACACGTTCAGGTTGAGGCAGTCCTCGCTCATGGTGAACCCGGTGCCCGCCTGCGGGGGCGCGTCCCCGAAGGTGTCCGCCACGCGTATTCCCTTCCAGGAGGGCGCGGGCCGGGGCGGACGCCAGCGGTTCTTTCCCGCGGTCGAGGCGGCGAAGGGAAGTCCCCGGTAGACGGTGACACCCGGCAGCGCGGCGGGGATGCCCGACACCAGGCCGGATTCGGTTCTCACCGGTGTGCTCGCCGAGGAGGCAGCGGCGGAGGCGGGTTCGGCCGCGGAAGCGGGTTCGGCCGCGAAGGCGGCGAGGGCGGCGGTTCCGGCGGCGAGGCCGGCCGTCCGGCCGAGAAAGCCCCGGCGGTCCCACGCCTGGCTGTCGCCCCCGGAAGGGGCGGGGTGATCCGGGAAGTGCATACGGTTCTCCGATCTCCGGATGGTTGGCCGGGTGCACGGCGGCTCGCGACGGGAAGACACGGGCGGCGGCTCGAACAGGGCGGCGTGAACCCAGCAGGTCACTCGGATTGTCCGACGAATGACGCTGGAAAACGTAACACCGCCGCATGGCACCCACAAGAAGTCGGCAGCTCCTACCTGAGCTTTCCAGGTCCTCATCCCGAACCAGCGCTCCAGATTGTCCGACAATGCCGACGCGAGCACCATCGCGCCGGGGATACACCCCCGGCCTCCACTGGACCCATAGCCGCAAAAATCATTGGATAAAATTGTTGACAATCCTGAAGGCCTGGACTTCAGTCGGTGTGCGGCTTCGGTCATGCCGAGCGACCGACACCGATCCGAGCACCCTGGGAGGCCTGATGGAGATCGTGGACACCCACACCCACGTCATCTCACCCGACACCACGCGATACCCCCACGCCCCTGTCGGGGGGCGCCAGTCCACGTGGTCACAGGCCCACCCCGTGGACATCGACGGCCTGCTGCACGCACTCGACGAGGCGGGAATCGCACGGGCCGTGGTGGTGCAGGCGTCCACGGTCTACGGCCACGACAACCGGTACGTCGCCGAAGCGGTCCGCTCCCACCCCGACCGGTTCGTCGGGGTCTACTCGATCGACGCCCTGGCCGACGACGCCGTAGCGGAGATCAAGAAGTGGCAGGACCAGGGGCTGTCCGGCTTCCGGCTGTTCACCACCGGGACCACGATGCCCGGTCAGGCGGACTGGCTGGGACATGAACGCTCGTATCCCGCGTGGGCCTACGCGGAGGAGCACGACATCCCCGTGTGTCTGCAGATGACGATCCAGGGTCTGCCCGCCCTGCGGAACCTGCTGGAACGCTTTCCCCGGGTACGGGTCCTGCTCGACCACTGCGCACGCCCCGACCTGTCCGACGGCCACCCCTACCAACTGTCGTCAGAGCTCTTCGAGTTGGCGGTCCACCCCGGTGTCCACCTGAAACTCACGCACCGCGCCCTGGAGGCCTCCCGAGCGGGCAGGTCCACAACTCAGGCCTTCCTGACGGACCTGATCGCCTCGTACGGCGCCGGACGCATCGCCTGGGGCTCCAACTTCCCTGCGGCGGAAGGGACTCTGGCCGACATCCTCGACGAGGCCCGGAGCGCGCTGTCCGGTCTCTCCGACCCCGACCTGAGGTCGGTCCTCGGCGGTACGGCCCTCGCGTTCTATCCGTCCCTCGCGACGACGGGCGAAGCCCGTGCCTGAGCCCACCGTTCTGCGCACCGTCCTCGCCGACCACCCGCACACCGCGCAGCTGAAGAGCGGCGAGATCCGTGCCGAGCACGTCACCCTGTCGTTCACCGACATCGCGCCGGTCCATCGGGCCTTCGGGCCCATGGTGCGCCAAGAGGCCTACGACCTCAGCGAGTTGGCCGTCGTGACCGCCTTGCAGGCCATCGCCTACGGCGCTCCCGTGGTCCTGCTCCCGGCCGTGGTGGCCGCCCGCTTCCAGCGCGGCTGCCTCATCGCGCACGCCACCCGACCGGTCACCCCGGCACAACTGGGCGGCGCACACGTCGGGGTGCGTGCGTACACCCAGACCACGGGCATGTGGGTACGCGCCCACCTCGCCGAGGACTTCGGTCTGGCGGCGGACGACATCCACTGGATCACCCACGACGAACCCCACGTGGCCCAGTACACGGACCCCGACTTCGTCGCGCGAGGGAGCGGCGGAGCCTCCCTGCCCGACATGCTGCGCGAGGGGCGGATCGACGCCGCGATACTCGGCAACGACCTCCCCCGGGGTGAGGAGTTCGTGCGCGTCGTCCCTGACGCCGACACACGCGACGAGCAGTGGTGGCAGCAACACGGATACATGCCCGTCAACCACATGGTCGTGGCCGGTGCGTCGGTCTGCCGCCGGGATCCGCGGGCGGTCCGCGAGGCATACGGCCTTCTGCTCAGGGCCGACGCGGCCGTCGAGCGCCCGGACGACCGGCCGTACCCGACCCTCTTCGGCTTCGACCGCCTGCGTGAGCCGATCGAACACATCGTGGCGGCCTGTCTGGAACAGGGACTGCTGCCCAGAAAACTCACACCGGAGGAGGTCTTCGAACCGGCGAGGAACGTTCTCGGCAGCGACGCCGACTGAACGCCGGTTCCACAGCCAACACTCCCCCGACCGCTGCTCCCCGCCAGTCTTTCAACGAAGAAACTGGAAACGACGATGAGTGAAGCAACCACCACGGCCGCACCCGTACAACCGGTCCAACCGCCCCGCCGCTTCTACAAAGACCTCGCCTTCCAGGTGCTCGCCGGAGTGGCACTGGGCGTCATCGTGGGCAATTTCGCCCCGTCCGTCGGACACCACCTTCAGTTCCTCGGCGACATCTTCATCCACCTGATCCAGATGGTCGTCGGCCTCATCATCTTCTGCACCGTCACCCACGGCATCGCCGGCGTCCGTGACCTCGGCAAGGTCGGCCGTATCGCGGTGCGTGCGCTGGTGTACTTCGAGGTGATCACGACCATCGCCCTCGTCATCGGGCTCGTCGTGGTCAACGTGCTCCGCCCGGGAGCGGGTATGCACGTGGACCCGTCGTCACTGCACGCGGCGACGAACACCTCTCCCGCCAAGTCGGAAGGCTTCGACGACTTCCTCGTCAGCCTGGTGCCCACCTCCGCCGTGCAGGCGTTCGCCGAAGGAGACATCCTTCAAGTCCTGGTGTTCTCCGTGCTGTTCGCCTGCGGACTGGCATCCCTCGGCGACAAGGCGCAGCCCGTGCTGGACATCGTCGGCAGCGTCCAGCAGACGCTGTTCTGGATCATCCGCAAGGTCATGCGCATCGCACCGCTCGCGGCCTTCGGCGCCATCGCCTTCACCGTCTCCAAGTACGGTCTGGGCACTCTGACTTCGCTCGGCAAACTGATCGGCGTCTTCTATCTGATCGTCCTGCTCTTCTTCGTCCTGGTCCTGTGGCCGGTGTCGCGGTATGCGGGCATCAGCCTGTTCAAGCTGCTGCGGTACTTCCGCGCGGAGCTGTTCCTCGTACTCGGCACCAGTTCGTCGGAGAGCGTCTTCCCGCAACTCACCTCCAAGCTCAAGAGACTTGGGGTGGACGAGCCCGTGGTCGGTCTGGTGCTTCCCACCGCGTACAGCTTCAACCACGACGGGACGTGTCTGTACTTCGCCGCGGTCAGCGTCTTTCTCGCGCAGGCCACGGGCAGCGATCTGGGATGGCAGGCACAGCTCGGCCTCCTGCTCGTCCTGCTGCTCACGTCCAAGGGCGGCGCTGGGGTGTCGGGATCCGCGATCGCCGTGCTGGCACTGACCCTGAGCGCGACACACAAGATCCCGGTGGACAGCATCGCCCTGGTGCTGGGCATCCACAGCATCCTGTCGGCCGCCTTCGTCTTCACCAATGTCGCCGGCAACTGCGTGGCGACCCTCGTGGTCGGCAAATGGGAGAACGCCATCGACCGGGAGCAGCTCCACGCGGAACTGGACGCCGGCTACCAGACAGCCGCCTGACGCGGACCAGCACCGCACGGGAGACGGACGCAGGCATCCCTCCAGACAAAGATCTCTGACAATATCGTCGACAATAATGGAGCGGATGGCCTGCCACGGGCGTGCCACCGTCTGTCGCCCAGCAGTGCCGAGCGCCCACGAGACTTCCGCGAGAGGGAGAACCAATGATCATCGACTGTCACGGTCACTACACGACCGCACCACCCGCACTGGCGACCTGGCGGGACCGGCAGATCGCCGCCCTCACCGACCCGTCGGCCATCCCCGCCCGCGCGGACCTGCGCATCAGCGACGACGAGCTCAGAGAGACCATCGAGCCCAACCAACTCCGGCTGATGGACGAACGCGGCATCGACCTGACCGTCTTCTCCCCCCGCGCCTCGTTCATGGCGCACCACATCGGCGACTTCCAGACCTCGTCCACCTGGGCGGCCATCTGCAACGAACTCTGCCACCGCATCAGCCAGCTCTACCCCAAGCGGTTCGCCCCCGCCGCGATGCTCCCCCAGTCACCCGGCGCCGACCCCGCCACCTGCATACCCGAACTCACCCGCTGCGTGGAGGACTTCGGCGCCGTCGCCCTCAACCTCAACCCCGACCCCTCCGGCGGCCACTGGACCGCCCCACCGCTCACCGACCGCTCCTGGTACCCCCTCTACGAGAAAATGGCCGAGTACGACATCCCCGCCATGATCCACGTCAGCACCAGCGTCAACCCCGCCTTCCACACCACCGGCGCCCACTACCTCAACGCCGACACCACCGCCTTCATGCAACTCGTCCAGGGCGACCTGTTCACCGACTTCCCCACCCTGCGCCTGGTGATCCCGCACGGCGGCGGAGCCGTCCCCTACCACTGGGGCCGCTTCCGCGGCCTCGCCATGGCCCTCGGGAAGCCTCCGCTGGAGCAACACGTCCTGGACAACGTCTACTTCGACACCTGCGTCTACCACCAGCCCGGCTCCGACCTCCTCTACGAGGTCATCCCCACCCGCAACATCCTCTTCGCCTCGGAAATGATCGGCGCGGTTCGGGACATCGACCCCTGCACCGGCCACCACTTCGACGACACCCGCCGCTACGCCGAGGCAGCAGGACTCCCCGCACACGACCTGGCCGCGGTACAGGAACACAACGCCCGCACCGTCTACCCCCGCCTCGACACCCTGCTCAAACGCCAGGGCCGCTGACCGGCCTCGATGGCCACCCCGGTTTCCGGGCGGCTCCCGGTCCAAGTCCGCCGGCGGAGCCGCTCGGGGGAGCCCCCGTGCGTCACCCGCGAGCCGCACTTCGGTCACTCGACCGCGTCCTGCGTGGACCGCAACAACAGTGCTCGGCGGGCGGCGCCCACGTGATGGCGCATCGCGGCGACGGCCGCGTCATGGTTGCGGGTGAGGATCGCCAGGAAGATGGCCTGGTGTTCCTCAAGCGACCCGGTGCGCGGATGCGGCACTGTGAGGTCGCGGTACTGCCTCATGACGAGGGAGTAGAGCAGCGTGTCGTAGGCGCGGGCCAGCGTCTGCTGATGGGCCGCGTGCTTGACCTGCTGGTGGAAGGTCCGGTTGCCCTGGGAGTATCCCGCCTGATCGCCGCCGGCCTGGCAGTCCGCCATGAACTGGAGCGTACGGCGCAGCCCTTCGATCTCCTCCTCTGTCGCGCGTTCGGCGGCTTTGCCCGCCAGCGCGGATTCGAGCGTCTCCCGCGCCTCCAGGATGTCCAGGGCCTCCTCGACCGTGAAGTCCCTTGTACGGACTCCCCTGTTGACCTCACTGGTGACATAGCCCTCCTGCGCCAGTTGCACCAGCACGGCCCGCATGGTGCTGCGCGAGACGCCGAACCGCTGGGTCAGGTCCGCTTCGGTGAGGCGGGTACCCGGTGCGAAGCCTCCCGACTGCAGGAGGGAGCGCAGGCCCTCGTAGGCCTGGCTGTGCCGCGTCGACGGGCTCTTGTCGGCCGTGTCGTCGAGGTGCTGCGAGTTCACATGATCACCTGTGGCTCGGGAGAGGTGCTGGCGTCTGTCCAGCAGTATCGCTGGCGGCCGAACTCGCGTCCTCCCGCGTGCCGGTGGTCGGCGCGGCGACATCTCAGACCGTAAGGCATGGCTTCGGGCCACCCGCGGCTGAGGGCCGGACGAGACTCGGAACCCGCCTTTGTCCAACAATCATGAGCGAGTACAGGGCTCCGAGCACATGCACAGGATGTTTTTCCGCAGCATCCTTGTCCGTAGAAGTCGACGGTGTTACGTTCGCATCACCGCTTGTCGGACAATCTCGAAAGCGCGCGGTGTCGCCGAGGCTGTCTCACCGGAAAGATCCGGCCGAACCCGGCCGCCCCTTTCGAGGCACAAGTCACCACGGTCAGCAGCCCGTCCCACCGTCACCATCAACGCCACCCACCGGCACGAGCGCACGGCTCCCATTCCGTCTCTTCGCCGTGCGGGAGCCGAGGAGACAGCCATGTCGACCAGCCAGCGAACCCTCCACCCGGAGGCACTCCGTCTCGACGACGTCACCCTTCAGTTCCCCGGCACACATCAGCCGGCGATCGAGAACGTGTCGCTCAAGGTCGATCGCGGCAAGGTCGTCGCCGTGATCGGGCCCAGCGGATGCGGCAAGAGCACCATCCTCAATCTCGCCGCCGGACTGCTCACCCCCACCGAGGGCGCGGTCCACTACGCCGGCGAGCAGGTCACCGGCGTCAACTCCGATGCCGCGTACGTGACCCAGCACTCGCATCTGCTGCCCTGGCTGAGCGTCAAGGCCAACATCGGTCTGGCGCTGAAGTTCCGCAAGGTCGCCAAGGACGAGCGCGAGGAACGCGTCGCGCGATGGGTGGACCTCGTCGGGCTGACCGGGTTCGAGAACCACTATCCCCGGGAGCTGTCCGGCGGGATGCAGAAGCGCTGCGCGATCGCGCGTGCGCTGATCTACGAACCGTCCATCGTGCTGATGGACGAACCGTTCGGGCCGCTCGACGCCATCACCCGGCTCGAACTCCAGCAGGAACTGCTCAACATCTGGCGGGAGCAGAACGGGACCCTGATCTTCGTCACGCACGATCTCAACGAGGCCATCTACCTCGCCGACGAGGTCATCGTGATGTCGAAGGGCCCCGGCACGGTCCGCCGTGTGCTGCCCGTCCCCTTCGAACGCCCGCGCCAGATCGGCTCGTTGGTCGAGTCACCCGAGTTCTCGGAGCTCTACAACGACCTCTGGGGTCTCTTCTCCGCCGAGCGGAAGCCCGCCGCGTAGCCCGCCCGATCCGGCCGCCTCGACAACCCCTCCCCCACCGGGGTCCGCTCCCCCGGACCGCCAGAGCGTCATGCCGTCATGCCCTCGCTGAGTAAGGTTCACGACTTTGATATCGATCAAGGAAGAGATCGCCGTACCGAGCCCTCCCGAACGCGTCTGGGAGGTCATCTCGGATCCCTCAGCCGTCGTGTCCTGCATCGGCGGCGCTGAACTGGGGGCCTCGCACGACGACGGGTCCTTCGACGGAACGCTGGCTGTCAGATTCGGCGGTCTCCGGGTCAAGTTCGCCGCACGGGTCGCCCTGGAACTGGACGAGACCACGCGCGAGGGCCGTCTGACCGCACGTGGCGCGGACGGTCAGCGCGCCACCCGCTTCACCGCCGAAGCCACCTTCCGGGTCGCGGAGGGACCGGCTCCCGACAGCTCACTGGTCTTCTGCGACGGCGAGATCAAACTCAACGGCAAGCTCGCCAAGCTGATCGAGTCGGGCGCGGGGATGGTCGTCTCCCGGATGACGGTGGAGTTCACCGCCGAACTCGTCGCGCTGTGCGCGGGAACCCCCGTTCCCGCCGACGCCGGCGGACCGGCGGAAGCCGTCGACGCGGGCGCCGCCCCGACGCGCCCGGCCGGCCTGCTGGCCCGCCTGCGCGCCTGGTGGTCCGGTCGACGGGCCCGGCGCAGGGGCGGGCCGCCGCAGACGCCGGGCCACCCGGTGAACACGTCCAGTGAGGCTCTCGGCCAGGGAGGTCGGCGATGACAACCACCAGGTACAACAAGGTGATCGGCGCCCTCGCGGCGGGACAGCACGTCTTCGCGACCTTCTCGGCTGCGGACCCGGCGTCCGCGATCGAGTTGAGCAACTCGGCCTACGACGCCGTCGTGTTCGAGATGGAACACAAGCCCTGGGACATCAACGCCCTCAAGGACAGCTTCCAGTACCTGCTGAGCCGACGTCAGATCTTCGAGGCGGAGACCCTCGCCCCGGCCCTCACCCCGATCGTCCGCATCCCCGCCAACGGGGCGGAGAAGGCCCAGTGGCACGCCAAACAGGCCCTCGATCTGGGCGCGTTCGGTGTCGTGTGGCCACACATCTCCACCGTGGAGGAGGCCCGTAACGCCGTCGCAGCCTGCCGATACCCCCGGCTGCCCGACGCACCGCGCTACGAACCCGCGGGCCTGCGCGGGGACGGCCCGCACGCGGCCACCCGCTACTGGGGCATCTCGAACATCGAGTACTACGCCAGGGCGGATGTCTGGCCGCTCGACCCGGACGGGGAGATCCTCGTCGGCCTGATGATCGAGGACCAGCTCGGCATCAGGAACCTGCCGGACATCCTCGACCAGGTCCCGGGGATCGGGCTGATCCTCATCGGCGAGGGCGACATGAGCCAGGAACTGGGATTCCCCCGCCAGTACGAACACCCTCGGGTCCTGGAGTGCAAGCGCCGGATCCTCGACATCTGCGGTGAGCGCGGGGTCGCCGTGGGCCACCCCCATGTCACGGCCGCCAACGTCAAGCAGGTCATCGACGACGGATACCGGTTCCTGATGTCGGCGCCGGTGCGCACCTATCCCGGCCTGGACCGGGCCCGCGAACTGACCGGCCGCGGCTGACAGCGCCCGCCCGACCGGCCGCGCACCGCCGCCTCGGGCGTACGCCATGCCACCACCGCTACACACGTCTCGGAGCAACTCATGATCATCGACTGCCATGGTCACTTCACCACGGCGCCCCCCGCGCTGGGCAAGTGGCGCGAGCGGCAGATCAAGGCGTTCGAGGAGTCGGGCGCCCGCGTCTCACCCGACGAACTGCACATCACCGACGACGAGATCCGCGGCGCCATCGAGAACGGGCAGTTGAAGCTCCAGATCGAGCGGGGCACCGACCTGACCGTCTTCTCGCCGGGCGCGGGCAAGATGGCCCACCACTACGGCGACGAGCGCACCAGTCTCGACTGGTCGCGGGTCAGCAACGACCTGATCGCCCGGGTGTGCGCCCTGTTCCCCGACCGGTTCGTCGGCGTGTGCCAGCTCCCCCAGTCGCCGGGCGACGCGCTGGCCGCCTCGGTCCGCAACTCGGTCGCCGAACTGGAGCGCTGCGTCGAGGAGTTGGGCTTCGTCGGCTGCCTGCTGAACCCCGACCCCTCGGACGGCTACTACCAGGCCCCGCCGCTGACCGACCGCGTCTACTACCCGCTCTACGAGAAGCTGGTCGAGCTCGACGTCCCCGCGATGATCCATGTCGCGATGTCGCGGAACCCGGCGCTGCAGGGCACCTGCGCCCACTACCTGGCCGGGGACACCGCGGCCTTCATGCAACTGTGCGAGTCGGACCTGTTCAAGGACTTCCCGACCCTGAGGCTGATCCTGCCGCACGGCGGCGGTGCCGTCCCGTACCACTGGGGCCGCTACCGGGGAATGATGATCGACCGCGGCCGGCCGCCGCTGGAGGAGTCGATCCTGCGCAACGTCTACTTCGACACCTGCGTGTACCACAAGCGCGGCATGGAACTGCTGCTGGACATCATCCCCGCGCAAAACGTCCTGTTCGCCTCGGAGATGATCGGCGCCGTCCGCAGCGTGGACCCGGAGACCGGGCGTCGGTTCGACGACACGAAACACACCCTCGACTCCATCGACAGCCTGGGCGACACCGACCGGCAGGCGGTCTACGGAGGCAACGCGCTGCGGGTCTTCTCCCGGATCGACGGTGTCCTCAAGGCGCGGTCGACGGCCGCGGCGAACGTGAAGGAGTCCCAGAAGTGAAGGTCTACGAAGCGCTCGCCGAGGCGTTCGTCAAGGAAGGCACCACCGACGTCTTCGGCATGATGGGCGACGCCAACATGCACTGGATGGCCGCGCTCGCCGACCGCGGGGTGCGCCTGTACGAGGTGCGGCACGAGGGCTCGGGCCTCGGCATGGCGGACGGCTGGGCCCGTGGTGCGGGCCGGCCCGGCGTGCTCACCACGACCAGCGGTCCCGGCGTCTCGCAGTTGGCCACCTCGATGATCGTGGCCAGCCGGGCGGGCACTCCCCTGGTCGCCTTCTGCGGTGAGACCCCGCTCGGTGACGAGGGCGCCACCCAGTACCTGGACCAGCGCCGCTTCGCCGCGGCGATCGAGTGCGAGTTCATCCACGTCACCCGGCCGGAGAACGCCCAGGAGGCCGTACGGCAGGCGTTCTACCTGGCCCGAACCGAGTCCAAGCCGGTCATGATCAGCGCGCCTTTCGACGTGCAGATCGCCGAACTCGACGACTACGACGAGGAGTACGTCCCCTCCACCGCCCTGATCCGCACCTCACGGCTGCTGCCCGACCCGGTCGACGTCGAGGCGGCGTGCGACCTGGTCCAGAACGCCAAGCGCGTGGTGATCATCGCGGGGCGCGGCGCACGCGGGGCGGACGCGGGCGAGCAGATCCTCGCTCTCCAGGAACAGACCGGCGCCCTGCTCGCCACCACGCTCCAGGCGAAGAACTGGCTGTGCGACCGCACCGACTTCCACGTCGGTCTGTCGGGTCTGTTCGGCGACAAGACGTCGATGGAACTGCTCCAGGACGCCGACTGCGTGATCGCGGTCGGCGCCAGCCTGAACCACTACACCATCGAGAGCGGCTACCTCTATCCCGAGGCCAAGTACATCCAGATCGACACCGCACCGCACCTGGTGATGGGCAACGGCAGGATCGCCGACCGCTATCTCCAGGCCGACGCGGTCACCGCCGTCACCGAACTGACCCGGGTCCTTCGGGAGCGGTCGGTCCGCCTGGAGGGCTTCCACACCGACGCCGTACGGCAGCACCTGACCGCCCGGCTCCAGCCGCCGGCGGAATACGTGAACGAGCCCGGACGGCTGGATCCGCGCGAGGCGATCTGGATCCTCGACCACGAACTCCCGGGCGAGATGGGGCTGGTGCTGGGCAGCGGACACCAGACCGACTTCGGCACCATGCTCTTCCAGCGCTCGCGCGACGTGCTCTCCAACTACGGCATGTTCGGCGCCATCGGACAGGCCCCGCTGATCGCCCTCGGCCAGTTGATCGCGCAGGGCAACCGGCCCGGTTTCGTGGTCGAGGGCGACGCCAGCTTCCTCATGCACCTGTCCGAGTTCGAGACGGCGTGCCGCTACGACGTGCCGCTGCTGGTCGTCGTGATGAACGACCAGGGCCTGGGCGCCGAGTACCACAAGGCGCGGGCGAAGGGCCTCGACCCGGAACTGGCGACCATCTCCACACCCGAACTCGGCGCGGTGGCCCAGGCGTTGGGCGGCGGCGGGGCGACGGTCCGCACCCCGCAGGAGCTGCGCGACGCACTCGCGGAGTACGTGCGCTCCCCCCGGCCGACCGTGATCGACGTCCGCATCACCCGTGAGGTGCTGAGCACGCCGTACCGCCGCATCCAGTACGGCGAGGACGTGTGAGCGCCATGAACGCGGCACCCTCGACGCCACCGCTGAACGTACTGCTCGGCAACTACCCGCACACCCGGCCCCTGAAGGACGGGACCGTCGCCGTGGACGGGGTGGAGTGCCGGTACCCGGAGTCCTCCCCGCTCCCCCCGGCCTTCGCCCGGATGGTCCGCGAACTGGCCTACGACATCTGCGAGATGCCGACGGCCACCTACCTCCAGGCCCGTGACGCCGGCATCCCGCTGACGCTGCTGCCGGTGGTGCTGGTGGGCAGTACCCATCACCGGTCCCTGACCCGGCTGCCCGAAGGCCCGGAGCTGGACCCCGGGGACCTCGTGGGCCGGCGGGTGGGGGTACGGGCGTACGGCCAGACCACCGGTCTGTGGGTGCGCGGCTGGCTTCAGGAGGAGTACGGGGTGAAGTCCTCGGACGTCACCTGGGTGACCACCGAGGACGTCCATGTCGCCCAGTACGTCAACCCCCCGAACGTGGAACGGTCGACGGCCGAGCGGGTCGCGGACCTGCTGCGCTCCCACGACGTGAGCGCGGCGGTGCTCGGCCCGAAGGCGATCGGCGGCCAGGGCGCGGGACTTGTCCCGCTCGTGGCGGACGCCGAGGGCGCCGGGCGGGCGTGGACCGAGCGGCACGGGACGATCCCGGCGAACCATCTGCTGGTGGTGCGCGACGACGTCCTGCGCGACCGCGCGGATGCCGTCCTGGCCTTCTACCGCGCTTTGGAGCGGACCATCGCGGACACCGCGGGCGAGCGGGACGACTCCCCCGCCGGACGTGCGGTCACCGCCGGATGGACTCCGGCACTGACCGCCTGCCTGGAGATCGCCGGACGGTACGCCCTGGAGCAGCACCTCGTCGCCGAACCGGTCGATGTCGAGGCGATCGAGAAGAAGACGGCCTTCCTCACCCGCTGAGGAACACACAGAGAGGAGCAGCGGTGCGAGAGCCGGTAGGGCTGCGCAAGCGGGGCAACCCGCCCACGCGCAAGCCGACGACATGGACACCCGACCTGCTCGACAAGGTCGCCTGGCGGGTGAAGGCCGCGAACGAGCCCTTCCGCGGAATCGCCACCCCGGACGGCATCCGGTCGGGACTGTTCGCGCTGCGCGACACCGGCGCGGACGTCCGCCCCGTCTACCGGGCGGCCGAGGACTACCTGGCCGGACTCACGCAGAAGCAGCTCGCCGAGGGCCGGTTCGCGATGGACGACGTGAGCTGGCGCCACTGGAACAACGGCGCACGCTACTTCCTGCGCCACGGCCTGTTGCTGGAGGACTTCGACGACGCGCAGCGCGAGCGGGCGCTGACCGTCGTCCGCGAGAGCCTCAGCGCGGACGGATTCCGCCAGATGACCGACCTGATGCACCTCAATCTCACCATCGGTGAGCTGAGCGACAACACGGACGGGCTCAACGAGTGGCTGTACTGGTTCTCCCTGTACGGCGAGCCGGAGAACGGCGGCCCGTGGGGCTGGCAGCTCGACGGGCACCACGTCAACATCAACTGCGTGTTCGTCGGGGACCAGATGGTCCTGACCCCCTCCTTCCTGGGCGCCGAACCGGTCGTCGCCGGATCCGGCAAGTACGCCGGGACCGTGGCCTTCCGTGGTGAGGAGGCCCTGGGACACGAACTGTTCACCCAGCTCGACGGCGGCCGGCGGGAGCGGGCCGTCATCGCGGACACCCTGCCGGCGGAACTGTTCGCCGGTGCCTTCCGGGACAACCTCGACCTCGACCACCAGGGGCTGCCGCTGGGCGAGATGACGCCCGGCCAGCGGGAGACGGCGCTTCGCCTGCTGGGGCTCTACGTGAACCGGGCCGGCGACCCGCACGCCAGGGTCCGCATGGAGGAGGTCCGGGCGCACGAGGGCGACACCCGCTTCGCCTGGGTCGGCGACCCCGACGGCACCTTCTACTACCGCTTCCACAGCCCCGTGATCCTCGTCGAGTTCGAGCACATGCCCGGAGTGCTCTTCGACAACGACTACCCCTCGCGGCGGCACATCCACACCGTCGTCCGCACCCCCAACGGCAACGACTTCGGCATCGACCTGCTGCGCCGACATCACGAGCGCCACCACAGGTCGTGACCATGCAAGAGGAGAGAGACATGAAGCTGGTGCTCGGCCGTGAGGATCTCGCGGCAGCCGCGCTGGCGGCGGCCCGCGAAGCGGGCGCGCAGCCGGAGCGGATCGACATCAAGCCAGTGCACAAGGCCTCACGCGGTTTCGTGAACGCGTCCGACGTGGACCTGTGCGAACTGGCGATCGTGACCGTCCTCCAGGCCGTCGCCCACGGCAAACCCGTACTGCTGCTGCCCCTCACCACCCTCGGACGTCACCAGCACCAGACGCTGGTGACCCTCGGCAGGCTCTCGGTCGCCGACGTGGAGGGACACAGCGTCGGGGTGCGCGCCTGGAGCCAGACCACCGGCGTGTGGGTCCGCGGCTTCCTCACCGAGCAGTACGGCATCGATCTGCGCAAGGCCGACTGGACGACGTACGAGGGGCATCACGTGGAAGGTGCCGAGGACCCGTCCTGGGTGCGGCGGGCCCCGGCGGGCACGAAGCTGCCGGCGGACTTCCTCGAAGGCCGCGTCGACTTCGGGATCATGGGCAACGAACTGCCCTCCGACGACCGTGTCCGCACCGCCGTCGACAACGCCCACCAGGTCGCCGAACAGTGGTCGAGGGACCAGGGGTTCATCCCGGTCAACCACGTCGTCGGCATCTCCGAGGCGGCGGCCGCACAGCACGCCCCCGCCGTCCTCGCCGCCTACGAGGCCATGCGGTCGGTGCTCACCGCCAAGGAGGACGGCGGCCCGGTCCCCCTGCACCCCGTGGGCTTCGAGGCGCTGCGCGGCGCGTTCACCAAGGCCGCCGCCTACGCCCTCGAACAGGACGTCCTGCCACGGGCGGTGGACTACGACGAACTCGTCGAGCGGACCTGCTCGGCGCTCGGCGTGCCGCCGTCCCGGCTCGGCGGCTGACGACCGCGGCACGGACGCTCCTCCCCCACGACATACGAGCAAGAGGACCAAGAGGACACAGCAATGGACAAGCTCACAGTGGTTCTTGGCGACTACCCGCACGCCCAGCCCCTGTTGGACGGTGACGTGACCGTCGACGGGTACCTCGTCGAGCCGGTGGAGGTCACACCGGTCATCGGCGCCTACCGGAGGATGATCCGGGACCTGGAGTTCGACGTCTGCGAACTCGCCCCGGTCTCCTACCTGATGGCCCGCCAGGAAGGCATCCCCCTCACGGCGGTCCCGGTGTTCCTCAACCGGCGCTTCCACCACGGCGACGTTCAGTGCGCCGCCGACTCCGGCATCCGGGTCCCGCGGGATCTGGAGGGACGCCGGGTCGGTGTGCGGGCCTACTCGGTCAGCACCGGCGTGTGGGTGCGCGGCGTGCTGCGCGAGGAGTACGGCGTGGACATCGACAAGATCACCTGGGTGGTCGACGACGACGACCACATCGAGGGCCGGGTCCCCGCCAACGTCGAACGCGTCACCGACGGCCGTTCGCTGGGCGAGCTGCTGCGCGCCGGGGAGATCGACGCCGCGCTGACCGGCAACGCCGGGACCGGACGGGCGGGCGCACCCCGGGCCGGCTGGACGGCCGCGCCCGAGACCCCGGCGGCCGACGAGGGCCCCTACCCGCTCTTCCCCGAGGCCGGCACGCTCGCCGTGGACCACTACCTGCGCACCGGCGTCTATCCGCTGCACTCGCTGATCGCGCTCCGCTCCGAACTCGTTGAACGCGACCCGGAGTTGGCGACCACGCTGTACGCGGCGTTCGCGGAGAGCAAGCGCCGCCACCTCGCCGCCCGGCCCGGCTGGGAGGCGACGCCCCGACTGGCCCGCCAGGGACAGCAGATCGGCGGCGACCCCGTGCCGTACGGCATCGGGGCCAACAGGTCGAGCCTCGATGCGATGGTGCGGTTCGCCAAGGACCAGGGGCTGCTCGACCCCGGCTTCCCCACCGACCTGCCCTCGCTGTTCGCCGCGGGCGACTACCCGGACGCCTGAGCCGGCCCGCACACACCGAAGACCAAGGGAGCACCCGAAGTGGACATCGTCGACGCACACTGCCACATCATCTCCGAGGACCGGACCCGCTACCCCAAGGCACCGATCGGGGGCAAGCAGTCGGAGTGGGCCGCGACCCGGCCCGTGAACGCCGAGGGCATGGTCAGCCGCATGGACGAGGCCGGGATAGCCCAGGCCGTCCTCGTCCAGGCCACCACCAACTACGGCTACGACAACTCCTACGTCCTCGACAGCAGCCGGCACCGGCCGGAGCGCTTCGTCGCCGTCGGCACCGTGGACCCGCTGCGACCGGACGCCGCCGACTCCCTCAAGGCCGCGGCCGGCGACGACGGCCTGGCCGGGGTGCGGCTGTTCACCAGCGGCAGCACCGTGCCCACGCAGGGCGAGTGGTTCGTCGCCCCGGAGACCTTCCCCTTCTGGGAACAGGCCGGCGAACTGGGCCTGCCCGTCTGCCTCCAGATGCGCCTCGGCGCGGCCACCGGGCAACTGGTCGAACTGCTGGAGCGGTTCCCGGGCGTGAAGGTGCTCCTCGACCACATCGGCTACCCGGACATCGCCGACTCGCCCGCGCGCGCCGGTGCCGAGGTCGCGCGGCTCGGTGTCCACCCGGGCCTGCACCTCAAGCTCACCCACCGCAACCTGGAGCGGCTGCGGGACGCCGGTGACCAGGCGGGCGACTTCCTCGGGCCGGTCGTCGAGGCGTTCGGCGCGGGGCGGATCGCCTGGGGGTCGAACCTGCCGGCGGCCGAGCAGTCCCTGCCGGAACTCCGCGCGCTCGCCGAGGACGTCCTGTCCGAACTGCCGGAGCGGGACCGCCGGGAGATCTTCGCGGGCACGGCCCGACGGCTGTACCCGGGACTCGTCCGCGCGTGACCGTCCGACCGCGGTCCGGGTCCGGCCCCGCACCGGCCGACATACCCCTCCGAAAAACCAGACCTACAGGGTGATCATGGTGGATTCCAACGGCTTCGACGACGACGCGGGCCGGACGTTACTGACCCGGCAGAGCCAGGCCTACGAAGGGCTGCGCTCGCTGCTGCTCTCGGGCAGCGTCGAACCGGGCGCCCGGCTCACCGAGGCCGATCTGACCCGGATGTTCAGCGTCTCGCGCAGCACCATGCGGGCGGTCCTGGTGCGGCTGACCCAGGAGGGCTACGTCACCAGCGAGGTCAACCGCGGGGTGCGCACCCGGAGTTTCTCGGTGGAGGAGGCCGCGGACATCCTGGAGGCCCGCGAGACGCTGGAGTCCGCCCTGGCGGGCAAAGCGGCGGAGCGGGCCACCGAGGAGGAGGTCCGCGAACTGCGCGCCACGCTGGAGGCGATGGAGGACTGCAAGTCCCGGGGTGACGCGACGGGTTACTCCCGCGGAAACCGGCGCTTCCACCAGCAGGTGAAGGAGGCCGCGCACCAGCACACCCTGGCGCGGGCCTACGACACCCTGCTGTACCCCCTGGTGATGCGCCAGTACCGCAACCTGTCCGCCCCGCATCCGCGCACCGGATCGCTGGAGGAGCACCAGGCCATCCTCCTGGCCATCGTCACGCGCAATCCCCCGGCGGCCGTCGCCTCGATGCTCCACCATGTCGCCTCCGCCCGGCGGGCGCTGCTGCTCCAGGCCGAGCAGGAACGCACCGCTTCGGCCGTGGACGGCTGAGCGTGCCGCCCGCCCCCGACCTGCCGAAACCCCCCGACCAGAGAGGAAGACCATGCGCCAGCCGGTGAAGACCGAAGCGGGGCTGGTCGGTGGCATACCGGGACGGGACCGGTCGACCACCGTCTTCCGCGGTATCCCCTACGCGGCCCCTCCGGTCGGCGACCTCAGGTGGCGGCCGCCCCAGCCCCCGGTGCCCTGGACCGGGGTGCACCAGGCCATCAGGTTCGGCCCCGTCTGCCCGCAGGTGCCGGGCTCCGAACTGAACGGCGTCGACCTGCCGATGAGCGAGGACTGTCTGCGCCTCAACATCTGGACCGGAGCGGCTTCCCGGGACGAGCCACCGCGTCCGGTACTCGTCTGGATCCACGGCGGCGGCTTCCGGGTAGGAACGGGCGCCGGTCCCCGCTACGACGGTGAGGCCCTGGCCCGCAAGGGCGTCGTGGTCGTCACCTTCAACTACCGGCTCGGTGCCTTCGGCTTCCTGGCCACACCGGAACTCAGCGCCGAATCGGGACACCACGCCTCCGGCAACTACGGTCTGCTCGACCAGATCGCGGTGCTGGAGTGGGTCCGGCGCAACATCGCGGACTTCGGCGGCGATCCCGACCGGGTCACGATCGCCGGGCAGTCGGCGGGCGCCGGCTCGGTGAACTTCCTGAGCATGTCCCCGCTCGCCAAGGGCCTCTTCCACCGGGCCGTCGCACAGAGCCACGCCCGCCATTCCCGTGACCCCGAACTGCGGTACCTGGGCACGTCCTACCGCACCCTGTCCGACGCCGAGGCCGCCGGTGCCCGTTACGCGGCGGAGCGCGGAGCACCGACCCTGCGACAGCTACGGTCACTGCCCTGGCAGCGGCTGGTCGAAGGGGACGCCTCCGCCGTCGACAGCGCCGTCGAGACGGGCGGCCCTGCCAAGCCGCCGCTGTTCCGCCCGGTCGTCGACGGCCGGGTCCTGCCGGCCGGCTACGCGGAGACCTACGCGGCGGGACTGCAGAACGACGTCGGTTACCTGGCCGGGAACAACCTCCACGAAGGCGGGGCGGTGCCCGCGAACGCCTTCGCCGAGTACCGCGCCCTCGGCAGGAGGTCGTGGCGACCGGGTGCCCCGCCGGTCCACCTGACGCGGAGGGACTTCATCGATGCCTCGCGGGTGAAGTTCGGGGCGATGGCCGACGAATTCCTCCGGCTCTACCCGGCGGACACCGACGACGAAGCGGCACACGCCCACTGCGCCGCCGTACGGGACAACGCGCGGATCTCCACCTGGCTGTGGGCGAGAGACTGGTCCGTCGGCGCGGGACAGCCGCTCTACACCTACTCCTGGACCTATCCCGCTCCGGCGGGAGCGGGCGCTCGTGGCGCCTCGCACGGCTCGGAGATCGACTTCGTGTGGGGCGGTCCCCACGGTCCGCACACCGAGTGGACCGACGAGGACCGCCACATCGCGCGGACGATGAGCGGCTACTGGGCCAACTTCGCCGCCACCGGCAACCCCAACGGCCCCGGCCTGCCCCACTGGCCCGCCTGGTCGCCCGACACCCCGGCCGTCATGGAGGTCGGCGCGGGCTTCGGCCCGATCCAACTCGCGGATCCGCCCCGGCTCGACTTCTGGAAACGCTTCTTCCTTACTCAGCAAGCTTGGTGACAGGAGATCGCTATGACGCACGACACCCTCATCACCCCCGCGGCACGCAGAGCAGCAGGGCCGCGTTCCGGCAGGAGCCGCAGGCTTCTCGCCCTCGGCTCGGCCGCGGTGCTCGCCCCGGCGCTGCTCACCGCCTGCGGCAGCGGTTCCGGCACCACCACGACCTCGGACGGACTCGTCCAGGTCACGGTCGGTGGCGGCGGCAGCATCTTCGACACCCCGCTCCAAGTCGCCGACGCCAACGGCTACTTCCGCAAGCAGGGCCTGAAGCTGAAGTTCGTGACGCTGACCGCGGCCACCGGCCCCTCGGCACTCCAGTCGGGTTCGGTGCAGTTCTACGACAGCAGCCCCACCGCGTTCGTGTCCGCTCTCGCCAAGGGCCTTCCGCAGCTCGCGGTCTCCACCGACGGTCTGGGCAACCCGCTGGGTCTCGTGGTCAGCAAGAAGTTCGCCAGTGAACACAAGCTGACCGCGAAGACCCCCGCCGCACAGGTCGCCAAGGCACTGGCGGGCTCCACCGGCGGTTCCAGCTCGGCCAACACCAAGGCCGAGGCCGGCATCTTCCTCGACAAGTACGGCGTCGACCCCGACAAGAAGATCAAGTGGGTGTCGCTGCCGAGCCCGGCCGCGGACAAGGCCGCCATCAACAGCGGGCAGATCGACTGGTTCGTCACCTCGGAGCCCATCCCCCTCCAGATCCAGGACTCCGGGGACGGTGTCGTGGTCGCCGATCCCCTCAAGGTGACGGAGTGGGGCGCCGAACAGGCGGGCTACGGACAGCTCGTGGTCACCCAGAAGAGCTACGCCGGCGCACACGCCGATGTCGTCAAGAAGTTCGCCACGGCCGTCCAGCAGGCGACGGCCTACATGAACACCCACCTCAAGGACAGCAACGACAAGACGGTGCTGACGGCGGCGCAGAAGTCGCTCAAGGGCGTGCCGGACGGCGTTGTGCAGGCCAGCCTCCAGCAGGTCGACTGGCCCACCAGCGGCGCGATGGACGCCGCCGGCTGGAAGAAGACCATGGCGTTCCTCACCAGCCTCGGGACGCTTCCCGCAGGAGCCAAGGTGACCGCGGACGACTGGACCAACAAGTACCTGCCGTGACCCGACCGACGGCCCGCCGCACCGGCGGGTGAACCGACCCGGCGAACCGAGAGGAGCAGACAATGGCGACTGCTACCAGCAGTGCAGAGAGCAAGACCGGGGTGAAGCCGCCCCGGACGCGAAACGTCGGTGACAGCGCGTGGCGGGAGACCGTGCTGGTGGTGGTCCTGCGTCTCGTGGTGATCGCCCTGACGCTCGTCCTGTGGCAGGTGATGAGCGGACCCGTCCTGCCGGAGTACGCCGTCAGCAAACCGACCGACGTCTCGCACGCCCTGTGGGACCTGCTCGGTTCGTCGACCGGCTGGACCGACATCAAGACGACGGCCTTCGAGATCGTGGCCGGTTTCGGGATCGGTGTGGCGATCGGCACCGTGATGGGCCTGGTACTGGGCTCCGTGCCTCTCGCCGGCCGCGTTTTCGAGCCGCTCATCGCGGCCGTCAACGGCATTCCCAAGATCGCCCTGGCGCCGCTCTTCCTGCTGTTCTTCGGCATCGGCCCGATGTCGAAGATCACTATCGCGGCCGCGGGTGTGGCGTTCGTGGTCTTCTACAACGTCTATCTGGGCCTACGGCTGCGGGAACGCGAACTCGTGGAGATCGTGCAGGTGATGGGTGGACGCCGGCACCACGTCCTCAGCTACGTCACGCTCCCCACGCTGGCCGCACCGTTCTTCGCGGCGCTCAAGACGGGTGGCCCGCTGGCGATCCTCGGCGTCATCGGCGGTGAGTTCATCGCCTCCACCGACGGCATCGGCCACGAACTGTTCACCGCGGCCACCAACCTCGACGCCCCGACCGAGTTCGCGGGCCTGATCATCCTGGTGGCGATGACCCTCATCCTCAACGGAATCCTCACCGGCCTCGACACGCTGGCCCTGAAGCGTCTGGGCCTGGGCGACCGCCGTTCGAGGCGCAGCAAGCGCAACTGAGGAGGAGGCGCTCTTCCGCGGCCGTGCCGGAGCCGGGGGTCCAGTGGACTCCCGGTCCCCCGGCCGGTTTCTCCTCACGGTCCGAGTCGGAGCCAGCCCCATGACCAAGTCGCGGCCGAACGCCGCCCCTTCACCCGCGTCCGCGACTCCCGGAAAACCTCCGCGTCCGAGCGGCTTCGTCTCACTCCGGACGAGGAACTACCGGCTGTTCACGCTGGGGCAGACCACGTCCGTGGTCGGCAACTGGATGCAGAACATCGCCGTAGGCTGGCTGACCCTGCAACTGACGCACAGCGGGACCGTGCTCGGCATCGTGACCGGCGCCCGGTATCTGCCCGTCCTGCTGCTCGGTGTGTGGGGCGGACTGGTGGTGGACCGCCACGACACCCGGGCGGTCCTCACGGCAACTCAGATCTGCTTCGCCGTCCAGGCCGCGGTCCTCACCGTGCTGAGCTGGGCCCACTTGATGACCCTGCCGCTGCTCATCGTGCTCATGCTGGTGATCGGCTTCACGAACACCTTCGACAACCCCGCCCGGCAGAGCCTGATCAGCGAACTCGTCGACCGCGAGCACCTGGCCAACGCGATCGCCATCAACTCCACCTTCATCAACACCGCCAAGCTCCTCGGCCCTGGCCTCGCCGGAATCGTCATCGCCGCGCTGGGGGTGACACCCTGTTTCGCCCTGGACACCGTCTCGTTCCTCGCCGTGATCGCGAGCCTGCTCATGCTGCGGAGAGGGGAGATGCATCCGGCGGAACGCGAGGCACGCGCGAGGGGTCAGATCCGCGCCGCCATCGCCTACGTCCGGCACACACCCGACCTGCTCTACCCCATGGTCATGGTGTACGTGACCGGCATCCTCACCTGGGAGTTCCCGGTCAGCCTTCCGCTGCTGACCACGTCGGCCCTCCACGCAGGCCCCACCGGCTACGGCGCCGCGATGGCCGTGATGAGCGCGGGCGCGGTCCTGGGCGGCTTCGTGGCGGTGCGCCGCAACAGACTCAGCACGCGCTCCCTGTCCGTGTCCGCGATCATCTGGGGAGCGCTGATCTGCGCCACGGCCCTCGCCCCGACACTCGCGCTCGCGATGATCGCCCTCGTGTTCGTCGGCTCGGCCTCCATCACCTTCAACTCCTCCGCGAAGACGCTGATGCAGCTGGGAGCCGCACCGCAGATGCGGGGCCGGGTGCTGTCGATCTGGTCGATCGGCTGGCTGGGCGGCACGGTCGTCGGCGCCCCGGTCGTAGGAGCCGTCGGCGCGACGTGGGGCGCGCGCAGCGCATTCCTCACCGGCGGCCTGGCCGCCGCAGGCATCGGCCTCGTCGTCCTGGCGCTGGTGACGCTGGGCCCTTCCGCGACTGACAACCGACCTCTCCGGCCGGGCGACACGAACCGCGACCCATGACCCACGGCCCTGCACCACATGGCCACCCGAGCCGTCAGTCGACCACCCGCACCGAGGCGACCGCCACGCGGGCCGCGCGTTCGACCGCCGCGATCCCGCCCGTCATCGACGCGTTGCCGTCAAAGCCGGTGACCACGGGCCCTTCCGCGACAGACAACCGACGCCTCTGGCCAGGCGACACGGACCCCGACCCATGACCCACGGCCCTGCACCACATGGCCACCCGAGCCGTCAGCCGACCACCCGCACCGAGGCGACCGCCGCACGGGCCGCGCGTTCGACCGCCGCGATCCCGCCCGTCATCGACGCGTTGCCGTCGGAGAGGACCGCGACGAGGTAGTGGTGTGTTCCCGAGGTGACCTCTCCGACGCTGTTGATGTCCCACAGGCCGGTGGTGCTGCGCTGCAGCCAGCCGTTCTTGAGCGCCCATCCGGAGTCGGAGGCCGCCGAGACACCCCATGACTGGTCGGTGGCGATCCGGGTCATCAACGTACGGATGTAGGTCCGGGACGCGGTGGTCAGTGCGGACGAGGTCCCGCCGTCGGCGAACACCGCGCGCAGCAGGCGGATCTGGTCCGTCGCCGTGGTGCGCGTGAGTCCCCACAGGCCGCCGTCCCCGCCCACCGTGGAGGACAGGCCGAGCCGCTTGTTGGCCGCCTCCAGACCGGGCGCCTGGCCTATCTCGCGCCAGAGGGCGGTCGCGGCGTCGTTGTCGCTGCGCTCGATCATCGCCTCGGTCCGGGTGCGCTCCTGCTGTGTGAGGCCGCGTCCGGCGTCCTGCGCCTGGAGGAGCAGTGTGGCGAGGATGTCGACCTTGATGATGCTGGCCGTGTCGTAGGGGAGGTTCTTCCCGTGCACCAGCGGCTGCCCGCCGGGGTAATCCAGGTCCAGCACGGCGCTCGTCACGCGTGCCTCGCTCGGCACGGTCGCCCGCGCGGTACCGGACACGGAGGGATCCGACGTCCCGGTGACGGCTGCCGCGGCCGGACCGACGGGCCCGACCGCGAGGAGGGTGGCCACGGAGCCGGTGAGAAGCGTCGCGCAGAGACCGGCACGCCGGCCAGGCGTGCGCGCGCTCCGCGTGGTCGGTCGGAGATTCAGGCGGTACGGCATGGGGCCTCGGCAGTTCGGGGGCGGGGGCACGGATCTGCGAACGTAGACGAGGCACCGGTCCCGCGAAGTGACCGGTGCCACGAAAAGCCCCGAACTGGATGATTTGTGATGATAGCCACAGCCCTCGGGCGAGGACCGAGGTCAGGCGTACAGCCTCACGGAGTACGTGGAGGTGAGGTCGGTCCACAGACCTCCCGCGCAGTTGTTGCTGCTCAGGTTCCAGGCCACGCTTCCCGTTCCGTTGTATCCCGTGAACCCCTCGGCCCCCGCGCCGCCCGTCTGGCAGTTGAGCACGGTGTACTCGCCGATGAGGTTCTGCACGTTGTACGTCCCGTACCGGTAGAAGTTGTAGACCTTCGGGTGGTTGGTGCCGCCGTCCCAGATGTCGCCCTTGTAGATGCAGACATAGCCCGAGCTGCAGGCAACGGTCTGCACACCAAGTGGTGCCCGGGCCGGTGCGGCGGACGCGGCCGTGGACGCGGTGACCACCACGGGCGCGGCCAGTCCCAGACAGCTCAGTAGCACGATGAGAACGCGACGCATTGAGATCTCCTGTCTCCTCACGAGAACGAGTCGGCGGGATGCCGCTCGCGGTGCTGTGCTCAGAGGCAGTGCGGTACGTGCGGCTGCCACTGGGACGGCGACCCGGTCGTCACGTACCAGTCGTTGATGTAACCGCTGTCGCTGTCGGAGTCGAGCGCGAACCAGTAGTGGTCGCCGTGACCGTCCGCGTCGCCGTCGCCCGTGGTCCAGCAGGCCAACATCATGGTGTTGCCGTTGTAGTAGCGGTGTCCGGTCGTGCCCGAGGAGTACGACGGCCCGTTGTGGGAGGCCAGGTAGGACCCGGCCGAGATGCCGGTCACGGACGCGCACCACACCGTGTGCCCGTCGTGGTCACAGGCCCAGCCCGCGGCCGAGGCCGGGGAGGCGGTGGCGCCCACCGCGACGCCGGACAGGGCGAGCGCGCCGGCCAACACGGCGGCTCGTCGAACGTGACGCTTCATGGTGGTTCCCCCGATGTTCTGTCGATTCCTCGGATCAACGTAGGAGCCGCCCAGGAGCAACTGCCAGCATTTCGAAGACACTCGAAACGTTGACAGGCCGCGGGACTTGAACTGCCGCGCAGGGGGCTGACGCGCCCTCACATCCGGGATCTCAGTACGTCGACCTCACAACCCGGCGCGAAGGGATCGAAGCCGTGCTCGGACAACCAGCGGACTATCAGCAGGCTCCGCAACGACCACCACGCGTGGATCACGTCGAGGTCGACGTCGGTGCCATAACCGGCGATGACGTCGTCGAGGTGTTCCTCGTGTCCGAGGGTGAAGGTGGCGAGGTCGTACAGGGCATCGCCCCGGCCCGCCTCGGACCAGTCGATGATGCCGGTGACCTCGTCGCCGTCGACGAAGACGTGCGCGATCTGGAGGTCGCCGTGGGTGAAGGCCGGGGTCCAGGGCCGGAGCGCGGCCTGGGCGACCTGACGGTTGCGGGTGACCAGGTCGGCGGGCAGGACACCGTTCGTCACGAGCAGCTCGCACTCGTCGTCGAGTTCCGCTGTCAGCGCGCCGATGCTCCGGCCGGCCTGGCCGACCCGGGACGGCAGAGGCGCGTCGTGCAGTGTGCGGATGGCGGCGCCCGCCGCGGCCCATGCCGCCGGCGACCCGGTCGAGGGCCCGCCGAGGCGTCCAAGGGTCGTGCCCTGAACCGCCGCGAGTGCGAGCACGGGCGGTTTGTGCCACAGGACCTTCGGGGTGGGGACCGGCGCGAGGGCCATCGCCTCCACTTCGACGTCGATGCGCGCCTGATCGGCGTCCACCTTCAGGAACACGTCACCGACGCGCAGGGTCGCGCGCTCGGAATGGGCGACGACGACCTCAACCTCATCCATGGGCGACCAGTATCCCGGGGACGACCGCCGACGTCGCCGGGATTATCGCGTGCGTGACGCGGGTCAGCGCACCCTGCCCCGCGGCTTCAGAGCCACCGGCGGAAGTTCGGGGGCCGGCAGCGGGTCCCCGTCATAGCCCTTCACCTCACCGAACCGCGTCCCTGTCATCCAGTCCTCACGAGCCCGCACGATCTCTCCCTGGGTGCGGCCGATCCAGTTCCAGAACCATTGCATTGCCCGGTGTTTCCGCAGGTCAGAGCTGTGTAAGTCCCTTGAAGTCAGCAAAAGTCAGCATCCGAGCCGTGTACCCATGGATGCAATTTGAATAGACTTGCCGCTTTCAGACACTCCTCGGACTCCTCGGCAGACCCAAGGTCCACGACTGGACCACCCTGCTGGCCGCGGCCGGCATCGGCGCAGCCGTCTCCATCGTTGTGGCCCCTCTGACCCTGCCTACTCTGTGGCGGTCGACTCGGCCCCAGGGGCTCCGCCGCGAGTGAGCGGAGGAGTAGTCCGGCCCGACCCTGGGCCCGTCCATGTAAGACGAAGCTACGAACACCGCCCGGCATGCGGCTGCCGCGAGCACACGCGCGGAGGGAGGACTACGGTGCGGTGCCTGTCCGGTATGGACCGACGCTCGCGCGGCTTTCATCACTCACTCTCCGACGTGCTCGCCGTTGGCGATCAGCTCAGCTCGCGGTGCGATCCGGTGTGGAGGCAACTTTCAGCGCCACGCCACCCCATGGAGTCGACCATCCGGGGTCAGACCCATGAAGAGTTGAATGCCGCACTCTCGGTCATGTCCCGCTGGGTGGTGTAGTCACGGCAGCTGTTTCGGTTCCGGTTGCGGAGTGATCTGTGTTTCAGGCGGGGTCGGTTGGGTGGTGAGGAGCTCGGCCATGGAGGCTTCGGAGAGGTAGCGGCGGTCGAAGACCTGCCATTCGTCGTGGAGTTCGGCCAGGACGGCGGCGGCGAGCCGGTCCAGGGCGGCGGAGTTGGGGAAGACCTGGACGACGTCGGCCCGCCGTTTGATCTCCCGGTTCAGCCGTTCCAGCGGGTTGGTCGACCAGATCTTCTTCCAGTGCGACGGCGGGAAGTCGGCGAACGCGGTGATGTCTGGTGCCGCGTCCAGCAGCATCTTCTTGACCTGCGGGAACTGTCGTCCGAGCATGTCGGCGACCACGTTCAGCTGGGTGCGGACCTGCTCGCCGGTGGTCTGGGCGAAGATGGTGCCGATGGTGGCGGCGACCATCTCCCCGGAACCCCTCTCTATCACCGAGAAGACGTCCCGGACGAAGTGAACCCGGCACCTCTGCCAGGCCGCGCCGAGGAAGACGGTACGGATCGCGGCCACCAGACCACTGTGGCTGTCGGAGATGACCAACTGGACGTTGTCCAGGCCGCGGGCTCGCAGGCTGCGCAGGAACTTGGTCCAGAACGGCTTTGACTCGCTGTCACCGACCATCAGTCCGAGAATCTCGCGATGCCCGGTCGCGGAGATCCCAGTCGCGATAACCACGGCCTGCGAGGCGATCCGGTGATTGACCCTCGCCTTGCAGTAGGTGGCGTCCAGGAAGACGTAGGGGAAGACGGTGTGGTCCAGAGGCCGTTCCTTGAACGCGGTGAGTTCCTCGTCGAGTTCGCCGCAGATCCGCGACACCTCCGACTTCGAGATCCCGGAGTCCGCACCGAGTGCTTTGACCAGGTTGTCGACCACCCGACGGACACAGAGACCGACCGCTACGGATGGCTCGGCGGGAAGGAACGGCCCACCGCCACTGCCGCCGACGCGGTCCTCATGGGGGTCAGGGTCTACGACCCCGCCACGGGACGCTTCCTTCAGACCGACCCGGTCCCCGGGGGCAGCGACAACTCCTACGAATACGCCAGCCAGAGCCCCGTTTCCTATGCCGACCCCGCAGGCACCTGGAAGGTCAGCTGGGGCTGGACTGCGGTCCACATCACACTCTCCCGGAGGCAGAACACAATTCTGTACACCGCGACGGGCCTCGCTGCAGCAGTATTGGGCGGCATGAAGAAACTCGGCCCCTACGGACGCGTCATCTACTACACGTTCATGGGTTACGCAATCCTGGCCTTCGTCGCTGAACTTTATGGAAAGTGCCTCCGAGAGAGCGTTTCGTACTTCGTTGGGTATGCGTACCCGTCCTTTGCAAAATGCGCGAGGAGATGACAGTGGAAAATCCGCTTCGCAACGACGGCCCCTTGGACAGGGCCGTTCCGTGGATATCGGCGCTGCTGGCTGTAGTGCTGGCTGCAGCCGCCGTGACCTCAGGCATCGGATCGATCATCAAGGCGATCGCCGTCCTGGCAGCCGCCTCAATTGCGGCCAGAGCTGTGTATCTGATCGTCCGTAGAAGGCGTACATCGCGCTGAATTGACGATGGCCTCGTTGTTGCTCTACCGAATGGGAAGTAGCGCAACAGCGAGGCCGTCCTCGTGAAGAGTGGCAAGCATGGTGCACCGGTACCAGCCCGCGCAGGGGCGGTCCTGTGACCCTCGCTCCATGATCCTGCTCGACAGCGGCACGGTCCGTCTCTGGGCAGCAACAGCTCGGCGCCGCGCCAAACTGGCTCTCCGGGGCGGGACCGGCTCGCCCGTTTCGAGGTCTGCAAGGTCCCGCAGGACGGCGCGCAGGTCCCTGGCTATCGGCCGTTGAGCTCGGCGCGGCACACCGCGCAGTACATGCCGGCATGGCGTCCGTGCCGACGCATCATCTGATCACAGCCGTCACACAGCCCCAACTCCCAGGGCGGGCATCCCAGCGCGGCCGAGGCCGCGGCCCGCTCCACAGACGTGATCACCGACGGCTTCACGGACCTGCGGAGCGGCATCTGCGGCAGGGTGTAGCCACCAGTCGGTTGTCCCAGATCGCGGATGGGCCGGGCGTCGCTGACGAACCATCCGTCTTCACCTGCATGACACGTCCGATCGATCTCCTGCTCGGCGAAGGTGATCTGCTCGTCCTCCTCCGGCTCCGGCGCAACGGGCAAGGGTGTCTTTTCCCCGACCAGCTCCCGCCACCGTTCGCAGTCGTCGAGCGGTACCCACATGTGCCGGCCGGCCCGGCCACTGCCGCGATTGGGTACGTAAACAGGGACGCTCTCTCCCGTAGCGCTGGCGAGCACCAGATCTTCGATCTGGACCGGCTTCTTCTCGGGCTGGCACAGCGCGGGCAGGAACCAGTCTGCATGAGTCCCACCGCAGTGGCCTGCGCCGCCGGACAGGAGGCAGTGGCGATCACTAGTGGCCACGCATTTCCAGACCTGGAGGTAGCGGTAACCACCGCGGATCACCATCTCCTTGCCATCGGAGATCTCCTTCCACGGCATGTCGTCCACGCGGGCCCACGGCGCCCGATCGATCAGTGAGGCCGTACGGTCCTTCGCCACCCACAGGGGCGTGATCTCGTGCTGTACGGCATTGACAGACCGGCGATGGACGCTGCTGGGACTGATGTGGTGGTACTGGATCTCCCATCCGATGCGTATACCCCCGGGACCGGTGACAAGGGCGTCGGTGACAGTCCGCTGATTGGCCGCGGACACCTCGGCTTCGGCATCCAGGCCACAGCGCGAGGCCGTCTCGACGATCCTCTCCTTCGTGGCCTTGTGCTGAGCGCTCTCCGCAGGGGTCGCCTTGTGCGTGATCGGCAGGTGTGAGGCCACGAGAGGTCGGCGGCCTCCGACGCGGCCTCGGCGGATGAACATCCACGGCGACTTCCCACCGGCTTCGGACAGACACTCGCGTCCGTCATGGTGCGCGAGACATTCGAGCAGTTGCGGGTCGCGGTCGGTGACGCTGGCAGTGATCTCCTGGAGCAGATCCGGCCGATCCTGGTGACCGAGGTCGGGCAGGGACAGATTGATCTCTATGCCATATCCGGTGTGCCACACCCCATTTGCCATCCCAACACCATAAGGAGCACCACTGACAGTCCGACAGATCGCCTGCGGTGCGAGCGGGAGGCGACCTCGCTGCCTGCGCGAACCAGTGAATGGGGGCCGCGGTAGCGTTCGGGATACCCGAGGTGAGCCGTCTCGTGGTCGGCACCTCTCACGTCGAGCACCTCACCGAAGCAGTCGGCGGCTCGCGCCTGGAGGTGAACACCGAGACGGTGACGGCATATCGGGCACTGCTCCGCGCGAAGCTGCCGGTGGCTCCGCCGGCCCCCCTGCGCGTCACGTCGAAGGATCTCTAACGGCGCCCCAGCTCCCCGATCCGGGCCACCGTCGCCCCATTCTTCGGGCACACCCACACCGCTGTGCCCGCCACGACCGTTGCGGTCAGCGGATGCGTGTCCGGGTGGGCCGGGCAGCTCGGCCATACCGCCGGTGCGCCCTCAGACCACAACGCCTCTACCGCCCGTTCCTGGACCTGATCCGCGAGGTTCGCCAACTGCTCCGCGGCGATGCCGCCCAGCGGAGAAATCAGGCCCTGGCCCGTGCCGTCCGGGGCATGGAGCATGACCCCGTATCTGTCGCCACGCGTATGCGAGGCCGCACCGCGCACTGCGCCCGGACGTCCCGCAGTACCGTCTCCAGGGTTTCGGAGAATTCCACGTCGTCCACGGGGCTCCGATCCCAACGACAAGGGCTGTCTGTCCGGGCTTCCACTATGCCGCTGACCGCTGAAGCCAAGGACACGGCGCCACGGGCTCCGGGCCGGCTCAGAATCGACGGTCGCCGAATCTCCGATCGCCCGGTCTCAGCCCCAATCCACCGCTCGGGCCAACCACAGGCCCGGCGGATCGGTCAGTGTGAGTGAGGAAAGGCTGCGCGTCCGGGAGTTGGCGTCGTTGGAGAACGTCTGAAAGTCGAACGCCGCACGGGCTAGAGACCCACATCCCGGCTACGGATGTCCTCCAGCGACTCACGGCGGACCAGCAGGCGGGCGAGGCCGTCGCGTGCGGCCGTCACCGGTGGGCAGCCGACCAGGTTGTAGCCGGAGGCCATGGACAGGTGGTAGGCGCCGGCCACGGGTACGGCAAGCAGGTCGCCGGGGCGGATGTCGGCGGGGAGTTGGGTGTCGGCGGCGACGATGTCGCCCGCCTCGCAGTGGCGGCCGACCACGGTCACGCTGGCTGGGGCCTCGGTGCTGTGCCTGCCGATCAGGCGTGGGGCGTAGCGGACGCCGTAGAGGGCCGGACGCGGATTGTCGCTCATGCCACCGTCCACGGCGACGAACACCGTTTCACCCGAGCGCTTCACGGACAGGACGCGGTACACAGCGATGCCCGCAGGGCCCACGATGGCCCGTCCCGGTTCGATGATCAGCCGGGGGACGGGGAGTCCCGCCGCGGCGCAGGCGTCGGTGAGTTCGGTGCGGACCTCGCGGGCCAGTGACGTCAGATCCAGGGCTTCCTCACCGGGGCGGTAGGCGATGCCGTGGCCGCCGCCGAGGTCGAGTTCGGGCAGAACCAGGCCGTGCTGCTCGTGCAGCCGGGCCATGAGGCCGACCATGCGGCGTAGTGCAGCGAGGTACGGCTTGACACTGGTGATCTGTGAGCCCAAGTGGCAGTGCAGGCCCGTGAGTTCGAGCTGTGGCTGGCCCAGGATGCGGGCGATGGCGTGCTGGGCGTAGCCGTCGGCGATCGACAGGCCAAATTTCTGGTCGTCCGTGCCAGTGCGGATCTTTGCGTGGCCACCCGCACTGATGCCGGGCACGACCCGGACCATCACCTTCTGGTGACCGTCGGGTCCTACCGCCGCGGCCAGCCGGGCGATTTCCGACGGGCTGTCGATGACGATGCGGCCGACGCCCAGGCGCAGGGCGGTGTCCAGGTCGCGGGGCGACTTGGCGTTGCCGTGCAGCGTGATCCGCTCCGGCGGGAAGCCGGTGGTGACGGCGAGTTCCAGTTCGCCGGTCGAGCAGACATCGAGGCCGAGCCCCTCCTCTTCGATCCAGTGGGTCACGGCCCGGCACAGAAACGCCTTGGCCGCGTACAGGACTTCGGCATCCGGGAAGGCGTGCCGGTAGGTGCGGCAGCGGTCGCGGACCTCGGCCTCGTCGAGGACGTAGACAGGGGTGCCGAACCGGTCGGCGATCTCCGCGAGCGGTACGCCGCCCACAGCGACGTCGCCGCGCTGGGGCTCGGTGGTCGAGGCGGGCCACACCGACAGTTCGGCGGAGGTGGCGGTGGATGTGGCGGCGGGTTCGTGGACTGTGGTCATCGTGGCTGCCCTCTCAGGCGATCCGCAGCGCGGGAACGGGAGTGGCGGGCTCGACCGGTGCGGGAGCCGGTGCCCAGAACTGCGGGTCCACCGTGACGGTGACGCCGAGCGGGGCGGTCAGTGCGCGCAGGGCCAGCTCGGCGAGGCGGATCCACGCCTGGTCGGGGCCGAGCGTGGCGGTCAGTCGTCGTACGGAGGTGAAGCCGACGCCCGTACGGTCGCCGAGCGGGGTGCGGAAGAGCCGGGCCGCACACCCGGAGGGGCCCGGCCGGACCGGGACGTAGAGGAGTCCGGCCGGGAATCGATCGGCGGGGTCGGGGTCGTCGTCGTGGAGACGATCTGGCATGGGGTTCCTCCATGAGGCAGCGAGCGGGTGCTCAGGAAACGCCCCGGACGCGGGGAGGCGGTCCGGGGCTCGTCTTCGACGTTATGCCCGTGTCCCGGACACCCGGACGTGCCCTGACGGGACGCTGACGTCCGGCGGGACGACTTTGACGAAGTGCTGACGCCGCAGGTGAGGGGGCGTGTGAAGGGCCGTCAGAAGGCCGCCAAGGAATGACGCGAGGGGTGTTCGGGAGGCTTCGAACAGGAGTGGGATGGAGACGTTCCGAGGAGGTTCCTATGTCCGAGTCCCATGTGCCCTCGACCGCTCGTCTCGTGGTGGGAGTGAGTGGTTCGCCGGGCAGTCTCACCGCACTTGTCCGGGCGGCCGACGAGGCCCGGCGCCGCGGGGCCGAACTGTGGCCCGTGCACGCCTGGGAACCGCCCGGCGGGGAGCTCTCGGCCCGCAGGTCCCCGGCAGCGGCCGTCCTGGTCCCGGAGTGGGAGCGGCTGGCACGGGAGAGGCTGCTCAAGGCGCTGTGCGACGTGTTCGGCGACGCGGGATCCGGGCTGCCCGGGCAGGCACTCGTCGTCCGCGGCGCCCCGGGGCCGGCGCTGGTGCGGATCGCCGACCGGGAGGACGACGTCATCGTGATCGGCGCCGGACGGCGAGGGCGACTGCACCGCGCGCTGCGACCGTCGATCGGCCGCTACTGCCTCGCCCACGCCGGCTGCCCCGTTCTCGCGGTGCCGCCGTCCCCGCTGCAGGCCGCGCTGGAGGCGGCGCACCGCAGGAACATCCTGCGGCTGCGGCTGGACACCGGCCGGCTTGAGCGGGAGTTCGACTCTGTGCCGCCCGGCGACTGAGCGCCTCAGGGCGTGGTCGCGGCCGGCAGATCCGACTGCTGCGAGAGCCGTTCGGGGGCCGTCGGTACGACGAGCACCATGGTGAGGCCGCCACCGGGCGTGTCCTCGGCGTGGATGGTGCCGCCGACGGCCTCGATGAAACCGCGCGCGACCGCGAGGCCGAGGCCGACGCCAGCGCCGCGGGGCGAGTCGCCGTAGCGCTGGAAGGGTTCGAAGATGCGGTCCTTGGCCTCGTCCGGGACGCCCGGGCCGCGGTCGACCACCCGTACCTCGACCCGGTCGGCGATGGCGCTCGCCGACACCAGGACCTTTTCGCCGGGCGGGCTGTACTTGACGGCGTTCTCGACGACGTTGGCGACGGCCCGTTCCAGCAGCCCCCGGTCGACATCGACCATGGGCAGGGTCTCGGGGATGTCCAGTTCCACGCTGTCCTCGGGCACCCCGCCAAGCGCCATGGGCACGACCTCGTCGAGGTCGGTCTCGCGGATGATGGGGGTGACGGTCCCGGTCTGGAGACGGGACATGTCGAGCAGGTTGCCGACCAGGAGGTCGAGCCGGTCGGCGCCTTCCTCTATGGCCTGGAGCAGTTCCGTCCGGTCCTCCTCCGACCACTCGACGTCGTCGGAGCGCAGCGAGGTCACGGCGGCCTTGATTCCGGCGAGCGGGGTGCGCAGGTCGTGGCTCACGGCGGCGAGCAGTGCCGTACGGATGCGGTTTCCTTCGGCCAGTTCCTTGGCGCGGTCGGCCTCGCGCTGCAGGCGCTGGCGGTCCAGGACGACCGCGGCCTGGGCGGCGAACGCGGCCAGCACCCGGCGGTCGGCGGCCGGCAGCACCCGGCCGCGCAGGGACAGGGCCATGTGGTCGCCGACCGGTACGTCGACATCGGCGTCCTCCGGTTGTTCGGCGGGCCGGGGCCCCACACTGCCGGCGCAGGTCCAGGGAGCCGTCTCGTCGTTCCGCTCCAGCAGGGCCACCGACTCCATGCCGAAGGTCTCGCGGACCCGTTCCAGCAGCGCCTCCAGGCTGGTCTCACCGCGCAGCACACTGCCCGCAAGGTAGGACAGGATCTCCGACTCGGCCCGCAGCCGGGCCGCCTGCTCGGTACGCCGGGCCGCGAGGTCCACCACCGAGGCCACCGACACGGCGACGCCGACGAAGATCGCGATGGCGACGATGTTCTGCGGGTCGGCGATGGTGAAAGTGTGCACGGGCGGCGTGAAGAACCAGTTCAACAGCAGGGAGCCCACCACTGCGGAAGCCAGCGCCGGGAAGAGACCGCCCAGCAGGGCCGCCGCCACCGTCAACGTCAGGAACAGCAGCATGTCGTTGGCGAGGCCGACGTCCGGAGTTGCGCTGGTGAGGAACCAGGTCAGCAGGAGAGGCCCCAGCACCCCGACGGCCCAGCCCCAGATGACCCGGGAGCGTCCCAGACGTGCTCCGCGCGCCGCCGGCAGCCCACGGCCCTTGCCCACCTCGTCGTGGGTGATCAGGTGCACGTCGAGATCGGGACCGGAGTCCCGGGCCACCGTCGCGCCGACACCCGGCCCGAAGATGTTCTGCCAGCTCCTGCGACGGGACACGCCCAGCACGATCTGGGTGGCATTGACGCCACGCGCGAAGTCCAGCAGGGCCACGGGGATGTCGTCCCCGACGACCTGGTGGAAGGTCCCGCCGAGGTCCTCGACCAGCGTGCGCTGGACGGCCAGTTCCTTCGGGGAGGCGGAAGTGAGCCCGTCGCTGCGCGAGATGTAGACGGCCAGCACCTCGCCCCCGGCGCCCTTCTCCGCCAGCCGCGCGGCCCGCCGGATCAGGGTCCGGCCCTCGGGACCGCCGGTCAGGCCGACCACGATCCGCTCCCTCGAACCCCAGATCGTCGAGACCTGGTGCTCGCTGCGGTACTCGGTGAGATAGGCGTCGACCCGGTCGGCCACCCACAGGAGGGCCAACTCCCGCAGGGCGGTGAGGTTCCCGGGCCGGAAGTAGTTCGACAGCGCCGCGTCGACCTTGTCCGACTTGTAGATGTTCCCGTGCGCCATACGACGGCGCAGCGCCTGCGGGGACATGTCGACCAGCTCGATCTGATCGGCTCGGCGCACGACCTCGTCGGGCACGGTCTCGCGCTGCCGTACGCCGGTGATCGACTCGACGATGTCGCCCAGCGACTCCAGGTGCTGGATGTTGACCGTCGAGATCACGTCGATCCCGGCGGCCAGCAGCTCCTCCACGTCCTGCCAGCGCTTGGTGTTGCGGGAGCCGGGGATGTTCGTGTGGGCCAGTTCGTCGACCAGGGCCACCTGGGGCCCGCGCGCCAGAACGGCGTCCACGTCCATCTCGCTGAAGACGCCGTCCCGGTACTCCAGTTCCCTGCGCGGAATCTGTTCCAGGCCATGCAGCATCACCTCGGTGCGCGGCCGGTGGTGGTGCTCCACGAAGGCGACCACGCAGTCGGTGCCGCGCTCGATACGGCGGTGCGCCTCCGACAGCATGGCGTAGGTCTTGCCGACGCCGGGTGCCGCGCCGAGGTAGATCCGGAGCTTGCCGCGTGCCATGTCATCCTTCGAAGCGGTAGCCCATGCCGGGCTCGGTGATCAGATAGCGGGGGTCTGCGGGGTCGGTCTCCAGTTTGCGCCGCAACTGGGCCATGTAGACGCGCAGATAGTTGGTCTTGTTGCTCTGGGTCACCCCCCACACCTCCTGCAGCAGGTACTTCTGCGTGATCAGGCGCCCAGGGTTGGTAATCAGGACCTCCAGCAGATGCCACTCGGTGGGAGTGAGGCGGATGTCGTGGCCTTCTCGGGTGGCGCGCTTGGCGAGCAGGTCGATGGTGAAGTCGTCGGTGGTGACCAGGGTGGTGGTCGGGGCGAGCGGTACGTCCTCGACCCGGCGGACGGCGGCCCGTAGCCGGGCCAGGAGTTCGTCCATGCTGAACGGCTTGGTGATGTAGTCGTCCGCGCCCTCGTCGAGCGCGGCGACCTTCTCGTCGGAGCCCTGCCGGGCCGACAGCACCAGGATCGGCACACGGGTCCACCCCCGCAGGCCCTTGATGATGTCGACGCCGTCCATGTCGGGCAGTCCGAGGTCGAGCAGGACCACGTCGGGCTGACGTGCGGCGGCGAGCCGGAGTGCCGTGGTGCCGTCGGGGGCGGCGTCGACTCCGTACTGGCGGGCCTGCAGGTTGATGATGAGGGCGCGTACGAGCTGCGGGTCGTCCTCCACCACGAGCACCCGGGTCATGGGGGTGTGCCTCTCCTGTCTTCATGGCGGTGGGAGCCGGCGAATCCGGGACGCTTCCCCGGCCGCCGACTCCCATACGGGTCGCGTAAGGCCGTCACTTCTTCGCTACGAGGTCCTTGAGCGCGATGTTGAGTTCCAGCACGTTCACCGTGGGCTCGCCGATGAAGCCGAGGGTGCGGCCGTCGGTGTGCTCGTCGACCAGCTTCTGCACCTGGGCGACGGACAGCCCGTTCTTCTCGGCGATGCGGTGGACCTGGAGTTCGGCGTAGGCCGGGGAGATGTCCGGGTCCAGGCCGGAGCCGGAGGACGTCACCGCGTCGGCTGGCACCTCGGACGCCTTGACCGTGTAGCCGGGCACCGAGTTGTCCTTGATGACGGCGGCTTTGGCGTCCTTCACCTGCTGGAGGAGCACCTTGCTGTCGGCGGAGAGGTTGGTGGCACCGGACAGGATCAACGAGTACTGCGTGTTGACGCTGTTGCTGCCGAGACCGTTCTGCGGGCGGCCCTGGAACCACTTCAGGTCCGGGTCCGGAGTCGTCTGGCCCTTCTTCAGCGGCAGGTTGTACGACTGCCCGATCAGGGACGAGCCGACGACCTTGCCGTCCGCCTTGATCTCCGAGCCGTTCGCCTTGCCGGGGAAGACCGCCTGGGCGATGCCGGTGACGACCAGCGGGTAGATGACGCCCGTCACCAGGGTCAGCACGAGCAGCGCGCGCAGGCCCGCCCAGAGCAACCGGGCCGTGTTCGTAACCGAGTTGTTCATGCTGATCAGCCGATTCCGGGGATGAGGGAGATGAGCAGGTCGATGAGCTTGATGCCGATGAAGGGGGCGATCAGCCCGCCGATGCCGTAGATCGTCAGATTGCGGCGCAGCATCTTGTCCGCGCTGACCGGCCGGTACTGCACACCCCGCAGAGACAGCGGCACCAGCGCGATGATGACCAGCGCGTTGAAGATCACCGCCGACAGGATCGCCGAGTTCGGCGACGACAGGCCCATGATGTTGAGCTTGTCCAGGCCCGGGTAGACGGCCGCGAACAGCGCCGGGATGATCGCGAAGTACTTCGCGACGTCGTTGGCGATCGAGAAGGTCGTCAACGCGCCCCGGGTGATGAGGAGTTGCTTGCCGATCTCGACGATCTCGATGAGCTTGGTCGGGTTGGAGTCGAGGTCGACCATGTTGCCGGCCTCCTTCGCGGCCGACGTGCCCGTGTTCATCGCGACGCCGACGTCGGCCTGCGCGAGCGCGGGCGCGTCGTTGGTGCCGTCGCCGGTCATCGCCACCAGTTTGCCGCCGGCCTGCTCCCGCTTGATGAGCGCCATCTTGTCCTCGGGAGTGGCCTCCGCGAGGAAGTCGTCGACCCCGGCCTCCTCGGCAATCGCCTTGGCGGTCAACGGGTTGTCACCCGTGATCATGACGGTCTTGATCCCCATGCGGCGCAGCTCATCGAACCGCTCGCGCATGCCCGCCTTGACGACGTCCTTGAGATGGATGACGCCCAACACCCGTGCGCCTTCGGTGTCCTCGACGGCGACCAGCAGCGGCGTACCGCCCGCCGCGGAGATCCGGTTGGCCAGCGTGTCCGCGTCCGGGGACACCTCGCCACCCTGCTCCCTCACCCAGGCGATGACCGAACCGGCCGCGCCCTTGCGGGTCTTGCGCCCGTCGACGTCCACGCCGGACATCCGGGTCTGGGCGGTGAAGGCGATCCACTCGGCGTGGGTCAACTCGCCCTGGTGGCGCTCCCGCAGACCGTACTTCTCCTTCGCCAGGACGACGATGGAGCGGCCCTCGGGCGTCTCGTCGGCCAGCGAGGAGAGCTGCGCCGCGTCGGCCAGTTCGGCCTCGGTGGTACCACTCACCGGCACGAACTCGGACGCCTGGCGGTTGCCGAGGGTGATGGTGCCGGTCTTGTCGAGCAGCAGGGTGGAGACGTCACCGGCGGCCTCGACCGCCCTGCCGGACATGGCCAGTACGTTGCGCTGGACCAGGCGGTCCATGCCCGCGATGCCGATCGCGGAGAGCAGCGCGCCGATCGTGGTCGGGATCAGACAGACCAGCAGGGCCACCAGGACGATCATCGTGAGGTGCGTGCCCGCATAGTCCGCGAACGGCGGCAGCGTGGCGCAGGCGAGCAGGAAGACGATCGTCAACGAGGCCAACAGGATGTTGAGCGCGATCTCGTTCGGGGTCTTCTGCCGGGCGGCACCTTCGACCAGGGCGATCATCCGGTCGATGAAGGTCTCACCGGGCTTCGTCGTGATCTTGATGACGATGCGGTCGGAGAGGACCTTCGTGCCACCGGTGACGGCCGAGCGGTCACCGCCGGACTCACGGATGACGGGCGCGGACTCGCCGGTGATGGCCGACTCGTCGACCGAGGCAACGCCCTCGACGACGTCACCGTCACCGGGGATGACGTCGCCGGCCTCGCAGACGACCAGGTCACCGATCTTCAACTCGGTACCCGGAACCTCCTCCTCGGAGCCGTCCGTGAGCAACCTGCGCGCCACGGTGTCGGTCTTGGCCTTACGCAGGGTGTCGGCCTGCGCCTTGCCACGGCCCTCGGCGACCGCCTCCGCCAGGTTGGCGAAGATCACGGTCAGCCACAGCCAGACGCTGATCGCCCAGCCGAACCAGTCGCCCGGGTCCTTGAAGGAGAACACCGTGGTCAGGACGGACCCGACCAACACCACGAACATCACGGGCGACTTGACCATGACCCGCGGATCGAGCTTGCGGCAGGCGTCGGGCAGAGACTTGATCAGTTGCTTCGGGTCGAACAGACCCGCGCCGACCCGTCCCTCGGGAGACTTGTGACCGGTCGGCACATCGCTGTGCGGCGCCCTGGTCGGAGTGGTGGTGGACATCGAGTCCTCTGACTTCTCTATACGGGTACTCATGACGCCAGCCCCTCGGCGAGCGGGCCCAGCGCCAGGGCCGGGAAGTAGGTCAGACCGGTGATGATGAGGATCGCGCCCACCAGCAGGCCCACGAAGAGCGGCTTGTGGGTGCGCAGGGTGCCCGCGGTCTCCGGGACGGGCCGCTGGTCGGCCAGCGAGCCGGCCAGGGCCAGTACGAACACCATCGGCAGGAAGCGGCCGAGCAGCATCGCGAGTCCGGTCATGGTGTTGAACCAGTCGGTGTTCGCGTTCAGACCGGCGAACGCCGAGCCGTTGTTGTTGGCGGCCGAGGTGAAGGCGTACAGCACCTCGGAGAAGCCGTGCGCGCCGGAGTTGAGCATCGAGTGCGGCGGGGTCGGCAGCGCCATGGAGATCGCCGCGAAGATCAGCACCAGGGCCGGGGTGATCAGGATGTAGCAGGCCGCGAGCTTCATCTCGCGGGTGCCGATCTTCTTGCCGAGGTACTCGGGCGTGCGGCCGACCATGAGTCCGGCGATGAACACCGCGATGACCGCCATGATCAGCATGCCGTAGAGGCCGGAGCCGGTACCACCGGGCGCGATCTCGCCCAACTGCATCCCCAGGATCGTGATCCCGCCGCCGAGACCGGTGAACGAGGAGTGGAAGGAGTCCACCGCGCCCGTCGAGGTCAGGGTGGTCGACACCGCGAAGATCGAGGAGGCTCCGACGCCGAACCGCGTCTCCTTGCCCTCGTACGACCCTCCCGCTGCCTGGAGCGCCGAGCCGTGGTGGGCGAACTCGGTCCACATCATCAGGGCGACGAAGCCGACCCAGATGGTGGCCATGGTGGCGAGGATCGCGTAACCCTGCTTGACCGAGCCGACCATCACACCGAAGGTGCGGGTCAGCGAGAACGGGATCACCAGCAGCAGGAAGATCTCGAACAGGTTGGTGAACGGCGTCGGGTTCTCGAACGGATGGGCACTGTTGGCGTTGAAGTAGCCGCCGCCGTTGGTCCCGAACTCCTTGATGGCCTCCTGGGACGCGACCGCACCCCCGTTCCACTGCTGGTGCCCACCCATGAACTGCCCGACCTCGTGGATGCCGGAGAAGTTCTGGATGACACCGAAGGCCACCAGCACGATCGCGGCGATCGCGGCGCCGGGCACCAGGATGCGGATGACTCCGCGCACCAGGTCGGCCCAGAAGTTGCCGAGTTCACCGGTGCGGGAGCGCGCGAAGCCCCGTACGAGAGCCACCGCGACAGCGATACCGACGGCCGCGGAGACGAAGTTCTGCACGGCAAGGCCGGCGGTCTGCACGACGTGACCCATGGTCTGCTCGCCGTAGTACGACTGCCAGTTGGTGTTCGTCACGAACGACACGGCCGTGTTGAACGACTGCGCCGGATTCACCGACGAGAAGCCCAGCGAGCCGGGCAGGATGCCCTGCAGACGCTGGAGCAGGTAGAGGAAAAGAACACTGACCGCCGAGAAGGCCAGCACACCGCGCAGGTACGCGGGCCAGGTCATCTCGGTGTCGGGATTGGCACCGATGCCCTTGTAGATCCACTTCTCCACCCGCAGATGCCGCGTGGAGGAGTAGACCCGGGCCATGTAGTTACCGAGCGGAATGTAGGCGAGCGCCAGCGCGCCTATCAGGGCGAGCAACTGAAGCACGCCTGCGAGGACGGGACCCATGTCGCGGCTCAGAACCTCTCCGGGAAGATCAGGGCGAGGACGAGATAGCCCAGCAGGGCGACGGCCACGACGAGGCCGACGATGTTCTCGGCGGTCACAGCTTCGTCACCCCCTTGGCGACGAGGGCCACCAACGCGAAGACCGCGATCGTGGTGACGACGAAGGCCAGATCGGCCATCGCGAACTCCTGGGGTGAGGTTCGATGAACAGGGACGAGTAGAGGAAAGCGCCTCTTTGGCCGGATCGGGTCACCCGTTTACGGCTCTCTTACGGCGATGCCCGCGGCTTTGACGGAACTCTTACGACCCTTGATCCATACCGGCGAGTAGGGGCGACGTAACGGTCGATGCCCCGGCTACAGCAGCCGGAAGCGGAGCCGGCAGATCACCGCGTCCGTCTCCCGCCGTACGGCGTGCGCGACGACCGCGCCCCGCTGGTTCTGCAGCAGCCGCTGCCACAGCCGCTCCGGCTCCGCCTCCGGGATGAGCACGGTGACGCGCGTGCCCGGCTCGGCGGCGGTCACCTCGCGGACGTAGGCGGCAATGGGGCGGCCCAGACTGCGCCGCTCGCAGGTCAGCCGGACGAGGGGGATGCCCGGGTCCCATGCGGCCCAGGAACGCTCCAGGGCGTGCAGGGCTACCCGGTCCTCGGGGTCCGGGTAGCACACGGTCACCGCGCGCACATCGTCGCCGAGGGAGGAGGCGGCCGTAAGGGCCTCCGAGGTCAGCCTGGACAGGGACGAGACCGGGACGATCACCAGCGAGCGCTCGCGGTGCGGGCTCTCCGGTACGCGTCCGAGGCCGAGCCGCTCGCCGATCCGGTCGTAGGCCCGGTGCACGGTCTCGAAGGCGGCCACCAGCAGCGGCAGGGCGATCACCACCAGCCAGGCGCCCGCTGCGAACTTCTCCAGGGTGACGACGACGGCCGCGACACCGGTGAGCAGCGCACCGAAGCCGTTGAGCAGCGCCTTGCCCCGCCAGTCCCTCCCCTGTTCCAGCCGCCAGTGGCGGACCATGCCCACCTGGGCGACGGTGAAGCCGACGAAGACGCCGATCGCGAACATCGGGACCAGGGTGTTGGTATCACCGCCGGAGAACACCAGCAGCGCGGCCGAGACGACGGCCAGGGCAAGCACGCCGTGCCGGTGCACCTGGCGGTCGGCCTTCAGGGCGAAGACATGCGGCGCGTAGTTGTCCCGGGCCAGCAGCTTCAACAGCACCGGCAGACCGCCGAAGGACGTGTTCGCGGACAGGGCGAGCAGGATCATCGTCGCGAACTGGATGACGTAGAAAGCCCAGTTGTGGCCCAAGGAGGCGTCCGCGAGCTGGGCCAGGACGGTGACGCCCTCGACCGGCTGGAGGTGGAAACGGCCGATCAGTACGGACAGGCCGATGAGCATCAGGCCGAGGACGGCGCCGAGGGCGACCTCCGCGCGCTGGGCCCGCTTCGCGCGCGGGGCCCGGAAGGAGGGGACGGCGTTGGCGATGGCCTCCACGCCCGTCAGCGCGGCGCAGCCGGAGGCGAAAGCTTTCAGCAGGAGCAGTGCCCCCACTGTGCCGGCGTTGTCGGCGACCACCGAGGCGTGACCGGCGGCAGTCGCCGTGCTCACCGGGTGGGAGCGGAACAGACCGACGGCGATGAGGACGAAGATCGACCCGACGAAGACAACCGTCGGCACGATGAACGCCTTGGCGGACTCCACGATCCCGCGCATGTTCACGCCCGTGATCAGAGCGAGCACCGCCAGACACAGCCACAGCCGGTCGTCGTACAGCCCGGGGAAGGCCGAGGTCAGGGCCGCGACTCCGGCCGTGACGGCCACGGCGACGTTCAGGACGTAGTCCAGCACCAGCGAGGCCGCGGCCACCAGGCTCGTCCGCGCGCCCAGGTGCGTCTTCGCCACGGCGTAGGAGCCACCGCCGTCCGGGAAGGCCGCGATGACCTGCCGGTACGAGGCAACAAGCACCGCCAGCAGGGCGGCGATGGCGAGCGTCACCGGCAGCGTGAAGCCGAGTCCGTGCGCGCCGGCGGCGGCCAGCACGAGGACGATCGCCTCGGGGCCGTAGGCCACCGACGCCATCGCGTCCAGCGACAGGGCGGCCAGGCCGGTGACGGCGGTGAGTCGGTGGCGCTCGCCGGTATCAGGCGGCTCGTCGCCGGCGGGGACGGCGTTGGGCTCGGTGGTGAGGACGGACATGGGTGCGGGCTCCTTCTTGCCTCGGCCGCGCACGATGGCTGAGATGCGCGGCAGCAACCAGGTTCTGTCCGTCTCCGGCCTCATGCGACGCTTCCTTGCGGCATCTTCGCGCCCAACGGGCCGACCTTGATGCGCTCTTGACGGGCGTGTGACGCGGGCGACCGTCGAGCGGCCCGCCGGGCGACGCGTTCCATGATCGGGAGGCAAGGAAGCGCTGGATCTCCGTCAGAGCCGTGTCAAGGCGTGCCGATCCGACTCCCGGGTTCACTAGCGTCAGCGTCATGGGACGCCGTGACCACGTCCGCGGAGAGCCGCCCGACGGATCCGGCGAGGCGACGAACGACCCCGAGTGGGCGCGGGAGCTGTGGAGCACCGTCCGTTGCGCCGGTGTACTGCTCGCCCTCCTTCTCCTGATCGACTGGGGCTCCGGCCGGCTCACCCTGTGGCGTGCCGCGCTGTGGTTCGCTCTCGCCGGGCTGCTGTTCGTCGTGCTGTGCCCCGACCGGGTGTCCGCGGGCGGGAACTGGCTGGCCTCGCGCCGGCTGGTGCGGGAGCGGCGGGTGCGGACGGATCTTCTGGTGTCCGTCCGCTGCCTGGACGGCAGCTCCCAACGGGTCCTGCTGCGAGACGCGTTGGGTGGCCACGTCGAGATCGACCCCGAGGTCCTGGTGCGGAATCCTCAGCTGTGGTGCCGCCTGGACGAGGGCACGCGGAAGGCCGCCGCCGACGGGATCCTGCTGTGCGGTACGACCGTCCTGCGGCAGATCTCCCGCCGCGTGGACCGCGAGACCGCCCGTGCCGTGTTCGAAGCCTCCGGCCTCGAGTGAGCGTCAGCCCCTTCTGACCGGTCCAGCAGTGTCCAGCGCCGATCCCGCCTGGTCGGCCAGCGTCACCGCCACGAGCCGGGCCTGGAGCGGGGGAACCGGCCCGGGGCCGGGAGCGAGCATGAAACGGCCGAGGTAGTGGCCGTTGCCGTAGGCACGCAGTTCGATCTCGCCCTCGGGCCAGCCGGCGGTGTCCACGTCCCACGAGCGCCTGCCCACCGTCACGCCGCCGTCGCTGTGCAGGCGGGGCGGCTGCCCCATGAGGGTGCCGTACTCGAAGCGGCAGGCGCGCAGCCCGAGCAGGTCGGTGAGTTCACGGCGGACGTGGTCGACCACGGTGTCCGCGGAGCCCGAGGACTGCGCCAGTTCGGCAGTCCGGTGGATACGCGAGAGGTGGGCCGCGTCCATGACCGTGATGACCTCCAAACGGCGGGCGCGAGCCGCCAGTTGGGACACGATCACACCGACGACCAGCAGGAGCACCGCTGTCTCCGCGTCGGCGGACGCCGTGATGTCGAAGGTCTCGTACGGCCGGGTCAGGAAGAAGTCGAACCAGGCCGCCGCCGACAGCGCCGCGAGCACACCCGCCGTACGGCTGCCCAGCGCGGCCACCGCGACGACCACCACGACGAGGACGAGCGCGGCGTTCGTGTGCGAGACGTCGGTGCGGAACGGCACGAGTACGAGGGCCGCCAGGAAGGGGCCGGCGAGGCCCGCCGGAAGGGCGAGCCGGTCCCGCGACGGCCAGGTCCGGGGCGTGGTCCGGGTCCTGCTCCGGCGCAGTTTCCACGCGCTGGTCATCGTGCTCATCACGCACCTCCTACGCTGTGCTCCGTCGGTTCGGCATCCACGCTCCGCGCGGCGAGCGGCAGCGACACGACCATCGTGAGTCCGCCGCCGGGAGTGTCCTCGGGGGTGAGGGTGCCGTTCATGGCCTCGGTCAGACCGCGCGCGAGGGCGAGTCCGAGGCCGAGGCCGGTGGTGTTGTCGGTGTCGCCGAGCCGTTGGAAGGGTTCGAAGAGCCGTTCCCGGCCGTCGGCGGGCAGGCCGGGCCCCCGGTCCACGACCCGCAGCTCCACCCGGCCCGCCAGGGCGCTTGCGGTGACCAGCACCTTCTTCCCGGGCGGGGTGTGGCGGTCGGCGTTGCCGGCCAGGTTGGCGAGCACCCGTTCCAGCAGCGGCGGATCGACGAGCACCGGCGGAATCGCCTCGACGCCCACCACGTCCACTCCGGGCACGTCCGCGAGTGCCATGGGCAGCACCTCCTCCAGTGAGGTGGGACGCAGGTTCAGCGTGAGGGCGCCCGCCTCCAGGCGGCTGAGGTCGAGGAGGTTCTCCACCAGGCGGTTGAGTTTGGCCATGGACTCGTCGGCTGTGGCGAGGAGTTCGTCCCGGTCCTCCGGGGAGAACTCGACGTCCCGGCTGCGCAGCGAGGTGACGGCGGCCCAGCCCGCGGCGAGCGGGGTGCGCAGGTCGTGGCCGACGGCCCGCAGCAGCGCCGTACGCAGCCGGTCGGCCGCCTTCACCGGCTCGACCTCGGCCGCGGCCTCGGCGAGCCGGGCCCGCTCCACCGCCGAACCGACGTGCGCGGCGAACGCGGCCAACACCCGCCGCTCGGACGACGACAGGGTGCGACCGCTCAGCGTGAGGAAGGCGCCGGGGCCCGCCGGAACGGCCGTCACGCCGGGCGCGTCGGGAGGATCCTCCACCAGGTCCGCCGACTCCATGCCGAAGGTCTCGCGCGTCCGCTCCAGCAGGGCCGGAATCGTCGTCTCGCCCCGCACGATGCTGCCGGCCAGGGACGACATGGTCTCCGCCTCGGCCGTCGCGCGAGCGGAACGGCGCGACAGGCGCAGGGAGCGGTCCACTACCGCGGCCACGGTTGCCGCCACGACCGCGAAGACCGCCAGGGCGAGCAGTGCGTTCGGGTCGTCCAGGGTGAACTGCCCGATGGGCGGGATGAACCAGTAGTTGAGGAGCAGGGAGGCCGTCACCGAGGCGATCACCGCGGAGGTGACCCCGCCTATGCAGGCCACGCCCACCACGGCGAGCACGAAGAGCAGCGCCTCACTGGTGAGGTTGAGAGTGCCTCGCAGTTGGGCGAGGGCGATCGTAAGGAGTACTGGCAGCACCAGGCCGGCCACCGGCCCGGCGATCAGCCGGGCCGTCGACAGCGTACGCCGCCGGGACGGGAGCAGGGTGCCGCGTCCGGCGCGCTCATGGGTGACCCGGTGGACGTCGATGTCGCCGGACAGCTCGGTCACGGTCTCCCCCGTGCCGGGCCCGGTCAGGAACCGTGCCAGTCGGCCGCGGCGGCTCGTGCCGAGCACGAGCTGCGTGGCGTTCTCGGCGCGGGCGAACTCCACCAGGGTCGTGGCGACGTCGTCGCCGACCACCGAGTGGTAGCTGCCGCCGAGGTCCTCGATCAGCCGGCGCTGTCTGGCCAGCGAGGCGTGCGAGACCCCGGCGGCCAGCCCGTCGCTGCGGGCCACGTGCACGGCGAGCAGGTCACCGCCCGCGGACCGGTCTGCGATCCGGGCCGCCCGCCGGATCAACGTGTCCCCCTCGGGCCCGCCGGTCAGGGCGACCACCACCCGCTCCCGGGTCTCCCACACCCCGCCGATGCCGTGCTGCGAGCGGTATTCCTGTAGTGCCTCGTCGACCCGGTCGGCCACCCACAGCAGCGCCAACTGCCTCAGCGCGGTGAGGTTTCCGGGCCGGAAGTAGTTGGCGAGGGCCGCGTCGATCTTCTCCGGGGCGTAGATGTTGCCGTGCGCCATCCGCCGGCGCAGCCCCTCGGGCGGTATGTCGACCAGCTCGATCTGCCAGGCGCGCCGTACGACCTCGTCCGGGACCCTCTCGTGCTGCGGCACTCCCGTGATCTTCTCGACCACGTCGTTGAGGGACTCCAGGTGCTGGATGTTCAGCGCGGTGACGACGTCGATGCCGGCGTCGAGCAGGGTCTCGATGTCCTGCCAGCGCTTGGGGTTGCGGCCGTCGCCGGGGACGTTGCTGTGGGCGAACTCGTCGACGATCACGACCTGCGGGCTGCGCGTGAGAACCGCGGCGAGGTCCATCTCCTCGAACTCGCCGCCGCGGTAGGCGCAACGGACCCGCTCCACGGCCTCCAGGCCGTCGAGCATCGCCTCGGTGAGCCGTCGTCCATGGCACTCCGCGAACCCCACCACCACGTCGGCACCGCGCGCGGCGCGGCGCCGCCCCTCGTCGAGCATGCGGTAGGTCTTGCCGACCCCCGGGGCCGCCCCGAGGTACACCTTCAGTCGTCCGGGCCGTACGTCACTCATCGCCGCCGACGCGCTCCGCTCACTTGGTCAACTCCCCTGCACGCAAGGGTCCTCCTCCAAGGAAGCCGCTTCGCGGGGCGGCCCGCGCGACTGTTAGCGGTTCCTTGTCGCCGGTCCCGGAGAACTTGACACTGTCTTGACGTGCCCTGCCACCGATAGGGAAGGGTCAGGTGTGCCGGGAAGTCTGGTCGACCGGGGAGCCATGGCGGTTCTCCGAGAGCCCCAGGGGGACGGCATGCGCAGCGTCGGTACGGTTCTCGCACTCGTGGTACTCGCCACGATGGTCGCCACGTTCGCGCGCCGGTGGCGCATTCCCGCCCCGTCCCTGCTGGTCGTCGCCGGTCTGGCGGTGGCGCTGCTGCCCGGTACCCCGCATATCGAGATCAGCCCCGAGATCATCGGGCTGGTGGTGCTGCCGCCCCTGCTGTACGCGAGCGCGGAGGACATGCCCTGGCGTGAGCTGCGCGCGGTGTGGAAGCCGGTCGGAATCCTCGCCATCGGCCTGGTGCTGGCCTCCGCGGCGGCCGTGGCGGCGGTGGCCGCGCTGGTCACTCCCCTGTCCTGGCAGATGGCGTTCGTGTTGGGCGCGATCCTGGCCAGTACCGACCCGGTGGCGGTCACCGCCCTCGGCCGGCGGCTCGCCCTCCCGCCCCGGGTGCAGGTGCTGGTGCAGGCGGAGAGCCTGTTCAACGACGCGACCTCGCTGGTGCTGGTGCGGGTGGCGGCGGGCATCGCGGTGGCGTCCGCCGCCGCGAACTGGGGTGCGGCCGGGGGCGAGTTCCTGGTGCTCGCGGGCGGCGGCACGGTGATCGGGGCAGCCGTCGCCGGAGTGATCGCCCTGATCCGGCGCCGTACCGAGGACCCGGTGCTGGAAACGGTGATCGCCCTGGTCACCCCGTACGCCGCCTACCTGCTGGCGGAGGTCGCGCACACCTCGGGAGTGACGTCCTGCGTGGTGGCCGGTGTGGTCCTCGGCGGCCGGGGCGACCGGCTCACCAACGCCCGCATCCGCCTCCAGCTGCACGCCGTCTACGGCACGGTCGTGTTCCTTCTGGAGAGCGTGGTCTTCAGCCTCATCGGGCTGGCGCTTCCCGACCAGGTCCAGGCCCTGGCCCACGGCGACCGGGCCTGGCCGCTGTACGCCCTCGCCGTCGCCGCCACGGTCGTCGCCGTACGCATGCTGTGGATCGCGCCCCTGTCGGCGGTCGTGCAGCGCAAGGGCGGCCTGGGCCGGGTGAACTGGCGGGTTCCGATGGTGCTGACGTGGGCGGGCACCCGCGGGGTGATGCCGCTGGCCGCCGCGCTGTCCATCCCGGAGGTCATGAAGGACGGCACCCCGCTGGCCGACCGGCCACTGGTCCTGGTCCTGACCACCTCGGTCGTGGTCGTCACCCTCGTCGTCCAGGGCTTCACCCTCGCCCCGGTCGTCCGCCGCTCCGGCATCGCCCTGGAACCCGACCACACCGCACGCGAGGAGACCGAGGCCCGCTCCCGTCTCGCCCACGCCGGCCTGGCCCGCCTGGAGGAACTCGCGGAGCTGGAGGTCGTACCGGACGTGGCCCTCGACCGGCTGCGCCGCGGCCTCAACGCCCGCCTCGACGACGCCCGCGACCGCCTCACCGAGCAGAACGGCACCTCGGTCGCCACCGCATCCGCCGACCTCGTCTACCGTCAGCTGCGCCTCGACCTGATCGCCGTCGAGACAGTGGAGCTCCAGCGCCTCTACGACGCCCGCTCCATCAGCGACACCACCCGCCGCCGGCTGCAGCGCTCCCTGGACCTGGAGGAGGCCCGGCTGACGGATGCGTAGGGGGTCGGCGGACGCGCCCGGCAACGGCTTCGCCCGCTATTTCGCGCCCGACGCCTCCACCCGCACGCTCCCCCCGTGCGTCGATCCCGTCACCGTGATCACATGCGTCACCGCTGCCCCCGGCACCGCGTGCCGCGAGGCGTTGTCACGAACCCGTCCGCCGTACGTGGAGATCCCGCTCAGGTCCACCGCGATTCCGGGTGGCACCGTCAGCCGCACACTTCCGCCGTGCGTCGATACACGGAGCGTGCTCTGCCCGCCCTCCGGCAGCCGCGCCAACGTGTAGTCCAGTCGCGCCGAGCCACCGTGCACATCGAGTTCGACGACGCGCGGCACCGTCCATGCGCCCTCCCGGAGAAGCCGCTCGCCGTGCACCTGCCATCGCTCCACCTCCCCGGCCGTCGAGGCGGGCGCGGGGACGGCCGGTGGAGCAGGAGCCGCGACCGGCAGGTCCTCCGTGAGCGGCGCCAGATCCGCGAAGGTGCGCGCGGTGAGCGCACGCTCGACCCGCTCCTCCAGCTCATCGATGTCCAGCCGGCCGTCCGCCGCCGCGTCCCGCAGGATCTCCACCATCCGGTCGCGGTCCGCATGCGAGACACGCAGCAGAAGCGGATCGCGCTCGGCCGGGTGGCTCGGCTCCTCAATGCTCATGACCATGTACCTTACGACCCGGCCCGCACCCCGGGCGAGCGCGAATGACCGGGCCCGGCCGCCGACTTGGCGGCCTCGCCGGTCGGCACGGTCAGCGGAACTCGGCCAGCCGTGGCCGCAGTCCGAGGGCGGTGAGAACGACGGCCGCGAGCAGTAGGCCGACCGTCCAGGGGAGCAGGTCGGTGACCGTCGAACGGCCCGCGTCGACCGAGGACGTGAAGTGGGCGCGGTTGATGCCGGCCACCTTGTCCAACGCCGCCATCCACGCCCCGAAGTGCGCGTTGGACGTGCCCGGCTCCCACCCCATGCAGAACTCCACCGCGTCCTGTTCCTTCCCGGCGGCCAGCAGCGCGCGGATCTTCCGGTCGTCGCGCTGGTAGACGGCGTACGTCTCCACCGTCTTCTCCGCCGCGGCCCGCTCGCCGGGGAAGGTGACGTTGTCCAGCTCGCGGCGGAACTGGCCGGTGAAGCGCAGGTCGTGGCGGTCGGTCTCGTACGCCTGCCAGGTGGTGGCGAGTTCCGAGTCGTACGTGGTCAGCGTGGCGCCCTTCAGGCCGTACAACTGCTGGGACTTGGCGAGGAACGCGCCGGCGTACTGCCCGCGGCGCTGCGGGTCGAGCAGATAGCGGCTCTCGTCGGCGTTGGCGTCGTAGGCGATCGCGCGGGCGCGGGAGAGGGCGACGACCGAGTCGAAGGCGTCGTGACGGGCCACGCGCAGTTGTTCCGCGGAGGCGGACAGCATCTGCGTCCCGAGAAGCACCGCGAGCAGCGTGCAGCCGGTGGCGGCCAGCGCCGCTGGGTTCAGGGTGCGCCCGAAGCGGCGGGACAGGTACCACTGGAGGACGCCGAGCACGGCCGGCAGCAGCGCGCCGAGGGCGAGAGCGGCGGCGAGTTCGGTGCCCAGGCCGGAGCGCGCCGAGGAGTACTCGGCGTCGAAGGCCGCGTCGTTCGAGGCCACCAACGTGCGTGCGGCGGGCAGGAGTTGGGTGCGCAGCAGGTCGGTCGCGCGACGGTAGTCGACCAGGGCGCCCGCCTTGCCGCCGTGGTGACCGTCGTTCTCCAGGGCCCGGCCGATCAGCTCCTGGTACTCGGCGAAGCCGTCGGTCAGCGACTCCACGGTCTTCTCGTCGGCCCGGCTGCCCTGCGCGGCGACGGCGAGGGTGCGCAGATCGTGTCCGATCTCGCGCCGCGCGTCCCCGTAGAAGCCGACGGCTTTCTTGTACGGCGTCTGCAGGCGCCCCTGTCCCGCGTCTCCGTTGGACAGCAGGATGTTGGCGGCCTGGGCGTCCATGTCGTTCAGGGCCAGGTCCAGATCGGCCGCGCTGGTGGTGCGGGGCGCGTCATGGCCGGCCACGCTGCTCCAGGTGCCCAGGGTGATCAGCCCGGCCACCAGTACCAGTACGGCGAGGGCGCAGGTGAGCAGGACCGTGGCCGCACGCAGAAGACGCAGCCGCGCGGGCACGGATGCCCAGTAGCGGCGACGCAGAGCGGCCCGCGCGGCCACGGCCCGCTGCCTCGGGAGGTGCCCCGGACCGCCCGTCCGCGACGCCCCTCGCCGCCGCGGTCCGGGGCTGCCTCCCGGCGAGGCAACCACCGGCTCCGGCGACTGTTCGCCGGCCTCCGGCCCATGTCGGTGCGATGTACCGGCCGTGATGGTCACGGTCCCTCCCACGTCACGCCATGGACGGTCGCCCGTCCCCCCGTTGGCGATCAGTCTGCGACCGGATCCGGCCGTCGGAGGACCGCGTTGACGCCCCTCTGACGGTCCGCCAGGATTGTTTGACGGAGCCTTGACGGCGCTCGCGGCGGACCCGTATGAAAGCCGCACATTCCATGCCGAGCAGGGTTGTTCGGCCCTCGCTCACGGATAGGTTCCTGTGGTCCGCCGCCGAGGCCGGGGCGTCAACGGCCTCACCGGCTCCGGAGTCTCCGCTCCGAACGCGGCTCACGGCGGCCAGGTGCGTGCCCCGAAGGCAGGCACCGGCGTGTGACGTCCCATCGTCTTCCCGCGTCGGCGTCCGCGCACCTCCGGGCGGTGCCGGGGCCCTGGCACCGCCCGGACCCGCGTTCTCCCACACGTCCACCGACCCGTCCGTCGGCGAGCCCTGCGGCATGCCGCGCCGAACCACGAAGGTGTCATGCATCCCGCCGCGGCCGAGCAGGCCCCGCCGTCCCGCCCCCAGCGCACCACCGGCCCCGCACCGGGAGGAGGAGCCCGGCGCTGCGCCCCGAGCGGTGCCTTCGAACCCGCCCAGCTCGTCAGGTCGCTCCCCGAGGCACTGCGCAAACTGCACCCGAGGACCCTGGCCAGCAACCCCGTCTCTTCGTGGTGTCCGTGGGAGCCGCGCTGACCACCCTGTCCGCGCTGCTGCACCCGGCCGTGTTCACCTGGATCATCAGTGCCTGGCTGTGGCTGACCGTGGTCTTCGCCAACCTCGCCGAGGCCGTCGCGGAGGGCCGGGGCAAGGCACAGGCCGAGTCGCTGCGCAGGGCACGCACGGACACGGTGGCGCTGCGCCTGCTGGACTGGCGCTGGGGCACGGACCTGCGCAGCGCCCGCAAGGAGGCCGGCAACTCCGCATCACCCGGGGCGCGTTGACGACGTTCTCCATCACCAACGACGTAGCGAAGTACTTCGCGATCATCCCCGCGATATTCGCGCGCACCTGTCCGGGTCTGGGAGCGCTCGACGTAATGGGCCTACACAGCCCGACCTCCGCCATCACCTCCGCGATCATCTTCAACGCCCTGATCATCGTCGCCCCGATCCCGCTCGCCCGGCGCGGCGTGCGCTACACCCCCTCTTCCGCCCATGACCTGCTGCGCCGCAACCTGCTCGTCTACGACCTCGGCGGCCTGGTGCTGCCCTTCGTGGGCATCAAGCTGATCGACCTGTTGATCTCGGGGGTGCCCGGCCTCGGCTGAGCCGCGGCCCCTACCCCTTCGACTCGGCCGTCAAGGGCACGTATGCGCACGTCAGAGGGTCATCAGAGAATGGCAGCCGGGCTTGCCCCCGCCCTGCGGCACGGCTTCCATGGAGGACGTGAACAGCGTCTGGCTTCTCTTCGACCGGCCGCCGAGTCCCGCTCGGCCGCCCCGTCGTGCGCCGCGCTGTGCGGAAACACCCGCGTCCGTGTCCCGCTGACGCGTTCCGCATCCCCCGGGGCGCCGTGATGCCACACGGCGCCCCGCTTCCTGCCCTTCACTCCCGCACGTGACGCCACCCCCTCGGTGAGGCGGTGTGCCGCGTGCCGCAACTCCGGATGGGATCATGTCCGACACCACCCTTTCGTCCTGTACTGTGCTTGTCACCGGCGCCACCTCCGGCATCGGCTACGAGACCGCCCGGCAGCTCGCCGATCGCGGCGCCACCGTTCTGCTGCATGGCCGCACCGCCGAGGAGGCCCGCGCCGCCGCCGACCGTCTGGTCGCCACCGCAGGCGTCGGCACCGGGCAACTGCGCACGTACGCCGCCGACTTCACCCGGCTCGACGAGGTCGACCACCAAACACTCGGCTCGGTCGTTGAGGCTTCGCTGACCACGCGGGCTCATGGCAGCACGAAACGAAGGACGCCGGCACATGTGCCGAGGACACACAGCACGCAGGTCAGCACCCACCCGCCCGATCTTGCGATCTCCGCTACTTGTCCGCTCTGTAGAGCTTGATGTCCTTGTTGACGAACAGGTGGACGTAACCGCACCGCCAGCAGATCAGGCCGGTGGCGTTCTCATCGGCCCAGGCCAACTTCATGAACTCCATGCCGGTGCTGTTGAGCAGGACACCCCGCTCTCTGAACAGATCCCCTTGGCAGACCTGGCACTTGAGCCAGACGTCCCCCACCGCGGCGCGTACCGGCTTCTTCGCCATCGCTTGAACGCCCCCGCCCTTGTCATATGGTCGGAACCGAGCCTAACGGGGCAGCGTGAGCCACTCACAGCCCGCGCGAGCCCGAAGCAAGGCCGTCTGACGACTCGCCATCTGGTGGCCGTGTATGCAACAAAGGGGGTAGGCGTGTCCTCCGCATGCCTTATGGAGCAGCCGCCGGGCCGTCTGTGGGCCGTCCAAGGGTGGCCAGCAGCGACTAGCAACAACCAATGACGACCGTCCGATCACAGGCCCGCCCTGCTCCGCCCCCCATCGCGTGATGCCGCTCCGGGCCAGCGTCACTTCCTGCTCGACAAGCTCTCGCACGACTCGCTGCGTCAGGGTGCCGCCGCCAGCGGGGCCACGGTGGAGTTCTTCCGCCACCTGGACAACGAAGCCGTACGGCGCCATCTGAAGGGCATCCGCGCCACCGACACCAGCAACGCCGTCCTCGTCGTCACCGAGGGCGTGTTCTCCATGGACTCCGACACTCCGAACCTGGCCGAACTCCTCGGCATCTGCCACGAGTTCGGCGCCCAGCTCATGGTCGATGCGGCCCACGACTTCGGTGCCATGGGTGCGAGCGGGGGCGGACAGTCGGAGGTGCACGGGATCCTCGGCCAGGTCGACTTCGTCGTCGGGGCGTTCTCCAAGACGTTCGCCACCACCGGTGGCTTCCTCGCCACACCGTCCGCGTCCGCGCGGGAGTACGTGCGGATGTTCGGCGGTCCGCAGACCTTCTCCAGCGCCATCACCCCCGTACAGACGGCGGTGGCCCTCGCGGCCCTGGGCATCGTGACCTCGCCGGAGGGGGCGCGGCGCCGGGCTGCCGTCGCGGCCGTCGCCACCCGCCTGCGCGACGGACTCACCGCACGCGGACTGGAGGTCATGGGCGACGTCGTCTGCCCGGTCGTCCCGGTCCTCATCGGCGACACTCCCGCAGGCCGTACGACCTCGGGTCTCATCGCCCGCGCCGGTCTGATCGCCCACCTCGTCGAACAGCCGGCCGTCGCGTCCGACGCGGCCCGCTTCCGCCTCCAGGCCATGGCGGACCACAGCGACGACGACGTCGACACCGCGATCGACATCCTCGACACCTGCATCCGCGAGGCCCGGCAGAACAGCATCGCCGCGCCCCGCTGAGCGCTCACACGCAACGAGCGGCCAGGCGGTGCTCCCGCAACGCTCCGCCCGGCCGCTCTTAACGGGGTCTTGACGCGTCTGGACCACGCTCCCGTGTGCCCACGCGTCACTCTCTGCTTACGCTGGTGCCGCCGTCCGTGTGATGGCCTGAGCCCCCACGCTGAGCCGCGCACCAGGAGAGCCCGTCGATGGTCACCACCGAACAACCGCCGTCGAGCCGACTGCGGACCTGGATGCTGGAGGGCTTGTCCGACATGGGCAGGCAGGGCGGCCACACCGGCCCGCACGCCGCGCCGCAGCCCGCGCACAAGGGCCAGCGCTGGTGGCGGGTGATGTGCCTGACCGGCGTCGACTACTTCTCCACCCTCGGCTACCAGCCGGGGATCGCGGCCCTGGCGGCCGGACTGCTCTCCCCGGTCGCCACCTTGGTGCTCGTCATCGTCACGCTGGCCGGCGCCCTGCCCGTGTACCGGCGGGTGGCGGAGGAGAGTCCGCACGGTGAGGGCTCGATCGCGATGCTGGAGCGGCTGCTGTCGTTCTGGAAGGGCAAGCTGTTCGTCCTCACCCTGCTCGGGTTCGCGGCGACCGACTTCCTGATCACCATCACCCTGTCGGCGGCGGACGCCTCCACCCACCTGATAGAGAACCCGCGCCTGACCAGCACCCTGCACGGGCAGCAGATGCTGATCACCCTGACCCTGGTCGCCCTGCTCGGCGCGGTGTTCCTCAAGGGCTTCCTGGAGGCCATCGGTGTCGCGGTGGTCCTGGTCGCGGTGTACCTGGGGCTCAACACGGTCGTCGTGATCGTCGGCATGTGGCACGTCGTCACCGCGGGCCATGTGGTCACCGACTGGACCAGCGCCCTGACCACCGAGCACGGCAACGTCTTCGCGATGATCGGCGTCTCCCTGCTGGTCTTCCCCAAGCTGGCGCTCGGCCTCTCCGGTTTCGAGACCGGCGTGGCCGTCATGCCGCACGTCGAGGGCGATCCGGACGACACCGAGGAGAACCCCAAGGGCCGGATCCGGGACACCAAGAAGCTCCTCACGGCCGCGGCGCTGATCATGAGCGTGTTCCTGATCGCCACCAGCTTCATCACCACCGTGCTGATCCCGGAGAAGGAGTTCAAGTCCGGCGGCCAGGCCAACGGACGTGCGCTCTCCTATCTGTCGCACGAGTACCTGGGGAACGCCTTCGGCACGGTCTACGACGTCTCGACCATCGCCATCCTGTGGTTCGCCGGCGCCTCCGCGATGGCCGGCCTGCTCAACCTGATGCCGCGCTATCTGCCCCGCTACGGCATGGCCCCGCACTGGGCCCGTGCCGTGCGCCCCATGGTGATCGTCTTCACGCTGATCGCGTTCCTGGTCACGTGGATCTTCGACGCCAGCGTCGACGCGCAGGGCGGCGCCTACGCCACCGGCGTCCTGGTCCTGATGTCTTCGGCCGCGATCGCGGTGACGATCTCCGCCCGCCGCGCCCAGCAGCGCAACTGGACCATTGGCTTCGCGGCCGTGTCCGCCGTCCTCCTCTACGTCACCGTCGCCAACGTCGTCGAACGCCCCGACGGTGTGAAGATCGGCGCCTGCTTCATCGCCGGCATCATCCTGGTCTCCCTGCTGTCCCGGCTGGCCCGCGCCTTCGAACTCCGCGTGACCAGCGTGACGTTGGACGACATGGCGGAACGATTCATCCGCGACACGTCCCATCGGCGCATCCGCTTCCTCGCGAACGAGCCCGGCCGACGCGACAAGGCCGAGTACCGCGACAAGATCGAGCAGATCCGCGCCGACAACGACCTGCCGGAGCAGGAGGACTTCATCTTCGTCGAGGTCACGGTCCTCGACGCCTCCGAGTTCGAGGCGGGGCTGACCGTCCGCGGCGAGGTCCTCCACAACCGCTACCGCGTCCTGACCCTGGAGTCCTCCTCCGTCCCGAACGCACTGGCCGCGCTGATGCTCCACGTCCGCGACACCACTGGCTGCATCCCGCACATGTACTTCGAGTGGACCGAGGGCAATCCCTTCGCCAACTTCCTCCGCTTCTTCCTCTTCGGCCAGGGCGAGGTCGCCCCGGTCACCCGCGAGGTGCTGCGCGGGGTGGAGCCGAACCGCAAACGCCGACCGCGCGTCCACACGGGCTGAGGACGACACGGGCGACCGACACCCCGCGTAAGGATGTCGTCAAGATTCACCCGTTTGCCGCTAGGACCCCGTCAGGGGCAACCGCCGGACCCCGCACGGGCACCTAACGTCAGCGACATGCGATGGAGCGGACCGGCGGGCTCGGTCGGCGACCGCCACTGGCGTGGCAGCGCACGGCTCGCGGTGAGCTGTGCCCTGTTGTTCTGCGCCATGAGCGTCCTGGTCGACTGGGACTCGGGAAGCCTGACGCCGCTCCGCGCCCTGCTCTGGGTCACCCTCTCGGCCGCCGTGTGCTCCGTCCTGCTGCCGCCGCGAGTGACCGCCGGCCCCGGTTGGCTGGCGGTACGCACGCCCTGGCGGAGGCAGGTGATCCACACGGACGCGCTCACGGCCGTACGGCAGTACGTCGGCGTCTCCTCCCACCTGGTCCTGCGAGACGTCCACGGTCACAGGCTGGAACTCGATCCCCGGATCCTCACGGCCAACCCCTTGCTCTGGCACGAACTCGACACCGGCGTACGTCGCTCCCTGGAGCGCGGAACCCTGGGCCTGGGAGCGGACGTCATGGAGCGCCTGGGGCATCACATCGACGACGACACGGTCCAAGCCGTGCTTCGGGCATCGGGACTTTCCTGAACCGAGGAGAGAGCGCCTCGCGCTCCCTCTGGCCGCCCCCGGCAGCCACCTATCGCTGAAATGACAGAAATAATTGTCATCTCAGCGATAGGTGCTAGATTGCTGTTGTGCCGCAGGATGCCCAGCTGATCTTCGCCGACCATGTCGGCCGCTTCTACGCCCGCCACTACGGTTTCCCGCCCATGGCGGGACGCCTGCTCGGCTATCTACTCGTCTGCGATCCGACCCAGCAGACGATCGACGAACTCAGCGACGCGTTGCTGGCGAGCCGAAGTGCGATCACGGGTGCGGTCAAGCTCCTGGAGGGCTACGGCCTGGCACGACGCACCAGGTCGGCCGGCGAGCGGATGGACCGGGTGAACCTGGACCCGACCGGCCGGCAGCCGCAGAACTTCGACGCGACCCTCCACCTGGAGCACGCGGCGCTGTTCCGAGAGGGCCTGGACCTACTCACCGACGCAGCGCCGGCGCGCCGGGCCCCGCTCGAAGAGATGGTCGCGCTGGCGGAGTTCCTCGCCGAGCGCCTTCCCGCGCTGCGGGACGAGTGGCACGCACACCGCGAGGACCTACGCACCTCCGGAAAGCTGCCATGCGACTCGTAGCCGCCCATAAGCCCCTCATGCCCCGAGGCCACGGAGAGTCCCATGACGACCGAACCCAACCCGTCCTATCAGTCCGATGCGGCTGCTCTGCGCGAGCGCGCCGATCGCGGAGACTCGGACGCAGCAGACGAGCTGATCGAACTGGCCGCGGAACAAGGCGATCTGGGGGAACTGCGGCGTCTCGCGGAGACAGGCAACTCCACCGCGACGGACCAACTCATCGAACTCGCCGCCGAACAGGGCGACCTCACCGAACTGCGACGTCTGGCAGACCAGGGCAACACAACCGCCGCCGAGGTTCTCGACGAACTCATCGACGAATGACCCGAGTCACGCCACTATGACGAGGTCGCCAGGCCGCAGGAGCCGGTCCAGCACAGCGACTGACAACCCCGGATGCATCACCCTGCGAGCATCGCGGGACTCCTCCCCCTGCCAGGGCCGGCCGCGAACTGGGCCTCGACCCAAGGCCCGACGAGACGTCCACCTCTGCTCTCAACACCCTAGGATCACCAGAAGAGTTGGGCGCTGTTCCTCCCTCTCGGCATCGCCTAGCAGGGTCAACGCTGAGGAGGCCGGGGGGGGCGCTGGCGCAGTTGCGCGTCCGAGAGACCCTCGCACTTCCACACGAAGGTCGCCCGGTGGCAGTCGAGTATTCGAGGCGATCACCTCCAACCGCGAGCCCTATACGACACATTCAGGCCGGACGATCTTCTGGACCACGATCTCGCTCACGCTGGGGTCTCCCTGCTGGGCATCTGACTTGGCCAGTTCGCACGTGCCCACGATTCGAGGACTGGACGCCGGCCTCAATCGGCACCTCGCGGGCATCTCCGACAAAGAAGACCTCTCCGCCTATCGGAACCCATCGCTCGATGCCACAACGGAAGTGGCTTGGTGCCGCTGCGAGTGGCAGGCGGTCTGGACGCAACCTGGTGAAGCCGTTAGGGCGCAGGACCGGCGACCGCGAAATACGCTCGCCTGGAGGCCGATGGACGACGCCTCAGAGGTAACCCATAGTCACTTCCACCGGCCGTCAGGCGAGCACGAGCACACGTGGCACGGATCCCTGCGGGACACCCTCGCTGGGGAGAATGCTCGGCGCCGGGGAGCGCGTGGGGAGAAACGACTGCATAGCGCGGCATGATCCGGTCGGACGCTGAAAGATCCATCCGCGCAGGCCAGAGGCCACCAGAGATGTATCACCGCAGGTCAGCGCCCCCAGGTAGACGACTTCAAGAAGATCACTTCGTCTCTCCGGCTTCGCAGGCCACGGCACGACTCGCGAACACCCCCTAGCGCCACCCTGGCGCAGTCGGATCCTGACCAAGATCCGGACCATACACGGACCAGAGTCCGACCACTCTCCCCCAGTCCGGCGTTTGCACAGGTCAGAGACACCTCTGGCCCGTATCACCAGCAGACGAAGAACCTGCTAGTCACTCTCCGGCGCAGCACCTTTCAGATCGGACGCATGCGGCTACCGAGAGACAGCGGCGCCATCGGAATCTTGTGGGACCTCAACAAGGCGGCAGTGTGAGCAACGCCGTCCCTCCGCAACGCCTGACTCGACCGCCAGCCAGGTCAGCATCAGTCCGGACAGCACCGAACCTGCAGACGCCTCCACAAGCCCCGAAGCTCGGCAAAGAGCCCCCCACCCGAGCCTGACGAGGCGTCAGCAAAGTCAGCATTAGGTCAGCATGAGTCCTGCCAGAGCCGCCCACAGACAGCCACACCCTGGAATCGCCAACCGCACCGGCCTGAGCCGGCCGGCCGTTCAGACGCCTTCCGGCAAGCAGGTGGAACACAGCGAGAAATACCCGACCACCTTCCGCCTCGCAGCCACCGACGCTGGCACGTTTCCCCAGTTCAGCGCGCCCTCCCCCGCGGTTTCAACGGCACCGGCGGAAGTTCCGGTGCGGGCAGTGGAGCCCCGTCGTACCCCTTCACCTCCCCGAACCGGAAGCCTTCCATCCAGTCCTGACGGGCCTGTACGATCTCTTCCTGAGATCGCCCGATCCAATTCCAGAACATGATCAGCTCCTCGTCGAACGGCTCACCCCCCAGCAGCATCAGGCCCGCGTCCGAGTCGGCGCGCAGCGGGAGTTCGGTGCGGCCGCAGCCGAGGTAGAGCATCGAGCCGGGGAGGACCGGGACACCGTCGACGTGGGCCTCGCCGGACATGGCCAGGACGGCGTACTCGAAGTCCGGCTCCAGCGGGAGGCGTACGTCCGCTCCGGCGGCGAGGGCCAGGTCCGCGCCGACGATCGGGGTGTACGTCGTGCCGGGCGAGGTCGCGCCGTCGACGTCGCCGAGGACGATCGTGGCGCGCAGGCCGGGCGCCGTGACGACCGGCAGCTCGGGGTGGTGCTCGAAGTGCGGGTCGACATGCCGGTGACTGTCGGGGAGGGCGACCCAGAGCTGCGCGCCGTGCAGGAAGCGGGCGTGCGACTTGGGGCTCTGTTCGGCGTGGCTGATCGCGCGGCCGGAGGTCATGAGGCCCAGTTCGCGCGGGCGGATCGTCGCGACGCTGCCGGTGGAGTCGCGGTGCAGCACCTCGCCCTCGTGCAGCCAGCTCACCGTCTGCAGGCCCATGTGCGGGTGCGGGGGCACCTGCATGCCGGGCTCGTCGGCGATGTCGTCGGGGCCGTAGTGATCGACGAAGCACCAGGCGCCGACCATACGGCGGCCCAGGTTGGGCAGCAGCCGGCGGACTTCGGTGGACTCGCCGAGCTGGACCCGGCGCGGGCTGAGGAGTTCACGGACGGGCTCCGCCACCACGAAACCACGGCCGCCGCACAGGGCCGGAACCGCTTCGCGATCAAGATTGCTCATGGCGACAACCTAGTCCCGTCGAGGCGGTTCCGTCAGTCCGCCTGTCCCCTCCAGCAGTCCGTCGGCCTCCGCCGAGAAAATAGTAGCCATGGATATAGTAGCCATGTACTGTATCTGGCATGAGTACGGCACACGAGGGCGCGACGCCCGGTTTCCTGGTCTGGCGACTGTCGATGAAGTGGCGCGTGGCGGTCGACCGCGCGGTGGCACCCCTGGGACTGACCCATGCGCAGTACTCCCTGGTGGCGTCGCTGTACGGCATGCAGCGCTCCGGACTGCGCCCCAGTCAGCGGCATCTCGCCGACCACACCGGACTCGAAGCCCTCTATGTCTCGAAGCTGGCCCGCGCCCTGGAGACCGCTGGACTCGTCGAGCGCACCCGGGACCCGCGCGACCCGCGCGCGGTCCAACTGGCCCTCACCGACCAGGGCAGCGAGGTGACTCTGCGGGCGATCAAGGTCGTCCACGGACTCCTGGAGCAGTTGCTGGCGCCGCTCGGCGGCCTCGACAGCGCGCGGGCCAAGGAGTTCTCCCGGGACCTGGCGACCCTGCTCGACACACCTCTCGACCGTCCCGGCGAGCACGACCATCCGAGTGAGCACGAGAAGGAGCAGTCATGACCACCACCGCACCCCGCCTCGACCCCCGCGTCCTCGGCCTCGCCCACTACGCCGCCCGCGCGGTCCTGGAGAGTGTCCTCACCCGGCACGGCCTCGCCTTCCAGCAGCAGATCGTCCTGCGACCGGTCGCCCTCGCCGACGGACCCGTCGACCGCGACCGGCTCACCGAGGACACCGTCGCGGCACTGAAGACCGACAAGCAATCCGTGCAGGGAACCATCGACGGACTGATCACGGCCGAACTGCTCGGAGCGGACGCCACCGAGGTGCGGATCACGGACGCCGGGCGGGCGCTGTACGAGCGGGTCACGAAGGAGACGAGCGCGGCCAGTGCCCGGATCTGGGGCGACATCCCCGAGGAGGACCTGCTGACCGCCGGCCGTGTACTGGCCCTGGTCACCGAGCGGGCCAACGCAGAGCTGGCCACCGTAGCGGAGTAGTGGAATATTCAACCAACAGGGTCCGTTGTGCGGGTCGAAGGAGGTCAGGTGGACATGACGTACTACGACCACGGGACACCGGCGGAGCGCTGGGAGCGCGCGCGGATGTTCTTCGACGCCAAGGACTACGCCGCTGCCGCGCGGGTGTTGGGCGGGCTGGTCGAGGAGGTGCCCGAGCAGACCGGACCGCGCCTGCTGCTGGCGCGCGCCTACTACCACTCGGCCCAACTGCGGCGCGCCGAGACCGAGTTGCGGGTCCTCGTGGAGCGCGACCCGGTGGAGCACTACGCACGGCTGATGCTGGGCCGCACGCTGGAGCGGCAGGGGCGGTACGAGGAGGCGGGTTCGCATCTGCGGATCGCCTCGGCGCTCGCGGGTGACTTCGAGCAGGTCTGAGACACAGCGCGGGGCCCGGTTCCGTGAAGGGACCGGGCCCCTTAGCGTGGGGCGCTACCTCGCGTACGTCCGCTGCCCGCGGCGGTGCGCGATCTCGCCCAGCACCACGTCCACGGCGATGAACGCGGCCAGCGGGATGCCCAGCAGCGGGACGAAGTAGCCGACCACGGCGATCACCGCCAGGCTGGGGACGAGGAGCAGCGGCGACATCTGGGCCCAGGCGCCGCGCGGGATCGGGCGGCCGAAGGAGGAACCCCGGCCGCGCTGCCACCACATGCGGTAGCCCCACACGATCAGCAGGATCAGGGAGAGGGCGAGCAGCATCAGGGCGATCTGGCTGACGAGGTCGAAGAGGATGCCGGTGTGCAGGTCGATGCCCCAGCGGGTCAGTTTGGCGAGCAACGGGTAGTCGGCGAAGCGGAGTTCGTCGGTCACCTTGCCGGTGGCGGGGTCGACGGCGACCGCGTCCTGCTTCTCGGGCCAACTGCGCTGGATCTGCCGGACGACGTACGTCGACTCGGCGTCGGCGGGCGGGACGATCTCGACGGGGTTGCCAAGACCCTTCGCCCGGGCGGCGGCGAGGATCGTGTCCATGCCTACCCCGTGTTCGGCGTCGCCGGTCGCGGTGGAACCGCCGTGGCCCGCGTGCTCGCCGCTCCCCGCGGCGGACACCGTCGGGGTGGCCTGGCCGAGGGAGGTGCGGAGTTCGTCGATGTTGGCGCCGGCGTACGTCGACCAGGTCAGGCCGGTCGCCGAGAGGAAGATGAACCCGGCGGCGGCCCAGACACCCACCGTGCCGTGCAGGCCGAGGGTGCGGCGCCGGCCGCTGGTGCCGCGCAGCTTGCGCAGGGCGCGGCGGCGGGAGAACCACAGCACCAGGCCGCCACCCGCGATGACCCACAGCCAGCTCGCGGCGAACTCGCTGTACAGGCGGCCGGTTTCGCCCAGGTGCAGATCACGGTGGAACTCGTCGATCCAGGTGCGCAGCGGGAGGGCGCCGGTCGAGCCGTACTGTTCGAGCGCGCCGCGGACCTTGCCGGTGTACGGGTCGACGAACACGGAGAGGGTGTGGGTGGCGCCGATCCCCTTGACGCCGGAGAGCATGACCCGGGTGGTGGCGCCCGCCTCCGGGGAGGGACGGACCGCCGAGACCGTGCCCTCGGGGTGCGCCTTGCGGGCGGCGGCGACCTGCTGCGAGATGGGCAGCTCACGGTCGCCGACGGGGACGGTCAACTCATGGGCGTACACGATCCGTTCGGCCTGGAACGCGCCGGCGTACAGGAAGCCGGTGGCGGCGGCGACGAGCAGGAACGGGGCGACGAGCACGCCGGCGTAGAAGTGCAGACGCAGGATCAGGGGGCGCAGCGGGGCCCAGCGGCTGGGGGACGGCGCCGGGACGGGCTCTTGCGGGACCTCGGCCGTGGTCGTCGAGGGAGCGGTGGACATGGGCGGGCTTCTCCGGGGGGCAGGGGGTGGGCAGATGAGCGGGTGGAGCGGGATGGGCAGCCTGGAAGCGGGCGGTTGAGACGGGCCAGTTGGACCTGGGCACGGAGACGGGAGCGGATCGGCCCAAGGCAGGCGCTCGGGCGGGTGGATGGCGCCGAAGCGGGTGACGACGAGGCCAGTGGGTTGGGGCAGGGGGCGGGGTCAAGGGCGGGCCGGGCCTCGTACGCACAGCACCTGTCGAAGCCGTAGTGATCCAGTAGTCGGGGCGTGAAGCCGCCGAGTTCCCGTGAGTTCGAGTGGCGTGCGTCACTCCCGGCCGGGCCGGAGACCGTCGTGTCCTGGCGCACCCGCTCCCGCACGGGCCGTAGGCCACGACCCCCTCACGTACTCACCCCTGCGCAAGCTCACCCCTGCGCAAGCCGAAGGCCATGGCATCCTGGCGCGATGGCTCTTCCCAGTGATCGCGCGCCCCTGGCCGAGCGGGTCGAGGAACTCCTCGCCGTCGGCGGCCCGTTGCCCATCGTCTCGGCCGGTGATCCGGTGCTGCGGCGCCGTACCGAGCCGTTCGACGGTCAGTTGGAGCCGGCCCTGCTGGCCCGGTTCGTGGAGGCGCTGCGCGTGACCATGCACGCGGCGCCCGGCGTGGGAGTCGCGGCCCCGCAGGTCGGGGTGGGGCTGCGGATCGCGGTGATCGAGGATCCGGCGCCGGTGCCGGAGGAGGTGCGGGTGGTGCGCGGGCGGGTGCCGCAGCCGTTCCGGGTGCTGGTCAATCCGGCGTACGAGCCGGTCGGGGACGACAGGGCCGCCTTCTTCGAAGGGTGTCTGAGTGTGCCGGGCTGGCAGGCCGTGGTGGCGCGGCACGCCTCGGTGCGGCTGACCGGGCAGGACGAGCACGGGCGGGCGGTGGACGAGGTGTTCACCGGATGGCCCGCACGGATCGTGCAGCACGAGACGGACCATCTCGACGGACTGCTGTATCTCGACCGCGCCGAACTGCGCTCACTGTCCTCGAACGAGGCGATGGCGGAGCGTTGGGCGCAGCCGACACCGGAGGAGGCGTCGGCTGCGCTCGGGTTCCGACTACCGTAAGAAGTCAGGGTTGTTCAGGTGTTCAGCCCCGGTAGGCCTCCAGCAACCGCAGCCACACCTCGCTGATCGTCGGATACGACGGGACCGCGTGCCACAGGCGGCTGATCGGGACCTGGCCGGCGACGGCGATGGTCGCGGAGTGGATCAGTTCACCGACGCCGGGGCCGACGAAGGTGACACCGCGCAGGATCTCCTCGTCGAGGTCGACGATCATGCGGGCGCGGCCCCGGTAGCCGTCGGCGTAGAGGCCGGCGCCGGATACCGAGGAGAGGTCGACGTCGACGGCGCGGACGCGATGGCCGGCCTGTTCCGCCTCGGCCAGGGAGAGGCCGACGGCCGCCGCCTCCGGGTCGGTGAAGACGACCTGAGGGACGGCGTCGTGGTCGGCGGTGGCCACATGGGCGCCCCACGGATCGGTCTCCAGCAGCGGGACGCCCGAGGCGCGGGCGGCGATCGCGGCGCCCGCGATGCGGGCCTGGTACTTGCCCTGGTGGGTGAGGAGGGCGCGGTGGTTGACGTCGCCGACCGCGTACAGCCAGTCGCTGCCCGGCGCGCGCAGGGTGTCGTCCACCGTGATCCAGGAGCCCGGTTCCAGGCCGATCGTGTCGAGGCCGATGTCGTCGGTCCGCGGGACGCGTCCGGTGGCGAAGAGGATCTCGTCGGCCTCGATCCGGTCGCCGCTGTCGGTGAGGGCCACGACGGTGCCGTTCTCGCGGGTCACCGAGGTCACCGACGTACCCGTGCGCAGGTCGACGCCGGCCTCGGCGAGCGCGTCGGCGACCAGTTCGCCGGCGAAGGGCTCCATGCGGGGCAGCAGGCCCTTGCCACGGACGAGGAGGGTGACCCGGGAGCCGAGGGCCTGCCAGGCGGTGGCCATCTCGACGGCGACGACCCCGCCGCCGACCACGATCAGCCGGCCGGGCGCGGCCTTGGCGCTGGTGGCCTCCCGGCTGGTCCACGGCTTGACCTCGTCGAGGCCGGGCAGGTCGGGGAGCAGGGCGCGGGTGCCGGTGCACACGGCGACGGCGTGCCGGGCCGTGAGGACGTGCCGTACACCGTCGGGGCCGGTGACCGTCACCGTGCGGGGACCGTCGAGGCGGCCCTGGCCGCGGTAGAGGTCGGCGCCGATGCCGTCGAGCCAGCGGACCTGGCCGTCGTCCTTCCAGCCCGAGGTCTCGTAGTCGCGATGGGCGAGCACCGCGGGGGTGTCGAGGGCGCCTTGGACGAGGTGGCCGAGGCCGGGCACGCGGCGGGCGTCGGCGCGGGCGATGACCGGGCGCAGCAGGGCCTTGCTGGGCATGCATGCCCAGTACGAGCACTCGCCGCCGACCAGTTCGCTCTCCACGACCGCGGTGGAGAGACCGGCCGCACGGGTGCGGTCGGCGACGTTCTCCCCCACGGGCCCGGCCCCGAGCACCACGACGTCGTACGCGATGGATTCCGTTTCCGTCATGGGGTCAGTCTGCTGGGTGGTGTGCGCTGAGGCCACACGGGTAGGGGCGCGGAATACGGGCCCGGACGACCGTGTTGTCCGGGACGGCTTCGCCCCCACATCGAGGAAGAGGGATTTACGCCATGAGCAGCACCGTGGAGCTCACCAAGGAGAACTTCGACCAGACGGTCACGGACAACGATTTCGTCCTGCTCGACTTCTGGGCGTCCTGGTGCGGGCCGTGCCGTCAGTTCGCACCGGTCTACGAGAAGGCGGCCGAGGAGAACCCGGACCTCGTCTTCGGCAAGATCGACACGGAGGCCCAGCCGGAGCTGGCGCAGGCCTTCGGCATCCAGTCGATCCCGACGCTGATGATCGTCCGCGACCGCGTCGCCGTGTTCGCCCAGCCCGGCGCCCTGCCGGAGGCCGCCCTGACGGACGTCATCGGCCAGGCCCGCAAGCTGGACATGGACGAGGTCCGCAAGTCGGTCGAGGAGCAGCAGGCGCAGGCCGAGCAGAACGGTCAGTAGCGGTTGCTGTCCTGGGCGTGGTCGCCGGTCGACGACTCGGCGGCCTCCCACAGCAGGTCGAAGCGGCTGACTCGGGTCGTGATGTGGCCGGTCCGCACATTGAGGGTGGTCCGGCCGCCCAGCCCCGCGAGGTCCTGCTCGACCTCGTAGGACAGTGTCCGGTCGAAGAGGACGAAGTCGGGGATCACCCCGCGGCGAACGTAGAGCGGCAGTTGTGAGGGGACCAGCACCCGGGCGTCGATGCCCAACTCCCGCTGGTCCTCGCACAGTTGCCGGAGGGCGTCATCGACGTCCTCCGGCCGTTGTGTGACGAACAGCCTGCGGATACGGACGCCCCGGTGCCGCACCGCTTCCGCCTCGGCCTCCAGGTAGCGGGCCGCGTCGTGGCTGAACCAGAGGTCCCGGGTGGCTCCGGTGCTGACGGCGTCGATGCTGCGCCTGGCGCACTGGGTCAGGGACTGCAACCAGTCCAGGTTCTGGCCCTCGCAGTCGGCGACCTTCGACGCCATGTTGTCGATCAGCCGCGTCACCCGGTTGATCTCCTCGGTGGCGAAGTCCCGCACTATGTCCGGGCTGTCGCCGCTCACCCGGGCCACGCTGCGGGCCAGTTCGACCACCCCGTCCGAGCGCAGTTCGGAGCGGTCGACCTCGCTGAAGAGTTCGGTCGCCGCGTTGATCTTGGCGAAACTCTCGCCGACGAGCTGCGCCATCTCTCTGCCCCGCACGTCGAGGGCGGTGTCCATCGTCTCCATCCGCTGCTCGAAGTCCACCAGGTACTGGACGAGCAGCGCGACACCGCCGAGCGCGATCGAGACACTCAACTGCCAGGACTCGGACTGATCGGCGGACGCGAGATTGACGATCAGGAAGGTGAACGCGCCCACCAGTGCGACGACCAGGACTCTCCGCACCAACTGGGGCACCCGGACCGACCGATGGGACTTCGCGGCCACTTGCGGCGCCCTCGTCTTGTCCACGGCTTCTTCCCCTCGGGTCGGCTGCTGTCGACGTGTCGTGCGGGCCACCTCGCGCAGGGCGCGTCCGTGGGCGGTTGAGGCCGCGACGGCCAGGTGATGGTCCGGGCCCAGACACCGGACGGCCAGCTCCGTGGCCGACTGGAGCGCTGTCACCGCGCGGTCGAGGCGCCCGCGCCGCGGCTCCGGGGCGGCGCGCGCCGAATCGAACTCGGCGCAGGCCAGGCTGACCACCGCCATGACAGTCTGCGGATGCTCCGAGCCCAGTGCGGCGGCCGCTCGCACCGTGATCGCCTCCAGGGCGAGGGTGAGCCGGTTCAGGTCACCGGTGTGTTGCCGCTCCCGGGCCTGTTCCAGTTCCACGATCGCCCGGCCCAGCAGCAGGGAGATCTCCGCCGATTCGCTTCCGGTCCCGGGGGCGCGTTCTTCGAGCGCGGCGAGATTGGCCGTCCGGAAGCGGGCAGCCGCGGCCACCCTGGTCGCCGGGTCCGTGTCCGGCGTGGTGACGGCGAGGTCGACGGCCGCGAGGACGTTTTGGACGTCGAGGTCCTCGCCGTCGGCCGACGCACCGGCCGCGTCGAGATGTCGCCGGGCCCGTCGTGCCGACGCCTCGGCCTGCTCCGACAGCCCCAACTGGGCTTGCGCTGCCGCTGTATTGGCGTGGACACGGGCTTGGAGCGACGACGCCGAGCGTGGGAGGTCGTCGGCCAGCCGCAGCAGCAGGTCGTAGGCCGACCTGAGGTCCCCCAGGGACCCGGTCATCACCGCCAGCTGGTTGAGCGCCGCGCCGCGTTCGGCCGGGTCCGTCGAGTCCGCGGCGAACAGGGCCGTGGCCGCGCCCCGCAGCACCCGCAGCGCGTCGTCACGGCGGTGCAGCGTGTTCAGCAGCGCGGCCAGGTAGCAGACACTCCGGGCAGACGCCGGATGCCGTACGACATCGGCGGCGATCAACCGATGCGCCGGCTCGGGCAACGGGCCGAGAGTGCCGCCGTCGTCCCCGTCCGTCAGCGCGTGCTCCACGCGGCGGACGAGATCACCGAGCGTTTCGCCGTTCACCGGTGTCCTCACCCCCGAGCGTCCCGTCGATCATGGCCCGGCCCGCTTGCATGGCCAGGCTGACCACCTGAGCCGGGTCGAGCAGGCCTCGGTCCGACCACTCCTTCAGCCGGACCAGCACGGTCTCCGTCCGGTCCATCACCGCGTCCGGGTCGGAGTCCACGCCCTGCGCCGAGGTCCCGGGCGGGGCCGTGGACGGGTCCTTCAGCACTCTGTGCAGGTGGCCGGTGCTGAAGTACTCGAAGCGGCTCAGGGCTTCGTGGATCGTGGCGGCGAACAGGACGTTGGCCGAGCGCCTGGCATCCTGCCGGTCCGGGTACTGCTCGATGAGGATGCCGATGACCGCACCGTCCGAGCCGGGGGTGGCCTTCTCCACCGGGCCGCCGGAGTACCCCGAGTAGTCGCCCAGGGTCTGCTCGACGGCCAGTTGGATCGCCTCGATGAAGTCCCCGCCCTCGCAGTGGTACTTGACGGCGTAGGCGTCCACCAGACCGCCGAGGTCCGGGTCGCTCAGCAGCGGGCGGTGCAGCCCTCGCCAGCGGTCGCCACGCCGCGCGTGATCGGCGTTCGGGAGGGTGAAGGGGACGTCCTGCGGGTGGAGGATCTCCACGATGGCGAGGTCCGCGTCCGCGACCCGCCTGCGGACGCACCCCTCCAGCGTGGTCCCCGACTCGAAGCAGACGCTCACCCGGTCGTCGTGGTCCGTCAGCCGGCGCAGACAGTGGTCGGCCGTCAGGACGTAGCAGCGGGTCAGCAGGAACCCGGCGCCCAGGTACATGTCGCCCTGGCGGAGGTCCACGGCGTAGTCGCGACCCGGCACGATGGGCCTTCAGGCCCGTTCCACGGTGATGACCACTTCGAACGACGCCTCGGCGGACGCCTTGGACAGGATCACGCCCGCCTCGGCCGCGAGGGTCACACCGAACGTCAGCTCCAGCGAACTGACCCGCCATCCCTCGCGCTCCTGAAGACGGGTCAGCGAGTTCTGGGCGATCCCGGAGGCAGAGACGATCGCCTCCTCCAACTCCCCCGACCGCTCCGCCAGGGAGGCCGTCCCGCGGTTTCTGGACCGGATCTGACGGGAGCCCTGCGAGTCGAGCTCCACCGTCTCGACCCGCACCAAGGAATCAGACATGTCCCCCACCCCATGGCCGAACTTCCGATCAGTCACACCATCGGAAAGGGTAGCCATCACGGGGTGGGCGCACACCGGTTACGACCAGAACGGGCTGTTACGACTAGAACGGGTAGGTCGCCACGTCCCCGCGCACCGTCGTCCACCGCACGTCGGTGAAGGCCTCCAGGTTGGCCTCGCCGCCGAAGCGGGCGCCGGTGCCGGAGGCTCCTGTGCCGCCGAAGGGGGCCACGGCCTCGTCGTTCACGGTCTGGTCGTTGATGTGGACGATTCCGGTCGGGATGCGTTCCGCCAGGTCCAGGCCGCGGGCGCTGTCGCGGGTGACGATGCCGAGCGAGAGGCCGTACGGTCCCGTCGCGGCCAGCGCCGCCGCCTCGTCGGGGGTGGCGAAGGATCGTACCGGCGCCACCGGGCCGAAGACCTCCTCCGCGTAGGCGGGGGTGTCGTCGCCGGCGCCCGCGAGGACGGTCGGCCGGTAGAAGAGGTCCTCGTGGGTGCCGCCCGCCGCGAGCCTGGCGCCCTGTGCCGTGCTGGCCTCGACCAGGCCGTGCACCTTGGCCAGTTGGGCGCCGTCGATGATCGGCCCGAGGTGGACCTGTGCGCGGTGCGGGTCGCCGACGGCGAGGGAGTCGGCCTTGGCGGCGAGGCGTTCGACGTACTCGTCGTAGAGCGAGGCGTGGACGAGGTGGCGGCCCGTCGTCATGCAGATCTGGCCCTGGTGGAAGAAGGAACCCCAGGCCGCCGTGGAGATCACCGCGTCCAGGTCGGCGTCCGCCAGCACGATCAGGGCCGAGTTCCCGCCCAACTCCAGGTGTGCGCGCTTGAGATGACGCCCCGCCGCCTCACCGACCACGCGACCGGCCGCAGTTGAGCCGGTGAACGAGATGACCGGCACCTGCGGGTCGGCGACCAGCGCGGACCCCACCTCCGCGCCGCCGGGCAGGACTTGGAGCAGTTCGTCGGGCAGACCGGCCTCCGCGAAGACCGCCGCGAGGGAGAGTCCACCGCAGACCGCGGTGCGCGGGTCCGGCTTGAGGACGACGGCGTTGCCGAGTGCGAGCGCGGGGGCGACCGAGCGGATGGAGAGGATCAGCGGGGCGTTGAACGGCGCGATCACGCCGACGACTCCGACCGGGACGCGCCGGGTGTACGACAGCCGGGGCGCCTCCGAGGGGAGGACCTGTCCGGCGGGGCGGGAGGCGAGCGCGGCGGCCTCGTAGCACTCCTGGGCGGCGACGTGCAGTTCGAAGTCCGCCTTGCCGGGGATCGACCCGGACTCCCGCACGATCCACTCGCGCAACTCCTCGGCGTGCGCGGCGAACAGGTCACCGGCCTTGCGCAGCACGCCGGCCCGGACGAAGTGCGGGACGCGCGCCCACTCGGCCTGCGCGGTGCGCGCCGCCCGCGCGGCGGGGCCGATGTCCTCGGCGGCGGCGAGCGTGACGGTGCCGAGCGTGTCGCCGGTGGCGGGCTCGGTGACCGAATACTCGGGGCCCGAGAGGGGGCGGGACTGCCAGGTCTTGGGGTCGAGCAGGGGCATGGCGGCTCTCCGTTCCGTCACCGGCGGGACCCACGGGGCAGGTGGGGTCCCGGGTCGTTCGCGTGACGGGATGCGGCGATCCGGCGCAGACGTGCGAGCCGCATCCGGTGGTCGAACGCATCCCCGTCTGGTTGAGCGTGCAACATCCTAGTCGCGTACGGCGAGTTCGCCCCGGTGCGGTCGTCGGTCCCCCGTTCAGCTTGAGTCTCGGTGGACCACCGAGGCGCCGAGCAGTTCGTGTACACCCGGTGGCGCGCCGGGCTCGCGTACCGCGCCGTCGACCAGTTCGGCGAGGTCGCGGCCGGAGGGCAGTTGGATGTGGACGGTGCTCAGGCGGGGGCGCAGGAGGCGGCCGATCATCAGGTCGTCGGCGCCGATCACGGCCGTGTCCTCGGGAATGAGGACGCCTTCGTCCTGGAGGGCGCGCATCAGCAGCATCGCGTACTCGTCGTTGTACGCGAACACCGCGTCGAGGCCGAGAGCGCGCCATCGCGCGGCGGTCTTGGCGGCGCTCTCCTCGGTGTAGGCGAGCGGGAGTTCGGTCACCGTGGCGTCCGTACCGAGCAGGGCGCGACGCACTCCTTCGAGGCGCGGCCGGGAGAAGGCCTCCAGGCCGGGCTCCTCGGGGACGACCACACCGATCCGGCGCCGGCCGCGACCGTAGAGGTGCGCGCCTGCGGCGTGGCCGACACCCTCGTGGTCCAGCAGGAGGGCGTGGGCGCCCTCGACCCGCTCGGGGCCGAGCGTGAGGACGGCCCGCGCGCCGGAGCGCTTGAGGACCGCGACGCCCTGCGGGCCGAGTCCGGAGCCGGGCACCAGGACGGCGACCGGGCGGAGTTCGGCCCAGGCACGGGCGGCCTCGTCGCCGTGCAGACCGACCGAGCCGTGCTGCACGACCGTGTAGTCGAGGCGGCTCAGCGCCCACTGGAGTTCGGTCATGAACTGGCTGTAGAGCAGTCCCACCGCCACGGTCGGCGCCGGCATCAGCACCATCCGGCTGTGCCCGGCGCGCAGGCTGCGGGCCGCCGCGTGCGGGACGTACCCGAGTTCCTTGGCGGCCGCGTGGACACGGCGGCGGGTGGGTTCGCTGATCCGTACGGCACTGGTGTTGTTGAGGACGTAGGAGACGGTCGCGCGTGAGACGCCGGCCAGGCGGGCCACATCGGCGCTCGTGGGGACGGAGCGCGGTGCGGGCGACGGGGCTGCGGGCGTTTTCGGTATCTGCACCATGACGTACGGCATCTTGGCAGAAGCCGGGGCCGCGCAGTGCGGCGGGGGAACGGTCGTCACGACAGCGACATGGTCCGGGATTTTACGAACATGTTCGTCACGAACTTGTTCTCAACGAACATGTTCGCTACTCTCGAAGCATGACAGCTCGCCCCGACACCCCGCGCAGCCGCCGCGAACGCCCGGCGAAACCAGCCCTGACCAGGGAGGGCATCGTCGCCGCCGCCGTGGCGGTGCTGCGCGCGGAAGGTCTGAACAAGGTCACCATGCGACGCCTGGCCCAGGAGCTGGACACCGGTCCGGCCTCGTTGTACGTGTACGTCCGCAACACCGCGGAGCTGCACGCGGCGGTCCTGGACGAGCTGCTCGGCACGATCGGGCCCGTCCCGGCCGAGGGCTCCTGGCGCGAACGGCTGGAGCGGGTGCTCACCGCGTACACCGCGATGCTGTACGAGCATCCGAGCCTCGCCCGTTCGGCACTGACCGCCTGGCCCAGCGGCCCGCACTACCTGAACCTGATCGAGACCCTGCTGGCCCTGCTCGACGAGGGACGCGTGCCACCCGCGCAGGCCGCGTGGGGCGTGGACCTGCTGCTCCAGCAGGCCACCGCGACGGCCGCCGAGCACTCGGCCGAGGACACCGGTCAGGACGCCGACTGGGACGCCCTGACGCACGCCCTGCGGAACGCGTCCGACCGCACCCACCCGCACATCGCCGCCGTCTCCGACGACCTGCTCTCAGGGGCACCCGAGGCACGCCTGTCCTGGAGATTCCAGGCACTGATCAACGGCATCGAGCGCACCGCCGTAGTCGACTGACATCCCATCAAATTCCGTCCCTCTCAAGGAGGTTCACCATGACCACCCCCCATCACCCCATCGCCGTCGTCGGCGGCGGACTCGGCGGGCTCACACTCGCCCGGGTCCTGCACGTCAACGGCATCGAGTCCGCCGTCTTCGACCTGGAGGCCTCCCCCGCCGCACGCACCCAGGGCGGCATGCTCGACATCCACGACGACTCGGGTCAGCCGGCGCTGCGCGCGGCGGGCCTGTACGAGGAGTTCCGCGCGCTGGTCCATCCCGGCGGCGAGGCCACCCGCGTCCTCGACAAGGCCGCCACGGTCCTGCTGGACGAGCCCGACGACGGCAACGGCGGACGTCCCGAGGTCGACCGCGGGCAACTGCGCGACCTGCTGCTCGGCTCCCTGCCGGAGGGCACCGTCCGCTGGGGCGCGAAGGTCACCGGCGCCCGTCCGCTGGACGGCGGCCGGCACGAGGTGACGCTGGCGGACGGCACCTCCTTCACCACCGATCTGCTGATCGGCGCCGACGGCGCCTGGTCCCGGGTGCGGAAACTGCTCTCGGACGCGCTGCCCGCGTACACCGGCATCTCGTTCGTCGAGGTGGACCTGCCGGAGGCCGGCGTACGGCATCCCGTGAGCGCCGAGGTGGTCGGCGGCGGCATGCTGTTCGCGCTCGCCGCGGGCAAGGGAATACTGGCCCACCACGAGACCGACGGGAGCCTGCACATCTACGTGGCGCTCAGCGTCCCCGAGGACGAGTTCGACGGCGTCGACTTCACGGACACCGAGGCGGCGAAGGCGTACACCCTGGAGCACTTCGCCGACTGGGACAAGAGCCTGCGGGCCCTGGTCGCCGACGCGGACGGCCCGCTGGTCCCGCGGCGGATCCACGCCCTGCCGATCGGGCACCGCTGGGACCGGGTGCCCGGCGTCACACTGCTGGGCGACGCGGCCCATCTGATGTCACCGTTCGCGGGCGTGGGCGCCAACCTCGCCATGCTCGACGCGGCCGAACTGGGCCTGGCGCTGGCCGCGCACCCGGGCGACACCGAGGCCGCACTGACGGCCTACGAGGAGCAGCTGTTCCCGCGCGGCGAGGAGTCGGCGGCGGACTCCGCGGCCAACGGGATCCTGCTGTTCCGCGAGGACGCCCCGCAGGGCGTGCTCGACATGTTCGCCGCCCACGACTGAGCGGGACTCAGCGGGGCGGCGGCGTACAGGTCACGCGGGCGACGAGGTCGACCCAGCCGGCCTCCAGCCGCTCCATGGGCATCCCGCACTGTCGGGTCAGATGGTTGATCAGGGCGGGGTCGAGATACGCCATGAGCGGCTGCGCGAGCAGCTCGCAGTCGGCGTCCGGCAGGATCTGCCGCAGCAGCATCGTGACGTGTGTGCGCAGGGCCCCGAGCGAGGGGTGGGAGAAGCGCCTGGTCGGCTCCGGCTGGGCGGCGAGCTGCAGGTCGAGCTGTTCCGCCGAGCGGTAGAGCACCGCCACACCGAAGGCCCGCAGCCGCTCGACCGGCGGGGCGCCGGGACCCAGTGGGGGCGGCCCGCCCAGGAAGTCGGCCTGGAGCTCCCGCGAGGAGTGGTCCAGCAGGGCGATCAGCAGACCGGTGCGGTCGCCGAAGCGGCGGAAGACCGTCCCTTTGCCGACCTCGGCCGCGGTGGCCACCGCCTCCATGGTGACGCCGGCCACCCCGTGCTCCGCGATCAGCCGGGCAGCGGCCTCCAGCAGCCTGGCCCGGTTGCGGGCCGCGTCGGCGCGCAGGCACGGCTCGCTGTCGGAGAAGGAGCGGACCTCAAGCAACTGGGCTTCACCGCTTGCCTCTTCGGGCTGCGAAAAGGGCGGCAGGACGCTGGACATGAACTCAGCATAAAGCACCGGGAAGAAACTGGACCGTGGTCCGGTTAGCCTGATACAACTTAAACGGACCCCGGTCCGGATCGTAACGGCAGTGTTTCAGCACCCCCCTTTGGAGTTCCCCCATGTCTGTTCGTATCCTCGCGCTCGTCGGCAGCCTGCGTGCCGGCTCGCACAACCGCCAGCTCGCCGAGGCCGCCGTGAAGTTCGCGCCCGAGGGCGCCGACATCGAGATCTTCGAGGGTCTCGCCGAGATCCCGTTCTACAACGAGGACATCGACGTCGAGGGCGACGTCCCGGCCGCCGCCGCCAAGCTGCGTGCCGCCGCCGGCTCCGCCGACGCGTTCCTCTTCTTCTCCCCCGAGTACAACGGCACCATCCCGGCCGTCCTGAAGAACGCCATCGACTGGCTGTCCCGTCCCTACGGCGCCAGCGGCTTCGGCGGCAAGCCGGTCGTCGTGGTGGGCACCGCGTTCGGCCAGTACGGCGGGGTGTGGGCGCAGGACGAGGCCCGCAAGGCCGTGGGCATCGCCGGCGGCAAGGTGATCGAGGAGATCAAGCTCTCCATCCCCGGTTCCGTGACCCGCTTCGCGGAGACCCACCCGGCCGACGACGCCGAGGTCGTGGCCCAGTTGACCGAGGTCCTCACCCAGCTCCACGGCCACGCCGGCGAGGCCGTCGCCGCCTGATCCGGGCACCCCGCCGCACCGCGGAAGGGGCCGGAGTCCACACGGACTCCGGCCCCTTCCGCGCGTCAGTCCAACTCGGCCAGACGCGGCACCACCGGCGCCACGAACCGCTCGATCCACTCGGCCGGTTCCCCCGTACGCGGACCAAGGATCACCGTGTCCACACCGAGCTTGGTGAAGCCGTCGATCTCCCGCAGGAAGGCCTCGACGTCCCCCGTCGTGACCGACTCGCCGGTGTGCACGATCGTCTTTCGGATATGGCCGTAGTCGCGCCCCAGCCGGTCGCAGTGCCCGCGCAGCACGTCGAGCTTGTGCCGCAGTTCGTCCGGCGTCGACACGATCAGGTTGCAGGCGTCGGCGTACTGGGCGACCAGCCGCAGGGTCTTCTTCTCGCCGCCACCGCCGATCATGATCTCGGGGTGCGGGCTGCTGACCGGCGCGGGCACGCAGAGGGTTTCGGCGAGCCGGTAGTGCTTGCCCTCGAAGGGGCCGTTCGCCTCCGGGTCCCACATCTGCAGACAGATCCGCAGCGTCTCCTCCAGCCGCTCGAAACGCTCCGCGACCGGCGGATAGGCCACACCGAGACCGTGGTGCTCACGGTCGTACCAGGCGGCCCCGATGCCCAGCGTGGCCCGGCCGCCCGAGAGCACGTCGAGGGTGGTGGCGATCTTCGCGAGCAGCCCGGGGTTCCGGTACGTCACCCCGGTGACCAGCGCGCCGAGCCGGACCGTGGAGGTGTGACCGGCCAGGAAACCCAGGGTCGTGTAGGCCTCCAGCATGGCGTCCTCGGCGCCGCCGTTGAACTCCATCTGGAAGTAGTGGTCCATCACCGAGAGCCAACTGACGCCCGCCGCCTCGGCCGCGGCACCCGCGGCGGCCAGCTCGGGCCCGACCGCGGCCGGCCCTCCGGGATGGTTGAAGCGGTTGATGTGTACGCCGACCCTCATGTCCGACTCCGTTTCACAGTCCGCACGGACCTTCACCGTCCCTCGTGACGGTAGGTCTTCGAGCGCCCTCGAAGACAACCGCTGTGCACCCTGCCCGCAGGGCGCTGCTCCTGGTACGCAGTGGCGCGTGAGGCACCCGCCGTCCGGCGGAGAGGTTCCGCCGGACGGCGGTGACCGGATCAGGGGTGGTCGCGCGGAGTATGGCCGTACGAGCCGCCGCACCCAGCGTCAGGAGAAGCGCATGACGTCCGTCCCGCCACCGCCCCCGTTCGACCCCGAACTCGCCGCCGCCCTGGAGTTGATCAGGGAGTTCATCTCGCCCGGGATGTCACTGGAGGACATCGACGAGATCCGCCGGGGCCCGGCGATCACACAGTCCGCGGAAATGGACCTCACCCTGGACGGCGCCTTCGACATCGAGGACCGGGAAGTGCCGGGGCCGGCGGGCGACCCCGCCGTCTCGCTCCTCATCTGCCGCCCGACCGCGCCCTCGACGACCGGACCGCTGCCCGTCATCTACCACGTGCACGGCGGCGGCATGGTGCTCGGCAACAACCGCGTCGGTGTGGTCGGGGCGCTGGACTACGCGCGGGAACTCGACGCGGTGGTGGTGTCGGTGGAGTACCGGCTGGCGCCCGAGCATCCGCATCCCGCGCCGATCGAGGACGTGTACGCCGGTCTGCTGTGGACGGCGGAGCACGCGAAGGAGATCGGCGGCGACCCGGAGCGGATCCTCCTCATGGGCGCGAGCGCGGGCGGCGGCCTGTGCGCGGCACTGGCCCTGCTCACCCGGGACCGCGGTGGCCCCCGCCCCATCGGCCAGTTGCTGCTCTGCCCCATGCTCGACGACCGCAACGACACCCCGTCCGCGCACCAGATGGCCGGCATCGGCATCTGGGACCGCACCGCCAACGAGACCGGCTGGACCGCGCTCCTCGGCGACCGCCGCGGCGGCCCGGACGTCTCCCCGTACGCCGCCCCGGCCCGGGCGGACGACTTGACCGGCCTGCCCCCGGCCTTCCTGGACGTCGGCTCGGCGGAGACCTTCCGCGACGAGGTCGTCACCTACGCGTCCCGCCTCTGGCAGGCAGGCGGCATCGCCGAACTCCACGTCTGGCCCGGCGGCTTCCACGGCTTCGACGGCTTCGCCCCGCAGGCAGCGGTGTCCCAGGCGGCGCGGGCCGCGCATGTGGGGTGGTTGAGGCGGTTGTTGGGGGTGTGAGGAGGGCGGGGACCTTTGTCTGACGCAGGGGCGGCTGCTTCCGGCGTGGGTGTCCATCGGTGCCGGTGGTTGCCCTCCTCTGCCGTACGGTCAGTTGTCGAGGCAGACGGAAGCGGACGGTACGGGCAGCTTTCGTACGGTGGTACGTCGCCTCGGTCGGCGCTGCTGGTGCGCCTGCCGCCGCGCCGACGCGTCGCCGCTGACGCTCCGCACCGTCGGCTGGCGGGCGCAGCCGGTACGAGCGCTTGCGGACCATTCCGGTGCCGCCCGAGGCCGCACGGACGGCGGGGGCACGGTGACCTGTCGTCTTCGGTCGGCGCGGGTGATTCGCGATACGGCCCCTTCGGCCCTCGTGTCCGCCCCGAGCTCACGCCCCGCGCCGTCAGTATCGGGACGTAAGCGGTACAGGCGGCTCGGCACCGTGCCAGGTCGAGGCGAACGCGTCCGCTGCTGGCCCGCGTGCGGTGACGGGTCGTCCCGGTCGGCGCCGGCGGTTCGTGTTTCTCCGAGTCCCAGGGCGGGGTCGCCTGCTTCGGCTGAGGCCCCGCGTCCCGTGTCCATCGGCGGAACCTTGTCCGCAGGCTCCTGCATCCCCGTTCCATGGCGCACCATGGCCTTATGAAAGAGCTGGCCGGGCGGCTGACCGCGTTGGATCCGGACGCGGGGGCCGCCGTGCGGGTCATCGGTTACTTCGATCGGCTCGCCGAGTCGCGGGCCGGGCTTGAGGCGCTGGTGCGTGGGGCGGCGGTGCTGGCCGGGTGTGCCGCGCGGCTGGTCGACGGCGAGCGGCGGGTGCGGGTGCGCGTCGAGGCGGACGGTACCCGCCGGGACAGCGAGTCACCGCCGGACCCCGCCTGGCCGTCCGCCGCGCTGACGCCGGGCGGGGCCTCGGCGCTGTGGCTGGAGCGTGCGGCGGAGGCGACGCCCAGTGTCGTCGACGCGGTGATCCTGGAGCGGGCGGCCGGTGCCGTACGGCTCGTGCTCGACCGGACCCGGGGCCGGGTTCCCGCCGACGACCCGGAGCTGGTCGAGACACTGCTCGACGCCACGGCTCCGGAGACGGCCCGGCTGCACGCGGCCCGCCGCCTAGGCCTCGACACGGCCGACCCCGCGACCCGCGCCCGGGTCGTCGCCCCGCTCGACGGGCGGCCCCGGGTCCTCGCCGCGCCACGGGACACCGGTACGTCCGGTGCGCGGCCCCTGTCAGTCGGCCCGCACGCCGACGGCGATCCGCAGCCGGCCGCTGTCGTGGTCCACGCCGACTTGTCCGCAAGCCGGCTCGGCATCGGACCCGCCGTCCCCGTACTCGACCTGCCCCGCTCCTGGACCGCCGCCCGCACCGCCCTCCGCTTCACCGCCGACGGGACCCCGCAGGACCCCGGCCCGCGCATCGCGTACGCCGACGAACTCGGCGGCATCGCCCTCCTCGCCGAACTGGTCGCACCGGGTGCCGAACCACCGCCCGACGTCCACGACTTGGAAGCGGCGGCGGCGAACGCGCCCTGGCTGCTGGCCACTCTGAACGCGGTCGCCACCACCACGAGCCTGCGCGCGGCCGCCGCCGAGATCAACGTCCACCACTCCACCCTCCAGGACCGGCTGACCCACGCGGAGTCCCTGCTGGGCTGGCCGGTACGCACGCCGCAGGGACGGCTGCGGCTCCAACTGGCGCTGACTATGCGGCATTTGGCACGGTCGTAGGGAGCGATTCAGGAGGTGGTGACGTGCTCAGGGGGCGAGCTCTTCACCAGAGGCGGTCTGCGGAAACGCGTTCCGCCCAGTCGTTGTCAGTGGTGCCGCATACGGTTCTCCAATGGATCGTCAACGATCGTCGCCTCACCAAGAGGACAACTTCAGAGTCCAGGAGGACGTACGAGAAGCGTGGGGCCGGGTGACCGCGTGGCTCGAACGCAACGACCCTGAAACTCTCGCCGCGCTCGGCGGCCCCGGAAGTCGTTCCGCCCTCAGGGAAGCCGAACTGCGCATAGGTCTGGACCTGCCCGCGGAGATGCGGCAGTGGCTGCTGGCCAACGACATCGATGCCGGCAGGCAACCCGACGCTCACTCCTGTCTGGTGGCGCTGGGCTGTCAGATGGACATCCCCGGCGGCCACATCCTTCTCGGGCTGACAGATATCCAGCGGGTCTACGTCAGCCGGATGGGCCTGGAGGAAATGCAGCCGTCCGCAGACCCCGAGCATCCGTTCTGGCGTCGCGAGTGGGTGCCCATCGCCGCGGAGGCCGACGGTCTCTACGGGACGTTTCTGGACACGCTCAGCGGAACCATCGGAACCTGGGACGAGGCATCCGGTCCCGAAGAGGGCGCATACGCTTCGTTGTCCGCCTTCTTCCAAGAGACGGCGGACCGGCTGGAAGGGGTGTCCTCGGGAGACTGGAGCGGCCCCGGCCCGGCTGCCAGACCCCGTAGGTACGATCCCCGTCCGGATGACGAGCCGATACGCCTGTGGGCACGCGCCAACGGCTATCTCGTGAATGACAGTGGGCGTATCCCTGCGTCGATCCGCGAGGCCTACGAGATGTCACAGAGCTGAGTACCGGCTCCGGCCGTGCCGGTCAAAGGCCTTTGGCCCGGGCCGTGATCTTCGGGCTCATCGCCGACGCCGCCCGGCGGATCCCGCCACGGAACGCCGGTTCGCGCCCGCCGCCCAGCCGCCACAGACCGCTGTCGAGACAGCCGCTCGGACTCCAAGGCCGTATCCGCCCGCACCCACAACAAACGGTCACCCAACGGCACTTGGCCATCTCCACGTCATGCGGAATTCCCGATTCGGTGCAGTCGGAGGGGAGTCATAGCAAGCGCTTGTCGCTACATTGCGACATGACCGCCGCACCACCATCACCCTCCCCCTCTGTCACTCCGCAGGAGGCACTTCCCCATGCGCAGACTTCTCGCCTGTCTGGCGGCCGCTGCCGCGGCCCTGGGCGGGATCACGGTGGCCGCCGCCACTCCGGCCGCCGCCGCGACCTCGGGCAGCTTCAGCGTGCTCAGCTACAACGTCGCCGGGCTCCCGGAGTCGTTGTCCAGCGCCTCGACGCCGCGCGACACCAGCACCACCGAGATCGGCAAGCGCATCGCCCCGTACGACATCGTGAACGTGCAGGAGGACTTCAACTACCACGCCTACCTGTACTCCACCGACACCCACCCCTACCGCACCGCGACCAGCGGCGGCGCGGGCATCGGCAGCGGACTCAACACCGTCTCCGACTACGCCTGGGACGGGGACGACTTCGAGCGCGTCCACTGGAACTCCTGCCAGGTCGACTCGGGCGACTGCCTGACCCCCAAGGGCTTCTCGTTCATGCGCGAGCGCCTCTCCGAGGGCGTGTACGTCGACTTCTACAACCTGCACACCAACGCCGGTACCAACGACGGCGACGAGGCCTCCCGTGCCGACAACCTCAGCCAGTTGACCTCGTTCATCAGCACCCACTCGGCGGGCAACGCCGTCGTGGTGATGGGTGACACGAACACCCGCTACACCCGCTCCGCCGACACGATCGCGGAGTTCGCCTCGAACAACGGCCTCACCGACGCCTGGGTCAAGCTGATCCGCGGCGGCGTCGCGCCGGCCAAGGGCAGCGACGCGCTGGTGTGCGACCAGACCGGGGCCACCGTCCCCAACACCTGCGAGGTCGTGGACAAGGTCCTCTACCGCAGCAGCAAGCTGGTCACGCTCAACGCGACGTCGTACAACAACGAGCACGCCAAGTTCCTGAACTCGGACGGCCTGATGCTCTCCGACCACGACCCGATCACGGTCGGCTTCACCTGGTCGCAGAACGCGGACTTCCAGCTCAGCGACCAGTTCGGCGGTCCGCACGGCGACTACTACCAGGACCTCCCGAGCGTCCCGGCAGCCGCCCAGGCCACCAAGATCTCGCTGCGCGCCGGCTCCCGCGTCGACCAGGTCGGCATCACCCTCGCGAACGGCACCACCCTCACCCACGGCGGCACCGGCGGCACCGCGTCCTCGCTGACGCTGGGCAGCGGTGAGTACGTCACGAGCGCCTACCTCTGCGAGGGCAAGTACAGCGACACCACGCGGATCTTCTACGCCAAGTTCACCACCAACCTGGGCAACACCCTGGCCGGTGGCACCACCACCTCGGACTGCGTGACCCGCACTGCCCCGTCCGGCTGGCAGATCGCCGGCTTCCACGGACGCTCCGGCGACGAGCTGGACAAGGTCGGCTTCATCTACACGAAGCGCTGACCCGAAGTACCGCAGGACGTCCGCCGGATCACCCGCCGCCACGGGTGATCCGGCGCGGTGCGTTCCGGCCGCCTAGGCGAACGCCGGAGGCACCAGCCGCCCCCGCGAGATGAGCGACGTGGCCTGCTTCAGGCGGTGGACGTGGATGCTCACGCCGTAGCCGTCGACGCCCGGCACGGCGGCCAGCCTGGTGGTCAGGTAGCGGTACAGGTCCTCCGTGTCACGGCAGATGGCGATGACCATCACATTGGAGTCGCCGCTGATGGCGGCGGCGAAGGCGACCTGGTCGTGGCCCGCGAGTTCCTCGCCGGCGCGTTCGAGGCGGGCGGGGGCGACCCGCAGCCACAGGGTCGCGGTGAGCGCGAACCCGAGGCGCGCGGAGAGCAGTTCGACGTCGTAGGCGAGGGCCCCCGAGTGCTCCAGGGCGTCCAGGCGTCGCGCCACGCGGGCCGTGGACCAGCCGGTGGCGTCGGCGAGTTGGGTGTGGGTGGCACGCCCGTCCTCCGCGAGGGCGTCGAGGAGTGGCGTGTCCTCGTCGGTGAGGCGTACGGGCGGTCCGGCGGGGGCGGGCGGCCGGTCGCCCACGAGGCGTCGGATCTGCTCGGGGGTGAGGTGGCCGCCGTAGCCCGTCCAGTCGTTTCTGCCGGTCGTGCCGAAGGGATGGATGAGCAGGTCGATGCTGACGTCGAGGACCGATGCCGATCTGGGCAGTTGCCGTAGCAGGACGTCGTCGCGCGACACATGCACCGGCGCGCTGATGACACAGATGATCTCCGAGCCGCCGGACGCCAGCCCGGCGTAGGCGATGTCGGGCCGTCGGGAGAGCGCGTCGGCGAGCGGGCCGACCCGGTCGGGGCGGCAGCGGATCCGGGCCACCCAGCGCGCCTCGCCGTGGACGGCGGGATCGACCAGGCCGACCACCCGCATCACCCCGGCACGGCGCAGGGCGTGGAAACGGCGGGCCGCCGTCTGCTCCGAGACTCCGGCCACCTCGCCGATCAGCCGGAACGGCGCCCGTGGCGCGCACTGCAAGGCGCGGAGGATTTTCCCGTCCACTTCGTCTGCCATGGGGGAAGTCTTACATCTCTGGCGCCCGACATGGAGGTTTCCGTGCGCTTCTCGGTGACACGTTGGTGATTGTCGATGCCGGAGCCGATCCTGAGGCGCGTGCCCGTTCGAGGGCATCACACCTTTGAAGGAGAGTTCTCCGTGAACGTCACGACCCCGGCGAGCGGGCCGACCGACCGGCGGGCGGCCACCCTTGTCATGGCCTGCCTCGGCGTCTTCGTCGCCTACCTGCCGGTGACCACGGTCGCCGTGAGCCTGCCCGCCGTCCAGTCGGCGCTGAACGCGTCGACCGCCCAACTGTCCTGGGTCCAGGACGCGTTCGTCCTGCCCATGGCCGCGTTCATCCTCACCGCCGGTGTCTTCGGCGATGTGCACGGGCGCAAGAAGGTCTTCCTGGCGGGCCTGCTGTTCGCCGCCGCCGGTGCCGCCGTGGCACTGTCCGCGCAGTCGGTGCAGGTGCTGTGGATCAGCCAGGCGCTCGCCGGGCTCGGCGCGGCGACCCTGCTGCCCACCACGCTGGCGCTGATCAGCCACGCGGTGCCCGACCACCGGGAGCGCGGCAAGTTCATCGGCCTGTGGGCGACCTCCCTGATGGCCGCGCTGGCCGTCGGCCCGCTGATCGCCGGAGTCATCCTCGACCACACCTCCTGGCGCTGGATCTACCTGCTGTCCGTCCCCGTCCCGCTGATCGCGCTGGGCTTCGCCGCCCGCCTGCTCCCCGACTCACGGGCCCCGCACGGCCGCAAGCTCGACTGGCCCGGCCAGCTCACGGCCACCCTCTCCATCACCGCCCTCGTCTACGGCGTGATCGAGGGCGGCGCTGGTTCGTTCACCGACGTCAAGGTCATGGTGGCGCTGTTCACCGCGGTCGTCGCCGGTGTCGCGTTCGTGCTCGCCGAGCGGCGCAGTGACAGCCCGATGCTGGATCTGACGCTGTTCCGCAGCCCGGCGTTCACCGCCACCACGCTGGTCGCGATGATCACCTTCCTGGCGCTGATCGGCTTCTTCTTCCTGCTCAGCCTGTACTTCGGTCTGGTGCAGCAGCTCGACACGCTTCAGGCGGCCTGGCGGCTGCTCATGGTCACCGCGGCGGCGATCGTGGCCGGCCAGCCGGTCGGGCGGCTCATGCACCGGGTCTCCCCGCGCGTCCTGATCACCGGGGGTCTGCTGGTCATCTCCGGCGCGCTGTTCTCGCTGACCGGCGTCGACGCCGACACCTCGTTCGCGTCCATCGCCTGGCGGCTGGCGCTGCTGGGCCTGGGCATCGGGACCGTGCTGACGCCGATGACCGCGACCGCCGTGGCGTCGGTGCCGTACCAGCAGGCGGGGATGGCCGCGGCCGGCAACAACGCGTTCCGGCAGGTCGGCGGCGCGCTCGGCCCGGCCGTCCTGGGCGCCCTGCTCACCACCAAGGCGCTGGACGCGCTGCCCGGTCACCTCACCGACGCCGGGGTGACGGGCGCGACGCAGCGCAGCATCGTCTCGACCGCCGACGCCGGCGGTCTGGGCGCCGTCGCCCATATGAACCTCGGCGCGGACACCGGGCGGGCGCTCGGCGCGCTGGGCGACTCGTTCCTGGACGGCATGCAGCTGTGCCTGATCGTGGCCGGAGCGCTGACTCTCCTCGCCGCCGCGGTCTGCGCCCTGCTGCTCCGCCCGCGACAGGCGTCCGCATCCACGAAGGCTCCGGCCGCCGGGGCTGCCAATGAGGCGCCCGTCGCGGCCGGTGCCCCGGTGGCGAACCGCTGAACCACCCACGGGCGGGGCTCCGTTGACGGAGCCCCGCCCTCTGTCGTCTCAGACCGGCACGGCCACGGCGGTGAACGTCGTCTCGGGCGTCTGCGGACTGGTGAAGCGGGCGTTCACCACATAGAGGCGGTTGCCGAAGCGGGCGGCGGTCGTGGGCACGTCGAAACGCGGGTCGGTGATCGTACGGCGCAGGGTCGCGGTGGTGACCCCGGCGTCGAGGTCGAACACGCTGATCAGGTTCAGCCGGTTCTGGACGACGTACAGCGTCCGGCCGATCCGGAACAGACCGTCCCCGTTGGCCACGTCGGACGCTCCGCTCAGGGCGATCTCGGTGGCGGCGCCGGTCCTGAGGGGCACGCGGTAGAGCTTGCCGGGTGTGCTGCTGACGACGATGAGGCCGTGGCCGTCGGGGGTGCCGACGATTCCGTTCGCGTTGTTCACCCCGGGCGTCTGCACCCAGTCGCCGGTGAGCGGCAGGGCGGTGACCTCTCCCGTACGGCCTCGGGGCACGCCGTAGAGCACCGCGTCGAGGGAGTCGGTGAACCAGGCGCGGTCGCCGAGCAGGGTGACGTCGTTGATGAAGTGGCCGGTCGGGGCGGTGAGTTGATAGGTCGTCAGGATCTCGCCGGTGCGGGAGTCGACGACTCTCGCGGCTCCGGTGCTGCCGGCGACGTACAGCAGGCCGTCGTGGTCCAGCTTCAGTCCGACGGAGACCAGGCCGGTGGCGCCCTCGGAGAGCACCTTGCCCTCGCCGGTGCGCAGGTCGGTGCGGTAGATGGCGCCGTCGGCACGGGAGCCCATGTAGGCGTACGGACTGCCGCCGATGGCTATGCCCTCGGGGAGGAAGCCGTCGGGCAGCGGGAACTCTGTCGGCCAACTGGCGTGAACAGTAGATGAATTGGCGCTCGCGGTGCCCGTGCCGACCGTCACGGCGAGGGCGGTCAGGGCGGCGCCGCCGAGTAAGGCGCGCCGGGTGGGCCGGGGAGGGACAGCGGTCATGACTAGGGCCTCCGGACGGGTGGGAGTGGGGGGAGGTGAGCCCTGGAACCGGGTCAAGTCGTCTTCAACTCCGCCCCAGGGTTTTCTCTTCGCGCAACGGCCCGCCACGCCCCGGAGTTCCCACCCGGGCGAACGGCAGGAACGGTTCTGGTGATGTTCTTCGCCTTCGGCATCGGAAATGCCACGAATGCCTTGCGCAGACCTTGAGGAGATGCCGGTGCCGCATATGCCGAGTGGCGCGGCTGCGCTATATTTCACGCCTCAACTTCCCCTGCCCACAGGCGTTTTCCCCTCGCCCCGCCTTCCGCGAATTCATTGCGTCCCAGGCCGGTTCCGTCCGTTTCGCCCCCCGTGATACGCCTCACCGAAAGCCCCCCATTCCGTGGCCATCACCCTGCACGAGGACCGGCCGCCGGCCGGTCGCCATGCAGCCGTTCCGTCCGGCAGCCTCTTTCGACGGATCTACGCACCGCGCACCAGTGACGCGCTGGCTTTCTCCATGTCCACGTACGCCATGCCGCTGCTGGTGCTGGCCATCACCCGTTCCTCGTCGCTGACGGGCCTTGCCTTCGCCCTGGAGTGGACACCGCGGATCGCCGCGTTCGTGCTGGCCGGAAACGTGGTGGACCGGCGCGGCGCGGCGATCGTGTGTTTCCTCGCCTCGCTGCTGCGGGCCCTGGTGCTGGTGGCGGCGGCCGTGGCGCTGGCCATGCTGCCGCACGGCACCGCGGAGACGGTGACCGTGCTGGTGCTGGCCGCGGTGACCGGCACCCTCACACAGTTCAGCTTCGTCGCCAACGAGGCGGTGGGCGTGATCGTCACCCGGCGGGCCGAACACCGCCCGCACGGTGTGCAGTCGGTGCTCATCGGCATCGATCAGACCGCGATGCTCGTCGGACCGCTGCTCGCGGGTTTCCTGCTGCTGGTGGGACCGGGCTGGATGCTCGGCTGTCTGACCGGGCTGTCCCTGCTGGCGGCCGTGCTCGGCCTGCAGACCCCGCCCACCCCGCTGCGCTCGGCCCGCCCGGACGGCGAGCGGACCCCCGGCGGGATGCGGACCGGGCTGCGCATGCTGCGCCGGCTTCCCGCCCTGCGCTGGCTGGTGGCGGGGCTGGCCTGTTCCAATCTCGCCCTCGGCCTGCTCCAGTCGGCCAGCCCCGTCATCGTGGTGCAGACCTTCGGCCGCGACTCCGCCGACGTGGGCACCCTGTGGTCCGCCGCCGCTGCCGCGACCCTGCTGGCCATCACCCTCTGCCGACTCGCGCTGAGCCGCGTCGACCTGTGGGGGGTGGGGGTGGTCTGCGGCACGTTCGCGTCGGCGGCCTGTCTGGCTCTCCCCCAGGCCCCGTCCTACGCCGCCTACACGGTCCTCGTCGCGCTGTTCATGGCCGGCGACGGCGGCCTCACCGTCGTCCTGCGCACGCTGCGCTCGCTGGTCATCCCGGCCACGGCCTTCGGCACCACGCTCTCGCTCACGATGCTGCTCCTGCTGCTGCCGTTCCCGGTGGCCGGCGTCCTCGTCGCCGTCACCCCGCCGGCCCACCTCGGCACGGCCGTCCTGTGCTGCGCCGCCGTCCAGGCCGTCGCCCTGGCCATCACCTTCGTACGGCTGCGCAACGAACCCACGCTGCGCGCGAGCGCCGACCCGACGCGCGCCATGCTCCCCAAGGAGCCGTCGACGACACCGCGTTGACGCGCCGTGCCCCGCGGTAATTGGGTTGAGCGGGCGCCGGGTGGGTGGGCAGGCTTGCGCGGTGCTGATGGACCTGAACCCGAGGACGCTGAGCTGGGACGAGGTGGACCCCGCACGTCACCCCTTCGACAGGGGGTCCGCGGCACAGGCGGTCCGTTCGCTCGGACCGGCCCTGCGGACACCGAGCCGCCCCGACCTCCCCCACGGCGATCCCGTACTGCACGAGTGGGGCCGGCACGTGGCGAGGCCGTGGGCCGACGCCATGTCGCATTCCCTGGCCGAGCGCTTCGGCGGCTGGGCCGTCGGCTGGCGGTGGGCGCACGACGAGGGGGACTTCGACGGCGGGCCGGTCGGAAGCTGGTGCGATCCGCGGGTCTCGGTGACCACCCCTGAGGAGACGCTCGGCCGGGTGGTCGCCGGGCTGTGCGAGTGGCGCGACTGGCTGGAGACGCTCGCCAGTTGGTTCGACGCGTATCCGCTGAGCCTGGCCGCCGTGGAAGACGAACGGATCCTGTGGGAGTGCGCCGCCCGGAACCTGATCCTCCAGGTGACCGACCGCACCGGCTGTGGCAGTGCCTGGTACGGGCACTGCCATCAGGTCCTCACCTGGTTCCTCAGCCGTTGGCACATCGACTCCGACGTCGCGCGGAAGCGGGTCGACGAGGCCATCGGCGGGCGCTTCGAGAGCTGGACCGGTCCCGACCGAGTGCTGCTCGACGACGTCGCGGAGCGGATCGCGGGCTCGGTGCGGCCCGACGACGGCGTACGGCCGGCCGCCGGGCCCGTGCCGGACCATCTGCGGAGCTGGCTCGCGCTGCGTGAGGACGTGCCGTGGGAGGGAGTGCCGGACGGCGGCGGGGACGGGCCGGTGATCCCGGTGCGTGACGGCGCGGCGGAGTCCATACGTGCCTTCGACGGTGCCGTGGACACGGCCCGCGGGGAGGGACTGCTCGCCGCCCTGGACCTGGTGCGGGCCGACGCGGCGCGCGGCGCCCGGCTCGACTTCGACCTGCTGCGCGGGTGGCAGCAGCGCGTCCTGGGCACACCGGAACCACCGTCGTTCCGCACGCTCCCGGCCTTCGCCAAAGGCGGCAGGGAGCGCTACGGCATCGCCCCGGACACCCGCGAACGCCTCGACGTCTGCCTGGCCGAGAGCGCACCGAGCGGTCCCCGGTCCCTCCCGCTGACCGCCCGCGCGGCACGTGCCCATCTCGACGTCTGCTTCTTCCATCCCTTCGACGACGGCAACGCCCGGTCCGCCTTCCTGGCCCTGGTCTTCGTCCTCGCCCGCGAGGGTGTCGCCCTGGACGGGGTCACCCTGATCCGCCGCTTCGGCCTGCCGGCCGACGATCCGCAGAGCGGGGTGATCATGGCCCGGTCCCTCGACACCCACCTCAGGGAGACCCGGCGTCTGGCGGACCTACAGGCTCACCAACGCGGAAGCCTCGGCTCGTAATCGGGCCGGACCCGCCGCATATAGGCGGTGTCGTCACGCGTACGCACCCCGGAGTCCACGTACAGCCGGTGCAGTCGGTCGAGGGCGTCGTGGTCGAGCTCCACGCCGAGCCCCGGGCCGGTGGGGACCCCGACCGCGCCGTCGCGCAGCTCCAGCACCCCCGGGACGACGATGTCGTCGGCGGAGTTCCACGGGTAGTGCGTGTCGCAGGAGTGGTCGAGGTTGGGGATGGTCGCCGCGACATGGGTCATGGCGGCGAGGCTGATGCCCAGGTGCGAGTTGGAGTGCATGGACAGGCCGAGCCCGAACACCTCGCAGACGGCGCCCAGTTCGTGGGTTCGGCGCAGCCCGCCCCAGTAGTGGTGGTCGGTGAGGAGGACCTGGATGGCGCGTTGCTCGATCGCCGGCCGCAGATGCTCCCAGGCGACCACGCACATGTTGGTGGCCAGCGGCAGCGGTGAGTCCTCCGCGACCTTTGCCATGCCGGGGATGGTGGCGGTCGGGTCCTCCAAGTACTCCAGTACGCCGTCGAGTTCACGGGCCACGTAGGCCGATGTCTCCGGTGTCCAGGCCGTGTTGGGGTCCAGGCGCAGCGGCTGCCCTGGGAATGCCTCGGCCAGTGCCCTGATCGCGGCGATCTCCTCGTCGGGCGGGAAGACACCGCCCTTGAGCTTGAACGACCGGAAGCCGTAGCGCTGTTGCATCAGCCGGGCCTGCGCGACGATCCCGGCGGGGTCCAGCGCCGCGCCCCAGTCGTCGGCCACGGCGGCCCGGCCGTCGAGGGCGGGGTGTTCGGCCCATTTGTAGAAGAGGTACGCGGCGAAGGGCACCCGGTCGCGGACCTTCCCGCCGAGCAGGTCGCTGACCGGGACTCCGAGGAGCTTGCCCTGTGCGTCCAGGCAGGCCACCTCCACCGCCGAGGTCGTCCAGCCGCGTTCGTGGGCGCTGGGGACGGTCGGCAGCAGGGCGGCGTCGATCGCGGCGACGAGGGCCGTCGTGTCGAAGACGTCCCTCCCCACGACGCTCTTCGCCGCCGCCTCAAGTCGCTCCAGGCGGACCGCGCCGCCCGTGGACTCGCCGAGGCCCACCGTGCCGTCCTCCAGCACGAGTTGGAGGACGCACCGCAGGGCGAGCGGCTCATGGACGCCGGTGGAGTTGAGCAGGGGCGGGTCGCGGAAGGCGATCGGGGTGACGATCAGTTCGCGGATCCGGGTTCCTGCCGTACTGCTCATGCGCCGAGCGCCTCCAGGCCGTGACCGATCGTTGTCTCCACCAGCATCCTGCCCCGTTCCGGCAGGACTCAGCCGCCCCTCAGGCCCAGGCCGTCACGGGCACGAACGAGCTGTCGGTCCGGAAGAGGTCCGTGCCGTCCGTCGGGTCCACCCGCAGTTGGTAGTTGTAGTGGCGCAGGTAGTAACCGGGGTAGTTGTACGACTCGAAGCGGAGCGCGCCGGTGGTGGCCCCGGTCCGGGCGTAGAACGTGGCGTCCTTCGCGAACGTCGTCGTGCCGTCGTTGGCGTCGAAGCGGCCCCGGAAGTCGTAGTGGCGCAGGTAGTTGCCCGCGGAGTCCCGGAAGGAGAAGCCGGTCGCGTCGGCGAGGCCTGCGACGACGGTGAACGTGGAGGCCTGCTTCAGCGCGGTGGTGCTGGAGCTGGTCACCACCGGCAGGTTGAGCAGGGCGGACTGCTCCTGCCAGTAGCGGGTGGTGTAGTTGGCGGACCGGAAGGAGCGGGTGACACCGGTCGCGAGGCTCGGGCCGCCGGACACCGTCTCCTTGATGACCGTGAAGTGCCGTGCCGTACCGGAGAGGGTGGTCAGCGCGGTCGGAGCGGACCAGGTGGCGAAGGTGTCGTAGCTGTCGCTGTAGTAGTAGTTGCCGTCGCCGTAGCCGTCGAAGAAGATGCGCCAGCCGCCGTTGTCGAGCTGCACCACCGAGGGGCCCTCGCGGTAGCTGCCCCAGCCGGCCCAGTCGCCGGTCTTCGAGATCGTGTAGGGGCCGGTGAGGCTGGTGGCGGTGGCGTACTCGATGTACTTCGCCGTCTCGTTCTTGGTGAAGGCGTGGTAGGTCGAGCCGATCCGCACGATGTACGTGTCGATGTGGTTGGAGCCGATGCCGGACAGGGCGACCGGTGAACTCCAGGCCGTCAGCGCCGAGTTGGTGGCCTTCAGCGCGTACGGCGTGAAGATCCACTCGTCGTCGGTGGTGGAGCAGGACACGATGACGTTGACGCTGCCGTCGCCGTCCACGAACCACTCGGGCGCCCAGGCCCGGGACAGGTTGGTGATCGGGACCGTGTAGTCGTACAGGAACGTCCAGTTGACCCGGTCCGAGCTGCGGGCGAAGCCGATCGTGGTGCTGACGTCCTCCCAGGTGTGGGTGGTGTACGTCAGGTAGTAGTAGCCGTCGGTGTGCTTGAACACGCTGGCGTCGCGGATGCGGTTGCTCGGCGGCGTGTAGGCCGAGGACTGCACGAGGCGGAAGTCGGTGGCGTCGTCGGACTGGTAGACGTTGACGGTGCCGTCGTCGCTGTTCAGGAACGGGACGATCGTGTACCGGGTGGCGTAGCCGCTCGACGGGGCGGCGGCCAGGGCCGTGCCGAGCAGTCCGGGGGCCTCGCCCAGGACGAGCGCGGAGGCGGGCAGGACGGCCATCGCGCGCAGCAGGGCGCGGCGGGACGGCGTGGGGGGACGTGTGGTCACGGGCGGCTCTCCCGGAGACTCGATGGTTTCACTGGTTCACCATGTCGAGATATCGAACATGGTTCGCCAAATCGATCAGAAGGTAAGGGCGGGTCAGGGGCACGTCAATGGTTTGCACAGGGCTGGATGATCTCTGTGGGGTGCCTGTGGTGAACACCCGTCCCACCGGGCCCCGTTGGAAGTCGCCGCAGCCGTACCGCGCCGGGCGCCCGGACGTTACCGTGCGGTAGACATCGCGCTTCCGGAGGTGCCCGCATGACGCCCGACCGCTCCGCAGGCCTGGCCGAGTCCGCCCGCGCACTGGCCGCCGGGGAGGTGACGGCCCGGGAACTGGCGGAGGCGGCCCTCGCGCGGATCGAGTCGACTCGGGCCACCCTGAACGCCTTTCGGGTCGTACGGACGGAGGCGGCGCTCGCCGAGGCCGAGGCGGCGGACCGGGAACTGGCCGCCGGAGTGCGCCGGCCGTTGCTCGGAGTACCCATCGCCGTCAAGGACGACATGGACGTGGCGGGCGAGCCGACCGCGTTCGGCTGCCGGGGCGAGTTCCCACCGGTGGCCGAGGACGGCGAGGCGGTACGGCGGCTGCGGGCGGCCGGTGCCGTGATCGTCGGGAAGACCAACACCTGCGAGTTCGGGCAGTGGCCGTTCACCGAGGGGCCCGCGTTCGGGGAGACCCGCAATCCGTGGAACCCCCTTCACACGCCCGGGGGTTCGTCCGGTGGCTCGGCGGCGGCCGTCGCCGCGGGACTGGTCCCGGCCGCGCTCGGCTCGGACGGCGCGGGGTCGGTGCGCATCCCCGCCGCGTGGACCCACCTCATCGGCGTCAAACCGCAGCGCGGCCGCATCTCGACCTGGCCGCGCGGCGAGTCCTTCCAGGGCATCACGGTCAACGGCACCCTCACCCGTACGGTCGCGGACGCGGCCCTGCTGCTGGACGCGGCGAGCGGCAACCACGCCCGGGACCCGCACCAACCGCCCGCGCTCGCCCTCGCGGACGCGGCGGGCCGCGACCCCGGACGGCTGCGCATCGCGCTCTCGCTGAAGCCGCCGTTCACCGCGCTGCCCGCCCGGCTGCGGCCGGAGGTGCGGGCCAGGGTCCTCGAACTCGCCGAGAAACTGGCCCAGTTGGGCCACACCGTCGTCGAGGCCGATCCGCCGTACGGGCAGATCGGGCTGACGTTCGTCCCGCGCGCCACCGTGGGTCTCGCCGAGCGGGTCCGCGAGGCACCGCACCCCGGACTCCTCGACCGCCGCACCGTCGACGCCGCCCGGCTCGGCCGGCTGCTCGGCGGGGCCCCGCTGCGGGCGGCCCGGCGCGCGGAGGCGACCCTGCACGACCGGATCGGCGCGTTCCTCGGCATGTACGACCTGATCCTCGCGCCCACAACCGCCGCTCCCCCGCCCACAGTTGGCGCGATGCTCCCGCTCGGCGGTCTCGCCACCGACCGCGCGATGATCGCCGCCTGCCCCTACGCCTGGCCGTGGAACATCCTCGGCTGGCCCGGCGTCAACGTCCCCGCGGGCTTCGTGGCGGGCGGACTCCCGGTCGGCGCCCAGTTGTTGGGCCCGGCCAACAGCGAGCCGCTGCTGCTCTCCCTCGCCGCCCAACTGCAGGCGGACCTGCGCTGGCACGAGCGGTGGCCCGATCCGGTCGCGGTGGAATCCCCGGCGGCATCGGCCCGTACGCTGTGAGCATGGAGGACGCTTCGATGGTCGGGCTGATGGGGCGGGTCACCGGGACGGTCGGGCCCGGGCTCGTCGGCGAGGTGATCGTCAGGGTGCGCGGGGGCGCCGAGCACTTCCTCGCGTACGCCGCCGCCGGCGCGGACCGGATCGAGCGGGGCACCGTCGTGATGGTGGTGGAGTACCTGCCGCCGAGGACGGTCTACGTCACGCAGGCATACGACAGTTGAGCCCCCTGCTTCGCAGGTGAGAGCGGTCCGGGGCCGTATGCGTCAAGATTGCAACAAGGATCCGTCAGCGGCTGTACCCCGGTGTCGCGCAGGCGCACACTCCCTTCGTTCGGTGCCGAAAGGGCACCATCACAAGGGGGCGAATGCCGATGATCATCGGCGTCGTAGCGGGGGCGGCGGTTGTCGCCGTGCTCGTACTGATCGGTCTGTTCAAGTCGATGTGGCGGGTCGCCGAGCCCAACGAGGCACTCATCATCTCGGGCTCCAAGCACCGTACCGAAGGCCTTGAGGAGGGCATGGGGTTCCGCATCGTCACGGGGCGCGGCACGCTGGTGCTGCCCGGTGTGCAGGCGGTGCGCAAGATCTCGCTCGACCTGAACGAGACCGAGTTGCACGTGGACTGCGTGACCACCCAGGGCATTCCGCTCAAGGTGCGGGGCGTGGTCATCTTCAAGGTGGGCGACGACTTCGTGTCGATCGCCAACGCGGGCCGTCGTTTCCTCGACCAGCAGAAGATGATGTCGGAGCGGGTGCACAACGTGTTCGCCGGTCATCTCCGGTCCATCGTGGGCGGGTTGACGGTCGAGGACATGATCCGCGACCGGGAGAAACTGACCGGCCAGACCCGTGCCGCGTGCGGTACGGAGATGGAGAAGCTGGGTCTGATCGTGGACTCGCTGCAGATCCACGAGATCGAGGACCCGACCGGGTACATCAAGAACCTCGCGATGCCGCACGCCGCCGCCGTCCAGCGGGACGCGCGCATCGCGCAGGCCGAGGCCAACCGGTTGGCCACCGAGGCCGAACAGAAGGCCGCGGCACGGATGTCGGAGGCCACCCGGGACAGCGAGATCCTCCAGGCCGGCTACCAGGCCGAGCGCGACAAGGCGGCGGCGAAGGCCCGGCAGGCCGGACCGCTCGCGGACGCCGCCGCCCGGCAGGACGTCGTCGTCCAGGAGACCCGGATCGCCGAACTCGACGCGCTGCGCCGGGAACAGCAGCTCCAGGCGGACGTCCGCAAGCCCGCGGACGCCCAGGCCTACGAGACCCGGGCCCGCGCCGAGGCCGAACGCGACGCGCGGATCTCCGCCGCACAGGCCAAGGCGAAGGAGACCGAACTGGCCGCCCTGGCCGAGGCGAACCGGGTCAAGACGGCCGCGAACGCCGAGGCCGAGGCGACCCAGGCACGGGGTGCGGCAGCGGCTACGGCCACCCGCGCCACCGGTGAGGCAGAGGCCGCCGCCGCCCAGGCGAAGGGCCTCGCCGCCGCCGAGGCGACCCGGGCCCAGGGTCTCGCCGAGGCGGAGGCCATCAAGGCGCGGGCCGCGGCCCTCGCCGAGAACCAGGAGGCCGTGGTCGCACAGCAACTCGCCGAGAACTGGCCGGAGATCGTCCGGGCCGGCGCGTCCGCGTTCGGCAGCGTCGACAACATGGTGGTCCTCAACGGGGCCGACGGCATGGGGGAGATGCTCGCCAAGGCGCTCACCATGGGCGGCACGGGCCTCGGCCTGGCCCGCCAACTGCTCGCCACGATGAACCAGAACGGGCAGACCCCGAACGGGACTTCGGCCCTGAACGGAACCGTGGCACCGCCGTCGCAGAAGGTGCCGGTGGAGAAGGACGAGAAGTGACCTCGACGGGAGGCTGACGTACAGGTCGCGGGGGACACCGTTTAAGGTGCCCCCCGTGACCGCGTTTACCGATGAAAACGTCCCGGGCCGCTTCGGCCCCTCCGCCACCACCGAGGCCGACCCGCGCGAGGTCGGCAGGGTGCGTACCGAGTACTCCCCCGCGCACGACGGTGATCCCGACCCCGGTGAGATCGTCTGGACCTGGGTGCCGTTCGAGGAGAACGACGGCCGGGGCAAGGACCGCCCGGTGCTCGTCGTGGCCCGCGAGCCCGGCGGGACCCTGCTCGCCGTCCAGCTCTCCAGCAAGCGGCACGACGCCGACCGCGAGTGGGTGCCGATCGGCAACGGCCCGTGGGACCGCTCCGGCCGCGACTCGTGGGTCGACGTGGACCGCGTGCTGCGTCTGCACGAGGACGGCATGCGCCGGGAGGCGTGCGCGATCGACCAGATGCGCTTCAACCTCGTACGCCACCGGCTGCACGAGCGCTACGGCTGGACCTGACCGGCTACCGCTGGAGCTGACCCTCCGGGAACGCCCGTACGAACGCGTCCCGGACCGTGGCACCCGGTGTGCGGTCCAGGACGCCGAACACCACGTGCTCGAAGGCCGCGGCGAACCGTCCGCCCGGCCCGAGCAGCGCGTGGAAGGCGCCCGCGACCTGCGCCGGGTCGTTCCGGAAGACCCCGCAGCCCCAGGCGCCCAGGACCAGGCGCCGGTAGCCGTGCGCGAGCGCAGTCTCCAGCACCCGCTCCGCCCGTACGGCGACGGCGTGCGGCAGTTCGGCCGCGCGCTCCGGTGCCGTGCGCAGCACGACGCCGGCGTTCGGCGCGGCGGCGGTCAGGAAGCCGGCGGTGTACGGCTCGTCGAGGAGGCCGCCCTTGTCGTCGCGGAAGACGGGGACGGCCGGTGAGTGGATGACCCGGTCCGTGTAGAACGGATCGCGGTGGGCGCGGTGGTGGTCGTAGAAACCGCGGGCCTCAAGCAGGCAGGTGTACAGCGCGGAGGCGCGGCACAGGGCCTCCTCCTGGGCCTGGGCGCCGTTCAGGTAGCCGCCGCCCGGATTGCGGGCCGAGGCGAAGTTCAGCACGGCCACCGGACCGGTGAGCCGACGGGCGGCTTCGAGGCTGCTCTCGCCCGTGACCTCGATGAACGTGTCCACGGGCGAGAACGGTGGTATCTGCACCGGTTCCGGTCCGTGGAGGCGGGTGCCCGCGCGGGCCGCCTCGGTCTCCGCCGCGATGGAGACCTCGCGGCCGTCCGCCGCGCGGTAGCCCCGGGCCGCCACGATCTCCTCGGTCTGCCGCGCGATGCCGCGCAGACGCGCGCTCATGGCGCGACCCCCGTACGCGCCATGACCGCGCGCTCCGCGATCTCCCCCGTGATCTCCCCCGTCGTGCTCATACAGGCATCGTGAGCGATGCTGGTCCTGCGGTGCAACAGAGTTTCCGGGCTCCCGGAAACGGCGGAAGAACCGGAGATTACCGATCCCGAACGTGCCGATACGCACCCTTGTGCGATGCGGCGCGAGGGTCTTGGGTGGTACGAGTGTGCCGACCCGGGCCCAACAGAAACCGGGCCGGTGGCATGGTGGAATCTCAGGAGGATCCCGACATGTCCGATACGGCAAGTGACTGTAGCGACTGTACGGAGCCCGTCGTCGCGGTCACCGAACCCGAGGTGGAGGCCCTGGTCAGGGGCATCTGCTTCAAGACCGGTCCGCCCCGAACGCTCGGGGTCGAAGTGGAATGGCTCGTCCACGAGCTGCGCCTGCCGCAGCTCCCCGTGACACCCGAACGACTGGAAGCGGCCTACGCCGCTCTCAGGACCGTGCCCCTGAGGTCGGCGCTCACCGTCGAGCCCGGCGGCCAACTGGAACTCAGTTCGTCGCCCGCCGCCTCCCTGATGGAGTGCATCGGTTCCGTCTCCGAAGATCTCGACGCCGTCCGCGCGGTGCTGCGCCGCGACGGCCTAGGACTGGTCGGGGTCGGCCACGACCCCTGGCACCCGCCGCGCCGGTTCCTGCACGAGCCGCGCTACGACGCGATGGAGCGCTGCCTCGACCGCACCGGCACCGCGGGCCGCCGCATGATGTGCACCTCGGCGTCCGTGCAGGTGTGCCTGGACGCCGGCCACGAGGAGCCGGGCCCGCTGGGCCTCGGGCGGCGCTGGTGGCTGGCGCACCAGCTGGGCGCGGTGCTGGTGGCCGCGTTCGCCAACTCCCCGCTGGTCGGCCGCAGCCCCACCGGCTGGCGTTCCACCCGGCAGTTGATCTGGATGGAGATCGGCCCCGGCCGGGCCGGCGCACCGCCGCTCGACACGGAGCCGCGCGACTCCTGGACCGGCCATGTCCTGGACTCGCCGGTGATGTGCATACGGCAGGACAGCGGCCCGTGGGAGGTCCCGGAGGGGCTGACCTTCCGGGAGTGGATCAGGTCGGGGTCGCCGAGACCGCCGACCCGTGCGGACCTCGACTATCACGTCACGACCCTGTTCCCGCCGGTCAGACCGCGTGGCCACCTGGAACTGCGCATGATCGACGCGCAGCCCGGGGACGACGGCTGGATCGTGCCGCTGGCCGTGACGACGGCGCTGTTCGACGACCCGGAGGCGGCAGAGACCGCGTACCGCGCCGTGAAGCCGCTGGCCGAACGGTCCCTCGGGCTGCCCGCGCCGCACAATCCGCTGTGGATCGACGCGGCCCGCTACGGACTGTCCGACCCGGAGCTGCACGAGGTGGCCCTCGTCTGCTTCGCCTCGGCGCTGGAGGCCCTGCCCCGGCTCGGCGCCACCGCCGAGGTCACGGACGCCGTCCGCGCGTACTTCGACCGCTATGTCATCCGGGGCCGCTGCCCCGCCGACGATCTGCTCGACCGCGTGCGCGGCACGGACAGCCGCCCGCACGGGAAGGACATCCGCACATGACCGACGCAGACATCGCTGCCGGGACTTCTGCCGACACCTCCGCCGACATCGATATCGAGGCGCTCCGGGAACGGGCGCTGACCACCCTCACCACCGCCCGGGACCGCACCACGCTCCTGACGAGCTGTGTGGAGGAGCCCGAACTCCTCGCCCAGGTCTCGCCGTTGATGTCCCCGCTGGTCTGGGACCTCGCGCACATCGGCAACCAGGAGGAGCTGTGGCTGCTGCGGGCCGTCGGCGGCCGGGACGCGATGCGGCCCGACATCGACGGCCTCTACGACGCGTTCGAGCACCCGCGTTCCGAACGTCCCTCGCTGCCGCTGCTGCCGCCCGAGGAGGCCCGGCAGTACGCGGCCGAGGTCCGCGGCCGGGTGACAGACGTACTCGCCGATTCGGCGTTCCGCGGGTCGCGGCTGACGGAGGCGGGCTTCGCCTTCGGGATGGTCGCGCAGCACGAACAGCAGCACGACGAAACCATGCTGATCACCCATCAGCTCCGCACCGGACCACAGGCGTTGACGGCCCCGGACCCGGAGCCGGTCCCGCTGTTCACCGGTCCGGCCGAAGTCCTCGTCCCCGGCGGCCCGTTCACCATGGGCACCTCCACCGAACCGTGGGCCCTGGACAACGAACGGCCCGCGCACCGGCGGGAGGTGGAGTCCTTCCACATCGACACGACCCCGGTGACCAACGGCGCGTATCTGGCGTTCATCGAGGACGGCGGCTACGACGACCCGCGCTGGTGGACCAAGGAGGGCTGGGCGCACATCCGCCGCAACTCCATCACGGCGCCGCTGTTCTGGCGCCGTGAGGCGGGCCAGTGGCTGCGGCGCCGGTTCGGCGTCACGGAGGCCGTACCGCTCGACGAGCCGGTGGTGCACGTGTGCTGGTACGAGGCCGACGCGTACGCCCGCTGGGCCGGACGCCGGCTGCCCACCGAGGCCGAGTGGGAGAAGGCGGCCCGCCACGACCCGACGGGCGACCGCTCGATGCGCTACCCGTGGGGCGACGCCGACCCGGCACCGGAACACGCCAACCTCGGCCAGCGCCACCTCCGCCCGGCCCCCGCCGGCAGCTATCCGGCAGGCGAATCACCGCTCGGCGTACGCCAGTTGATCGGTGACGTGTGGGAGTGGACGTCGAGCGACTTCCTGCCCTACCCGGGGTTCAGGGCCTTCCCGTACAAGGAGTACTCGGAGGTGTTCTTCGGCCCGGAGTACAAGGTGCTGCGGGGCGGTTCGTTCGCCGTGGACGAGGTGGCCTGCCGGGGCACGTTCCGCAACTGGGACTATCCGATCAGGCGGCAGATCTTCTCCGGATTCCGCACGGCCCGCTCGGGGGCCGTCTGATGTGCCGTCACCTGGCGTACCTGGGACCCGAGGAGCCGCTCGGCCGGCTCCTCGTGGACCCGGAGCACAGCCTGTACCGCCAGTCCTGGGAACCCCGGCGGCAGCGGCACGGGACGGTCAACGCCGATGGTTTCGGGGTGGGTTGGTACGCCGAGGGCGATCCGGTGCCGGGCCGCTACCGGCGGGCCGCGCCCATCTGGGGCGACCAGTCCTTCGCCGACCTGGCCCGCGTGGTCCGCTCGGGCGCACTGCTGGCCGCCGTACGGGACGCGACACTGGCCGGTGCCGACGGGGAGGCCGCGGCGGCCCCGTACGCCGCGGGCCCCTGGCTGTTCAGCCACAACGGAGCCGTCACCGGCTGGCCGCGCACCCTCGCGGCGCCGGCCCAACGCCTGCCCCCGGTGGACCTGTTGTCCCTGGAGGCCCGCTGCGACTCGGCGCTCGTGTGGGCGCTGGTCCTCAGCCGGCTGCGGGCGGGCGACGAGGAGGGCCAGGCGCTGGCCGACACCGTGCTGGAGGTCGCCCACTACGCCCCCGGCTCCCGCCTCAACCTCCTTCTCACCAACGGCGAGACGATCGCCGCGACGGCCTGGGGCGACACCCTCTGGTACCTCTCGGAGCCCGGCCACCGCACGGTCGTCGCCTCCGAGCCCTACGACGACGACCCGCACTGGCAGGAGGTCCCCGACCGCACCCTGCTCACCGCGACCCGCGCCGAGGTCCTCCTCACCCCCCTGAAAGACCTCGCACCTTCGAAGGAGCCCCGTACGTGAGCCCGTTCCTTCTCACCCGCACCGTCCCCGAGGACGCCACCGACGCGGCCCTGCGCGCCGACGTCCTGCACGGCCTCACCCGCACCCCGAAGACCCTCCCGCCGAAGTGGTTCTACGACGCCCACGGCAGCGAACTCTTCGAGCAGATCACCGAGTTGCCCGAGTACTACCCCACCCGCGCCGAGCGGGAGATCCTCGTCGACCGGGCCCGCGAGATCGCCGCCGCGACCGGCGCCCGCACCCTGGTCGAGCTGGGCTCCGGCTCCTCGGACAAGACGCGCCACCTGCTCGACGCGCTCACCGGCCTGGCCGTGTACGTCCCGGTCGACGTCAGCGAGAGTGCGCTCACCCAGGCCGGGCACGCCCTCGTCGAGGAACGCCCGGACCTGAACGTGCATGCCCTGATCGCCGACTTCACCGGCGCGATGACCCTGCCGGAGACACCCGGACCCCGGTTGCTGGCGTTCCTCGGCGGCACGATCGGCAACCTGCTGCCGGCCGAGCGCGCCACGTTCTTCGCCGGCCTGCGCTCGCTGCTCTCCCCCGGTGACGCGCTGCTGCTCGGCACGGACCTGGTCAAGGACGAGCAGGTCCTGGTCAGGGCGTACGACGACGCGGCCGGGGTGACCGCCGCGTTCAACAAGAACGTCCTGACCGTGGTCGACCGCGAGCTGGGCGCCGACTTCGACCCCGACGCCTTCGACCACGTGGCCCTCTGGGACTCCGGCCACGAGTGGATCGAGATGCGGCTGCGGTCCCGCGTCGACCAGACCGTGAAGATCCCGGCGCTCGATCTCGCCGTCGAATTCGCGGCCGGGGAGGAACTGCGCACCGAGATCTCGGCGAAGTTCCGCAAGGAGGGCGTGCGGACCGAACTGGCGGCCGCCGGACTGGAGTTGGCCCACTGGTGGACCGACCGGGAGGGACGCTTCGCGCTGTCACTGAGCGTGGTGCGCTGACGGCGGGTGACGGGCCGTCTCGCGCGCGGCCGCGCCTTGGGGCACGGTGGAGTGACGCGTGACGCGCCCGTCACGGCCGAGAGGAGTACCCGCATGTCCAACCACACGTACCGGGTCACCGAGATCGTCGGCACCTCTCACGAGGGCATCGACCAGGCCATCCGCAACGGCGTCGCCCGCGCCGCGCAGACCCTGCGCAGCCTGGACTGGTTCGAAGTAACCCAGGTCAGGGGCCAGATCGAGAACGGGCAGATCGAGCACTACCAGGTCGGCCTGAAGGTCGGCTTCCGCATCGAGGACGAGGACTGACGGCCGTACGCAGTCGGAGTCCCCTCAGGTCCGGCCCTCCCCCTCCTGCGCCGCCTCCAGCGCGGCGGAGGGGGCGGTCCAGCGGGCCCGTACGACCCTGAACCCGGCCCGCTCGGCGTCGTCGCACACGAGCTCGTCGTCGTCCACGAGAACCCGGACCACGCGGTTCCGGGCGAGCCGCTCCAGGACCTCCAGCTTGGTGCGGCGGGCGGGCCTGCGGTCGTCGTTGCGCCGCATGAGGACCCGCCCCTCGGGCAGCCCCTGCGCGGCGAGCCAGGCGAGCGTGTCGCGCCGGCAGCGCTCGGGCCGCCCGGTCAGATAGACGACCTCGCACTCCTCGGCACACTCCAGCACCAGCGCGATGCCCTCCGCCAGGGGCGGATCCTGCGGGGCGGCACCGAAGAAGCCGTCCCAGTCGCGCGGCCTGTTCTCCAGGAAATGCTGCCGGTGGGCCGTGTCGGCGAGGGTGTTGTCCAGATCGAACACGGCGAGGGGGCGGCTGCTGTCGGCTGTCACACGGCCACCTTAGGCAGCCCCGGAGGGACCCCCTTCATCCGCCCCGGAGGCGTGGCCTCATGCTTTTGGCATGTCTGCCGCCACTCCCGCCCCCCGTACGTTCCTGATCGGCGCCGCCCGCGAGCGGCCCTGCACCCTGGTCGTCTGCCGGGGCTGCTGCTGCGGCGACCCGCGCAAGCACCCGGGCACGGACCACGCCTGGCAACTGGAGCGGCTGCGCGCCGGCGCCGCCGCACACGGATTCGCGGTGCGTACGACGGACTGCCTGGGCCCCTGCGACCAGGCCAACGTGATCGTGGTCCAGCCGTCGGCCGCTGGACGGCGAGCCGGCGGCCGGCCCACCTGGGTCGGCTTCGCCATGGACGACGACTGCACGGAGGAGGTGTTGGAGTGGGCGGCCGCGGGCGGGCCCGGGGTCGCCGAGCCGCCCGTCACGCTGGAGCTGCAGTTCATCGAACCGCCACGGGACGCACGCGTCCGGTCGCGGCGGTGAACCCGGGAATGCCGGGGGCTCGTGGGCGTTGAACCCCATGTGAGTTCCGTGATCGCCTCGACCCCCTTCTCCGTCCTCGACCGCTCCCGCACCCGCGAGGGGCACCCGGTCGCCGAGGCGCTGCGTGACACCGTGCGGCTGGCGCGGGAGGCCGAGGAGCTGGGCTATCGCCGGTTCTGGGTGTCGGAGCACCACGGCGTGCCCGGGGTCGCCGGTTCCGCGCCGACCGTGCTGGCCGCCGCCGTCGCCGCGGCCACCCGGACCATCCGGGTCGGGACGGGCGGAGTGATGCTGCCCAACCACCAACCCCTGGTCGTGGCCGAGCAGTTCGGGGTGCTGGAGTCGCTGTTCCCGGGCCGGATCGACATGGGGCTCGGCCGTTCGGTCGGTTTCACCGACGGTGTACGCCGGGCTCTGGGCCGCGACAAGGACGACGCCGACGATTTCGCCGGACAGCTCGACGAACTCCTCGACTGGTTCCGCGGCACCTCGCCCACCGGCGCGCACGCGCGCCCCTCGGAGGGTCTGAGCGTCCCGCCCTTCGTGCTCGCGATGGGTGAGGGCGCCGACATCGCGGCCCGCGCCGGCCTGCCGATGGTGATCGGCGACCTGCGCAACCGGGAGAAGATGCGGCGCGGTATCGACCACTACCGCGCCCGCTTCCGCCCCTCCCCCTGGGCGCCGGAGCCGTATGTCGTCATCTCCGGGACGATCGCGGTGGCCGCCACCCCCGAGGCCGCCCGCCGGCTCCTGATCCCGGAGGCCTGGTCGATGGCGTACTCGCGCACTCACGGCACCTTCCCGCCGCTGCCGCCCGCCGAGCGGGTGGAGCAACTGGCCATGACCGACAAGGAGTTCGGCTTCTACGAGGCCGGGCTCAGCAGGCAGCTCGCGGGCACCGAGGAACAGGTGGCCCACGAGCTGGAGACGGTACTGAAGGAGACGGAGGCCGACGAGGTCCTCGTCACCACCAGCACCTACGACCGCGAGGCCCTGCTGGACTCCTACCGGCGGCTCGCCCGTATCGCCTCGCTCACGGGGTGAGCACCATCCGGAAGCGCGCGGCCCCGGACAGCATCCTCTCGTAGGCCTCGCCGGCCTGGTCCAGGGGCACGGTCTCCACCATCGGACGGATGCCGTGCAGGGCGCTGAAGGCCAGTGTGTCCCGCACGTCCTGCGCGGTGCCGGAGGGATGGCCGCGAACCACCTTGGCGCTCATGAGCAGTTGGAGCGGACTGATCCCCAACGGCGCGTCGTCCGCCCCGACGACCACCAGCTCGCCGCGGGGCCTCAGCCCCTCCACGGTCGCCGTGGCGGCGTCGGCGTTGCCCGCCGTGGCCAGGACGACCTTGGCGCCGCCCAACGCGCGCAGCGCCTCGGCGACCTCGGTGTCCGCCGTGCTGTCGACGTAGTGGTGCGCGCCCAACTGCTTGGCGAAGTCGGCCTTTTCGGCGCCCCGCGCGATCGCCACGGTCTCGAATCCCATGGCGACCGCGTACTGCACGCCCAGGTGACCGAGTCCGCCGAGTCCGAGTACGGCCACCAGGTCGCCCGGCCGCGCGGAACTGTGCCGCAGCCCGTTGAACGTGGTCACGCCCGCACACCCCATCGGCGCGGCGGCGCTCGCCGCCAGCCCCTCGGGGATCCGGGCGAGCGCGTCGACCGGCGCCACGGTCATCTCCGCGAAGCCGCCGTCGTAGGCCCAGCCGGGCACCTTCAGGTTCTCGCAGACGATGAAGTCGCCCTGCCGGCAAGGGGTGCAGTGACCGCAGCTGCCGCCGAACCAGCCGACCGACACCCGGTCGCCGACCCGCCAGCCGTGGTCCGAGGTGCCCTCGCCCAGCGCGTCGATCCGCCCGGCGATCTCATGCCCGGTGACCAGCGGGAACCGTACGCCGGGCACTCCGGCGTTCACGAAGAAGGTGTCGCTGTGGCAGATCCCGCAGGCCTCCACGGCGATGCGTACATGGCCGGGGCCCGGCTGCGGCACCGCGCGCTCGACGACCTCGAACTCGCCGCCGGCGGCGCCTACTTGCGCGACTCGATAGCTGTTCATGCGTCTCTCCAAGAGGGGGCACGGGGGGGGGAGGCCTGCGGGGGCCTCGCTACTGTTCGGCGCCCTGGCTCGCGCGGATCACGATCGCGCCGTCGGTCGCGTCGACCCGGGCCTGGTCGCCCGCGTTCAGCTCACCGGAAAGCAGCAGGTCGGCCAGCCGGTCGTCGACCTCGCGCTGGATGGTGCGGCGCAGCGGGCGGGCGCCGAAGTCGGGCTGGTAGCCGAGGTTCGCGAGCAGGTCGGACGCCGCGTCGGTGACGTCGAGGGTGACGTCCTGGGCGTGCAGCCGGCGCCGGGTGTGTTCCAGCAACAGGTCGACGATCTCGCGCAGTTGGGCGCGTTCGAGGCCGCGGAAGACGATGATCTCGTCGATGCGGTTGAGGAACTCGGGCCGGAAGTGCTGGTTGAGCACCGGCATCACCGATTCGCGGACCTTGGCGTAGTCGTCGACGCCCGCCGCGAGGATACGGTCGGCTCCGATGTTCGACGTCATGATCACGACGGTGTTCTTGAAGTCGACGGTGCGGCCCTGCGAGTCGGTGAGCCGTCCGTCGTCCAGCAGTTGCAGCAGCGTGTTGAAGACGTCGGGGTGCGCCTTCTCGACCTCGTCGAGCAGCAGCACGGCGTACGGCTGCCTGCGGACGGCCTCGGTGAGCTGGCCGGCCTCCTCGTGGCCGACGTATCCGGGAGGGGCGCCGACCAGGCGGGAGACGGTGTGCCGCTCCTGGAACTCGCTCATGTCGAGGCGGATCATGCGGCCCTCGTCGCCGAAGAGGGCGGCGGCGAGCGCGCGGGCCAGTTCCGTCTTGCCGACACCGGTGGGGCCCAGGAAGAGGAAGCTGCCGATGGGCCGGTTCGGGTCGCTCATCCCGGCTCGGGCACGGCGTACCGCGCGGGCGACGGCGGTGATGGCCTCGTCCTGGCCCACCACCCGCTCGTGGAGGTGCTCCTCCAGCTTCATCAGCCGGGCCCGCTCCTCCTCGGTGAGCTGGGCCACGGGGATCCCGGTGGTGCGGGAGACGACCTCGGCGATGTCCTCGGCGGTGACCTTGGGTGCCTGTTCCTCGGCGGTGCCGGCCGTCTTCAGCTCGGCCTCGGTCTCCCTGATCCGGTCGCGGAGTTCCCGGGCCCGCTCGTACTCCTCGTCGGCGACGGCCTGGTCCTTCTCCCGGTTCAGGGCCGCCAGTTGGTCCTCGGCCTCGCGGGTGTCGGAGAGCGGGGTCTTCGCGCGCAGCCGTACCCGGGCCGCGGCCTGGTCCATCAGGTCGATGGCCTTGTCGGGCAGGAAGCGGGCGGTGATGTAGCGGTCGGAGAGCTCGGCCGCCGCGACGACCGCCTCGTCGGTGATCCGGACCTGGTGGTGGGCCTCGTAGCGGTCGCGCAGCCCGCGCAGGATCTCGATGGTGTCGTCGACGGTCGGTTCGCCGACCAGGATGGGCGCGAAGCGGCGCTCCAGCGCGGAGTCCTTCTCGATGTACTTGCGGTACTCGTCGACGGTGGTGGCGCCGATGAGGTGCAACTGACCGCGGGCCAGAGCGGGTTTGAGCATGTTCCCGGCGTCGAGGGAACCGTCGCCCCCGCCGCCCGCACCGACGACGGTGTGCAACTCGTCCAGGAACAGCACCAGTTCGTCCCCGTGCTCGCTCACCTCGTCGAGGAGTTTCTTCAGCCGCTCCTCGAACTCGCCCCGATACTTGGTGCCGGCGACCATCCCGGCCAGGTCCAGCGACACGATCCGCTTGCCCTCCAGGGTCTTCGGCACGTCCCCGGTGACGATCCGCTGGGCGATGCCCTCGACGACGGCGGTCTTGCCGACGCCGGGGTCACCGATGAGGACGGGGTTGTTCTTGCTGCGCCGGGACAGCACCTCGATGGTCTGCTCGACCTCCTCGTCCCGCCCGATCACCGGGTCGAGCCGCCCCGCGCGGGCGTCCTCGGTGAGGTCGCGCCCGTACTCGTCGACGGTGGGCGTGCTGCTGGGCCGCTTCCGCTCGGGCTCGGCACCGGTGAGCGGCGCACCGTTCTCCCAGCCGCTGCCGGCGAGGGCCTGTCCGGCGGCCGACTCGGGGTTGGCGGCCAGGGCCCGCAGCAGGTGTTCGGGCCCGATGTACGAGGAGTCCTCGGCGCGGGAGATCTGGTACGCGTCGAGCAGGGCGCGCTTGGCCGCCGGGGTGAGCGTGGTGGGTTCGGTCTTCACGGCGCCGTCCGCGCCGGCCAGCCGCTCGCGGATCCGGTCGGGGTCCGCGCCCGCCTCGGCGAGCAGCCGCCGGGTCGACTCCTGCTCGGTGGCGGCGGCCAGCAGATGCCGGGCGTCGAGTTCCTCGCTGCCCTCCACGGCGGCGATGTCCCGTGCCTGCGCCACCAGCTCCCGGGCCCGTTCGGAGAGCAGGCTGCCGATGTCGACGCGCTGGGGCCGGCGCGATGGTGCCGCCGGGCCCGAACCGCCGAAATACCGGGACATCAACTCGTCGAATTCCTCGAAGGGGCTGCGTCCGAAACCGAATCCGGGAGTGGTCATGACCACGGGCCTTCCGTGTGACGACTGGCATCCGTACCTTCCAACGTGGCACAGTGCCGACACCCCCGCACCCCCGCAGGTCACCGGGCGTCCCACGACGAGGTCGCATAGACTCGCCGGGTCATGCACAGCCCCCACGACCCCTACGTCCGCGTCCGCGGCGCCCGCGAGCACAACCTTCAGGGCGTCGACGTCGACATCCCGCGGGACGTGCTGGCGGTGTTCACAGGGGTCTCCGGCTCCGGGAAGTCGTCCCTCGCCTTCGGCACGATCTACGCCGAGGCGCAGCGCCGCTACTTCGAGTCGGTGGCGCCGTACGCCCGCAGGCTGATCCATCAGATCGGCGCGCCGAAGGTCGGCGAGATCACCGGCCTGCCGCCCGCGGTCTCGCTCCAGCAGCGCCGCTCGGCCCCCACCTCCCGCTCCTCGGTGGGCACGGTCACCAATCTCTCCAACTCCCTGCGGATGCTGTTCTCCCGCGCCGGTGACTACCCGCCCGGCGCGGAACGCCTCGACTCGGACGCCTTCTCCCCCAATACGGCGGCGGGCGCGTGCCCGGAGTGCCACGGCCTGGGCCGGGTGCACCGGACGACCGAGGAGTCCCTCGTCCCCGACCCCTCGCTGTCGATCCGCGAGGGCGCGATCGCCGCGTGGCCGGGCGCCTGGCAGGGCAAGAACCTGCGCGACATCCTGGACACCCTCGGCCACGACGTGGACGTGCCGTGGCGTGAACTGCCCGCCGAACAGCGGGAGTGGATCCTGTTCACGGACGAGCAGTCGGTGGTCACGGTCCATCCGGTACGGGATGCCGACCGCATCCAACGCCCGTACCAGGGCACGTACATGAGCGCCCGCCGCTATGTGATGAAGACGTTCTCGGACACGAAGAGCCCGACCCTGCGCGCCAAGGCGGAGCGCTTCCTGACCAGCGCCCCCTGCCCGGTCTGCGGCGGCGCACGACTGCGCGCCGAAGCCCTCGCCGTGACCGTCGCGGGCCGCACGATCGCCGACCTGGCCGCACTGCCCCTCGCGGAGCTGTCCGGCATGCTCGGCGGCACGTCGGAGGCGGCCCGCGTCCTCACCGACGACCTCACGTCCCGTATCTCGCCCATCCTCGAACTCGGCCTCGGCTACCTCAGCCTGGACCGCCCGACCCCCACGCTCTCGGCAGGCGAGCTGCAACGGCTGCGCCTGGCAACGCAGTTGCGCTCCGGTCTGTTCGGTGTCGTCTACGTCCTCGACGAACCGTCCGCCGGTCTGCACCCGGCGGACACCGAGGCCCTGCTCACGGTGCTGGACCGGCTGAAGGCGGCGGGCAACTCGGTGTTCGTGGTGGAGCACCACCTGGACGTGATGCGCGGCGCCGACTGGCTGGTGGACGTGGGGCCGCTGGCGGGTGAGCACGGCGGGCGGGTGCTGCACAGCGGTCCGGTGGCCGACCTGGCGGCGGTGAAGGAGTCGGCGACCGCCCGTTTCCTCTTCGCCTCCTCCCCCGCGCCTACCCGCGAAGTCCGCCCGCCGCGCGGCGAGTTGAAGGTCGGCCCGATCACCCGGCACAACCTCCGGGACGTGACCGCGGAGTTCCCCCTCGGCGTGTTCACCGCGGTCACCGGCGTCTCGGGGTCCGGAAAGTCCACGCTGATCGGCGAGATCACCGAGGAACTGCCGGGCGTGGGACGGCTGGTGTCGGTCGATCAGAAACCCATCGGTCGCACTCCGCGCTCCAACCTCGCCACCTACACCGGCCTCTTCGACACCGTCCGCAAGGTGTTCGCGGCCACCGACGAGGCACGGCAACGGGGTTACGGCGTAGGGCGGTTCTCGTTCAACGTGCCGGGCGGGCGCTGCGAGACCTGTCAGGGCGAGGGGTTCGTGAGCGTCGAGCTGCTCTTCCTCCCGAGCACCTATGCGCCCTGCCCGGACTGCGGCGGGGCCCGCTACAACCCCGAGACGCTCCAAGTGACGTACTGCGGACGGAACATCGCGCAGGTGCTGGACCTGACGGTGGAGGCCGCGGCGGACTTCTTCGCGGACACCCCGCCCGTGGCCCGCAGCCTCACCACCCTCCTGGACGTGGGCCTCGGTTATCTGCGGCTGGGCCAGCCCGCCACCGAGCTCTCCGGCGGTGAAGCCCAACGCATCAAGCTGGCAAGCGAGTTGCAGCGCGCCCGGCGCGGCCACACCCTCTACCTACTCGACGAACCGACCACCGGCCTCCACCCCGCCGACGTCGAGGTCCTCCTGCACCAGCTCCACGGCCTGGTCGACGCCGGGCACACCGTGGTGGTGGTCGAGCACGACATGGCCGTGGTGGCGGGCTCGGACTGGGTGATCGATCTGGGGCCGGGTGGTGGGGAGGAGGGGGGACGGATCGTGGCGATCGGTCCGCCGAGGGAAGTGGCGGGAGCTGCGGGGAGCGCCACGGCTCCCTATCTGGCGAGGGCGCTGGCAACCCCGCAGCCGTAGTTCCGCAGTCTCCTACCTCTCGCTCACCAACCCGGCAACCAGTTCACGGGGCAGCCCGTGGGTGTCGTGCAGGTAGTGGTAGTCCTCCTCGCGCAGCGGGCCCCGGAACTCCGGCCTCGACAACACCCGCCGCCCCCGTTCGAGGAGTTGGGTGAACCGCCGCTCCTCGTCGAGCAGCACCTCACGGACCGTGTCCGTGTCGAGCGACTGCCGGAAGTGGTCGAGGGTGTGCTCGACGAGTTCCACCGGCAGGTCGGACACCGTGCGCGAGTCGTCGTGCCGGCGGAGCACGGTGAGCAGTCGGCGGATCAACCGCCGCAGCACATACCCACGACCGGTGTTGGTGGGCCGTACCCCGTCCCCCAGGACGACCAGACTCGACCGCAGATGGTCACAGACCACCCGCGTCGAACGCTCGTCGAGCTCCCACAGGACGGGCACTCTCCGCATCCACGGCTCGAACAGATCCGTCTCGTAGACCGACCGCCGCCCCTGGAGAACGGACACGAGCCGTTCCAACCCCATCCCCGTGTCGACGCCGATCTGCCGCGACGGAACCAGGCCGCCGTCCTCATCGCGTTCGTACCGCAGGTGCACGTGGTTCCAGATCTCCACCCAGCGCGGGTCGGTGGTGGGGCTACCCTCGGGCACCGTGTCGCCGGTCCAGACGAAGATCTCGGAGTCGGGGCCGCAGAGTCCGACCGGCCCGTTGGACCACCAGTTCTCGTCCCGGGTCGACTCGACGGGCAGGCCCGACTCCCGCCAGGTGTGCAGCGATTCGAGGTCGGGGCCGAGCTGTTCGTCGCCGCCGAAGACCGTGACGTACAGCTTCTCGGGCGGGATGCCGAAGCCGTCGCGCAGCAGCTCGTAGCCCCAGCGCAGGCTCTGCGGGTGGTCGTAGTCACCCAACGACCATGATCCGAGCATCTCGAACACGGTGAGGTGGGTGAGGTCGCCGACCTCGTCGAGGTCGGTGGTGCGCAGACAGCGCTGGACGTTCACCAGGCGTCGCCCCTGTGGATGGGGGCGCCCCTGGAGGTACGGCGTGAGGGGGTGCATGCCGGAGGTGGTGAAGAGGACCGGGTCCGAGGGCGGTGGCAGGAGGGTGCTGCCGGTGATCGGCCGGTGGCCCCGTTCGCGGTAGAAGTCGAGGAAGGTGCGGACGACGACGTCAGTGTTGATGTTCGTGTTCATGGCGGTGGTCCTTCGGGTCCGGGGGACGACCGGAAGGGACCGCGGGGAAGCCCGCGAAGGGGCTGGAAACGACACGTCCCGGCGGTCCGTTTCCGGCCGCCGGGAGAGGTGGGTGGAGTCAGGCGTCGGCAGCCGGCGAGCTGGTCGCTCGCGCGGTCGCGGTGCCGGTGTGCCTGATGATCCTCATGGACGCCACGCTAACAGGACGCCTCCGCGCCGTCCTGCGGATTTTCACCGGGGCCCGGGCCACCGAGGTGCAGTGGTCCGAGTGCCGGGCCTGTCCCCACGCCCCGGCCTGTGCCGCGTACGCGAGGGAGCGGCGGTCGGGATGGCTGCCGGGCGCTATGGCCTGTCCCACCTCGACCTCGGCGACCAGTCCACGCGTCGACACCACCCGCCACACCGAGGTGAGCAGTGAGTCGCTGCCGACGAACGCGGGTGCGGTGCTGGCCGTGCCGCCGTCGGTCAGGTAGTGCAGGCCGACGGGTTGGACGGGCACTCCGGCGTCCAGCGCGGCCTGGAAGACGGCCCGCCGAAAGTGCCCCTGGGCTCGGCCGCACCAGGTGCTGCCCTCGGGGAAGACGGCGACCGCTCCGCCGGCGCGCAGGGCGCCCGCGATGGAGGCGACCGTCTCGGGGAGGGCGCGCAGCCGGTCACGATCGATGAACAGGGCGCCGCTGCCCGCGGTGAGCGTCCCGGCCACGGGCCAGTTCCGGATCTCGGCCTTGGCCAGCATCCGGGCGGGGCGTACGGCGGCCATGAGCGGGATGTCCAGCCACGAGATGTGGTTGGCGACCAGCAGCAGTCCACCGGTGGACGTGGTGGTGCCGGTGATGCGGAGCCGGATGCCTGCGGCCCGGACGATCGTGCGGCACCACCAGCGCACCGCGCGGGCCGGGACGCGCCCGCCGATGGGGGTGAGGGCGGCCCCGACGGCCACCACGACCAGGACGGCCACGAATCGCAGCACGGCGCGCGGTATCGCCGTGACGGACCCCGTCGACTCGATGCACGCCCTGGGGGTGCAGGGCGCGCTGGGCAGCCAGACGCTCATCAGGCCGGGACGAGCGAGAGGAAGTGCCGCAGATAGCGCGGGTTGACCCGGCGCATCGACAGCAGCACGTACAGGTCGGCGACCCCGAAGTCCGGGTCGTGGGCGGGCTCGCCGCAGACCCAGGCGCCGAGGCGGACGTATCCGCGCAGCAGCGGCGGGAGTTCGACGCGGCCGGTGGGACGGGTGACGCCGTCCGCGCTCCAGGGCAGCAGCGGGCGCACCCGGAACTCCTCGGGAGCCAGGTGCTTGGCGCTCACCCGGTCCCAGGTGCCGGCCGCGAGGGCACCGCCGTCGGCCAGGGGAATCGAGCAGCAGCCGGCCAGCCATTCGTGGCCGCGGTCCACCATGTAGCGGGCTATGCCGGCCCAGATGAGGCCGATGACCGTGCCGTCGCGGTGGTCGGGGTGGACGCAGGAGCGGCCGACCTCGACGAGACCCGGGCGGATCACGTCGAGGGGAGCGATGTCGAACTCGCTCTCCGAGTAGAGCCGTCCGGCGACCGCGGCGCGCTCGGGCGGCAGCAGCCGGTAGGTGCCGACCACCTGCCCGGTGACCGTGTCGCGGACGAGGAGGTGGTCGCAGTAGGCGTCGAAGGCGTCCACGTCCAGGCCGGGCTGCGGGCTGGAGAGGTGGGCGCCCATCTCCCCGGCGAAGACGTCGTGCCGCAGCCGCTGCGCGGCACGGACCTCGTCCTCGTCGCGGGCGAGCGTGACGGTGTAGCGGGTCGGCGCGGCGGGCTGCGAGGGACGGTCGAGGGTGGAAACGCCGGTCATGGCTCTCCCTGATCACGGGCCGGGGACGGGGGAGGAACAAGCTGGCCGGTTCCGTAAGTCCAGCCGCAACAGTTCTTCCTACGCCGGGCGTCCTGCGCGTGACCTGTGCCCGGAGGCGGGATGTGGGGTTGTTGAACGGCGTCCCCATGCTCCGGTGCTCAGTGCCTGCCGCTCACTTCGGCGGCAAGCACTGCCCCAGCCGCTCCCGGGCCTCCTCGGCGTCGAGCACCCGCTCCAGCACCAGGTCACCCTTCATGCCGGGGAAGAACCGGCCGGCGGGCCAGCCGCGCTGGTACGGCGGCGGATCGAGTACCAGTACCCGTACGCCGTCAACGACCGGGATGTCGGTGGGAGTTCCCTCGTTCCACACCCATTCGCCGCCCGGGGTCACGAGGTTGAAGGATCCGGTGGTCGGCACCTGGCCCGGGGCGTCCCGGCACACGGCCGCCTCCTGCGCGGAGGGGGCCTGCCCGGGTATGTGTCCGCCGCCGACGAGGGTGTCGGCGAGCAGGGTGTGCAACTGGAAGTTGTCGCCGATGCCGCTCATCCGGAGCAGGTAGCCGGTCCCGGTGGGGCGGTGGAGGGCGAGCAGGGGTTCGTCGTCGAGGACGAGGAGGGCGTAGCGCAGGCACTTGAAATCGTGGTCGGACGCCTCCTGCACGGCGTGCAGGGCGCGTAGGAGTCCGAGGCGCCGCTCGGGCGGGAGCGTGGTGCGCACCGCCGGGTGGTTGAGCATCGCGACGGAGGCCATCTCCCACTGCTGGAGCGTGAACCAGCCCACGGCCGTGTCCTGTCCGACCCTTTGGAGGGTTGCCTCGTCCAGGGCGGCCGGGTTCGGATCGGGAAACTCGCCTCCGCCGGTCGCCGCCCAGCGCTCGCAGAACTCCCCGGCGGCGGTGAGGACTTCGGTCAGCCCGTCGAAGACGTGCGTCGCACAGGCTCGTGCGTCCGCGCCTCGCTCGACACAGGCGCCGACCATTACGGCGACCAGGGCGCGCGGCCCGGGAGGTACCTCCGGGAGCAGTGCGGCCAGGCGCGGGCCGGCCTGGGCGCGCTGGTCGTCCCCCGCGCTCCCGAAGTGCTGTTCCATCTGCCCCAGCGTCTGCTGCGAGCGCTCGCCGTCCCGCTCGCGCACAGCGGTCTCGAAGCCTGTCACGGCGTCGAGAAACCGTCCCCGCCCCTTGCGTGTGAAGATCATGCGCGCAGACTACCGAGCGGCACGGTGCCTGGCGGGACCGGGGATGAGCACCACTCCCGGTCCCGCCCGTCCGCACCTTGTCGGCGAACGTCCATGTCCCGTGAGGGAGTTATTGCGGGAGTTCAGCGCTTGGCGACCTTGCGAGTGGCGCGGAGCCACTCCTTGTTCATGGCGGTGATGGAGACCAGCGGGATGCCCTTCGGGCAGGCGGTGGCGCATTCGCCGGTGAGGGTGCAGCCGCCGAAGCCCTCGTCGTCCATCTGCGTGACCATGTCGAGGACGCGGGTCTCGCGCTCGGGGGCGCCCTGCGGGAGGACATTGAGGTGGTTGATCTTGGCGGAGGTGAAAAGCATCGCCGCGCCGTTGGGACACGCGGCCACGCACGCCCCGCAGCCGATGCACTCGGCGTGCTCGAAGGCGAAGTCGGCGTCCGGTTTGGGCACGGGGGTGGCGTGGGCCTCGGGGGCGGCGCCGGTGGGCGCGGTGATGTAGCCGCCGGCCTGGATGATGCGGTCGAAGGCCGAGCGGTCGACCACGAGGTCCTTGACGACGGGGAAGGCGGAGGCGCGCCACGGCTCGATGTCGATGGTGTCGCCGTCCTCGAAGGACCGCATGTGCAGCTGGCAGGTGGTAGTGCGCTCGGGGCCGTGCGCGTCGCCGTTGATGACCAGGCTGCACGCGCCGCAGATGCCCTCGCGGCAGTCGTGGTCGAAGGCGACGGGGTCCTCGCCCTTGAGGATGAGTTCCTCGTTGAGAGTGTCGAGCATCTCCAGGAACGACATGTCCGTGGAGATTCCGTCCACTTGGTAGGTGGACATGGCGCCTTCGGCGTCGGCGTTCTTCTGCCGCCAGACGCGCAGGGTGAGCTTCATGCGTAGCTCCGCTGAGTGGGGTGGACGTACTCGAAGACCAGGTCTTCCTTGTGCAGCACGGGAGATGAGCCCGTGCCGGTGAACTCCCAGGCGGCGGCGTACGAGAACTCCTCGTCCCTGCGCGCCGCTTCGCCGTCCGGGGTCTGCGACTCCTCGCGGAAGTGGCCGCCGCAGGACTCGGCGCGGTCGAGCGCGTCGAGGCACATCAGCTCGGCGAGTTCGAGGTAGTCGACGACGCGGTTCGCCTTCTCCAGCGACTGGTTGAACTCCTCGCCGGTGCCGGGCACTTTGATGCGCCGCCAGAACTCCTCGCGGATCTGCGGGATGCGTTCCAGCGCCTTGCGCAGTCCGCTGTCGGTGCGGGCCATGCCGCAGAACTCCCACATGAGTTCGCCGACTTCGCGGTGGAAGGAGTCGGGGGTACGGTCGCCGTCGACGGAGAGCAGGAGGTTGAGACGGTCCTCGGTCTCGGCCAACACCTCCTGTACTGCGGGGTGTTCGGCGGTGATCCGCTCATGTCCCGGGTGGCGGGCGAGGTAGTCGTTGATGGTCGCAGGGAGCACGAAGTAGCCGTCGGCGAGGCCCTGCATCAGCGCGGAGGCACCGAGCCGGTTGGCGCCGTGGTCGGAGAAGTTGGCCTCGCCGATCGCGAACAGGCCCGGGATCGTGGTCTGGAGGTCGTAGTCGACCCAGAGTCCGCCCATCGTGTAGTGCACTGCCGGATAGATCCGCATGGGGACCGTGTACGGGTCCTCGGCGGTGATCCGGGCGTACATGTCGAAGAGGTTGCCGTACTTCTCCTCGACGGCCTTGCGCCCCATCCTTCGGATGGCGTCGGCGAAGTCGAGGTAGACGCCCTGGCCGCCGGGGCCGACCCCGCGCCCCTCGTCGCACACGTTCTTCGCGGCGCGCGAGGCGATGTCGCGCGGCACCAGGTTGCCGAAGGACGGGTAGATGCGCTCCAGGTAGTAGTCGCGCTCGTCCTCGGGGATCTGGTTCGCCGGACGTGTGTCGCCCTTGGCCTTCGGCACCCAGATCCGGCCGTCGTTGCGCAACGACTCGCTCATCAGGGTCAGCTTGGACTGGTGGTCGCCGGTGCGCGGGATGCAGGTCGGATGGATCTGGGTGAAGCACGGGTTGGCGAAGAGAGCGCCGCGCCGGTGGGCCCGCCAGACGGCGGTGGCGTTGGAGTTCATGGCGTTCGTCGACAGGTAGAAGACGTTGCCGTAGCCGCCGCTGGCGAGGACGACGGCGTCCGCGAAGTAGGTGTCGATACGGCCGGTGACGAGATCCCGGGCGACGATTCCGCGCGCTTTCCCGTCGATGACGATCAGGTCGAGCATCTCGGTGCGCGGGTGCATCTCGATGTTCCCGGCGGCGATCTGGCGGGACAGCGCCTGGTAGGCGCCGAGGAGGAGTTGCTGTCCGGTCTGGCCGCGGGCGTAGAAGGTCCGGGAGACCTGGACGCCGCCGAAGGAGCGGGTGTCGAGGAGGCCGCCGTACTCGCGGGCGAACGGCACGCCCTGCGCCACGCACTGGTCGATGATCTCGACGGAGATCTGCGCGAGCCGGTGGACGTTGGACTCGCGGGCCCTGAAGTCGCCGCCCTTGACGGTGTCGTAGAAGAGGCGGTGGACGGAGTCGCCGTCGTTGCGGTAGTTCTTCGCCGCGTTGATGCCGCCCTGGGCGGCGATCGAGTGGGCGCGGCGCGGGGAGTCCTGGTAGCAGAACTGGACGACGTGGTAGCCCTGTTCGGCGAGCGTGGCGCCGGCGGAGCCGCCCGCGAGGCCGGTGCCGACGACGATCACCGTGTGTTTGCGCCGGTTGGCGGGGTTGACGAGTTTGGCCTCGAAACGGCGGGTGTCCCAGCGTTCGTTGATCGGGCCGGTGGGGGCCTTGGTGTCGGTGACGGGTTCCCCGGTCGTGAAGTCCGTGTATTCGGCGGTCATTTCAGCTCACCACTCCGGTCATGACGCCCACGGGTACGGCGATGAAGCCGGCCGTGAGCAGCAGCGCGAGGACATTGGCGGTGGTCTTCAGGGCGCGGTCGCGGCTGCGGCTGCCCGCGCCGAGGGTCTGGGCCGCGCTCCAGAAGCCGTGCCGGACGTGCAGGCCGAGGGCGAGCATCGCGACGATGTAGATGACGTCGCCGTACCAGGTGGAGAAGGTGTCCACGACGTTCTGGTACGGGTGGCCCTCCTGGAAGCCGCCGGAGTGCACGGTGCCGGTCGTCAGGTCGAGGAGGTGCCAGACGATGAACAGGGCGAGGATGACGCCGCCCCAGCGCATGGTGCGGGTGGCGTAGGTCGCCCGGGGTTTCTTGTGCACGTACTTGCTGGGGCGCGCCCTGATGTCGCGGCGGCTGAGCTGGTACGCGGAGACGGCGTGCGCGACCACGGCGACGACGAGGACGATCCGGATCAGCCAGAGCGTCCACTCGTAGTGCATGAACGGCTCGCCGACCGTGCGCAGCCAGTGGGCGTAGTGGTTGAACTCGCCCGCGCCGAAGAAGATCTTCAGGTTGCCGATCATGTGGACGACCAGGTACAGCAGCATGATCAGGCCGCTGACCGCCATCACTGTCTTCTTGCCGACGGAGCTGTCCCAAACGGTGCGTGCCATCGACGGCCGTCGGTCCGTCCGCGTTGCCAGAGCCATGTCTACGGACGTTAGGCGTCCGGATGCCGATCGGTCCAAGACATGGTCTGCCTGGATTCCATAGGCTACGGCTATCGTGGGTGGATGCAGTTCCAGCAGCTCCAGTACTTCGTGGCGGTCGCCGAGACCCGGCACTTCACCCGGGCCGCCGATCTGGTCCATGTCGCGCAGCCCTCGCTGTCCCAGCAGATCAAGGCGCTGGAGCGGGAGTTGGGCGCGGATCTGTTCCTGCGGGCGCGGGGAAACATCACGCTCACGGACGCGGGCGAGGCGCTGCTGCCGCTGGCCCGGCGCATCCTGGCCGACGCGGACACGGCCCGGCACGAGGTCCTGGAGCTGGTCCAGCTCCGCAGCGGCCGGGTCCGCCTGGGCGCGACCCCGAGCCTGTGCACGGGCCTGCTGCCGGACGTACTCCGTGCCTTCCACGACCGCTACCCGGGCATCCGACTCCTCATCGAGGAGGGCGGTTCACACGACCTCGTACGGGAACTGGCGCGCGGCGCCCTGGACCTAGCCCTGGTGGTCCTGCCGCTCCCCACTCCATCACCGGCGCTGACCACGGTTGAACTGCTCCGCGAGGACCTCGTGGTCGTGTCATCACCGGAGGCACCCGCACCGGGCCGCGGCCGGACGGTCCGGATCGCCGACCTCGAAGGCGAGCGCCTGGTCATGTTCCGCCACGGCTACGACCTGCGCGAACTGACCGTCGCCGCCTGCCGCGCGGAGGGCTTCGAACCGGACTTCGCGGTGGAGGGCGGCGAGATGGACGCGGTGCTGGGCTTCGTGCGGGCGGGGCTCGGCGTGGCCGTCGTACCGCGCATGGTCGCGACGAAGTCCGGGCGAGGGCTGCGCGTGACCTCCCTCGCCCGACCCGGCCTGCACCGGACGATCGCCCTGGCCCACCGCAGCGATGTGGCTCCGCCTCGGGCGGCGAGGGAGTTGCAGCGGATGTTGTTGGAGCGGTGAGGTTGGGATTCAGCGGGGTGCTGTGGTGGATGTTTCTGGAGGGGTGAACGGTGGGTCTTGGTAGGTCGCTGCGGCGGGCGTTGTCGGAAAGGTGATGGGCGGGGGCTTGGCGCGCCATGTTGCCGGAGCGGTGACAGGCTGGGATTCGGCAGGTCACCGCTGCGGATGTTGCCGCAGCGGGTGAACGGCCCGGACCCCACCGGATCACCAGCGCGGCTGCGGCTGCACGGTGAACGGCGGACCTCAACAGGTCACCGCGGCGGGCGTCGGCATCCGACCCTCACCAGGTCGGGATGAGCCCCCCGTCGATCACCAGATCGCTGCCCGTGAGGTTCGCCGCCCGGTCGCCGGCGAGGAAGAGGACCACGTCGGCAATCTCGGTGGGCTTGGAGAAGCGGCCGGTGACCGTGCCTGAGGCGGCCTGGGCCGCGATCTCTGCGGGGGTGAGGCCGGTGGCGGCCGAGACGGTTTCGGCTACTCCGCCGCCGCCGAGCCACAGTGCCGTCTCGACGGGGCCGGGGCTGACCGTGTTGACGCGGATGCCCTTCGGGCCGACCTCCTTGGAGAGGGCCTTGGAGAAGGCGACCAGGGCGGCCTTGCCGGCGCTGTAGTCGATGACCAGCGGGTCCGGGAGGGTGGCGTTGACCGAGCCGATCGTGATCACGGAGCCCCGGCCTGCGGCCAGCATCAGTGGCAGGGCGGCGCGGGTGACGCGGACCGCCGTGAGGAGGTTCAGGTCGAGGGTGCGTTGCCAGTCGTCGTCGGTGACGGACAGGAAGCCGCCGGTGCGGGGCGGGGCCGTACCGACGTTGTTCACCAGGATGTCGACGCGCCCGTCGGCCGCCGCGATCAGGCGCTCGGCCGCGGCGGGTTCGGCGAGGTCGACAGGCACCCAGCTGACCGGGAACTCCTTTGCCAGCGCGTCCAGTTCCTCGGTGGTGGTGCGGGATCCGGCGACGACGGTCGCGCCGGCTCCGGCCAACGCCGTCACGACGGCCAGTCCGATGCCCTTGCTCGCACCTGTCACGACTGCCGTACGGCCCTGCAGGTCGGTGCTCATCGGGACCAGCTCCTTCGCGTCGCGGTTCACCTCAGTCGATGTCCGGCGGCACCAGGGTCCCCTGGTGGTAGAACATCCGCCAGCCCGTCTCCTCGTCGCGCTTGCGCCACAGGGATGTGCGGCGGGCACGGCCGCCGTCGAACACCGTCTCGTACCGGAGTTGCACCAGGCCCGGGGCCAGGACGACACCCGTCATGGCAGAGGGGTCGTAGCGCGGACCGTCGGCCGCGCTGCCCGCATGGTCGGGCAGCCAGGCCACCATGTCGTCGTACGTGTAGCGGCGGCCGGAGCAGCCGACCTCCACGAACTCGGGGTCGAGCAGGCGCACGATCTCGGCGCGGGAAGCGCGCACAGCGGGGTCGAGGAGGGCCAACTCGCCCGCGATCACCGCGTTCACGACATCGGATTCGTCAACATCGGATTCGTCAGTCATCCGCACATGATCACACCTGCTCACGGGCCCCTCGCAACCGGATTACCGCCTCACCCCGTCGCGTCCACCAACGCCAGCTCGTGCAACCGGTCCGGCGGGCCGGGGCGGGCGTAGTACCAGCCCTGGGCCGTGTCGCAGCCCAGTATGCGGAGTTGCTCGGCCTGGGCGCCGGTCTCCACGCCCTCCACGGTGACCGCGAGATCCAGGCTGTGGGCGAGGGACACGATGCCCTCGACGATCTTGAGGTCGACGGGGTCGGCCGGGAACTGCTGCATGCCCTGGGTGAAGGAGCGGTCCAGTTTGAGGATGCTCACGGGCAGGCGGCGGAGGTTGGCGAGGTTGGAGTAACCGGTGCCGAAGTCGTCGAGGGCGATGTCCACGCCCATCTCGGCCAGTCGGCGCAGGGGTTTGAGGAGGTCGTCGTCGGCCCCGATCAGGGCCGACTCGGTGACCTCCAGGCAGAGCGCGTCGGGGTTGACGCCCGCGCGCTCCAGGATGTCGACGGTGTCCTGCACCAGGCCGGGATGGCTGAGCTGGCAGGGCGAGAGGTTGACGTTGATGCGCAGCGGGCCGGTGGCGTCGTTGCCGCCGTGTCGTTCCTGCCACTGCTTCGCCTGCCGGACCGACTGCTCCAGGACCCAGCGGCCGAGCGGCACGATCAGGCCGGTGTGTTCGGCGAGCGGGATGAACCGGTCGGGGCCGAGCACGCCGTGCTGCGGGTGCAGCCAGCGGACGAGGGCCTCGGCGCCACGGACGCTGCCGTCGCCGAGGTGGACCAGCGGCTGGTACTCGATGAAGAACTCGCCCCGGTCCAGGGCGGCCGGCAGGGCCGTGGTCAGGCCGTGGCGGGTGATCGCGCGGGCGTCGGCCTCGGGGTCGGCGAGTTCGAAGCGGTTGCCGCCCGCCGACTTGGCCCGGTACATGGTGATGTCGGCGCTGCGCAGCACCTCGGCGGGGCCGCGCTCGCCGGCCGGGCCCTCGACGATGCCGATGGAGCCGCGCACGGTGAGGTCGCGGCCGTCGATGCTGACCGGGGTGATCAGCGCGTTCATGATGCGGCCGGCGAGTTCGTCGACCTCGCGCTCGGTGTCGGGGCCGGTGGTCAGCGCCACGAACTCGTCGCCGCCGAGCCGGGCGACCATCTCGCCGGGCGCGGTCGCGCAGGACTGGAGGCGGTCGGCGACCTCGACGAGCAGCCGGTCGCCGGCCGCGTGGCCGAGGCTGTCGTTGATGGTCTTGAAGCCGTCGAGGTCGAGGTAGCACAGGCCGAAGCGCTGGTTGTCGCCCGCGCCGCCGAGCGCCTTCTCCAGGCGTTCGAAGAACAGGGTGCGGTTGGGGAGGCCGGTGAGAGCGTCGTGCGTGGCCTCGTAGCGCAGCCGCAGGTTGAGGAGGCGCCGCTCGGTGGTGTCCTCCATGAGGGCGAGCTGGTACTGCGGGTTGCCGTCGGCGTCACGCAGCAGGGAGACGGTGAGATTGGTCCACAGGACCGTTCCGTCAGGTCGGTAGAACGCCTTCTCGACGTGGTAGTGCTCGCGCTCACCGCGGACGAGTTCGTCGTAGAGGGTCCAGGTCTGGGGCGCGTCCTCGGGGTGGGTCCACTCGCGGACGTTGCGGCCGCCCATGGTCTGCTCGGTGATGCCGAACATGCGCAGCAGCGCGCCGTTGACCTGGAGGATGTTGCCTTCGAGGTCGGCCATGCCGATTCCTATGGCCGCGCCCTCGAAGACCGCGCGGAAGCGGGCCTCGGTCGCGTGCAGGGCCTGTGCGACCACGCCCTGGGCCTGAAGGGCGGCCACCGAGATGGCCTCCTGCTCGGCCAGGGTGCGCTCGCGCAGCTCCTGGGCGAAACCGGCGGCCATCGCGTGCTGGAGGCGGGCCGAGCGGATCCGCAGGTCCTCCTGGGGGCCGTCGCCGCCGCAGTAGAGCACCAGGTAGGCGTCGACGCACTCCAGGGTGCGGCTGAGGGCATCGGGGTCGGTGCAGTGCGCGGCGACGAGGGCGGCGCCGACCGCCTTGCCCTCCTCGGCCTCGAATGTCCTGGCCCGCAGCGCCTCGCTCAACCGGCGTGCCAGCGGCAGCAGCAGCTCCTCGAACTCCGGCCGGGTCAGCGACGTCGAGGTCGCCGGGAACACCGCCCGGCTCCAGATGGTCGCGAACCTGCGCAGTCTGTCCTCCGGCCCGTCCGGCTCCGCGGTCACGCCGTGCGTCCTACGCCGGCGAATCCGGAGAAGGAGTACGGATCCTCGTCCTCCGGTGCGGTGTCCGGCCGCCAGTCCGGCATCGGGACCAGTCCGGGTTCCACCATGTCGTACCCCTCGAAGAACCGCGCGATCTCCTCGCGCGAGCGCATGATCAGCGGATTGCGGATGTCCTTGTACACGTCGACCGCGCCCTCCGCCCGCTCCGGTGGCAGCGGGATTCCCTCGTACGAGGCATGGGTGAGGATCAGCAGGCTGCCGGGCGCGAGTGCCTCGCGCAGCTGCGCCACCGCTCCGTAGGGGTCGTCCGCGTCTTCCACGAAGTGCAGTATGGCAACGAGAAGTAACGCCACTGGCCGCTTCAGGTCGATCAGTTGCCGGACCTGGGCGCTCGCCAGGATCTCCTGGGGCTTGCGGAGGTCGGCGGCGATGACGTCCGCGGTCGGGTTGCCCGCGAGGACCACCTGGCTGTGGGCGACCGCCACCGGGTCGTGGTCGACGTAGACGACATGGGCGCCTGGGCTGGCCTCCTGGGCCACCTCGTGGACGTTTCCGAAGGTGGGAATTCCGGAGCCGATGTCGAGGAACTGGGTGATGCCCTCGGCGGCCGCGAATCGTACGGCGCGGCGCATGAACGCCCGGTTCGCCTGCATGATCTTGGGAAGTCCCGGCAGGAACTCCATGGCCTTGCGGGCTGCTTCCCGGTCGACCTCGAAGTTGTGCGAACCGCCCAGGTAGTAGTCGTAGATACGCGAAACGCTCGGCACCGAGATGTCGATGCTCCGTGGTGCCCAGGCGGGACGCTCCATGTATCTCTCCAGGCGTAGGCGATCCGGTGTTCGAGCTGAGGCTACTGATCGCCCGCCAAAAGAACGAGCGGAAACGGAAATTGACCATCCGTTCCCGGTCACTGCCTGCGGCACGTGCCGAATTGACGTGCGGAGACACGCGGAGACATGCCCAGAAGCGCAGCGAATGCCGGAATTGCTGTGCGGCATACGCGAAAGCGGTCCGCCCCCTCCGTGCGGTGCGGAGGGGGCGGACCAGGGGTCGCGCGCGCTGCTGTTGTTCGTTCGGCACTCTTCTCGCTTGCCCGCGTCCCTCCCTTCCGCGTTTCCGTTGCCGAGTGGGCGGGGCGATCAACCCTGGGGAGGTTCTCGCTACTCCGCGGGCGCGCCGACCGGCTTCCCTTCAGGGGAGACGGCGTACCAAGTGCCGCCCACGCCCTGACCGTTGGTCTGTCCGGCGGCCGTGTCACCGGAGAAGGTGTAGATGGGCCAGCAGTTGACGGTCATCTGCTTGACGCCGTCGGGGCGGGTGAAGCCCATGAGGCCCTTCTTCTGCACACCCTTGGTGTCGTTCGCCGAGACGATGCCGACGGCCGGCCACTTCGCCAGGCAGTCACCGGTGCAGTTCGAGACGGAATCCGGCCATGCCTTGTCCTTGAGGAAGCGGTAGACCGTGTGGCCGTTCTTGTCGACGACGATGTCGCCGAGCTTGGCGTCCTTGCGGACGGAGAGACCGGGCAGCGAGGCGAGGGTCGCCTTCTTGCCGTCGGGGGCGAGCGCGTACCACTTGCCGCCCACGCCCTGGCCGTTGACGTCACCGGCGTTGACGTCCTTGGCGTAGCGGTAGGCCGGCCAGCCGCCGATGGTCAGCTGCTTGGTGCCGTCCGTGCGGGTCACCTCGCCGAGGAGGGACTTGTCGATACCGGTACCGGCCGTGGCGTCGTCCGCGGGGACGGGCGGCCAGGTGGTGGCGCAGTCGCCGTCGCAGTTCGACTTGGGCGGGTTGGCCGTGTCGGTGTCGAAACGGTAGAGGGTGAGACCGGCACCGTCGCTCAACACCTTGCCGAGGTCGGGGTTGTTGGCAACGGTCAACTGGCCGGCGGGCTCGGCGGCCGCGGCCTGCTGGCCGTCCGCGCCATAGCCGTTGCCCGCACCGGTGCTGGCACTGGCCGTCGCACCGACGCTTCCGTAACCTCCGGCCGCCGCGGTGGCACCGACGTTCTGTGCCGCGGAGGAAGGCGTGGTCACATTTTCCGAACCGCACGCCGCCGTCAACGCCATGACGGACACGGCCGTCGCCGCGAGTGAGGCGCTCCGCCAGGAGGTCTTCATCGTCAACTCCCCATAATCACCTGGATGTTGCAGCGCCCGTCTGTGCCGCCGCACGGTCCTAGGTACGGGTGGGGACCACGGAAGTGTTCAACCGCCGCACAAATTTCTTTCCGACCCCTGTGACCCGGCGGCGCCACTTCGCATGTGCGTGCGCATCCGGCCATGGACGACGGTCGGATCGTCAAACCGTCGCACCATGTCTTCCACTCCTTCGGGGCAATCCCTCCGCGCCCCGGCACGCGCGGGCGCACGAGGCCTCATGATCTCCGTCGTGCATGGACCCGAACCGACCCGAACCGCCCTCGCCGCAAGGGTGTTGGCCCTGGTGACGCTGACCTGGCTGCTGGCGGGCGCACCGGCGGGTGTGGCAGCGGCCGACGCCTGTGCGTACGCCTCCACGGGCCCGGACGGCACGGAGGCGGTGGCCGTCGCCGGCGGCTCCTGGCCGACTCCCCCGGGCTGCCCGAAGCCGACTCCGCCGCCGCCCTGCCCCTCACCGACACCCACCCCGCCACCGCCCGAGCCGACACCCTCTCCCCCGCCGAAGCCGACCCCCACCCCGAAACCGACGCCGAAACCGACCCCGAAGCCGCGGCCCACGCCGAAACCCGTGCCTCCGCCGCCCGCACCGGCACCGCGCCCGACCCACGCCGCCGCGATTCCCCGGCCGACCCCGACGCCCACACCGACCCCACCGGCGGCGACCCCGCCTCCGCCCGCACCGGGGCCCAAGCCGAGCCCGCATCCCTCGGTGACCCCGGTGAGTTATCCGAAGTACCACGCCCAACCGCGCCCGCGGCCCGCCACCAACCGGACGCCGCCGGTCGTCTACGTCCTGCTCATCACCCTGCCCGCGGTGGTCGCCATCGCCGCGCTGCGTCCGCGCTGATCCCCGGAGGAACCCCTTGTCGGAATGGCTTGTTCTCGTCATCGCGATGGTGGCGGCCTGTGCCGTGGTCGTCATCATCACCTTCGTACGCGAGCGCACCGCGTCCGAGGACGAGGATCCCGGCGAAACCCCGGACGTCATCGAGTACATGACCATGTGGATCGGCGTGGTGTACGCCATCGTCCTGGGCCTGGCGATCGCCGGTGTCTGGGAGGCCCGCAGCGCCGCCCAGGACCACGTGCAGGCGGAGGCGCAGGCGCTGCACGAGATCTCGGAGCGGGTCCGGGTCTATCCGCCGGACGTCCGCGACCGCATCCGTGCCGACGTGAACGCCTATGTCTCGCAGGTCGTCGACGTCGAGTGGAAGACGATGGCCGACCACGAGAAGCTCACCCAGCGCGGCACCGACCTGCTCGAACGCGTCCGTCAGGACGTCACCGACTACCAGCCGAAGACGGACTTCCAGGCGCAGGCCTATCAGCCGCTGGTCGACCAGGTGGCCGCCGCGGACCTGGCCCGCAGCGCCCGCTCGGACTCCACCGGGGCGACCATGCCGTCGGTGGTCTGGTTCGGGCTGCTCGCCGGGGCCGTGATCACCATCGGCATGGTCTTCGCGCTCCAGATCCGGCGTACGACACGGGAGCTGATCCTCGCCGGGCTGTTCTCGGCGCTGATCGCCTTCCTGCTGTTCCTGATCTGGGACTTCGACGCGCCCTACAGCCGTGGCATCACGGCGTCGGCGCAGCCGTTCCTGAACCTCTTCCCGCACCTCAAGGACTGACGGCCCCTCACCCGAGCCGCCCGCCGGGGGACGTCCGCCACGCCGCGGCCGTCCCCCGCACGGCCCACACAGTTGCCCCATTCGCACGACTGGGATCGCGGGCGCGCACACATGTTCCTAGCGTTTCGGACATCGAGGTGCATTTACGGCGCCAGCGGAAAAGGTCCGCGGCTGCTCCTCGGGGACCCGGAGGAATCACCATGCGCGCGATACGCGTCGCCTCGGCCGCACTGCTGGGCATCAGCGCCCTCGCCCTCTCCGCGCCGGCCGCCGTCGCGAAGGGCGACGGCAACCACAACATCACGCCGTTCGGCTTCAGCGTCCTGCCCTCGACGATCGCGGCGGGCGGCCAGGTGACCCTGCGGCTCGACCGCGACAACGGCGGCTGCAAGGGCTCCGCCACGGTCTCCTCCGGGGTGTTCGACACGGTCAGGATCTCGCCGGGCCAGTCCTCGGCGAACGCGATGGTCGACTGGGACGCCCGGCCGGGCGCGGTGTACCAGGTGACGTTCACGTGTGACGGCGCGAGCGGCTCCACGGGTCTGACCATCGCGTCCGGCCGCACCAACAACAACGACATCCAGCCGCTCCAGCCGGCCCAGCAGATGCCCCGAGGGGTCCGGGCCGGTGAGGGCGGCAGCATCGCCGGCTTCGACCTCAAGGAACTCGGCATCGGCGCGGCTCTCATCGCGGGCTCGGTCGGGGCGGCGTACCACTTCTCGCGCCGCCGTACCGGAGAGGACGGCGCCTGACCGCTCCGCCACCCGGACAGGCCTTCGCCCCGGAACCCGAAAGGGTCCGGGGCGAAGGCCTGTCGCGTGCGTCCTGACCTCCGAAGGGGGAGGAGGTCAGATGCCGCGCTCGGTGCGGCGGCGCATCCAGAACACCCCGCCGCCCACGACGGCCGCGGCGACCAGGCCGCCGCCGATCGCCATGTCGGTCGGGGTCGCCCCGGTGGCGCTGCTGCCGCCGAGACCGCCGCGGACACCGCCGATGACGGTGTAGGCGTTGTCACGGGTCAGCGAGGAACCGTTGGAGCAGCGGACCGTGATGCTGTACGAGCCGGGCGTCGCCGACCTGCTGATCCTGGCCGTTCCGCTGGACGTCGTACCGGAGCGGCCGAGCAGGGAGAGGTTGGCGGGGCGCTCGAACCCCGGTGAGGTGGCGATGGCGTTGCCGCCGCTGAAGCAGCCGTCGACCGTGACGGTGAGCTGTCCGCCGCGGGCGATCACACTGGGCAGGGCCTGGATGTTGCTGGGGCTGGCGCCCATGCCGTCCGCGACGGCCACCGGGGCGGCGAGCCCCAGGACGGCCACCGCGGCACCGGCGGCGGCCAGGGCACGAGTAGTACGCATGTCATCCTCCGCGGAAGGCGCCCCGGGACCCGTCCCCGGTCGATCGGCGAGAAAACGCCTCCCAGACAGACCCTCAGATGCCGTGCACGCGCCCGCATTTCGAGAATGGTCCGTCCTGGTGAGAGGACACGCCGGGGGAAAACCGCACAATCGGATATTGCCGCAGGTCACGGACCGTCAGAAAATTCCTGTGAGCGGCAACTCGTATGGCGCACTTCAGGATGTCCGGGCCACCCGTTCGCGCTCTCCCCGTCGCCGGTTCCGCATTCGGGACTTAGCGTTCTCGTATGCGCGATTGACGGGGCGACGGCCGCGTCGAGAGGGGATGACGAATGTCTGCGTCCGAGCTGTGCGAGCTTGCCGAAGAGGAGGAGCGGCAGAAGAAGCGCGCCCCGTGGGGAGTGATAGCGCTTGTTCTGCTGACCGGTCTCGCGCTCATTCGGAATGGTTCGGGAGAGTTCGACGTGGGGCCACCGCAGCCGGCGACGGCGGCCGCCGCGGACGCCCGGACCGGCCACAGCACGTTCGGCAAGGCTCCGGCCCCGCTGCCGTACTCCGTCGCCGACCGGATCAGGATCCCGGCGATCCGGGTCGACGCACCGGTCATGCCGGTGGGCCTGGACGCGGACGGCTGGGTCGGTGCGCCGCCGCCGGAGGACCCGAACCTGGCGGGCTGGTTCACCGGCGCCGTCTCCCCCGGCGAAAAGGGCACCGCGGTCGTCGTCGGCCACGTCGACAACAAAATGGGCCCCGCCGTTTTCTACGGACTCGGGGCCCTCAAGAAGGGAAATCGCGTCGAGGTCGAGCGCAAGGACGGAAAGATGGCCGTATTCGAGATCTACGGCATCGAGGTCTTCGAGAAGAGCAACTTCCCCGGCGACCGCGTCTACGGTTCCAAGGGGACTCCGGAACTGCGCGTCATCACCTGCGGGGGCGGTTTCTCGAAGCAGAACGGCTACGACGGCAATGTCGTCGTCTTCGCCCGCCTGGTCGAGGTCCGCTGAGCGTCTCCCCGACCGGGCGGGCGAAAGTCCGTCAGATGGTCCGGCGGCGCGGCAGCGTCATGTGATAGCCGGAGTCGAGCAGGTGCGGCAGATATTCGCGCAGCGCCCGCACACTCTGTGAACGGTCGCCCCCGGCGTCGTGCGAGAGCACCACGACGCCGGGGGCGGCGCCGTCCTCGACCGCGTTGACGATGTGGCGGATGCCGGGGGTGTCCCAGTCGAGGGTGTCGACCGTCCAGGCGAGCGGCTCCATGCCCAGCTCGGAACCGAGTTGGAAGGCGGCCCGGTTCCAGGCGCCGTAGGGCGCGCGGAACCACTGCGGGCGTTCCCCGTAGGCGTCCTCGATGACGTCGCTGGTGCGTTCCATCTCGGAGCGGATCTGACCCCGGGTCATCTTCGTGAGCAGGGGGTGGGACCAGGTGTGGTTGCCGACGATGTGGCCCTCGTCGGACATCCGGGCCAGCAGGTCCCGGTTCCAGTCGGCCATCTCGCCGCACACGAAGAACGTGGCGCGCACGTCGTACTCGGCGAGGGTGTCCAGGATGTGCGGGGTGTAGCGGGGGTCGGGTCCGTCGTCGAAGGTCAGGACCATGGTGTTGCCGCGTCCGGACATGCGCAGGAAGGGTTCGTGCCGCACCGGGACACGGGCGGGGGCGGCGTGGGGTGCGCTGTATCCGGCCACGGGCTGGAGGCGGTAGGCGGAGGGCTTGCGCGCGAGGCGCGGCGGGGGTCCGGCGGCGGGAGCGGCGGCCCGGGCGGGGGCGTCGTCCGAGAGTCCGGAGTACAGCAGACCGGCGGTGCCGGCCGCCCCGACGGCAGCGGCGCCGGCGAGCAGGGCCCGTCGGCGCGTGAGCGACTGATCCTTCTTCATGACTCATCAGTCGCCCGGCCGGGCACCGCCTCCCCACGGCAACACCGGAGCGGCGGCAGGAAAACACCCGCCCGGCCCAGCGTTCGCGCGCTCAGCGGCGCCGGACGAGGGGGAACGGCAGCGTCTCACGGATCGTCAGGCCGGTGAGGAACATGACGAGTCGGTCGACGCCGATGCCGAGTCCACCGGTGGGCGGCATCGCGTATTCGAGGGCGTCGAGGAAGTCCTCGTCGAGTTCCATCGCCTCGGGGTCTCCCCCGGCCGCGAGCAGGGACTGGGCGGTGAGGCGGCGGCGCTGTTCGACGGGGTCGGTCAGTTCGGAGTAGGCGGTGCCGAGTTCGGTGCCGAAGGCGACGAGGTCCCAGCGTTCGGCGAGCCGCGGGTCGGTGCGGTGCTGGCGGGTGAGCGGGGAGACGTCGGTCGGGAAGTCCTTGTAGAAGGTGGGCAGCCGGGTCGGCTCCTCCACCAGCCGTTCGTACATCTCCAGGACGACGTCCCCGCGGCCGTCGTCGGCGCCGTACGGCACTCCCGCGCGGTCGCACAGCAGGTGCAGGCGGGCCAGTTCCGTGTCGGCGCCGACCTCCTCCCCCAGCGCCTCGGAGATCGCGCCGTAGACCGTCTTGACCGGCCAGGGCCCGGAGATGTCGTACTCCTGCCCGTCCTTGCGGGCGACGGCGGAGCCGAAGGCGGCGGTCGCGGCGCCCTGGATCAGTTCGCGGGCGAGGTCGAGCATCACGTCGTAGTCGGCGTACGCCTGGTAGGCCTCCAGCATCGTGAACTCGGGGTTGTGCTTGTAGGAGACGCCCTCGTTGCGGAAGGTGCGGCCCATCTCGAAGACCTTCTCCATGCCGCCGACGCACAGGCGCTTGAGGTACAGCTCCGGGGCGATGCGCAGATAGAGGTCGAGGTCGTAGGCGTTGATGTGGGTGGTGAAGGGGCGGGCGTTGGCGCCGCCGTGGATCTGCTGGAGCATCGGGGTCTCGACCTCCAGGTAGCCGCGCTCCAACAGGCCCTGGCGCAGGGCCTGTACGGCGGTGGAGCGGGCCCGGACCACGTCGCGGGCGGCGGGGCCGGCGACCAGGTCGAGGTAGCGCGTGCGGACCTTGGCCTCGGGGTCGGTCAGGCCGCGGTGTTTGTCGGGCAGGGGGCGCAGGCACTTGCCGGTGAGCTGCCAGGTGGTGACGAAGACGGTGGGCTCGCCCTTGTCGCTGGTGCCCGCACGGCCGGTGGCGGTGATGTGGTCGCCGATGTCGGTGTCGGTGGTGAAGCGGTCGAGGGCGGGGCCCGACTCGGCCCGGGTGAGGGCGAGTTGGTGGTCGCCGGACCAGTCGCGAAGCGTGAGGAAGACGATGCCGCCGAGGTCGCGGACGCGCATGACCCGGCCGGCGACGGTGACCTGCTCGCCCGCGCGGATCTCGGCGAGGGTGTGGGTGCGTTGCGGGACGCCGACCGGGTAGGGGTCGGTGCCGGCGGCGCGCAGGCGGTCGAGTTTGTGGTGCCGGACGCGGACCTGTTCGGGCAGACCGCTGTCCGGGCCGTCAGTCCCGGCCCCGTCCCCGCCGTCGAGGCCGAGTGCCGACAGGGACGGCAGGCTCGCGGTGGTCGCGGGTCGTGGTCCGGTCCTCGGGTGCCCCTTTCCCCAGAGGGCGCGCAGCGACGGTACGGAGACGAAGCCCTCGGCGATGCCGGAGGCGAGGCTGATGCGGGCGAGGGAGGCGGTCTCGCCGTAGCAGATGAAGCGGGGGTACCACTCGGGGTGGTACTTGGCGTTGGAGCGGTAAAGGGCCTCCAACTGCCACCACTTGGAGAAGAACAGCAGGAGGCGGCGCCAGAGGCGGAGCACCGGTCCTGCGCCGATGCGGGCGCCCTCCTCGAAGGCCGAGCGGAACACGGCGAAGTTGAGGGAGACGCGGTGGACGCCCAACTTCGGGGCGGCGGCGCAGAGTTCGGCGACCATGAACTCCATGACGCCGTTGGGGGCGGTGCGGTCGCGGCGCATCAAGTCGAGGGAGACGCCGTCGCTGCCCCAGGGGACGAGGGAGAGCAGGGCGAGGAGTTTGCCGTCCTCGCCGAGTGCCTCCACGAGGAGGCAGTCGCCGTCGGCCGGGTCGCCGAGGCGGTCCAGGGCCATGGAGAAGCCGCGTTCGGTCTCGGTGTCGCGCCACGCGTCGGCGCGGTCGACGACCTCCTCCATCTCCGTGTCGGTGAGGGTGGCGTGGCGGCGGACGCGGCAGGTGGCGCCGGCGCGGCGGACGCGGCCGACGGCCTGGCGGGTGACGCGCATGTCGCGTCCCGCGAGGTCGAATTCGGGGACATGCAGGATGGCCTCGTCGCCGAGTTGGAGGGCGCCGAGTCCGGCGCGGGCGAAGGCCCTGGCGCCGTCCTCGGAGGCGCCCATCGCGGCGGGGGCCCAGGCGTGGCGGCGGGCCAGGTCGAGCCAGGCGGCGATGGCGTGCGGCCAGGCCTCGCGGTCGCCGACCGGGTCACCGCTGGCGAGGCAGACGCCGGCCTCGACGCGGTAGGTGACGGCGGCCTTGCCACTGGGCGAGAAGACGACGGCCTTGTCGCGCCGGGTGGCGAAGTAGCCGAGGGAGTCCTGACCGCCGTAGGCCTTCAGGAGGGCGCGGATGCGGGCCTCCTCGTCGCCGTGCAGGGCCGCTTCGAGGCGTTGGGAGCGGAAGAGGACGGTGGCCGCGTTGAGGAGGGCGAGCGCGCCGAAGAGGCCGAGCAGGAAGAACAGGGCGCGGGGCGGGCGCCCGTCGAAGGAGCGACCGGAGACCAGGCCGCCGCAGACCCGGTCGGCGGCCCAGCCCAGGTGCTGGCTCTCGGGCAGGGTGCCGGGGAACAGGGAGACCAGTCCCCAGCCCGCCAGGATCGCGACGGCGAGTCCGGCGAACAGCACCGCGAGGGCGCGGCGGACGGCGGCGCGGCGGGATGCGGCGTAGAACTGCCCGCGGGCCACGATCAGCAGGACCAGCAGCAGGGCGCACACGATGAGCGACGGGAGGGACTGGGCGTAGAGGCCGAGGGCCACGCCGAGGGCGTCCGTCAGGACCAGCAGGCCGAGGTAGACGACCACCAGCCACCAGGCGATCTTCTTGCGGGCGGCGGTGGCTGCGGCCAGCAGGAACAGGAAGACGGCGTAGGCGAGGTTGGCGCTGACGGGGACGATCAACAGGTCGAGGAAGCGGACGACCGGGCGCAGCACGCGGCGCAGCGGGGCGATGAACGCCAGCAGGACGCACAGCAGGCCGAGGGCGCCGAAGAAGGTGGCGAAACCCTCCGGCACCCTGCCGAGGAAGCCGTGCCCGGACGGCCGTGCCGGCCCCTTGGTGTCCTTGGACCCGGTGGCCTCCATGGTGGCAGTCATGGTTCCGACTGTAGGAACAGGGTGGGCCGCGCGCCCGTCGAGAACTCCCGGGCACGGCCGAGGACCTGCGGGTTCCGATAGCCTCACGGCCGTGACGGAACAGCACTCAACTCAGTTCGAGCGGGGCACGGACGGGCCGAAGGTCATTGTGGCCGGGGTGGACGGCTCGGAGTCCTCGCTGCGGGCCGCGGCATATGCCGCGGGCCTGGCCCGACGTCAGCGCGCGCTGCTCGCCCTGGTGTACGTGCAGCCGGTGCTGGCGGCGGGGGCGGCCATGGGGGCGCCGGTCGCGGACACGACCGACGAGATCGCCGAGAACCTCGTCGCGCAGATCCGCAGCGAGACCGAGCGCGTGAAGGGGATATTCGACATCCGCTGGGAATTCCACACGTTCCGCGGCGACCCCTACGGCGGCCTGGTGAAGGCCGCCGACGAACTCAAGGCCGACGCGGTCATCGTCGGCGCCTCCGAACAGGCCGGCCACCGGATCATCGGCTCGGTCGCGGTGCGGTTGGTGAAGGCGGGGCGGTGGCCGGTGACGGTGGTGCCGTAGACCTGGGTCCACGGACGGTGTTCAGGGGGCTCCCATCCGGCCGACGATGCAGGGGTGACATCGACATCTCACCCTTTCGATGTGGACTCCTTCCTGCGCCGCCCGCTCAGTACCTCGGTGTGGACGAGGCGCGGTGGGACGAGCGGTTCGTGGGCTATCCGTACGACGATCCGGAGCGGCGCGGCACCGTGTGGTTGCGGCCGGTGCCCGCCTCGTTGCAGGTCTCGGACCTGAGTTTCGTCACAGGGAGTGGAGGAACTCCTTGAGGATCTCGTTGAAGTGGTCCGGCTGCTCCATGTTCGGGTAGTGGCCGACGCCCTCGATCGTCGTGGAGCGGCCGTTCGGGACCGTGTTGATGAGGCGGTCGGCCATGGCGATGCTGTCGGGCCAGTCGAGGGCGCCGTGGATGGCCAGTACCGGGACGTCGAGCTTGGGGACGCGGGACCACGGGTCGTCGAGGGGGACGAGCCAGTTGTGCTCGCCGGGTGTGTGCTTGGAGAGCGTGTGGGTGGTCAGTTCGCGCAGGCGGCGGATCACGGACGGCTCGACCTGGTCGACCGTGCGGTGCGGGCCCGCCACGCCCTGGGCGAAGCGGTCGAGCCAGCCCGGGATGTCGCCGGCGCCGAGGAGGTGCGCGGTCCGCACCTGCTCCTCCAGCAGCTCCGGGTCGGCGTATTCGAACGCGCTGGTGCCGGCGCCCGAGACCACCACCGCGCGGGCCAGTTCGGGGTGTTCCAGCGCGGTGTCGGTGGCGACGGCTGCGCCCATGCACAGGCCGAGCAGCACCGCCGGCCCGAGGTCGAGGTGGTGGAGCAGGGCCGCGAGGTCGTCGGCCCAGCGGAAGGGCCCGCTCGCGTTGGCGGAGAAGCCGTGGCCGCGGATGTCGGGCGCGATGACGCGGAAGTCGCGGGCGAGGGCCGGGATCTGCTCGTCGAAGACACGGTGGTCGGCGAAGCCGGAGTGGAGGAGGACCACGGGGGTGCCGGTGCCGACGTTACGGTAGGCGAGTTCCCCGTCGGCAGATGCGAAGAAGCTCAGTTTCGAAGCAGCCGTCATGACAACCAAGGTGTCATCTTGGGGCAGGGTTTGGCAACCCAGGTGTCATGATGGGATCGTGAACGACTCCGCTCCCCCGATGCCCGGCGCCCTGCCCCCGGACGAACTCGGCCACCGCCTCACCGAGGTGTTCGACCTGGTCGGCCCCCTCTACCGGCGCGCGGCACGCAAGGTGGAGCAGGCCGAACCCGTCGAGGGCGTGTCCGCCGGCGTCCGCGCCGTCCTCAACCTGCTGCGCCTGCACGGGCCCATGACGGTTCCGCAGATGGGCCGCGACCAAGCGCTGAGTCGGCAGTTCGTGCAGCGCATGGTCAACGACGCGGCGGCGCGCGGCTGGGTCGAGAGCGTCCCGAACCCCGCGCACCAGCGGTCCTCGCTGATCCGGCTGACCGACACGGGCCGGTCGACCATCACCGATGTGCTGGGCCGCGAGCACTATCTGATGCGGCAGGTCGGCGGCGACCTGACGGAGGCGGACGTCCGCGCGTGCGCACGGGTGCTGACCCAGATGCTGGCGACCTTCGCGCACGTCGACGTGGACTGAGCCCCCACCTGCCCCGAAAGGAACTCCCCTCTACTTCCCCATCACCAGCCCGTCCTTCGCCGCGCCCCGGCTGAGCACCACCTCGCGGATCCGGTCGCGGTCCCCGGTCAGTTCGGCGCCCTGGGCGATCGCCCGGTTCAGGTCGACGACCCGGCCCGCGTCGATGTCGAACAGCTGGGGCACGAACTCCGCCCTGGCCACCTCCCAGCGGCCGCCGGGCCGGGCGGGCGGTACGAAGGTGAAGCGGCCGAGGGTGCTCTGGTTGCCGCCGGGGTCCTGGGTGCCGGCGTTGTCGTACATCTCGCCGGTGATCTGGTCGCCGAGCCCGTAGACCACCCAGGTGCCGTTGACCTTCTCGTACGCCTGCGGGGAGTGGGCGGCGGTGCCGAGGATCAGGTCGACGTCGGGGCGTCCGCCGGTGCGGGCGGCGGTGAGTTCCCTGGCCAGCGCCACCTGCTGCGGGTCGGGCGCGTCCAGACCCGGCGTGCCCCAGCGCAGGGACACCACGACGACGTCGGCGCCGGCGCTCCGGGCAGCCCGGGCGTCGGCCAGGATCCGGGCGGGGTCGGCGAGGTTCACCGCCCAGGGGTCGCCCGGCGGGAGCGGGACGCCGCTCGTGTCGGCGGTGTAGGCGAGGTGGGCGACCTTCGCCGGCCCGGCGCGCAGCAGGGTGACCGCGCGCGCCTCGGCGTCCGTGCGCGCCGTTCCCGCGTGCCGTACGCCGGCCTGGTCGAGGGTGTCGAGGGTGCGCTGGATGCCGACGGCCCCCTCGTCCAGGCTGTGGTCGGAGGCGGTGGAGCAACTGTCGTAGCCGGTCGCGGCGAGGCCCTGGGCCTCCTCGGGCGGGGAGTCGAAGGCCGGGGAGCCGGTCCGGTCGCCGAACACGGTCTCGATGTGACACAACGCCAAGTCGGCCCGGGACACGACGGGTTGAGCCCCGGCGAGCATCGGCCGGAAGTCGTAGCCGGTGCCGCCGGCGTCGAAGCGGGCGCGGTCCAGGACGGCACTGTGCGGGAGGATGTCGCCGGCGGCGACGAGGGTGAAGCCGCGGGCGGCGGGGGGCGCCGGACGGCCGGAGGCCTTCGAGTCGTGGTGCCGGCCCTGACAGGCGGCGGCCGCGGCGAGAACGGCTGCCAGGGCGACGGCCACCTGGCGTCTGCGTGCGATCATCGATTCACCCCACTGAGGTCATATTTACTCACCAATAGGTATGAACTTCACCGGCCCCGCAAACGACTTCCGGCCTCTGATGACCCGTCCGGTGTCCGCGTGCGGGGTGACAGCGGGTGACGCGGACCGTTCGTCGCACCGTTCGTCGACGCGATCGACCGTCCGCCGCAGCCCCCTGCGCGCGCCCTGTCCCCCGGGCGGCCCGCCGGGATGCCATACGGCCATGACGGCCGGACCCACGCTCACCAACGGAACGACCGCCGAGCACGAGCTCGCCGCACTCCAGCGCGAGCACGGCAGGCCGCTCTTCGCGCTGCTGCTCCGGCTCTGCGACGGCGACCGCCAGCGCGCCGAGGACCTGCTCCAGGAGACCCTCGTACGGGCCTGGCAGCACCCCGAGGCGCTGCGCGCAGACGACTTCGAGTCCGTACGGCCCTGGCTGCTGACGGTGGGACGGCGGCTCGCCATCGACGCGCGCCGGGCCCGGCAGGCGCGACCGCCCGAGGTCGGGGACGCGGTGCTGGAGAACGCACGGGTGTGTGCCGATCACGCGGAACGGTCGGCGGCGACGCTCGATGTGCGAGAGGCTGTGAAGACACTCACTCCGGAGCACCGTGAAGTCCTGGTGCTTGTGTACTTCCAGGGGGCGAGTGTGGCGGAGGCCGCGGCAACGCTCGGGATTCCGCCCGGTACGGTGAAGTCCCGCGCTTACTACGCGTTGCGCGCCCTGCGCCGGGTGCTACCGGGCTATGCGGCCGACCTGCGGTGAAACCGACTGATTAGTCAAACCTCCGTAAAGCGCCTTGCTGAGGACCCTGGTTGAGTAATCGGCTGTCCTCATCCGTGTTCCGGACTGGGGGGCTCGGGGTTCCTGACGGAGCCTCGGGCCGGGCGACGCGCACGCACCGGAGGAAGGCAGGAAGGGATGCTGCACAGAGGTCAAGAGAGCACGGACGGCACCGGTGGCGGTGAACTCACCGTCCCCATGGCGTGGTTGTACGCCGAGTACATCGCCGACGAGTTGTTGCGGACCGGCGACCTGATGCCGCCGACGTCCTTCGAGTTCCGCGCGGGGCGGGACGCGTTGGCGCTGACCATCTTCCTTTCCGACACCGACGGCGAACTGTCCGGTATCCGGGTGGTCACCCAGTTGGAGACCTGGCTTTCGCTCACGGCGTACGACCAGCCGTGGCAGGACTGGGTCCAGGAACGTATGTCCAAGTTGACGGCCGAGGCGGTCGCATCCCGCGCCGACGCACCGGATCTGGTGCTGGCGGAGGCGGCCTGGCGCTGGCTGGAGGAGACCGAGCTGCTCGCGCCCGATCTGGACGCGGTGCCGGGAGGCGGTCCGGTGACCGGTGAGGACGACGGGCCGAAGGTCTGGACGCCCGCCTGGCAACTGGGTCTGCCGCTCGGTCATCTCGCCATCCATCTTTTTTGAAACGGGGACCAATCCGTGGGCCCGACCGCTCCGAATGAGTTGATGGCGATTCTGTGTGTGCCTTGAGTGATTCGGCTGGCTGGTGCGTACCGATGGGAGCAAGGAGTAACCCCACCCGCACCTAACGGCACGAGGATTCGGCATGAGGTCCCTGGAAAGGCATCGCGACGTCGGCGCGTACGCGCTCGGCGTGCTGGACGAGGCGGAGGCCTTCCGCTTCGAGGATCACCTCATGGAGTGCACTAGCTGCGCGGCTCATGTGACCGAATTCGGTCCCGCCTCACGGCAGTTGATGCTGTACCGGCGGGCGACGCCGCGCTCAGTGCACCCCATGGCACAACCCGGGCCGCGGCTGCTGGACCGGTTGCTCGGCGAGGTGACCGCGCGTCACCGGGCCGGACGGCGTCGCTTTCTGTACGCCGTGGCCGCGTCGGTGGTGTTCGCCGTGGGCGGGCCCGCGGTCGCGTCTCTCGCCGGGCAGGGTGACGGGGCCGTGTCCCTCACCGCGACCGACGCGAAGTCGGGCGTGTGGGCGCAGATCACGGCCGCGGACGAGGGCTACGGCAGTGATGTGTCCCTGAAGATCAAGGATGGTGCCGGCCCCCGCTCGTGTCATCTCGTGGTCGTCGGCCGCGACGGTTCCGAGCAGACCGTGACCAGTTGGAACGTACCCGCGCACGACGCGACGATGATCACGATGCAGGGTGGCGCGGCGATGCACCCCGACGAGATCGACCACTACGACGTGCGGACCGCGGACGGCACGCGGTTGGTGCGGCTCACCGCGCACTGAAGTCCCGGCCCGCGGAAACCAGTTGGCGCAGGGCCCGCTCGGACGGGCTGCCCGGGTCCGCGGTGACGAAGACGACCTGCTGGTCGTCGTCCGGGACGGTGAGCACATCGCAGTTCACCCGCAGCGGGCCCGCCTCCGGATGGATCAGGGTCTTGGAGCGGTGGCCGGGCGCGTGCACCGGACCGGTGTCCCAGATCTGGGTGAACTCCTCACTGCCGGCGCGCAGTTCGGCCAGCAGCCGGGCGAGTGCCGGGTCGTGCGGATAGCGGTCGGTGGAGCGGCGCAGCCGGGCGACCAGGATGTGGGCGAACTCCTCGGCGCCCGAACTCTCCATGGTGCTGCCCAGGAATCTGCGGCGGGCCAGGTTCGGTCGCGCGCCGTAGTCCCGGCCGAATACGGCCGAGGCCGACGCGTTCGCGGCGATGACGTCGCAGAGGGCGTCGGTGACGATGGCCGCCGTGTCCGGGATGCGGCGCAGCAGGGCCGTCACATGCGGGCGGACCGTGCGCACCGGGGCGGCGAGCGGGGTCGCCTCGGTCCCGGCCAGCCGGAACATATGGCCGCGCTCGGCCGGGGTGAGCCGGAAGACTCCGGTGAGGGCGTCCAGGATGCGGGGGGACGGGCGCGGGCCGCGGGCCTGCTCCAGGCGGGCGTAGTAGTCGACGGACATGTGGGCCAGCTCGGCGACCTCTTCGCGGCGCAGCCCGAGGGTCCGCCGGGAGGGTTCACCGGGCAACCCGACATCGGCGGGCACCAATTGTTCCCTCCGCCCGCGCAGAAATCGGGCCAGTTCCTGTTTGCCGGTCATGGTGGCTCCCTCCGGCTGCCAGGGATCGGTTGTCCCTGGTTCGGCGGCCTCGGCTGCGGAATCGTCGTCCCTATGAACGATTCCACAGCACTCGTCACCGGCGCCAACAAGGGCATCGGCAAGGAGATCGCCCGCCTGCTCGTCGCCGAGGGCCTCACCGTCTACGTCGGCTCGCGCGACGCGGCCCGGGGAGAGCGGGCAGTCGAGGAACTGGGCGGCGGCGCACGCCTGTTGCCCCTCGACGTCACGGACGCCGACAGCATCGCGGCGGCGGCACGACAGGTCACCGCCCTGGACGTCCTGGTCAACAACGCGGGCATCATGGCCGGCGGCAGCCCGGCACCCGAGGCGGACCTCGACGACTTCCGCCGCACCTACGAGACGAACGTCTTCGGCGTCCTCGCGGTCACCAACGCCTTCCTCCCGGCCCTCCGCCGCTCATCCCACCCCCGCATCGTGAACATCTCCAGCGGAACCGCCTCCCTGACCCGAAGCACCGACCCGGACGGGGACTTCGCCCGGTCCGCCGGCGCGGGCGCCGCCTACCGCTCCTCGAAGACGGCCCTCAACGCCCTGACCGTCTTCTACGCCCAGTCCCTCGCCCCCGAGGGCTTCAAGGTGAACGCCCTCGCCCCCGGCCTGCGCAGAACAGACCTCAACGAACGAGCGGCCACGAGCGACGGCGACCCGGCGGAGGCGGCCCGGGGTGCGGTCGCCCTGGCACTGGTGCCGGATGACGGTCCTACGGGGCGGTTCGTGTCGTGGGACGGGACGGACGTTCCCTGGTAGCTACTTGAGGAGCTTCGACATCCGCCGGTCCGCCAGTGGCTTGCCGCCCGTCTGGCAGGTCGGGCAGTACTGGAGGGAGGAGTCGCTGAAGGAGACCTCGCGGATGGTGTCGCCGCAGACCGGGCATGGTTGGCCGGTGCGGCCGTGGACGCGCAGGCCGCTCTTCTTCTCCGCCTTCAGGCGGCCTGCGGCCACGCCCCGGGAGCGTTCGACGGCCTCGGTGAGGGTGGTGCGCAGGGCGGTGTAGAGGGTGTGTGTCTCGGCGGGGGTCAGGGACGACGCCAGTTTGAAGGGGGACATCTTCGCGGCGTGCAGGATCTCGTCGCTGTACGCGTTGCCCACCCCGGCGATCAGGGTCTGGTCGCGCAGGGCGCCCTTGAGCTGCCGGCGTTCGTCCTTGAGGAGTTCGGCGAAGCGTGGCTCGGTGAAGTCGTCGGCCAGGGGGTCGGGGCCGAGCCGGGCGACGCCCGGGACGGAGTGGGGATCGGCCACGACGTACACCGCGAGGCGCTTCTGTGTGCCCGCCTCCGTCAGGTCGAAGCCCTCACCGGTCTCCAGGGCCACGCGGAGCGCGAGATGACCCTTGCCCGGGCGGGGCGGGCCGTCCGGGAGGCGGTCCTTCCAGTGCAGCCAGCCCGCGCGGGCCAGATGGGTCACGAAGTGCGGGCCGCCGTCCGTCTCGACGTCCAGGAACTTGCCGTACCGGTGCACGGCCACCACCTCGTGTCCCTCCAGCGCGGTGGGCGGAGGGTCGTACGTCTTCAGGACGCTGATGGCGACGGGCAGCACCCGTACGATCTCGTGGCCGACGAGGTGTTCGGTCAGGAAGTCCTTCAGCGCTTCGACCTCGGGAAGTTCCGGCATACGTCCAGAGTGCCATCCGGGGCCCGTGCGGTCAGTTCCGCTCCGGCACCAGGAACTCGCACCACACGCACTTGCCGCTGCCCCGCGCCTCCACGCCCCACACGTCCGTGAGCAGGTCGACCAGGAGCAGGCCGCGCCCGGAGACCCCCTCGTCGCCCGCCTCCCGGCGGCGCGGGAGGGCGCTGGAGGAATCCTCGACCTCGACGCGCAGACGGCGGTCGGGGCCGGTGAGAACCCTGAGCGTGACGATCGCGGACCCCTCGGTGTGCATCAGCGCGTTGGTGATCAGCTCGTCGGCGACCAGTTCGACCTCGTCGGAGCGCTCGCCGGCGCCCCAGGCGCGGAGCGCCGCCCGGACCATGTGCCGTGCCTCGGTGAGGGCCGCGGCGTCGCCGGAGCCCACGTGCAGCCGGAGCCGGCCGCCGGAGCGCGGGGTGTCGAGGCCGCGCCGGCGCAGCAGGAGCAGCGCCACGTCGTCCTCGCCGCCGCGCTCCTCGGCCACGTCGATGAGCAGGTCGGCGAGATCGCGTACGTCGTCGGGGCCGGAGGCGACGAGGGCGATGAGGGTGTGCAGGCCGTCGTCGAGGTCCGCGCCGGGCTGTTCGACGAGGCCGTCAGTGCACAGCACCAGGGTCTGGCCGGGATCGAGTTCGATGGTGGAGACGGGGTATTCGAGCCGCCCGAACTCCGCGGACAGACCGAGCGGCAGCCCGCCTTCGACGGACACGCGCCGGCAGGTGCCGTCCAACTGCCGTACCAGCGGGTCGATATGGCCGGCCCGGACCACCTGGACCACTCCGGTGGACAGGTCGGCCTCGGCGTAGAGGCAGGTGGCGAAGCGGTCGGTGTCGAGTTCGTGGAGGAAGACGGAGGCGCGCGCCATCACGGTCGCCGGGGTGTGCCCTTCGGCGGCGTACGCCTTGAGGACGATCCGCAACTGCCCCATGACGGCGGCGGCGTGCGTGTCGTGGCCCTGGACGTCGCCGATGACCGCGCCGACCCGGCCGCCGGGCAGCGGGATCAGGTCGTACCAGTCGCCGCCGATGTCCCGGCCGGCCTTGGCGGACCGGTAGCGGACCGCGACGTCGGCGCCCGGCACGCTGGGGATGGCGCGCGGCAGCATGGCCTGCTGGAGGCCCTGGGCGAGGTCCTTCTCCTGCTCGTAGAACATGGCGCGCTGCAGGCTCTGCGCGATGCTGCTGCCCAGCGCGACGAGCACGTTGCGCTCGTCGGTGGAGAATCCGCGCCGGTCGCTGTAGAGCAGGCCCATGGCCCCGATCGGCCGGGCCTGGGCGATCAGCGGCAGATAGGCGGCCGCGGTGATGTTCAGGTCGGTGATGTGCGGCCAGAGGATCGGGTAGCGCTCGGCGAACTCCTCGGGCGACTCGATGAAGGCCGGGCTGAGGGTCCGTACGACGTCCCCCATCGGGTACGGCTCGTCGATCCGGGTGACTTCCGTGCCGGGCACGAAGCTGCCCTCGGGTCCTTCGGCGACCAGGCGGATCCGGCCGGCCTCGACCAGGCCCATGACCAGGCTGGTCGCGCCGAGGTGGACGAGTCCGTGGGTGTCCTTGAGGACGTCGATGACGTCCTGGACGGTACGGGCGTGCGCGAGGGCGGCGGTGGTGAGCTGGACGACGTTGGTCTGGTCGCGCCGGGCCGCGTCCTGGGCGGCCTGTTCGCGGCGGGCGGCGCTGTCGGCGAGTTCCTGGGTGGCGTCGCGGACGATGCCGATGATCCGGCGCGGGCGCCCCGTCTCGTCGCGGCGGATGTAGCCCTGGGTATGGGTCCAGCGCAGGGTGCCGTCGCGCAGCCTCATGCGGAAGTAGGCACCGTAGTTCTCGCTGCCGTCCTTCAGTGCCTGGGAGACGAGACCGTCGAGCCGGTAGCCCTCCGGCGGCGGTACCCGGATCGCCAGGCTCTCGGGGCGTCCGTCGTATTCGTCGGGGCGCAGGTCGAAGACCTCGTGAGCCTGGGCGTCCATGTGGAACAGGCCGTTGTCCAGGTCCCAGTCGAAACTGCCCATGCGGTTGAGCGCCAGGATCGGATCCGGGTGGGCGGGCCAGTCGTCCGGGAGTGACAGGGCGCTCGCTCCCCGATCAACCATGCGGCCCACCTTGCCAGGATTTGCCTGATTCTTCGACTTCTCCGACCACTTCGGGTACTGCGCGTGCGGTCAGCCGGCGAAGACATTCGTGGGGCTGTCGAAGATGCTGCTGGTGGTGTCGTCGGGGACCAGTCCGCCGCCGTCGGGCAGGTCGGGGGTCTCCGGGACGGTGGGCGGGCCGATCTCGTCGGCGGAGCCGGAGTCCTGGTCCTGGGAGGGCAAGGGTGCGGAGGGTGTCTCGGCGCTCGGGGTGGGCCCGCGCGGTGTGGGGGTACTGCCGGGCGGGCTGGCCGTGACGGTCGCGGTGGGGCAGCCGGTGGCGCCCGGGGGCGGCGCTACGGGGGCCGGGGCGCCGGTCGTGCCCGGGCTCACGGTGACCGTCGGGGTGGCGCAGTCGGAGGGCGATGTCTCCGGGACGGCGCTCGCACTACCGCTGGGCGCCGGACTCGTACCGTCGGATGCGGGCGGGACGCTGCCGGAGGCGCTCTCGTGGGGCGGTCGCGGAGAAGGGTGGGACGGCTTGGGGACCGGCGTCGGCGTGACCGCTGCCGGCGGCGGTACGACATGGTCGTGATGGGGCCCGCGATGGCCGAGGGGCCGTTCGATCCAGGTGTGGTGGACGATGTCGATGATCGTGACGTTGGTGATCACCTGGGGCGCGGGGGTCACCACGACCACCTCCGCGGGCCGGAACCCGGACCACGGCCGACCGCTGGTGCCGGAGCCGGCGCCCGCCACACCCGCCTTGAGCGGGTTGCCGCAGGCGCAGCGGACCCGGGGCACGCCCCGGTCGTCGACGAGGACGGCGGTGCCGGCCTGGAGGACCGACTGGAAGCCGGTGGCCTGTGCGTCCCGGAAGCCGTGGTTGGTGACCTGGGTGTCGGCGCGCAGCACGACGGAGGTCAGCCCGCGCAGATACGCGGGGATCGCGCCCTGGGAGATGCCCTCGGCCTGCGCGAAGGCGTGGGCCTTGGCCCGGTCGGCGGCGAGTTGGGCGATCTGTCGCTCGACGTCACAACTGCCGGTCCGCGCGGTCCCGCCGTACAGGCCGGGCGTGGCACCGGAGACGGCTCGCATACGGCCGGTGGACGGAGAAGCGGTCCGCTCAGGTGTCGACCGCGGTGTTCGGGTGACCCGTGGCATGGCGCTCGCGGCGGTGGCCGTGGAGTCCGTGAAGGGGTCGGGGCCCTGTGCCGCCGCGGGCTGCAGGAAGACCTCGCCGCTCGGCTTCGTGTCCTTGCCGCCGTCGCCGCCGCAGCCGGCGGCGAGGAGTGCCGCCGAGAGCGCGCAGGCCGTGGCGATGGTTCCGGTGGAGATGCGCACCGTGTTCTCCCGCCTCAAGCCGGGTGATTCGCCACTATTGTCTGCTTCACTCACTTGGGTTACGCAACCGGAGACATGGAATACGGAGAGTGACGGTCTGCTGATGCGCGACGATGGAGACAGGAGCGCACGGTCGTGGGATGGTTCACCGCACCCGACTACTGGCTGAGCCGGCTGGTCTTCCAGCGGGCCCTGGCCGGTGTCTATCTGTTCGCGTTCCTCACGGCGGCCCGGCAGTTCCGCGCGCTGATCGGCGAGCGCGGCATGCTGCCGGTCCCCCGGTTCGTCGAGCTGATCCCGTTCGGGCGGGCGCCGAGCCTCTTCCAACTCCACTACACGGACCGCTTCTTCGCGGCCTGCGCATGGACGGGCTGCGCGGTGTCGGTGGCCCTGGCCGCCGGTCTCGACTCCCAACTCCCCCTGTGGGGCGGGATGTTGCTGTGGCTGGCGCCATGGGCGCTGTATCTGTCGATCGTCAACGTCGGTCAGACCTGGTACGCGTTCGGCTGGGAGTCACTGCTGCTGGAGGTCGGTTTCCTGGCCGTGTTCCTCGGCAACGACGAGGTGGCCCCGCCGGTCGTGGTGCTGTTCCTGCTGCGCTGGATCCTGTTCCGGGTCGAGTTCGGCGCGGGTCTGATCAAGCTGCGCGGCGACGCCTGCTGGCGGAAACTGACCTGCCTGGACTTCCACCACGAGACACAGCCGATGCCGGGCCCGCTGAGCTGGTTCTTCCACCATCTCCCACGCCCCCTGCACCGGGCCGAGGTCGCCGCCAACCACCTCACCCAACTCGTCGTGCCCGTCCTGCTGTTCACCCCGCAGCCGATCGCGTCGGCCGCCGCGTCCCTGATGATCGTCACCCAGTTGTGGCTGGTCCTGTCCGGCAACTTCTCCTGGCTGAACTGGATCACCATCGTGCTCGCCCTGTCCGCGCTCAGGCTCCCCCACACACCGCCGTCCGTACCCGGGCCACCCGTCTGGTACGAGACCGTGGTCCTCACCGTCGCCGCCGTGCTGCTGTGGCTCAGCCGCCGACCGGTACTCAACATGATCTCCCGCCGCCAGATCATGAACCGTTCCTTCGATCCGCTCCATCTGGTCAACACCTACGGCGCGTTCGGCACCGTCGGCCGGATCCGCCACGAGGTGGTGGTCGAGGGCACGACCGACACCGTGCCCCGCGAGGGATCCGACTGGCGGGAGTACGAGTTCAGGGGCAAGCCGGGCGATCCGCGGCACTGGCCACGCCAGTTCGCGCCCTACCATCTGCGGCTGGACTGGATGATGTGGTTCGCGGCACTCTCCCCCGGCTACGCCGACCCGTGGTTCGGCGCCCTGGTGGAACGGCTCCTGGAGAACGACCCGGACACGCTACGACTCCTGCGCCGCTCCCCGTTCCCGCCCGGCGAACCGCCGCGCTTCGTCCGGGCCCGCCTCTTCCGCTACCGCTACACGACCTGGCGGGAGTTGCGGGAGACGGGCGCGTGCTGGGAGCGGACGTTCGTGCGGGAGTACCTGCCGCCCACACGGTTGGCGGACAGGGCTCAGAGACCGTAGACGCGGGTGGCGGTGCCCTCGAAGACCTCGGCGCGCTCGGCCGCACTGAGGTCTTCGGTCAACTCACCTGCCGCGTCCGCGACTTGGGCGTACGTCGCCGCCAGGGTGCATACCGGCCAGTCCGAGCCGAACATCAGCCGGCTCGGCCCGAAGGCGTCGAGCGCGGTGTCGGCGTAGGGGTGGAGGTCCTCCGTACGCCAGGTCTTCCAGTCGGCCTCGGTGACCAGGCCCGACAGCTTGCAGTACGTGTTGGGGAGCGCGGCGAGGGAGCGCAGGGGTGTCGCCCAGGGTTCGAGCTGTCCCGAGGCAATGGGCGGCTTTCCCAAGTGGTCGAGGACCAAGGTGAGTTGAGGAAGGGACACGGCCGCCTCGGCGCAGGCGGGAAGCTGGTGGTGCAGAACGAGCAGGTCGTACACGAGTCCCGCGTCGGCCACCGCGGCCAGGCCCCGGAGCACGTCCGGGCGCAGCAGCCAGTTCGGGTCGGGCTCGCCCTGCACCTGGTGGCGGATGCCCTTCAGGTGGTGGCCGCCCGGTAGTTCGCGCAGGCGGGCCAGTTCGTCGGCGATGTCCGGGCGGGTGAGGTCGGTCCAGCCGACGACTCCGGCGATGATGTCGTGCGCGTCGGCGAGGGCGAGGAACTCCGGGGTCTCCTCGGCGACGGTGACCGTCTGGACGAGGACGGTCCGGTCCACGCCGACCGACCGGGCCTCGGGTTCGAGGTCGGTCACGGTGAAGTCGCGGCGGAGCGGCTGGAGTTCGGGAACGGTGATCCAGTCCTGGTCGCGGACCGAGAGGTCCCAGACATGGTGGTGGGCGTCGACGGTCATGGCAGCTCCCATACGACGGGCAGGCCCGCGTCGGTGCCCTCGCTGGAGTAGTCGTGGACCACGTCCAGGAGTTGGGTCATCCGCGCCTGCCAGGCGACGTTCACCGGGAGCTGGTCCAACTCGGCGAGCAGGCGGGCGTAGTCCTCGCAGTCCAGGACGTGGAACAGGTCGGTGCCGCTGCGCCAGATGGTCCAGGAGGTGGCGCCGGCGGCGCGGATCGCGGCGCTGAGTTCCTTGGGGACCTCGCGGTGGGCACTCTCGTACGCGTCGATGCGGTCGGCGCGCACCTTGGTGTGCAGGGCGACTCTCATGACGGCTCCTCCGGCGGTTTCTCGGTGGGGACGGGGGCGTCGGCCGGCAGGAGGTCCGTGTCCCGCAGCTCCTGCCAGAACGCGCCCGGTACAGGGGCCGCGAACTGCTCGGCGCAGTCCCGTACTTCGGCCTCCGAGCGGGCGCCGACGAGGACACTCGCCACGGCCGGGTGCGCGGCGCAGAAGGCCAGGGCGGCGGCCCGCAATGTTGTGCCGTGCCGCTCGGCCACGCCCTTCATGCGCAGGGCGCGGTCCAGCAACTCGGCCGGTGCCTGGGCGTAGTTGTACGTGGCGTCCGGCTTCGGGTCCGCCAGCAGACCGGAGTTGAAGGCGCCGCCAACGACGACCGACCGGCCGCGTGCCACGGCGGACGGGAGCAGTTCGGCGAGGGCGCTCTGGTCGAGCAGGGTGTAGCGCCCGGCGCAGAGCACCACGTCCACGTCCGTGTCCTGGACGAACCGGGTGAGCATCCCGGCCTGGTTCATCCCGGCGCCGATCGCGCCCACGACTCCCTCCGCACGCAGCTTCTCCAGGGCCGGATAGCCCTCGCGGAAGGCCTGTTCGGCGTGGTCGTCGGGGTCGTGGAGGTAGACGATGTCGACGTGGTCGAGTCCGAGGCGTTCGAGGCTGGCGTCCAAAGTGCGGCGGATCCCGTCGGCACTGAAGTCCCAGACGCGGTGGTGGGTGGCGGGTACGACGAAGCCGTTGTCGAGGTCGTCGCCGGTCACGGCCGCCACGGGTTCCAGGCGGCGGCCGACCTTGGTCGAGATGGCGTAGGACGAGCGTGGGTGCTCGCGCAGGGCGGCTCCGAGGCGGCGTTCGGAGAGGCCGAGGCCGTAGTGGGGCGCGGTGTCGAAGTACCGGATGCCTTGCTGCCAGGCGGTGTTGACCGCCCGGTGTGCCTGCTCGTCGCTCACCTCGGTGTACAGGTTGGCGATCGCGGCGCCGCCGAAGGCCAGTGCGCTGACCTCGACGCCGCTGCCGCCGAGGGTGCTCACTGGCCCACCGGCCTCAGACGCAGGCCCTGCATGCCGCCGTCGACGGCGAGGGCGGTGCCGGCGGTGGCGCCGGACAGCGGGCTCGCCAAGTAGGCGATGGCGCCCGCGACTTCGGCCGCCGACACGAGCCGGCCGGAGGGCTGGCGGGCGGCGAGGGCGGCGCGTTCGGCGTCCGGGTCGGGAGCCGCGTCGAGGAGGCGGCCGACCCAAGGGGTGTCCGCCGTACCGGGGTTGACGCAGTTGACGCGGACGCCCTCGCGGAGGTGGTCGGCGGCCATGGCCAGGGTGAGGGAGTACACGGCGCCCTTGGTGGCGCTGTAGAGCGCGCGTTGGGGAAGGCCAGCGGTGGCGGCGATCGAGCAGGTGTTGACGATCGCCGCGTGGGAGGACTCACGCAGGTGCGGGAGGGCGGCGCGGGCCGCGCGGACCATGCCGATGACGTTGACGTCCAGGACGCGGTGCCACTCGTCGTCGTCGTTGTCCTCGACGGTGCCCTGGGCGCCGATGCCCGCGTTGTTGACCAGGATGTCGAGTCCGCCGAGGTCGGCGACGGCGGACGCCACGGCCTGCCGTACGGACGCGTCGTCGGTGACGTCGGCGCGGTAGCCGAGCAGGGGCTTCTCGACGCTGGTGGGATCGAGGTCGAGGACGGCGACCTGGGCGCCGCGCTCGGCGAGGAGTTCGGCGGTGGCCCGGCCGATGCCGGAGGCGCCGCCGGTGACCAGGGCCTTGAGGCCCTCGAAGTCGGTCATGCCGCGTGTCCCTTCTGGCGGTCGAGGTCGGCGGCCCAGAAGGTGCCGCCGGGGAAGGTGTACCGGGCGATGGACTCGGGCCGCATGGTGGCCGAGAAACCGGGCGTGGTGGGTGCCATGTAGTGACCCTCGCGGATCACCACCGGATCGAGGAAGTGGTCGTGCAGATGATCGACGTACTCGATGACGCGGTCGTCGGTGGAGCCGGAGACGGCGAGGTAGTCGAACATCGAGAGGTGCTGGACGAGTTCGCACAGTCCGACACCGCCCGCGTGCGGGCAGACGGGTACCCCGAACTTGGCGGCGAGCAGCAGGATCGCGAGGTTCTCGTTGACTCCGCCGACGCGGGCCGCGTCTATCTGGAGGATGTCGAGGGCGCCGGCCTGGAGCATCTGCTTGAAGACGATGCGGTTCTGGACGTGTTCACCGGTGGCGACCTTCACCGGGGCGACGGCCGCGCGGATCGTGGCGTGGCCGAGGACGTCGTCGGGGCTGGTGGGTTCCTCGATCCAGTACGGGTCGAACTCGGCGAGGGCCTTGGTCCAGCGGATCGCCTCGTCCACGTCCCAGCGCTGGTTGGCGTCGATCGCCATCCGGATGCCGGGGCCGACCACCGAACGGGCCACCCGGCAGCGGCGGATGTCGTCGTCGAGGTCGGCGCCGACCTTCAGCTTGATCTGCCGGAAGCCGTCGGCGACGGCCTGGGCGGCGAGCCGGGTGAGCTTCTCGTCGTCGTAGCCGAGCCAGCCGGCGGAGGTGGTGTAGGCGGGGAAGCCGCGCTTCGCCAGGACGTCCCTACGGCCTTCGGCGCCCGCCCGGCCGCGCCGCAGGATCTCCAGGGCCTCGTCCGGGGTCAGCGCGTCGGTGATGTAGCGGAAGTCGATCTGGCTGACGAGCCATTCGGGGTCCGCGTCGGCGAGCAACTGCCATAGCGGCTTGCCGGCGCGCTTGGCGGTGAGGTCCCAGGCCGCGTTCATCACGGCGCCGACCGCCATGTGCATCACGCCCTTCTCGGGCCCCAGCCAGCGGAGTTGGCTGTCGCCGATCAGCTCGCGGTTCAACGACCCCGGATCCGCGCACAGTTGATCGACCGGCCGGCCGATCACATGGTCCCGCAGCGCGTCGATCGCGGCGACCTGGACGTCGTTGCCCCGCCCGATGGTGAAGGAGAACCCGTGCCCCTCGTGCCCGTCGGCAGCGTCGGTGCGCAGCACGACGTACGCGGCCGAGTAGTCGGGGTCCGGGTTCATCGCGTCGGAGCCGTCCAGCTCGCGCGAGGTGGGGAAACGGATGTCGTAGGTGTCGACCGCGGTGACACGTGCGGGCGGGCCGGGGGTCGGGGACACGGAAGGCCTTTCGGTCGGGTACAGGGATCCGGTGCCGTGCGGGTGCCGGAGGCCGGTGGGTCAGTCCTGGGCGCGGCCGGTGGTGACGCGGGCGATCATGAGGGCGACCAGGATGATCCCGCCGTAGATGGCCTGGATCCAGAAGGACGGGACCTGGGCGAGGGTGAGCAGGTTCTGTACGACGCCCAGGAGGAGTACGCCGGTCAGGGCGCCGAACATGGTGCCCTTGCCGCCGTCGAGGCTGATACCGCCGATGACCGCGGCCGCCATCACGGTGAAGATCATGTTGTTGCCCTGGTTGGCGCTGATCGCGCCGACATAGCCGGTCTGCATGATCCCGCCCACCGAGGCGAGGACGCCGGCGACGACGGACACCCCGAGCAGCATCCGGTCGACGCGGATACCGGCCGCGCGGGCCGCCTCCTGGTTGCCGCCGATCGCGTACAGGGCGCGGCCGACGCGGTGGTACTTCAGCACGAACCCGGCGATCGCGAAGCAGACCGCGGCCAGCCACACCGACATCGGGACGTTCAGGAAGGTGCTGGTGGCCAGGGTGAAGAAGGAGTCGGGCATCCCGAACAGGGTCTTGCCCTTGGTGGCGCCGACCAGCAGTCCGCGCAGCACGATCAGCATGGCGAGGGTCACGATGAAGGCGTTGAGCTTGAACTTCACCACCAGGATGCCGTTGAAGGCGCCGATGATCCCGCCCACGACGAGGATCGCGACCAGCGCGAGCGGCGCGGACCATTCCATGCCCCAGCCGGACTCCGCGGACGGCAGGACCAGCAGGGCGCCGATGGCGGGCGCGATGCCGACCACCGACTCCAACGAGAGGTCGATCTTGCCGGTGATCAGGATCAGCGACTCGGCGAGCACCACCATGGCGAGCGCGGCGGAGGCGCCGAGGATGGAGATCAGGTTCCGTTCGGTGAGGAACGAATCGTTGACGATCGCGCCGAGGATCAGAAGCACCAACAGGGCTGGTACGAGGGCGAGTTCACGGGCCCGGCGGAGCAGGACCGTGCGCGCCGAGCGGGCGGCGGCGGCGCGTGGGGCCGCGAGCGGCGGGGCCGCCTTGGTGTCAGCCATGGTCCACTCCTTCGATGGAGGCGATCAGCTCGTGGTCGCGCCAGCCCGCCGGGTGCTCGGCGACGACACGGCCGTGGAAGAGGACGAGGACGCGGTCGCAGCGCCGCAGGTCGTCGAGTTCGTCGGAGACGACGAGCACGGCGGTCCCGTCGTCGCGGGCGCTGTCCATACGGGCGAGCAGTGACTCCTTGGACTTCACGTCGACGCCCGCGGTGGGGTTGATGAGGACCAGCAGCCTCGGGTCGGAGGCCAGCGCGCGGGCCATGACGACCTTCTGCGCGTTGCCGCCGGAGAGATCGGAGACGGGCTGTTCGGGACCCTCGGTGTGGATGTCCAGGCGGTCGATCAGCTCGGTGGCGAACGCGCGCTTGCGGTCGCTGCCGACGAAGCCGAAGCGGCCGAGCCGGTCCAGGACCGTCATCGTGGCGTTGTCACCGATGGACATGCCGAAGACCAGCCCCTGCCCGTGCCGGTCGCGCGGCACACAGCCGACACCGGCCTTGAGCGCGGCCTGCACATCCCCGAACGGCAGCTTCTCGCCGTCGAGTTGGGCGGTCCCGCCGGTCGGCGTGTACAGCCCGGTGAAGGACTCGGCCAGCTCGATCTTGCCGCTGCCGCTGGATCCGGCGAGTCCCACGACCTCGCCGCGGCGCACGGTGAGGTCGACGTTCTCGTACGACTCGGAGGTGAGCCCCCGCGCGTCGAGGAGGACGGGTGCGGCTTCGTCCAACTCCCTCAGCTGCACCTCCAGTTCGGCGATCGACTCGCCCGCCATCGCCTCCACCAGGGCGCGGCGCGGGAGGTCGGCGACCGGTGCGGTGGTGATCCAGCGGGCGTCACGCAGCACCGTGACGGTCTGGCACACCTCGTACACCTCCTGGAGGTGGTGCGAGATGAACAAGAAGGTGACGCCGGACTCCTGGAGCGCCCGCATGCGGGTGAAGAGCCGCTCGATCTCCCGGTTGTCGAGCTGGGCCGTCGGTTCGTCGAGGACGATGAACCGGGCGCCGAAACTCAACGCCCTCGCGATCTCCACCATTTGGCGGTCCTCGACCTTGAGGTCGGCGGTGCGCGCCTCGGGGTCGACGCGCACGTCCCAGGTGTCGAGGAGTTCGGCGGCCTCGGTGCGCAGTCTGCGCCAACTGATGACACCGCCGCGGGAGGTCGGCTGACGGTTGATGAAGAGGTTCTCGGCGACCGTCAACTCGGGGACCACGGTGGGCTTTTGGTAGACGCAGGCCACCTTGGCGCGCCAGGCGTCGCGGTCGGTGAGCGGAGGTGCGGGTTCGCCGTCGAAGCGCACCGTGCCTTCGTCGGGGGCCTGGAGTCCGGTGAGGACGGTGACGAGGGTGGACTTGCCGGCGCCGTTGCGTCCGACGAGGGCGTGGGACTCGCCGGGCAGCACGGTGAGTCGACCGTCGGCGAGGGCGACGGTGGGGCCGTACCGCTTGACGATTCCCGTCGCCTCCACCAGCGGAGTGGTCAGTGGGCTGCTCATTTGACCGTGTTGCCCCAGAGCTTGGAGTCGTCGACGTTGTCCTTGGTGACCAGGGGCGCGGGCAGCTGGTCCTCAAGAATGCCGCTGGGCAGCTTGACGATGGTGGAGTCGTGGTCGGTGGGGCCGGGCTTGAAGGTCTTCCCCTGCATCGCGGCCTTGATGTAGTACATGCCGTACTTGGCGTAGGCGTCGGCGGGTTGGGAGACGGTCGCGTCGATCTCGCCCTTGCGGATCGCGTCGAACTCCTGCGGGATGCCGTCGTTCGAGACGATCGTGATGTGCCCGGCCTGGCCCGCCGTCTTCAGCATGCCCTTGGACTTGAGGGTCTGGAGCGTGGGCGCGAGATAGACGCCGCCCGCCTGCATGTAGATGCCCTTGATGTCGGGGTTGGCGTTGAGGAGCGTGTCGAGCTTCGAGGCGGCCGTGTCGGACTCCCACTTGGCGGGGATCTCCAGGACCTTCAGCTTCGGGTACTTCTTCTTGACGCAGGCCCTGAACGCCTCCGACCGGTCACGGCCGTTGACGGACGCCAGGTCGCCCATGATCTGCACGACCTTGCCGCTGGTGATGTGCGCGCCGAGGTAGTCGCAGGCCTTCTCGCCGTACGCCACGTTGTCGGCGCGGACCACCATCGCGACCTTGCCCTTGTCGGGCGCCACGTCGACGGCGACGACCGGCACACCCTTGCGCTCGGCCTGGTCGAGGCCGGCTTCGATGGCGGCGCTGTCGAGCGGGGCGACGACCAGGCCCTTGACGCCCTGGTTCAGCTCGTTGTTGATGTCGGTGATCTGCTGAGAGGGGTCGCTGTTGGAGTTGACCGTCTTCAGTGCGTCGACGCCTTCGGACTTCGCCATCTTCGGCACATAGTCGTTGTACGACTGCCAGAACGGCGAGGTCAGCAGGGGCAGAATCACCCCCACCTTGCCGGTACCACTGCCACCGCCGGCGCTGCTCGCGCCGGTGTCCTTGGTGCTGCCGCATGCCGTGAGCGCGAGGGTGCCGCACGCGGCCGCCGCCGTCGCACGCACCGCCCACGCGGTCAGTCGCCTGCCTTGCCGTCCGTTCCGCACTGTGCTGCCGGCCATCTGTCGGGCTCCTCATCGAGCGTGATCGAGCAGTTGCCGGAATATTTATCAGACCACTTCGGGGCTACAACACCCTCAGGAGCCAAATTTTCGCGGTTTCGAGCCGTAGTGGTCGGACCACATCTGTGAATAGACTGCGCGGACCGGCGACAGGAGGAGTGGCGTGGACGAGACCCTGCCGAGCGAGACGGAACCGGAGGCCGCCCCGCCGAAGGGCACGGTGACGCAGCGGGCGATCGACCGGATCAAGGCGCTGATCGGCGAGGGCCGCCTGGAGCCGGGCCAGCGGCTGCCCACCGAGCGCGATCTCGCGGCCCAACTGGGCATCTCCCGCAGCTCGATGCGGGAAGCGATCCGCGCGCTCACGGTGCTGGGCGTGCTGGAGGCGCGGCACGGTTCGGGCATCTACGTCACGCAGTTGGAGGCCGGTGACCTGCTGGAGACGTTCGGTGTCGTAGCCGACCTGTCGCGTGGGCCGCGCCTCGTGGAACTCCTCGAAGTCCGCCGCATCCTGGAGTCGACGGCGACGGCGCTGGCGGCGGCACGGATCACGCCGGACCAACTGGCCGAGGTCGAGAAACACCTGACCGCGATGAACGCGACGGACGACCCCGAGGAGATCCTCGCCCACGACCTCGCCTTCCACCGCGAGATCGCGGCCGCCGCCGGCAACGAGACGATGGCCGCGATCCTGGAGGGCCTCTCGTCCCGAACCTTCCGCGCCCGGGTCTGGCGCGGCTACCAGGAGGAAGGCGCCTTCACCCGCACCCGCCGCGAACACGCCGCCATCCACCGCGCGTTGGTCGCCCACGACCCGGAGGCGGCACGAGCGGCGGCGGCTTCGCATGTGGGCGAGGTCGAGGAGTGGCTGCGGGCGCAGCTTGGGGGGTAGGGCAGGGGCTGGGGGTGCGAGAGGGCGCATGCCGTCATCGCCGTTGCGGTCGCCCTCGTTCTGGGCTCGGGCGCCCCTTCACGCACCCCCGGTCGGCGCGGGCGGATCCCCCCGCTGCCCCTGAACCTCCGCCCAGCCTCGCAGTTCATTGGTGCCCACCTCCTCGACCGCCCGCTGAAGCGTGGCCCGTGCGTCCGAATCGCGGTCGGGCGGCGGGAGCAGCACGTAGCGGTCGATCGCCCGGCGTAGACCCTCCCTGGCCTGTGCGGCCATGACCCAGCGGGAGCCCGGGCTGAACAGTTGGCGCATGCCGGTGAAGAAGACCGCGCCGCCCGCGATGAGGGCGGTGAGCCAGGCCGGCGCGTGCAGGCCCGCCGCCACGACCGTCGCGGACGTGGCGGCGAGAGCGCCGAGTTCCGTCGTGTAGTGCAGCCGTCTCGCCCGGTCGCACGTCCGCGCGTAGAACCGCAACTCCTGGCGGGCGAGGGCCAGCAGCGGATCCGGCTGCGCGGCCCACGGCTGCTCGACGGTCGTTCTTCGTCTCATCGCCCCATCATCGGGCGATCACGGCGGCCGGCGAAAGCCGTAGCGTCACCAGCTCGAACGGGCGCAGCCGCAGGGTGAGTTGCTCACCGTCCCGGTTCACCTCCTTGGCCTCGGCCAATGGGCGTTCCAGCAGGTCGGTGACCTCGACCGAGTCGAAGGCGAAGCCCACCGTCAATGTTGCCATGGCCCGACCCCCGTGTGCTTCGTGGAACCTCACCACCACGTCCCCGCTCCCGTCGTCCGCGAGCTTCACCGCCGTGACCACGACCGCGTCCCGGTCCACGCTCACCAGCGGCGCGACCTCCTGCCCGCCCGTGAGCCGCCGCTCGGGCAGGTTGATCCGCCAGCCCTCGCGCACCGCGTCGCCGATGGCCGCGCCCGGCACCAGCGCATGCCGGAAACGGTGGACGCCCTGGTCGGTCTCGGGGTCCGGGAAGCGCGGGGCGCGCAGGAGGGAGACGCGGACGGTCGTGGTCGTCCCGCGATCGCCGTCGGTGCGGACCGTACGGGTCACGTCGTGGCCGTACGTCGAGTCGTTGACCACGGCGACGCCCCAGCCGGGTTCCTCCACGTGGACGAAGCGGTGGTTGCAGGCCTCGAACTTGGCCGCCTCCCACGAGGTGTTGGTGTGCGTGGGCCGGTGGAAGTGCCCGAACTGGGTCTCGGACGCGTACCGTTCGGCATGCACGTCGAGCGGGAAGGCGAGCTTCAGGAACTTCTCGGTCTCGTGCCAGTCGACCTCGGTGTCGATCAACAGCCGCCGCTCCCCCGGGGCGAGGGACAGCACCTGGGTGACCCGGGACACGCCGAAGGACCGTACGATCCGCACCGCGCTCCCGTCCGCCGCGACCTCCTCCGCGTCCGTGAGGTCCGTGACCGTGTTGCGGTAGAACTCGTCGACGTCCCAGGCGTCCCACATGTTCGGGAAATCCGGGTGCAGTTGGAGCAGGTTCGCGGCCCGCCCGGGAGCGATCGTCTCGCGGTCGGCCTCGATGTCGTAGGCGGAGACGACGAGACCGCGGGCGTCGATCTCGACGCGGAGCAGGCCGTTCTCCAGTACGTGTCCGCCGCCGGCCCGTGCCGTGAGAGCCGTGCCGTCCTGGACCGCCGGGGTCCCGGCGCCGCCCGCGGGGACGCCGCCACGGGTGTGGGGCGCCGAGTTGAACACCAACTCCCTTGCCCCCTCCCCCGCCAACGCGCGCTGGGCCGCGTCGATGATGCCGCTCAGCTCCGAGGCGACCCGCTCGTACGTCTTCCGTGCCTCCCGGTGCACCCAGGCGATCGACGAGCCGGGCAGGATGTCGTGGAACTGGTGCAGCAGTACCGTCTTCCAGATCCGGTCCAACTCCTCGTACGGGTACGGGAATCCGGCCCGGACGGCAGCCGTTGCGGCCCACAGCTCCGCCTCGCGCAGGAGGTGTTCGCTGCGCCGGTTGCCCTGCTTGGTCTTCGCCTGGCTGGTGAGGGTGGCGCGGTGGAGTTCGAGGTACAACTCGCCGACCCACACGGGCGGTTCGGGGTAGTCGGCCTCGGCCTTCTGGAAGAACTCCTTCGGGGTCTCCCAGGCCACGGTCGCCGAGCCTTCGAGGTCGCGCAGACGAGCCGCCTTGGCGACCATCTCGCGCGTGGTGCCACCGCCTCCGTCGCCCCAGCCGGTGGGCGCGAGGGAGTGCCGGGCCACGCCCTTGTCCTTGAAGTTGCGGGCCGCGTGGGCGATTTCACTGCCCTTCATGGAGCAGTTGTAGGTGTCGACGGGCGGGAAGTGGGTGAAGATCCGGGTGCCGTCGATGCCCTCCCAACGGAAGGTGTGGTGCGGGAACTTGTTCGTCTGCGACCACGAGATCTTCTGCGTCAGCAGCCACTTGGAGCCCGCGGCCTTGATGATCTGCGGCAGACCTGCGGCGAAGCCGAAGGTGTCGGGCAGCCAGGCCTCCTCGTTCTCGATACCGAACTCGTCGAGGAAGAACCGCTTCCCGTGCACGAACTGACGGGCCATCGCCTCCGAGCCCGGCATGTTGGTGTCCGACTCCACCCACATACCGCCGGCCGGCACGAACCGCCCGTCCGCCACCGCCTTCTTGACCCGCGCCCACACCTCGGGCCGGTGCTCCTTCACCCAGGCCCACTGCTGGGCCTGGGACATGGCGAAGACGAAGTCGGGCTCGTCATCGAGGAGGGCGGTCATGTTGGACGTCGTACGGGCCACTTTGCGGACCGTCTCGCGCAGCGGCCACAGCCACGCGGAGTCGATGTGCGCGTGCCCGACGGCGCTGATCCGGTGCGCGGACGGCACGGCGGGCGCCGACAGGACGGCCGTCAGGTGTGAACGGGCCTTCTCCGCCGTGCCGTTGACGTCCTGGAGGTCCACGGCGTCCAGCGCCTTCTCGATCGCCCGCAGCAGGTCCCAGCGGCGCGCGGAGTCGACGGGCAGCTCGGCCATGAGCTCGCCGAGGACCTCCAGGTCGAGGACGAGCCGCCAGACGTTCTCGTCGAGGACGGCGAGATCCATGCGGGTGAGCGTGTACTGCGGTTCGCTGCCGGCGGTCTCCTTGTCGCCCAACTGGGTGGGGAGGAAGGGGTGGTAGTCCAGAATGACGGGGTTGGACGCGGCCTCGATGTGCAGCCGCACCTCCTCGCCGCCGGCGACGGGCGCGCCGATGCGGACCCACTGGTTGCGCGGGTTGAGGCCCTTCACGGGGGTGCCGTCGGGCCGGTAGACGAGGCCCTCGCACTGGAAGCCGGGCATGTTCTCGTCGAAGCCGAGGTCGAGCAGCGCCTCGACGGTCTTCCCGGCCCACGCCTGAGGCACGGTCCCGGTGACACGGAACCAACTGGTCCCCCAGGGAGCACCCCACCGGGCGCCCACCTCGATCGGTTCGGGTACGGCGGCGAGCCCCTCGGCGACGGGCACCGGCTCACCGGGCGCGTGCCAGACGGCGACCTCCAGCGGCACGGACTCGGGGTACACGGCGGGACGGATGCGTTCTTCGAGGACACGCTTGAGGCGGGCTTCGACCAGGCTGCGGTCGTCATGCATGTGGGGTGCTCCGTGGCTCGGTTGCGGGTGAAGGTGCGGGTGGGGACAGGGGTGCTACCAGGCGTACGTGACGGTCGCGGGGGCCGACGCTGTGTACAGCTCCCCTGTCGCGTGCAGTTCGAACCGCGCTTCCTGCTCGCCCTGTTCGGCCGTCAGCCCGCCGACGAAGAAGGCCCGCTGGCAGGTGCCGCCGAGGAAGCGCCGGGTGCCGTCCGCCAGGAGGCGGTGCAGGGTGTAGTGGCGTACGGCGCCGGGCGCGGCGTCCCAGGCGAAGCGCAGGTCCCCACCGGTGGCGGCGGTGATCCGCAGGCCGGAGGGAGCGGCGGGCGGCTCGGTGTCGTCGGCATCGCGGACAGCGATCCCGCCGAGCCGCCAGTTCACCGGCCCCTCGGTCGCGGTGAGCCGTACACCGATCGCGTGCAGCGTCCCGGAGAGACCCGTGAGCGGCACAGTCACGGTCTGCCAGCCGTCGACGGGGTTCACAGGCAGATAGGTGTACGGCGGTGCGGACCCCGCGCCGCTTGGCTCGGCCGTGGCGACGGCCAGCTCGACGTTCACACTGCCGGTGTCGGTACGGAACGTCAGGTCGACCACGGTGTCACCACCGATCGGCAGCTGTGAACCGTACAGATCCACGGTCGTCGGTCGATCCAGCGCACCCGAGACCAGCACACTGCTGCCGCCCCGCCAGGCGTCCGCGAAGTCGAGGGTCACGGTGGGCCGTTGGCCGGCCGTCCGCACCACCCATCGCCGGGACGGCAGCCGGTCCTGGAGTCCGAGGTGGTTCCACGGCGCGTCCGAGGTGACCGTCCCGTCCTCGTACCAGCGCAGGCCGTGCCCGGTGTTGAAGACGCTCGCGAACGGCAGCGCGCCGCCCACCGTAGACCGGTCGGCGACCGACACCGCCGGCGCCCGCCAGCTGTCCGTGGGGTCCGGCTGCGAGGGGTCGAGCGAGCGGCCGGTCCAGAACCGGTCGTCCGCCGCGTGGAAGTCGCCCGGCGTACGGCTCGCGGGCAGGTGGTTGCGGGTCCACTCGGGCCGGTAGAAGCCGATGGACGTGATGTGCGCCTTGGTCGTCGGCACCATCGCGTCCCAACTCACCGACGTATCGGACCCGTTGGACTCGACATCGACGCCCGCCCACAACTCGTAGCGGCTGCGCCCCAGGCCGTCCGCCTTCGTCCCGGACGCGGCCAGCGTGCTCGGGCTCCACCGGAAGTCGACGAACATGTCGTCGGCGGCCTCGAAGAACGCCTGGTTCGACGTGTTCAGCGCGCCCTGCCAACTGACCGTACCGTTGACGGTCATCGCGTCGTACCAGGTCACCCGCTGCCCCTGGGCGGCTGCGAGGGACTTCAACTCCCTTACGAATCCCTGCATGTCGGTGCCGAGCGCGGTGTTCCCGCCGCTGGTCTCGGCGTTGACGAACCATCCGTCGAAGCCGTACGCGGCCGCCACGGCGACGAGTTGGGCGGCCAGCGGGTAGTGCCCGGCGGAGTCCTTCTGGACCAGGTCGCGGGTCCACTGGAGCTGTCCGCCGTAGGCGACGGGCGGCAGGAAGATGTTGCCGAGGACGGGCACGCCGTGGCGGTGGGCGGCGTCCACGATAGGTGCGTTGGGGGCGAGGATGATGCCCTCGCCGGACGAGCCGCCCCAGAAGACGAGTTCGTCGAGGTAGGACCAGTGGGTGAGGGCGTAGTAGTCGGCGGTGGCCGCACCCTGGGAGGGGTTGCTCGACGTCGGCCCGAAGGACACCAACGACTGGATGCGGGCCTGACCGGAGCGGGCGGTGCTGTTGGCGGGGGTCGGGGTGAAGCGAGCGGCGAGCGGCACGGCGGCGGCGTTGAAGGCGAGGTCCGTGTCCGAGGCGGCGGTCCAGGTCTTCAGGCTGCGCCAGGTGATGCCGGTGCCCGGGGTGCCGGAGGGCAGGGAGTCCGGGTACCAGTAGGAGGCGTAGGGCTGGGTCGCGGTGGCGGCGGCCTGCCCCACCGCGCGGGCGGGCATGGGCAGTTGGGGCAGCAGGGTGGCTGCCGCGCCGGCGAGCAGGACGGTGCGTCTGGTGGGACGTCGGGGGTTCACGAGCTGGTGCCTCCTTGTGGGGTGGGGAGTACCTGGTCGGGAGTGACGACTTCGGTGATGCCGCGCGCGGCGAGGTGTTCCTTGTCGTCCGCGCGCGTGTCGAGGACGGTCGCCGGGCGGGCTCCGTCGGCGACGAGCCGGAAGTAGGCGTCGAAGACCGGCCCGCCGGGACCGCAGACCGAGCGGACCGACGGGTCGGCGGGCACGACAAGGCCCGTGGTGCGGGTGGCGGGCGCGTAGGTGGGCTCGCGGGCCGCCTCCGCGAGCACCAGCGCGATGTCCTTGGGCTGCCGGTCGTTGGTCAACAGGCCCAGCCCGTACTCGAGTTCGGGGAAGTCGGCGAGGTCACGGGACACGTCGTGCGAGCACCACCAGGTGATGCCCCAGAGGTCCGTGCAGTCAAGGGCGTTGGCGATCGTGGCCTCGGCGAAGGCTGCCGCGTGCTCGGCCGGTACGAGCGGCTGGGGTGCGCCGACCTCCTGGAGCCAGACGGGCCGGTGCGGCGCGTCGGCCCAGGCCTTGCTCAGCTCGATCAGGTATGCGGCATGGTGCTCGGCGGGGACCGAACTCCGGCCGTGGCGTTGGGCGGTGCCGTTGAAGACCCAGGAGTGCACGGCCGTCATCGCGCCGTGCCGGGCGGCCTGGGCCGGGGTGAACGGCATGTCGTCCTGGTACCAGGTCGCGTCGTACTCGGCGTGCAGATGCGGCTTGCCGGGCGCCCCCTCGGCGCAGGCCGCGAGCATCCGCTCCAGCCAGGCGTCGATCTGGTCCTCCGTCGCCCGGTCGGGGTCGGGATGCGGGCCGGCCGAGAACTGGTTGACCTCGTTGCCGAGGGTCATGCCGATGAAGTTGGGCCGGTCGCCGAGGGCGGCGGCGAGCGTGCGCAGGTAGGTCGCCTGGCCGTCGAGGACGTCGGGGTCGGTGAAGAGGTTGCGCCGGTGCCAGGTGCGGGTCCAGGCGGGCAGGTAGTCGAAGCTGCTCAAGTGCCCTTGCAGTCCGTCCACGTTGACGTCGAGCCCGCGCTCACCGGCCGCGTCGACGAGCTGAACGAGCTGCTGCACGGCCTTGGGCCGGATCAGGGTCCGGTTGGGCTGGAAGTAGGGCCACACCGGGAAGACCCGGATGTGGTCGAGGCCCAGCGCGGCGATCGAGTCGAGGTCGGCGCGCACGGGGTCGAGGTCGAAGTCGAGCCAGTGGTGGAACCACCCTTGGCTGGGGGTGTAGTTGACGCCGAAGCGCACGGCAGAAGACATCGGGATCCTGGTTCTGTAGTGCGTACCTGGATGCGAGGCGGCTTCACCCCTTGACCGCGCCTTCGCCCACGCCCCGGAAGAAGTACCGCTGGAGGCAGGCGAAGAGGGCGATCAGGGGTGCCACGGCGATGACCGTGCCGGCGGCCACCAGGCGTTCGTCGTTGGCGAAGGTGCCGTGCAGATAGTTGAGGCCGATGGTGAGCGTGAACCTGGACGGGTCACTGAGCACGATGAGCGGCCACAGGAAGTCGTCCCAGGCGCCCATGAAGGCGAAGATCGCGACGACGGCGACGGTCCCCTTCACGGACGGCAGCGCGATCCGCAGGAACCGCTGCCAGACGTTGGCACCATCGACGAAGGCCGCCTCCTCGATCTCGTAGGGCAGGTTGAGGAAGGCGTTGCGCATCAGCAGGACGTTCATCGCGCCGATGCAGCCCGGAAGGACCACCCCGATCAGGGTGTTGTTGAGGCCCAGCTCACGCATGGTGGTGAACTGGGCGATGATGATGCCCTCCACCGGCACGAGCATCGCGAGAATGAAGACGAGGGTGGCCACCCGGCGGCCCCTGTAGCGCAGCCGGGCCAGCGCGTACCCCGCGAGCGCCGAACCGACGCAGTTCGTCACGACGTTGGCGGAGGCGACCTTCAGCGAGTTGAGGGCGTAGTCCCAGACCGGGATGGTTTCGGCGACCCGCTGGTAGTTGTGCAGGGTGGGGTGCTGGGGCAGGAAGGTCGGCGGTGAGCTGTAGATGTCCTCGGTCGGGCCCTTGAGCGAGGTGGAGAGCTGCCACAGGAAGGGGCCGACCGTGATGGCGAGGACGGCGAGCAACAGCGCGTAGCGCAGGGCGAGTTCCCAGCCGCGGATGCGGCGGCCGTGCTCGTCGGTGACACGCGGTTTCCGGGCCGGAGCCGGTGTCTCGGCCGGGCGCACTCGCTCGATGACGGTCATGGCACGTCCCTCCGGTCGGCCCGCAGCACGAGCAGCATCAGGGCGACGGTGACCACGAAGACGACGACGGAGAGGGCGGAGGCGTAGCCGACCCGCCCGGTCAGTCCCGTGCCGGTGCGCTGGACGAGCATCACGAGGGTGGTGTCCTCGCCGGCCGGTCCGCCGCTCGGGCCCGCCATCAGGTAGACCTCGGAGAACACCTTGAAAGCGGCCACCGAGGACAGCGCGCCGACGAGGACCATGGTGGAGCGGACGGCGGGCACGGTGACCGTGAAGAAGCGGCGCACCGCGCCCGCGCCGTCGACCGACGCGGCCTCGTGCAGTTCGCGGGGCACACTGGCGAGTGCCGCCAGATAAATGATCATGTAGTAGCCGAGGCCCTTCCAGACCGTGACGGCCATGGCGCTGAGCAGCAGCAGCCACTGGTCGCTGAGGAAGCCGATGCGGCCGACGCCGATCGTCTCCAACAGCGAGTTGACCAGGCCGCGTTCGTCGAGCAGCCACACCCAGATCAGCCCGACCACGACGATCGAGGCGACGACCGGGGTGTAGAAGGCGGACCGGAAGAAGGTGATGCCGGGGATGTTCTTCTGCACCAGCAGGGCGAGCAGCAGCGGGAGTACGACGAGTGCGGGGACCACTCCGAGGATGTACAGGGTGCTGTTGCGCAAGCCGGTCCAGAACATGTCGTCGTGCCACAGCTCGCGGAAGTTGGCGAAGCCCACGAAGCGGCCGGGGATCAGGGTGCGCCGGTCGGTGAAGGCGCCCGCCAGCGTGGAGCCGAACGGGTAGAGGATGAAGACGCCGGTGATCAGCAGCCCCGGGGCGGCGAACAGCCAGGGGCTGGTGGGCAGTTGGCGCCGCACCCGGGAGACGGTGGACAGGGCCATCGCGGACTATCCCTGCTGCTGGAGCAGTGTGTCGCACTGCTTGACAGCGTTGTCGAGAGCCGCCTTGGGGCTCTCCTTCCCCTGCAACGCCTTGGCGACCTCGTTGCGCAGCGCGGTCTTCATCTGCTCGCTGAACAGCACCGGCGTGTAATTGACCGCGTTCTTCAGGGACTTGGCGGCCGCGATCCGCACCCGTGTCTCGTCGGTGCCGTCCTCCTTGGTGAAGTACGGGTCCTCCAGGGAACCCGCGGTGCTCGGGAAGATGGCGACCTGCTTCGCGAACGACATCTGCTGCTGGGCGTCGGTCACATAGTGCGCGAAGGCCACGGAGGCGGCGGTGTGCTTGGTCTTGGAGTTGACCATCACGCCCATCACGTACATGTTGACGTGACCGGTGCTGGTGATCTGGTCGGTGATGCCGATGTTCTTGTACAGGGTGGGCGCCTGCTTCTTGAAGTTGTCGAGGTCCAGGGCGCTGCCGGGGTTCATGGCGACGGCCCCGGTGAGGAACTTCTTGCCGGACGACTCGGGGGTGGCGGTGAGCGCCTGCGGGTCGAGGGCCTTCGCGTCGTACAACTGCTTGTATTTGGTGAGGAGTTCGACGCCCTTGGCGTCGTTGAAGGCGAAGCCGGTGCCCGCCTTGTTCATGACTTGGACGCCGTAGCGGCCGAAGTCCTCGACGGTGGGGACGTTGGCGAGGGTGGCTACCTTGCCGTCGGTCTTCTGGGCCAACTGGAGTGCGTCGGCGAAGAGTTCGTCGTACGTCTTCGGCGGCTGGTCCGGGTCGAGTCCGGCCTGCTTGAACAGGGACTTGTTGTAGAAGAGCGGGCCGGTGTTGAGGTACCAGGGGAAGGCGTAGGTGCCGGTCATGCCCGGTATCTGGTGGCTGGCCCAAGCCCCGCTCAGATACTCGGGCTTGTACTTCGCGGCTGCCTTGTCGAGGTCGAGCGCGAGGCCTGCCTTGGCGAGCGGGGCGACCAGGTCCGGGGAGACGTTGACGACGTCGGGCAGGGTGCCGCCTGCCGCGTCCGCGCTGATCTTGTCGGCGTAGCCCTCGGCGGGCTGGTCGATCCACTTCACATGGGTGCCGGGGTACTTCTTCTCGAAGCCGGCGACCACGCCCTCGAAGTAGGGCTTGAAGTTGGCGCGGAGGTTCCAGGTCTGGAAGGTGATGTCGCCCTCGACCTTGCCCGAGGCGTCGGACGATCCGCCGCCGTCCTCTCCCCCGGAGCCGCAGGCGCTCAGCGGCATGAGGACGACGACGGCGGCAGCGGCGGCGAAGGCTCTGCGGGAGATGCGCACGGCGGGTGACTCCTTTGCGGTGGCGGTGGCCAATCGTGCCGGGGCAGACCCTGCACGCTGTCCGGCGGGCGAGTCAATGGATTCCGCTCAGCTAAATTCATTAGTTGACCGGATCCGGCCACCATCGGGTCAACATGCCTGGTCAGAAAGGTGTGTTCGCATTCTTGCGGTGGATCACTAATGCGCTTTAGGGTGTGCTGGCTCAAGCGCTTTAGTGCGGGGTGCCGACGGAATGGAGATCAGGCGTTGTCAGGCAAGCGGTCGCCCGCGCGTCGGCCGACGATGAAGGACATCGCGCAGCGCGCCGGGGTGTCCGAGAGCGCGGTCTCCTTCGCGCTCAACGGCCGGCCCGGCGTCTCCGAGATCACCCGGGACCGGGTGCGCCGGGTCGCGGAGCAGTTGGGCTGGCGGCCCAGCACGGCGGCACGGGCGCTGTCCGGGGAGGGCGCGGCGACGGTCGGTTTCGTCCTCGCCCGGCCCGCGGACACCCTCGGCGTGGACTCGTTCTTCCTGCAACTCGTCTCGGGCATCCAGGAGGTGCTGGCCGAGCGCCATCTCGGCCTGCTCTTCCAGATGGCCGAGGACGTGGACGACGAGTGCGCGGTGTACCGGCGCTGGTGGGCCGAACACCGGGTGGACGGGGTCCTGGTGGCCGATCCGCGCACCGCCGACCCGCGGCCCGACCTCCTGGACGAACTGGGCCTGCCCGCCGTGGTGATCGGCGGCGCGCCCGACGAACGCCATCCCGGGCTCTCGACGGTGTGGGCCGACGACGCGGGCGCGATGGCGTCGGTCGTCGACGAGTTGTACGCGCGCGGCCACCGGCGGATCGCGCACATCGCCGGCCTGCCCGGCCTCGCGCACACCGAGCGCCGGATCCGCGCGCTGCGCGCCGAGGCCCAGCGGCGCGGACTCACCGAGGTGCGCTCGGTGACCACCGACTACTCGGACGCGGCGGGCGCCGCCGTCACCCGCCGGGTCCTGGAGGTCGACGCTCCGCCGACCGCGCTGATCTACGACAACGACGTGATGGCCGTCGCCGGGGTGGCCGCCGCCGCCGAACTGGGCCGCTCCGTACCGGCGGACGTGTCGGTGGTCGCCTGGGAGGACTCCGCGCTGTGCCGCATGGTCCGGCCGTGGCTGTCGGCGCTGTCCCGGGACAGTGTGGAGTTCGGCCGAACGGCCGCGCGGGAGTTGACCTCTCTGCTGGACGGCGGCCCGGCGCGCACGGTGCGGGTCCCGGTGCCGCGGCTGATCGAGCGGGACAGCACGGGAGAGGCGCACCTGTGAACGTGCCGTAACTCCCGGTTCGGGTCCGAATCGCCGGACACCGCCGGGTACTTCGTGTGAGGCTTTGCCCATGACTTCCGAAGACCCGCTGGCCGACCGGCTCCAGCTCGACCGGCCGCACTCCGCCCGTGTGTGGAATTTCCTCCTGGGCGGCAAGGACAACTACGCCGCCGACCGCGAAGCCGGCGAGATGATCGTCCAGATGTTCCCGGACATCGCCCTGCTCGCCCGCCTCCAACGAGGCTTCCTGGTGCGGGCCGTGCACTATCTGGCCGCGGAGGCGGGCATCCGCCAGTTCCTCGACATCGGAACCGGTCTGCCGACCGTCGACAACACGCACGAGGTCGCGCAACGCATCGCGCCCGAGAGCCGCATCGTCTATGTCGACAACGATCCCCTGGTCCTCGTGCACGCCCAGGCCCTGCTCACCAGCACCCCGCAGGGCGCCTGCGCCTATGTCGAGGCCGATGTGCGCGACCCCGAGACGATTCTCGAAGCCGCGGCCAGGACACTGGACTTCAGCAAGCCGATCGCGCTGACGATGCTGGGCATCCTGGGCCAGATCCCGGACTCCGACGAGCCCGAGGCCGTCGTGGCCCGCTTCCTCGACGCGCTGCCCTCGGGCAGCTACCTCGCGCTGACCGACGGCACGGACACCAACCCGGCGCTCAACCAGGCGATCTCGGTGTACAACGCCAACTCCGCCAGCTCCTACTACCTGCGCGGCCCCGAGCGGATAGCGGCCTTCTTCGAGGGTCTCGACGCCGTCGAACCCGGCATCGTCCCCATCTCGCAGTGGCGCCCGGAGCCGGTCGACGTGGGCCGCGACCCGTCCGACGTGGACACGGTCTGCGGCATCGGCCGCAAGGCCTGATCGGCGACACGGAAGGGGGGCACCGGCGCAACGCCGGTGCCCCCCTTGCGTGTTGTGTTCCCGGGACTCAGAGCCGGAACAGCGCCCAGACCGTCTTGCCGCCGCCCGCCCGCAGGTTCCAGCCCCATGAGTCGCTCAGCGCGGAGACCACCTGGAGACCGCGCCCGGACTCGGCGAACTCGTCCGGACAACCCTCCACGGGTATGCGGTCGCTGTCGTCGGTGACCGCGCACACCGCGTACGGCAGCCGGTCCCACACCGCGACCCACAGTGAAGGCCGCGGCTGCGTACGAGAGTTGGGAGCCTGGCCGTAGCGCAGCGCGTTGCTCACCAGTTCCGACACGGCGACCGCCATGTCGTCGACGAGTTCGCCGCCGACCCGGTCGGCTACCGCCGCCCGGGTGAAGTCCCGTGCCACATGGGCCGATTGAGGCATCGGCGGCACGACGAGGACGGAACAGAGCGCCGGGTCGCGCCCGTCCCCGACGACGGGGACCCGCGTGACGGTCTGCCCCAGCTCGGGCCGGCCCACCTCGTCGACGGCCCGGCACAGCCACTCCCAAGTCCCCTCGACCCGCAGGGTGTTGGCCGGTCGTACGACTTGCTCTGCGGACATCGCGACCCCTGAGACCCCATGGGAAGAGAACAACTGCGCGCACTGCACCTGTCCGGAGCATCGTCCTCCGTCTGCCCCCGCGAACGCAAGTGCATCGGCAATTACCGCTGCAATTGCAGACGATCTTGCGAGCGGTCTCCCCCGGGGCTATCGTCCTCCACATCACCAAGGGGTGCAATTGAAGCTGCAATTGCATCCGATCTTCCGGGGGAGCGATGAGGCCTCAGATCAAGCACGCGAACGGCATGGCGGCCACCCTGTTGAGCGGCGCGGAGTGGCGCAAGAGCCACCACAGCAACCCCGAGGGCAACTGCGTCGAGTTGGCCGCGCTCTCCGACGGCCACATCGCCGTGCGCAACTCGCGCCATCCCGAAGGTCCGGCGCTCGTCTACACCAGCGCCGAGATCTCCGCGTTCGTCCGCGGTGTGAAGGACGGCGACTTCGACGGCCTACTCCCCGGCCGCTGAGGTCAGGCAAGCCCGCGGATGGCCGGAAGACGCCGGACACAGGCCGGCGTCTTCCGGTCCCTTCACTCCCCGCAGTTATCCGGAACCTCGGTGCTACGATCCTCTTTTGAGTCCCGAAAACTTGCGGACGGTATCGGCGCGACCGCCGAGGGGATGAACATGACTTCAGCTCAACCGGAACACGCGCCCTCGGGTTCGGACGTACTGAGCCTTCAGCGCGGTGGTCCGACAGTCCAGCGCATCATGCTGGGCACCCGCCTGCGCCGCCTGCGCGAGTCTCTCAACATCACGCGTGACACGGCAGCTTCGGCGATACGCGCCTCGGACGCCAAGCTGTGCCGTATGGAACTGGGCCGCGTCGGCTTCAAGGAGCGCGATGTCGCGGACCTGTTGACGCTGTACGGCCTCCATGAGCCCGACGTACGCCAGGACTTCCTGGACTCGGTCCGCCGCGCCAACGAACCCGGCTGGTGGCGCGACTACGGTGATGTCTTCCCCAACTGGTTCGAGCAGCACCTGGGGCTGGAGGAAGCCACCTCCCTCATCCGTACGTACGAAGTCCAGTTCATCCCGGGCCTGTTGCAGACCGCCGCGTACGCCGAAGCCGTCGTCCGGCTCGGTCGCCCGGTCGACATGCCGGACTCGGTCCGGCGCCGCGTCGAACTCCGCATGATCCGGCAGGAGTTGCTCACCAGGCCGGACGGGCCGAAGCTGTGGTTCGTGGTGGACGAGGCGGCGCTGCGCCGTCCGCTGGGCGGAGCGGCGGTGATGCGTGAGCAGCTCCGGCACCTGATCGAGGCGGCTGCCCACCCGAACATCACGGTTCAGGTGCTGCCGTTCGAGGTGGGTGGCCATGCGGCGGCCGGCGGTCCGATCACCGTGATGCGCTTCCCGGTCCCGGACCTGCCGGACGTCGTCTATCTCGAACAGCTCACCAGCGCCCTGTACTTGGACAAGCAGGAAGAGGTCGACCACTACCTCGCGGTCATGGACCGGCTGAGCCTCGTCGCCTCACCGGGCCCCGAGTCGGTGGCCTTCCTGGAGAAGCTCCTCAAGGACATGTGAGGTCCCAGTGGAGGAGGCTCGAAGGAGCGCGCCCGTGACCGACTGGGTCGGCCGTACCGCCGCCGAGATCTCCGCCGCCGTACGCGAGAAGCGGGTAACGCCGCGTGAGGTGGTGGCCGCGCATCTCGCCCGGATCGAGCGGCTCGACGGGCGGATCGGCGCGTTCCGGGTGGTGCGGGCCGAGGCGGCGCTCGCGGAGGCCGACGAGGTGGGAGCCCGCGCCGATCTGGCCGAACTCCCGCTGGCGGGTGTGCCGTTGGCCGTGAAGGACAACCTCGCCGTGACGGGCGAGTCCAACCGGGTCGGCTCCGCCGCGACCCCGGACACCCCGGCCGACCACGACCATGACACCGTGGCCCGGCTGCGGGCGGCGGGTGCGGTGGTCGTGGGTCTCACGAACGTACCGGAGCTGTGCGTCTTCGGTACGACCGAGGGCGTGCACGGCATCTCCCGCAACCCGTGGGACACCACCCGCACCGCGGGCGGTTCCTCGGGCGGCAGCGCGGCGGCGGTCGCGGCCGGGATGGTGCCGATCGCGCTCGGCAACGACGGCATGGGCTCACTGCGCATCCCGGCGGCCAACTGCGGCCTGGTCACGATCAAGCCGGGGTTCGGGGTCGTCCCGGCGGGCATCGGCGACGGCGACTGGTTCGGAATGTCCGAGAACGGCCCCCTCGCGACGACCGTCGAGGATGCCCGGCTGATGTTTTCGGTCATCGCTGACACCGAGGTCGTACGGCCGGACGCGCCCGTTTCGCGGAAGGTCGCCGTGTCCGTGCGCAGCCCGCTCGCCGGAGTAGCCGTCAGCAAGCCGTATACGACCGCCGTGCGGGAGGCGGCCGGGCTGCTGGCCGGGGCCGGTCACGCACTGCACCGCGCCGATCCGCCGTATCCGCTGTCGCTGAGCACCACCTCGCTGGCGCACTGGACTGCGGGCACCTCGGTGGACGCGGCGGGATTCGATCCGCGGAGGCTGACGCGGCGGACGCGGGTGCACGCGGCCATCGGGCGCCGGTTCGTGAAGAGCGTCCGCACGGGGACGAGCCGGGAGCGGCTGCGGGAGCGCCTCACGCCGTTCTTCGCCGAGCACGACATCCTGCTGACGGCGGCGCTGGCCCGCCGTTCCCCCAAGGCCGGGCCGTGGCACGAGCGGGGCTGGCTGCGCAATGTGCTGGCCAACACCAACTACTCGCCGATGACTCCCCCGTGGAACCTCACCGGCTGGCCCGCGATGTCGGTCCCGTTCGGCACCCTTCCCTCGGGCGCGCCCTGCGCCGTACAGCTCGTGGGCCGGCCGGGTTCGGAGGCCGCACTGCTGGAGCTGGCGGCGGAGCTGGAGAGGCTGCGGCCCTGGCAGCGGACCGCGCCGCTCGACTAGAGGGCGCGGTACATGATGTGCAGGCCGACGCGTCCGTCCCGGGGATGGTCGAAGGCGTCCGGCACCGTGCCCAGGATCGTGAAGCCGAGGGAGAGCCAGAGCCTGACGGCGGGGTTGGTCTCGACGACCGCGTTGAAGACCATGCCCCGGAAGCCCTGGTCGCGGGCCTCGGTGAGGATGTGTTCGGCGAGGGCGCGGCCGATGCCGCGGCCGCCGTGGTCGGGGTCGACCATGAAGCCGGCGTTGGCGACGCGGTCGGCGGGGCCGCCGTAGTTGGGGGTGACGAAGGCGGAGCCGACGACGGTTCCGGTCTCGTCCTCGGCGACGTACACCCGCTTGGGTGAACTCGTCCACAGGGCCCGGGCCGCCTCTTCGGAGGTGTCCCGGGCCCAGGTGTAGGTGTCGCCGGCGGCGACGATCCGGTGCCAGAAAGGCCAGATCCGCGGCCAGTCGTCGGCCGCGGCTTCTCTGATCAGCATGGGCGTGATTTTCACACGCCCATGCTGTCGGCGATCGCGATGGGTCCCGTGGGCGTCAGTCCACGCTGGGCAGGATGTGGGGCTCGGCGAGGTCGTCCTCGTAGCCCGCGAGACGGATGGGGGCCGAGCGGGCCCACACGGCCAGGCTGCCGAGCTCGTCGGACCGGTGGCCCGCACGCTCCGTGGGTTCCTTGGGGCGTTGCTCGCGATTCGTCTTCTCCGGTGTCACCGCGCACTCCTTATGTGTCGGGTCACCCTCGGGGCGTACCAGCCATGCTCCGGTCCGGTACCTGAAGCCCGCTCGGGTGTGGGTTGAAGGCAGTTCGGACGCGGTGGCGCCGGTTACTCGTGTGAGAGCAGGCCGTTGTGACCGGCTTGTCCCGGGACGGACCATGGGTGTGGGTGGGACCCCTTGTCGCTGTCCGTCTGCCTCAGGTTAACCAAATGAGCGGGCCGCCGCTCGATGGGGCTGAAAACATGGGGTAACCATTGCAAGTCTCCCCGTGTTCTTCAGCCATGACCTGAACCGGTTTGTTACATCATGCGCGGTTTGGCAGCCCCCCGCACGGCCTACCTGTCCGTACGCACGAGCGAGAACATGACCTACGTCACTGATGGCGTCGCGCAGTTCAGGTCCCGTTGGCTGAGTCGCAAGCTCGCCATGATCTCCTGGCGTTCCGCACGGGCCGGCTCGCGGGAGGACTGACGCATGGAATTGCGCAGCGTCGAGGAGCTGATGGATCTGCTGTACGCGTGCCGGGGTGCCTGGGACACTCCTGACCGCAGCGGTGATCCGGTCGATCTGCACGACCACGCGCTGCAGACGGCCGCGCTGCTGCGCCGAAGTCGCCCCGCCGACAAGGAACTCCAGATCGCCGGCCTGGTCCACGACATCGGGCATCTCCTTCAGCCCGGCGACGATGCCGGGCACGCCGACCACGCGGCGGACGCGGTGCACGCCCTGCTCGGCGAGCGGGTCGCCCGCCTCGTCCGGCTGCACGTGCCCGCGAAGCGCTACCTGGCCGCCGCGGCGCCGGGCCACGATCTGTCCGCACAGAGCACGCTGACGCTCCGGGCGCAGGGCGGCGCGATGTCCCGCGACGAGGCAGCGGCCTTCGAGCGCGATCCCCTCGCGGACGACGCGATCACCCTGCGCCAGGCCGACGACGCGGCCAAGGTCGTCGGCCTCGACGCCGGGGTCCTGGAGGACTGGCGGACGGTGCTCGGCATCGTGGCAGCCCGGAACTCCCGACTGCCCAACTCCCGCCTGGGGGCTGTCGACTGACGGCCCGTCATGAGATCGTACGGCGATGACGTCGTCGTACGGTCTACGAGGTCGGGGCGTCCTGGTCACCGGGGGCACGCGCGGGATCGGGCGCGCGGTCGCCGAGGCGTTCGCCGGGGCCGGGGCGCTGGTGTGCGTGAGTGCGCGGGACGCCGGTGAAGTGGCGCGTGCCGCCGAGGAGTTGGGCGGTGTCGGTCTGGCCGGGGATGTCGCCGACCCCGATCATCTGCGGGAGTTGACCGAGTGCGCGCTGCGCGCCTTCGGGCGGATCGACGTGGTCGTCAACAACGCGGCGACGAACCAGCCGTACGGCCCGCTGATGGAGGCCGATCCGGACGTGTGGCGGACGGCGTTCACCGTGAACGTGGAGACGCCGCTGCGGCTGGTGCAGTGCGTGTGGCGGGCGTGGATGCGGGAGCACGGCGGTGCGGTGGTCAATGTCTGCACGGAGGGCGCCGGGCATGTCGGGCCGAACGTGGGTGCTTACGGGACCAGCAAGGCCGCCCTGCTGCATCTCACGCGGCAGCTCGCGGGTGAACTCGCGCCGGGGGTGCGGGTCAACTCCGTCTCCCCCGGTCTCGTCCGCACCGGGATGGCGCGGTTCGTGTGGGAGCCGGGCGAGGCGGAGGTGGCCGCCGGGCTGCCGCTCGGCCGGATCGGGGAACCTGCCGACATCGCACGGGCCGTGCTGTGGCTGGCCTCCGACCGGGCCGAGTGGATCACCGGGGCGGATCTGCTGGTGGACGGCGGGACGCGGGTGCGGGCGGCGTACACGTCGGGCGGGTACGCCGTCCACGACCGGCTGAGATCGTCCGCGCCGCCCTCATGACGGCTGTCTCACGGGAACAGGGCGATCCCCACGAGGATCAGCAGGACGATTCCGGCGACCAGTGCGACGGTGGCCCAGGTGCCGCGGTGCCTAACCGTGGTCCTGGATCCGCCGCCGCGCGGGCGGTCCTCCGGCAGTACGGGGTGCGCCGGACGGTCACTCGCGTAGAAGTCGTCGTCGGTCGGGTAGTGGTTGCGCGGGTCGTTGAAGGCCCTGGGATCAACGCCGTGTGAACTGGCCATGGCAACTCCTCGCGCGGTGCTCACCAGGGCCGGGGCCCGACCGGCGCCGGGCCGCCCGTCCGGGGTGGTGGGTCACCACTTCCCGGGCGCGTAGTCCTTCAGGAAGACGCCGTACAGGTCCTCGCCCTGCTCGCCGCGCACAATCGGATCGTAAACCCGGGCCGCCCCGTCGACCAGGTCGAGCGGTGCGTGGAAGCCCTCCTCGGCCAGCCTGAGCTTGTCGTAGTGGGGGCGTTCGTCGGTGATCCAGCCGGTGTCGACCGAGGTCATGAGGATGCCGTCGCTCTGGAACATCTCCTGGCCGCTGGTCCGGGTCACCATGTTCATCGCGGCCTTGGCGGCGTTGGTGTTCGGGTGCCCGGCGCCCTTGTAGCCGCGGCCGAAGACGCCCTCCATCGCCGAGACGTTGACGATGTACGAGCGCCCGCTCGCGGCGGCCTTTGCGGCGGCGGCCATGGCCGGGCGGAGCTTGCTGATCAGGATGAACGGCGCCGTGTAGTTGCAGAGCTGGGTCTCAAGGAGTTCCACCGGGGAGATCTGCTCGATGGTCTGCACCCACGTGTTGGTGTCGACGACGTCGGGGACCAGGCCGCCGGCGTCGATGGCGGTGCCGTCGAGGTGCCGGGCGACGCTGGCGTTGCCCGCGACCAGGGCGAGGTCGACGACCTGCTGGGCGTCGAGGCCGCTGATGCCGACGGGGAGGGCGGCAAGGCCGTCGACCGCGCCGGAGCCGAACGCGCCGATGACGTGGTGGGCGGGGAGTTCCCCGGCGGGCAGCGGCGCGCTCTCGCCGTCGACGAGGGCGGCGTAGGCGGAGGGCAGCCGGCGTACGGTCTGGGTCGCGTTGTTGATGAGGACGTCGAGCGGGCCCGCCTCGGCGATCTGGTCGGCGAGGGCCACGGCCTGGGCAGGGTCGCGCAGGTCGATGCCGACGACCTCCAGGCGGTGCAGCCAGTCCGCGGAGTCGTCCATGGCCTTGAAGCGGCGGATGGCGTCCTTCGGGAACCGGGTGGTGATCGTGGTGTGGGCGCCGTCGCGCAGCAGCCGGAGCGCGATGTACATCCCGATCTTGGCCCGGCCGCCGGTGAGCAGGGCGCGCTTGCCGGTGAGGTCGGCGTGGACGTCGCGCTTCTCGCGGTTCAGGCGGGCGCAGTCGGGACAGAGCTGGTGGTAGAAGTAGTCGACCTCGACGTACCGGGTCTTGCAGGTGTAGCAGGAGCGCGGGCGCTGGAGTATCCCGGCGATCCTCCCCTCCTCCGTCACCGACGACGGCAGAAGGCCCTCGGTCTCGTCGTCGATGCGCTGCGCCGAGCCGGTCGCGGTGGACTCGGTGACGGCCTTGTCGTGCGCGGTCTTCGCGGCCCGGCGGTCCTGGCGGCGGCGCTGCTTGACTGTGCGATAGACGCCCGCGGTGGCCCGGCGCACGGCGATCGCGTCGGGGTGGTCGACGTCGATCTTCTCCAGCTCATCGAGCACGGAGAGGCAGACGGCCAGCCGCTCGGGGTCGATGCCGGGCCCGTACACGACCTCGTCCGGGGTCATGGAGCCGTCCTCTGTCACCGTCATCGCGCTGCCGTTTCCTTGGGTCGACCGCGGCGGCGCTCCGATCGCGCGGCCGTCGAACAGGGAATTTTACGGAGCGCCGGGCCGCAGCACCAAACCCGTGATCGTCAGGCCTCGCAAGCGGTGATCAGCGTCTCCACCTCCTCGGTCAGGGCACGGGCGAACCGATCCAGATCCGGTACGGCCTCCGCGTCGGCCACGAGCCCGTAGTGGACATGCCCGCGGAAGGTGGAGATTGCCACCGCGAGGGACTGCCCGCGGGCCAGCGGGGCGAACGGGAAGACCGCGGTGACCGGGTTGCCACCGAGCTTCAGACCGATGCCGGGCAGCGGGACGCTGGTGACCAGGATGTCGAACCAGAGCCGGGCGGCCTGCGCGGCGAGGGGCCCGCCGAGCCGGTGGCCGATGGCCGGTACGTGGTCGGCGAGCAGGGCGACGGCGCCCGCGCCCCGGTTGGGGCCCGCGTCCTTGTTGCGGTCCATGGCGGTGCGCACCGAGTCGAGCCGGGCGAGCGGGTCCGGGTCGTCGACGGGCAGCCGTATCAGGTAGCCGGAGAGCCGGTTGCCCTGTGGCTGCGCGCCGCGCGGACGGCGTTTGGAGACGGGGATCAGGGCGCGGGGCGCGACGCCCTCGCTGCCGTCGCCGCGTTCGTCGAGCCAGCGGCGCAGGGCGCCCGCGACGACCGCGATGAGCACGTCGTTGACGGTGCCGCCGACGGTCTTGCGGACGCGGTGCACGTCGTCGAGGTCGACGACGACTCCGGCGGTACGGCGGGTTCCCGAGGGGTCGGAGGTGAGCGCCAACGACGTACGCACGTCGAGGGTGGAGCGGGCGACGGACGCCCCGATGTCGAGGGCCCGGCCGACGTCCGACAGGGCGCCCCGGAGCAGCCCGGGCAGCTTGCGCACATCGGGCAGGAGACCGCGCGCGGGCTCCTCGGGGCGCGGGCGCCGCTCGGGCATGTCCATCGGGTCGAGGATGGCGGCGGCGAGCGTCAGCGCCCGCAGTCCGTCGGCCAGGGCGTGGTGGAACTTGAACAGCACGGCGAAGGAGACGCCGTCCTCGCCGGGCAGCACATGGGCTTCCCACGGGGGCCGGCCGCGCTCCAGCGGGCGTTCCATGAGTCGGCCCGCGACCTCCTGGAAGTCGGCGGTCGGGGCGTGCAGTCGGACGTGGTGGAGCGGGTCGAAGTCGGGGTCGGTCTCGCGGACGGCGCTCCCGAAGGACAGGGACAGCGGCTGCCACACGTCCCGGATGCGCATCCGCAGCCCGGGGACGGCGGCGGCACGGGCGGCGAGCAGGTCGGCGGCGTGGGCTCCCGCGGTCGGCGAGTGGGCCGAGAAGACGCCGAGTGCGCCCAGGTGCATCGGGTTCCGGTCGGACTCGATGTTCCAGAACGCCAGGTCGAGAGGAGCGAGCAGGTCGGAAGTCAAAGGCTTGCCTCGCGTCGACTAGGGGTGAGAAAGCAGTCAAGCGCCGACAAGCGATTACGGTCAAGTACGATCAAGCTACGCACAGTTAACAGCAGATTACGTCTGGCCCCTGTCCCACCCCTCTGGGAGGGGTGGGACTCCAGCGGCGCCTGAGGTCACTTCAGTGCCGGTGGCGCCGCCTGGGGTGACGTACCCCACTCAGACGGGTGCGGGCCGACCGTGAAGTCGATCGACCGTACGGACCGCAGCAGGCCGGTCGTCAGATAGGTGCGGTCGTAGGACGCCCCGTCCGTCCGGGCCGCCTGGATGTAGCGGTCGCCGGCCGAGGTGCCGGGCGCCTTGATGGTCAGGGCGCCGTGCGGGTAGTAGCGGCGGTCCAGCGTCAGGTCGACGCGGTCGAAGACAGGGGTGGACAGGCCCCAGGTGTCGTAGCCGGGCTGGACCGGGAAGATCCCGATCGACGACAGCACGTTCCAGGCGGACATGGTGCCGAGGTCGTCGTTGCCGGTCATCCCGGTCGGGCCGTCCGTGAACAGGGTCAGCGCGGCATGCACGACGTCGGTCGTCTTCCAGGGCTGTCCGGTCGACAGATAGGTGTACGGGGCGATCAGGTCGGGCTCGTTCTGCGGGTTGTACTTGTCCGCGTTGTAGTAGTCGTACGGCCCGTTGACCCACACCTCACGGGCCGTCTTCGCCGGGTCGGCGAGCAGTTGGCCGTAGGCGAAGAAGGAGTCGAGCCGGGCGTTGGCCGCCGACTGGCCGCCGATGAGGTCGACCATGCCGGGCAGGTCCTGCGGGACCAGCCACTGGTACTGCCAGGACGTGCCCTCGTGGAAGCCCTCGCTCTGCGCCGGGTCGGCGGGACCGACGAAGGCGCCGGAGGCGTCGCGGGCGCGGAAGAAGCCGGTCGAGGGGTCGAAGATGTTGCGGTAGCTCTGTGCGCGGGCGGCATAGCGGGCGGCGTCCGCGCCGTGTCCCAGGTCGCGGGCCATCTGCGCGAGCATCGCGTCGGAGAGGGCGTACTCCAGGGTGGCCGAGGCCCCGTGGTCGTAGTCGGAGTCACCGGGTTTCGCGTGCGGGCGGTCCTTGATGTACGGCGCGAAGCCGCCTGCGATGTACTCCGTGTTCGCCTCCCGGCCCACGGCGGCCGAGTCGGTGGGCGGTACGCCGTCGGCGTTCTGCTTCAACGCCCGGTAGGCGCGCTCCTCGTAGCCCTTGAGGAGCCCCTGCTGATAGGCGTTCGTCAGGAACGGGGTGACCGGATCGCCGGTCATGATGTTCGTCTCGACCGTGCCGTAGCCCCACTTGGGCAGCCAGCCGCTCTCCTCGTCGATCCTGATCACCGAGATGGCCATGTCGCGGGCCTCGCGGGGTGCGAGCAGGGCGAGGAGCTGGGACTGGGTGCGGTAGGTGTCCCACAGGGACCAGTTCTGGTAGTAGGTGAAGCCCCGCGCGCGGTGGACCTTCTGGTCCCAGCCGGTGTAGCGGCCGTCGGCGTCGCTGCCGATGTTCGGCGCGAGGAAGGACCGGTAGAGGGAGGAGTAGAAGGTCCGGCGCAGAGTGTCGGAGCCGCCCTGGGCGCGGACGTCGTCGAGCCGGTCCTCCCAGGCCTGTTGGGCGCGATGGCGTACCGCGTCGAAGGAACGCCCGCCCTCCGCACGGAGGTTGACGGCCGCGCCGTGCGCGTCGACGTAGGAGAGTGCGGTGGTCGCCTCGACCGTACGGTCCTTCGTCGTGTCGAAGCGGACGTACGCGCCGCCGCTCCCGCTCCTCGAACCGGCCGTCACCGTCGAGCCGTTCCAGGTGCCGTAGGTGGTGAAGGGGCGGTCGAAGTGGGTGATCGTGTAGACGGTGTAGGGCTTGGTGTCCTGGCAGAAGCCGCGGCCGGTGATGGTGGTCCGCACCGTCCGGTTGTCGAGGACCTCCACCTTCGAGGCGACCCCGCTGTGCAGCGATTGGGCCGCGTTGAGCAGGACGTTGGCCTTGTCGGTGGCCGGGAAGGTGTAGCGCTGCACGCCGGTGCGCGCGCTGGCCGTCAGTTCGGCCTCGATGCCGGTCTTCAGGCCGACCTGGTAGTAGCCGGGGCTCGCGTGCTCGTCGTCGTGGCTGAACTCGGCCGCGTACTGGGCGTAGTCCGTCTGCGTCACGTCACCGGTCGTCGGCAGGACCGGCAGATCACCGCCGAGTCCGCAGCCCACGCCGGAGAGATGCACGAGGGAGAAGCCGCGGATGTGGTTCTGCGCGTAGTCGTACCCGGTGTTGTGGCCGGTGTCCGGCGAGAACTGCACCATGCCGAAGGGCACGGCGGCGCCGGGGTAGGTGTTGCCGTCGTTCTCGGTACCGATGAACGGGTTGACCAGATCGGTGAGCCGGCTGTCGGCCGAGGCGTGGGCGGTGGCGGGGACGGCGAACAGCGCGGACACTGCCACCGCCCCCGCCATGCACAGGCGCAGGCGCCGGGTCCATCTCATGGGTCCTCCAAGGGAGTTCAGGTGGTGGGGCACCCTGCGGGAGTCGCTCGCGAGGCATCACGGATGAGGGCCTGCTGAGCCGCCCTCACCCGTTGCGCGTCGGGCTTGAGCACGCGCCGGTCGTAGGTCATGAGCCCGTTCAACTCGCCCTCGACGTCCGAGATCTGTGTGTAGATCGCCCCGTTGCTCCCCTGGCAGGTCAGGGCGTGCACCTCGGCGAGCTTGGTGAGGTAGTCGTCGGTGTAGGCGGCCGGGTCGACGTCGACGTACGACTGCTGGACCGACCAGGCGTGTCCCGGCACAGCGAGGCCTAGGCCGCCGTACTCGCCGCTGACCAGGGCGCGTTGACCGTCGGGATGCGGTGGCAGGGCGGGGCTGGGATAGCCGTGCTCGTCGATGACGTCGCCGGTGCCGCCGTCCACGCCGAGGTTGATGCCGGACATGCTGTTGACGAGCCGCGTGGGGTCCCAGGCCTTGGCCTGGTCGGCGATGCGGGCCTCGTCGTACTGGCCCCAACCCTCGTTGAACGTCACCCACATGACGACCGACGGGCTGCTGATGTGCTCGTCGATCATCTGCTTCATCTCGCGCTCGTACTCGGCCCGGGCCGCGGGCGAGGGATCCACCCCGGCGATCATCGCGGGCATGTCCTGCCACACCATGAGGCCCAGCCGGTCGGCCCAGTAGAACCAGCGGTCGGGCTCGACCTTGATGTGCTTGCGCACCGCGTTGAAGCCCAACTCCTTGTGGACCTTGAGGTCATGGGCGAGTGCCGCGTCGGTCGGCGCGGTGTAGAGGCCGTCCGGCCAGAAGCCCTGGTCGAGGGTGGCCATCATGAAGACCGGCTTGCCGTTGAGGACCGTGCGCGGGATGCCGTTCACCTTCTCGACGGCGATCGAGCGCATCCCGAAGTAGCTGCCTACGCGGTCCTTGCCGACGGTGACCTTCAGGTCGTAGAGGAAGGGGTCGTCGGGCGACCAGAGATGAGGAGCGCGCAGGGTCAGGGTGAGGGGGCCGCCGGTGCTGCCGTGCGCGGTGGCGACCTCGCGCTTTCCGTCGTACGCCGTCGCCGTGATCGGTACGCCGTCCCGAACTCCCCGTGCCTCGACGGTGAGTTGGCTCCTGGCCACGTCGGGGGTCAGCTTGAGGGAGCCCACGTGGTCGGTCGCCACGGGCTCCATCCAGACCGTCTGCCAGATGCCCGAGGTCGGGGTGTACCAGATACCGCTCGGGTCGAGGCGCTGCTTGCCGAGGGGCGGGTTCTCGCCATCGACCGCATCGGTGGGGTCATAGACGCCGACGATCAGTTCCTGGGTGCGGCCGGGCTTGAGGGCGTCGGTCACATCGGCGCTGAACTTGTCGTAGCCGCCCTGGTGTTCGGTGACCTTCGTGCCGTTGACGTAGACCTCGGCGCGCCAGTCGACGGCGCCGAAGTTGAGCATCAGGCGCTTGCCGGAGCCGATCCGCCAGTCGGCGGGGACGGTGAAGGTGCGGCGGTACCACATACGGTCCTCGTGCCGTTCGAGGCCGGAGAGCTGGGACTCGACGGGGTACGGGACGAGGATCCGCTCGGCCAACGTCTTCCCCACGGGCGGCTGTTCGCCGGCGGTGGCCGCCGCGAACTGCCAACTCCCGTTGAGGTTGCGCCAGTCGGTGCGGGTGAGCTGGGGGCGCGGGTATTCGGGGAGCGCGTTGTGGGGGCTCACCTGGTCCGCCCACTGGGTGCGCAGTTCGTACGTCGAGTGGTTCGGGCCGGTGCTCCAGAACGCGTTGATAACGTTCCCATCGGCCGCGGTGAGGCCGGCTTCGCCGTCGTAGCGGATGTCGGCGGTGCCGGGGGCGGTGCCCGTCTTGTTGCCCACGACCGGCTCGGTGAGCGGGACGATCAGGGTGCGCGGGTCGGCCGGGTCCAACTCGGCTGTGCCCAATGGCCACTTGGCACCGCCGATCACCGCTTCGAGGTGGTCGGTCAGGTCGGCCGGGGGCGCGGAGAGGGGCTGGGCGAAGGCGAGTTCCAGGGTGCGGCCGGTGGTGGTGACCGTGGCGGCGAGGGCGCCGTCGTAGTCGAATCCGTCGGGGAGGCGGAAGGCCGACTGCGGGATCGCGACCTTGGTGCCGCCGGGTTCGGTCCAGCGGAGGTGGAGGTTGGAGCCGCCGTAGTGCTCGAAGTACTCGACCTTGATGTCGTAGGCCGTACCGGCGGTCAACTCGACGGGGGCGGAGGTCTGTTCGTGGTCCCAGTCGTCGACCCAGTGGTCGATGGCGAGCTGTCCGCCGATCCACAGGCGGAAGCCGTTGTCTCCGGTGATCGAGAAGGTGTGGGGGCCGGACTTCGTCGGGACGATCTTCCCGGTCCAGCGGACGCTGACGTCGTCCGACCGGCCGGTGGTGAAGGCGAGCCGGGGCTCCAGGTTGCCGAAGTCGAGGTTCGGGTCGAAGCCGGTGGCCTTGAGGTCGGCGAAGTCGAAGGCGCCGGGGGCGGACTGGGTGTAGTACTCGCTCTTCAGGCCGTGGATCTCGACGGGGTCGTCGGCGGCGGCCGCGTTGGCGGTGGGGACGGCGGCCAGGCCTGCGATGCCGAGTGCCAGCGCGAGCAGTAACGCGAGTCGGTCTCTGAGTCGTCTGATGCGCACGGAACCTCCATAACAACGTTGTCATGGGCAGCAGTTGGCATGACAACACGGATTCCGCATTCCGTCCAGGGACATGACAAAGCCCCGGTGCGGTCGGGAAGGACCGAGCGGCACCGGGGCCATGTACGGCCGTTACGTGACCAGTTGGCCCTTCCCGAGCGCGATGACGCCGTCCCTGGAGACGGTGTACAGCTCGGCGTCCCGCTCCGGGTTGACCCCGATCGTCGCGCCCGGTGGAACCTCGACGTTCTTGTCCAGGACGGCGCCCCGGACCACCGCGCCCCGCCCGATGTGGACGTTGTCGTGCAGGATCGAGCCCTGGACGACGGCTCCCGGGTCGACGACCACGCCCGGGGAGAGCACCGAGCGGGTGACCTGGCCGCGGATGAGACACCCGGAGCTGATGATCGACTCGCTGGCCATGCCGCCGGCGTTGAAGCGGGCCGGGGAGAGCTGGCCGGAGTGGGTGTAGATGGGCCAGTTGCGGTTGTAGAGGTTGAAGGCGGGGCGCTCGGCGATGAGGTCCATGTGGGCGTCGTAGTAGGCGTCCAGGGTGCCGACGTCCCGCCAGTAGCCCTGGTCGCGGGTGGTCTCGCCGGGGACGTGGTTGGCGCTGAAGTCGTAGAGCGCGGCCTCGCCCCGGTCGGTGAGCGCGGGCAGGATCGAACCGCCCATGTCGTGCACCGAGTCGAGGTCCTCGGCGTCCCGCTGGAGGGCTTCTATGAGGGCCTTGGTGGTGAAGATGTAGTTGCCCATCGAGGCGTAGACGCACTCCGGGTCGTCGACCAGACCCGGCGGGTCGGTCGGCTTCTCCAGGAAGCGCTCGACCGTCTGGCCGTCCGAGCCCGGGGTGATCACGCCGAACTGCGAGGACTCCGCGCGCGGGACGCGGATTCCGGCCACTGTGACGCCCGCGCCGCTCTCGATGTGCTGGGCGAGCATCTGCCGCGGGTCCATGCGGTACACGTGGTCGGCGCCGAACACCGCGACGTACTCGGGCCGTTCGTCGTAGATCAGGTTCAGGGACTGCAGGATCGCGTCCGCGCTGCCGAGGTACCAGCGCGGGCCGAGGCGCTGCTGGGCCGGGACCGGGGTGACGTAGTTGCCCAGCAGGCTGGACATCCGCCAGGTGGTGGTGATGTGGCGGTCGAGGGAGTGCGACTTGTACTGCGTGAGGACGCAGATGCGCAGGACGTCGGCGTTGACGAGGTTGGACAGCACGAAGTCCACGAGACGGTACGTCCCGCCGAACGTGACCGCCGGTTTGGCGCGGTCCGCGGTCAGGGGCATCAGCCGCTTGCCCTCACCGCCCGCGAGTACGATTCCGAGCACCGAAGGACCACCACGACGCATGGCCGCTCCCCTCACCCTGGTTGATCCCAGCCTGCCCCTGAGCAGCGCACACTAAGCCTGTTCGAGGATCTCCGCGTAGAGCCGCGCGGTGCGCAGCGCCACGGCGTCCCAGCCGAACTCGCCCACCGCGCGCTCGCGTCCGGCCTCGCCCATGCGTTTCGCAGTCTCCGGGTCGGCGAGTACGGAGTCGAGGGCCGACGTCAGGTTCTCCTCGAAGTTTTCCTCGATGGACACCAGAAGTCCGGTCTCGCCGTCCGCGACCACCTCGGGGATGCCCCCGACCCGCGAGGCGACCACGGCCGTACCGCAGGCCATCGCCTCCAGGTTGACGATCCCCAGGGGCTCGTACACCGAGGGGCAGGCGAAGACGGTGGCGTGCGTGAGGAGCTGGATGACCTCCGGGCGGGGCAGCATCTGCGGGATCCAGTGGACGCCCGCGCGGACCCGGCTCAGCTCCTCGAAGAGCTCGCGGAACTCCCGGTCGATCTCCGGGGTGTCGGGCGCGCCCGCGCACAGGACGACCTGTGCGGCCGGGTCGATGTTCCGGACCGCGCGCAGCAGATGGGGCACGCCCTTCTGGCGGGTGATGCGGCCGACGAACAGCACGTAGGGGCGGTCGGGGTCGATGCCGAGCCGGGTGAGGACGTCCGTGCCGTGGTCGGGGCGGTAGAGCGTGGTGTCGATGCCGTTGTGGATGACCCGCACCCGGGCGGGGTCCAGCGCCGGGTAGCAGGTGAGGATGTCCTCGCGCATGGCTCCCGATACGGCGATCACCGCGTCGGCGGCCTCGATCGCGGTGCGCTCGGCCCAGTTGGAGAGGGCGTATCCGCCGCCGAGTTGTTCGGCCTTCCAGGGGCGCAGCGGCTCCAGCGAGTGGGCGGTCAGCACGTGCGGGACGCCGTGGAGGAGCTTGGCGAAGTGGCCGGCGAGGTTGGCGTACCAGGTGTGGGAGTGGACGAGTTCACGGCCTTCGAGGGCGGCGGCCATGGAGAGGTCCACGGAGAAGGTGCGCAGGGCGTCGTTGGCGCCGTCGAGGGTGGGCCAGGAACGATGGCGCATGACGCCGTCGGTGCGGCCCTCGCCCCAGCAGTGCACGTCCAGGTCGACCAGGGGCCTCAACTCCCGGGCGAGGAACTCCACATGGACGCCCGCGCCGCCGTACACATCCGGCGGGTACTCCCGGGTCAGCAGTCCCACTCGCACCCGAAACCCCTTGTTCTCGGTGGCTGATTGACCTCATGGTCACCCAGAAGCGGCGTTCGGGGAAGGGCCGGGCGGTTGTGTGAAGCAGCAGTCCCCGCAGACCCCGCCGCCGGGAACCCGGTAGTAGAGGCAGCAACTGCGGCGCCTGAAGGCGGTGCCGGTGAGGGTTCCGGTGCCCGCGAGGAGGGGGTGGGTGAGGAGTTCGGCGGTGAGCACACGCGCGCGTGTGGCCACTTCCGTACGGCCACGCGCGCGTGCCCACCGGTCCAGTTCCCGGGCCGCGCCGGCCAGCGCGGAGGCCGCGTTGCCCCACAGCAGGCCGGCGGACATGCGGTGGTGGGCGACCAGGGCTGCGGTCAGCGGTTCGAGGTGGCCGTGCAGCACGGTGTCCGCGAGGGCGGTGGCGTCGGCGGGCAGCGGGCGGACCTCGGCCAGCCACAGGTCGTCCGGCGCGCCGCTGTCGGCATCCCAGTGCAGCAGCCCCGGGTCGAGGTCCGGCATCCGGTCGTAGAGGACGGCGCAGCCGAGCGCCGTCGACCACAGCCGGGCCGCGAGCGCCTGCTGGGCGATCGACGCGGCAACGCGCGGCTCAGGGGCCCGGAGACGCTCCGCGACGACATGGACACGAAAAGTCAGCGGATGTCGGTAAACATCCGACGCGGGGTTTTCGTAGATCCACGCAAGCGTCGGCAGCGGTCCCTCCGGTGCCGCGCCCGTGCGTAGTACGAAGAAGCCTCCGAGGGCGCGGAGCGCGGCGAGTTCGGGGTCGAGGTCCACGAACAGCAGTAGTACCAAGGCTTCCAGGGGTTTCCCCGAGGGGGTGTCCACCCGTGTCACCCACCCTGGGGAGGACAGGGTCCGTTTCGTACTCCATCGGCAGTACTACCCAATGGGTGCTCAGGTACGACGACGGGAAGAACATCGCACGGCATCGTGTTCTGTATGAAAGCCGACCGTTCGCCGCGTGGTGCCAGAGGCGCCCGCCTGACGCAGAGGAGCTGCCGATGAGCGCCCTCGCGTTGTCCATCGTGCTGTCGCTCGTCTCCGCCGTGGCCTACGCGGGTGGAGCGATCGTGCAGGAGCGCGTCGCGGTCTCCTCTCCCGAGCAGGAGTACGCGCCGCTGCGCCGCCCGAGCTGGTGGGCGGCGGTCGCGTTGAACGGTACCGGCGGTCTGCTGCACGTGGTCGCGCTGGCCTACGGCCCGCTGAGCCTGGTGCAGCCGCTGGGAGCGCTGACGATCGTGTTCGCGCTGCCGATGGCGGCCCTGTTCGTCGGCCGCAAGGCCGGTTCCACCGCCTGGCGCGGCGCCATCATGGCGACGATCGGTCTCGCGGGTCTGCTGTCCCTGGTCGGCGCGTCCGACGCGCAGTCGCTGAGCACCGCCCAGCGGGTGTCCGTGGCCGTGTTCACCGGCGCGGTGGTCGCGACCCTGATGGTCGCGGGCCGCGCGGCCCACCGGCACCCGGCGGTGCGCAGCGTGCTGCTGGCGACCGCGTCCGGCATAGCGTTCGGCATGTCCTCGGTGTTCACCAAGACGGTGGCGGTCGACTGGGACAACGGCGCGGTGTCCGCGACCGACATCCCCTTCCTGGCCGTGATAGCCGTCTTCGCCGTGGCCGGTCTGATGCTGTCGCAGGCGTCCTACCGTGGCGCGGGCTTGGCGGCTCCGCTGGCGGTGCTGACGGTCGTGAACCCGGTGGTGGCGGCCGCGGTCGGCATCACGATGTTCGGTGAGACCTTCCGCTACGGCACGACGGGCACCCTGCTCGCCCTGAGCGCCGGAGTGGTCGCCGCGGGCGGCCTGATCCTGCTGACCACGGAGCGGCTGCAGAGCGAGAGCGCGCCGTCCCGGTCGGCCGACGCCACGGCGCCGAGCCTCCCCGTCGCGCCGTCGCCCATCGAGGAGTTGCTCGATGTCCTCCCTGGACAGCCCGTCGACGTGAGCGCGGACGTCGACATGCCGGGCGTGGACATCATCACGGCCGCCGCGCAGGGCGACGAGATCCTCGTCCCGGCCCAGGGGGCGATCCCGGCCGGCGAGGGTTACGAGGCCCTGGAACCGGCCTCGGTCGCCGAGACACCCGGCTACTTCGGCCCGTTCCACGCCGGCCTGTACGTGATGATGCCGGTGCCCGACCGGCACCGTATGCGCGTCAAATCCTGACGCCGCCGGCCCGCAGATAGGCGAGCGGGTCGATGTCGGTACCGAATCCGGGCCCCGTCCGCACCTCGAAGTGCAGATGCGGGCCCGTGGTGTTGCCCGTGGACCCGGAGCGCCCTATGCGCTGCCCGGCACCGATGGACTGGCCGTCGCGCACCGAGATCGCGGACAGGTGCGCGTACTGCGAGTAGCGCCCGTCGGCGTGCCGGATCACCACCTGGTAGCCGTACGACCCCGCCCAGCCGGCCTCGACGACGGTTCCGTTCTCGATGGCCTTCACCGAAGTGCCGGTGGGGACAAGGAAGTCGACGCCGGTGTGGTAGCCCTTCGACCAGGAGGAACCCGTCGCGTGGTACGCGGTGCCGATGGGGGCGTTCACCGGGGCGACGAGGGAGTGACTGGTCGTCTTCTTCTTGGTGGCCTTCTCGGTGGTGTCCGAAGAGGCCTTCTTCGTCGTGGACTTGGTGGTCGGCTTCGTCGTGGCGCGGGTCGCCGTGGCGGCCTTGGCGTGCAGGCTCAGCCGCTGGCCGGGGATGATCAGGTCCGGGTCGGCGCCGACGGTCGTGCGGTTCGCGGCGTAGAGCCCGTGCCAGCCGCCGTCGACGCGTTCGGTGTCGGCTATCCCGGAGAGGGTGTCGCCGCGCACGACCGTGTACATCTCGGCGGTGCCCGCGCGGGACTGCGGTGTGGTCTGCGGCTGGACGTCCTTCACGGACCGCTTGGCGGTCTGCGTCCTGGTGTCCTCGGCTTTGGTCCTGGCCTGTGTCTTGGTCTTGCCGGTCGTCTTGGTGCCGCCGACGTGGATGTCGGGAGCGCTGCCGCCCCGGGTGAGCCCGGCGCGCACCGAGCACACCGGCCAGGCGCCGGGGCCCTGTCCCTTGAGCACCTTCTCCGCGACGGCGATCTGCTGGTCCCGGGTGGCCAGATCCGCGCGTCGCGCGTACGCCGTGCCGCCGTAGGCCTCCCAGGTGGACTGGGTGAACTGGAGCCCGCCGTAATACCCGTTGCCGGTGTTGATGCTCCAGTCGCCGCTCGACTCGCAGGCGGCGACCTTGTTCCAGGTGCTCACATCGGCCGCCTGGGCACTGCCGGCGCCGGCGCCGACGAGGGGGATGGCGATGCCCGCGCCGCCCGCCGTGACCGTGAGCAGCGAGGAACGGTTGATCCTGTTCGGCTGATACCGGCGGTGCCGACCGCGTACGGCCATGGAGAATCCCCCATCGACATATGTCAGAAGGGCCAAAAGTAAGGGCCCCGAACAGGCCATGACAAGACGGCAACCGGCCTCCCTGAGGCTGAGGATGGTCGGTGCGGCAATACTGGCCGGGCACGACCGGTACCACCGATGTCAGGACCTTCCTGATCCTTAGGAGCCAACCGAATGAGCACTTCAGCGCAGATCGGCGTCACGGGTCTCGCGGTCATGGGCCGCAACCTCGCCCGCAACTTCGCCCGCAACGGCTATACGGTCGCCGTGCACAACCGGACGGCGTCCCGCACGCACGCCCTGGTGGAGGAGTTCGGCGGCGAGGGCGACTTCATCGCGGCGGAGACGGCCAAGGACTTCGTGGCGGCGCTGGAGCGACCGCGCCGCCTGGTCATCATGGTCAAGGCCGGTGAGCCGACGGACGCGGTGATCCAGGAGTTCGCCCCGCTCCTCGAACCCGGCGACATGATCATCGACGGCGGCAACGCGCACTTCGCGGACACCCGGCGCCGGGAGCGCGACCTGCGCGAACAGGGCATCCACTTCGTCGGCATGGGCGTCTCCGGCGGCGAGGAGGGCGCGCTGCACGGGCCGAGCATCATGCCGGGTGGCCCGAAGGAGTCGTACGACTCGCTCGGTCCGATGCTGGAGAAGATCTCCGCGAAGGCGGCGGACGGGGCGCCCTGCGTAACCCATGTGGGCCCCGACGGCGCCGGGCACTTCGTGAAGATGGTGCACAACGGCATCGAGTACGCCGACATGCAATTGATCGGCGAGGCGTACCAACTGCTGCGCGATGTCGCCGGGTACTCCCCCGCGCAGATCGCGGAGATCTTCCGCACCTGGAACACGGGGCGGCTGGACTCGTATCTGATCGAGATCACCGCCGAGGTGCTGTCCCACGTGGACGCGGCCACGGGCAAGCCCTTCGTGGACGTCGTCGTGGACCAGGCGGAGCAGAAGGGCACCGGCCGCTGGACGGTCCAGATCGCCCTCGACCTCGGTGTCCCGGTCTCGGGCATCGCCGAGGCGGTCTTCGCCCGCTCGCTCTCCGGGCACGCGGCGCTGCGCGAGGCCTCGCGCGGGCTGGCCGGGCCGACGGCGGCGCCGCTGGGCGAGGCGGAGGCGGCGGCCTTCGCGGACCGGGTGGAGCAGGCGCTGTACGCGTCGAAGATCGTGTCGTACACGCAGGGCTTCCACGAGATCGCGGCGGGCAGCGAGGAGTACGACTGGAACGTCGACCTCGGCGCGGTCTCCTCGATCTGGCGCGGCGGCTGCATCATCCGCGCGGCCTTCCTCGACCGCATCCGGGCCGCGTACGACGCCCGCGCGGACCTGCCGAGCCTGCTGTCCGACGAGACGTTCGCGCAGGAGATCGCGGCGGCGCAGGACGACTGGCGGGAGGTCGTGATCGCGGCGACCCGCCAGGGTGTTCCGACGCCGGGCTTCTCCGCGGCCCTCGCCTACTACGACGCACTGCGTGCCGAGCGGCTGCCCGCGGCACTCACACAGGGGCAGCGGGACTTCTTCGGGGCGCACACCTACCGGCGGGTGGACCAGGACGGTTCCTTCCACACCCTCTGGGGCGGAGACCGCTCGGAGGTCTCGGGCTGACCCCGCCCGCCGTGCCGAGCCCGCCTGCCGGAGAACCGGTCAGGCGGGCTGCCACAGTTCGATGCGGTTGCCCTCGGGATCGGTGACCCAGCCGAACCGGCCGACGCCGTCCATCTCCTGGGTCTCCCCGGCGACGTCCGCGCCCTTGGCGCGCAACTGCGCGAGCATCGCGTCGAGGTCGCGGACCCGGAAGTTGAGCATGGTCTGCTGGGTGCGGGACCCGAAGTAGTCGGTCCCGGACTCGAAGGCCGCGAACACCGTCGGCCCTGCTTCCTGCTGCCAGAGGCCGTGCTCGTCGGCGTCCAGGCCCAGGCAGTCGCGGTACCACGCGCTCAGGGCCACCGGGTCGCCGGCGCGCATGAAGTGTCCGCCGATTCCAACCACACGTTCCATGCGGCCATCCTGCCAGCACGGGTGACCGGGGCCTCGGTCTCAGGTGAGGGGCGGCCCCGGCTCCGGGCTCGGTACCGGCTCGGGCCCGGGTGGGATCGGGGACGGACCGGGCTCCGGCGTGGGGCTTGGGTTCGGCGGGGTGGGAGCGGGGTTCGGCGGTGGTGTGGGCAGGGGTGCCGGGGGCTCGGGGGGCGGGCCCGGTGTCGGACCCGGTGGTACGGGGTCGGGGTACGGGTTCGTCATCGTGTCCTCCAGCCAGTGGGTATGTCGGCTCTGGACTACTCCCCCGCCTACCCGGCAGTGGCGCCGCCACTCACCCGGGTGGGCTCACCCAGCAGCTCCTCGTCGAACCGGTACCGGTGTCCTGCCGGTACCGGTGTCCGCGCTAGAAGCGACCGGGATGCGCCGTGAGCCACTCCGTCGCCGCGCGCAGCAGCTCGGGGTCGGCGGCCGGGGCCTCGTCGGGGTGGCGAGCCGCCCACTTGACGACGTACGGGCACAGCGGGGCGACGACGATCCCCTCGCGGGCCGCGATGCCGTACAGCTCGCGGGCCAGTGAACCGGCGATGCCCTTTCCCTCGTGGGCCGGTTCCACGATCGTGTGCACCGGGACGAGGGCGCGCTCGGGGGATTCGAGGACGAAGTACTCGATGTGGCCTACGACTTCGCCGTCGCCGATCGCCTCCAGGCGGCCCGCCGCCCGGTCGTCGCGGATCTCGGTCTCGCTCATGGGCATCCTCACTGGTGCGATGGTCGGGTCCCGACGGCCTGCGGGCTGCGCGCCTGCTCCGAACCCGGCACCGGCTCGGAGGGGTCGGCGCCCAGGCCCACGATCGCGTTGGCGTGGTCCACGTGCACGACCCGGGGCCGCAGCGCCCGCGCCTCGGCGTCGGACACCTGAGCGTAACTGATGATGATCACCAGGTCCCCGGGGTGCACGAGGTGGGCGGCGGCCCCGTTGATCCCGATGACACCCGTGCCTCGCGCACCCTCGATGACGTACGTCTCCAGGCGGGCGCCGTTGGTGATGTCGACGATGTGGACCAGCTCGCCGGGCAGCAGGTCGGCGGCGTCCAGCAGGTCGGCGTCGATGGTGACGGAGCCGACGTAGTGCAGGTCGGCCTGGGTGACGGTGGCACGGTGGATCTTGGACTTGAACATGGTGCGCAGCATCGGAGTCTCCCGGAATTCGGCTCCCTGCCCGCGTTTTTGCAGGTCAAGGGCTGTTTCCTCACCCTACAACGAGTCGCATGTGCGGGCAGCTTTCCCCGAGATTTTCAGGACTCATACTGACCACTTGCCGACTTTCCTGACGCTTCGTCAGGTAGCTGAAGGGGCTTCCCCCACCCTCGCGGACCCCAACACAACAACGACCCAAGCCTACGCAGCACCATCGGAAAAGCATCCGTGATCACCGCCACACGGACGGCCTGAACGATAGTTAGGCGCTCGACTGGAAGTCGGGCCGCGTGCTGCCAATGGGTCAGCTCTCTTCATTCCAACTCGCAGGAAGAGGAGGTACCCAAAATTCGAGGAAACCTGGGCGCGCGACACGGCGGGGCACCATATTGCTGGATCGCGGCTCAGCCAAACACTCCAACGTCTGAACTGACCCAGCGGAGAGCGCGAACGCCACCGCCGTAGGGCTCAGGCCAGCCCCAAGGAGCCATCTTGCCCGTAGAACTGCTCAACATGTCCACGAGCTGGGTCTACAGGGAGGCATCGAAACTGGGCTTGAACGGCTACAAGCTCGGCCGAGGCAGGAACTCGAAGATCCTCTACAAGCGCGCCGAGGTCGCAACGTACTGGCGAACGAATCTGGCGTCACAGCAGGTGGCATCGCTGTTCGGGGTCTCGAAATCGGCTGCCGCCCGCGCCCTCGCTGGCCAGTCACCCGCGCAAGGACACCGTCCGCCTCGTCCTACGTCGTCGGAGGCACCCTGGTGCCCCAACAACCTCCGTCCCCTGTCAAGTGCTTCGGTCTTCGCCTTCATCACCGGAGGGCGGGATGCCGTCAAGCCCGCCCTCACGGAGATGACCGGCCACACCCCTTGAGCGCAAAACTCGCACCTGATACTCCAGGCGTAGATCGTGATCTGGCTGGTCGGCCCGCCGCATCCGCACCATGACGAGCTCCGGCGCTACTGGTGCGGCTCCTCGCCGCGGGCCCTTAGAACTCGTAATAGGATTACGGGTGTTGAGCTCCGGACGCAGGACTAGGCTCCCGCCATGGAGATCATCAAGGGCGCGGGCGTGTGGGTGCACCCCGGCGAAGCGGGCAATGACTGGGTCGAGCAGCTGCGGACGTCGGACTTGTCGGTAGGGACGTACTGCATCCCGGCCGGCGGGCGTGACCCACAGAGCCCGCACGCCGAGGACGAGATCTATGTCGTCACCGCAGGGCGCGCCAAGATCGCAACACCAGGCCGGACGGACGAGGTGGGTCCTGGAACGGTGATCTTCGTGCCGGCGGGTGAGAAGCATCGATTCACGGAAGTAGCCGAGGACCTGGTGCTGCTCGTGGTGTTCGGACCCGCGTTCGGCTCGCGCACGCCCAAGTCTTAGCGATCAAAGGGTGGCTTTCCTCAGCCGCCGCCAGCAAGTCAGGCCGCAGGCCAACGAGGAGAAGGCGTCCTGGAGTTCGGAGCGTCGTTCCCAGCGCACGGCCAGGCGTTTGAACTGGTGGAGCAGGGCGAAGGTCCGCTCCACGACGTAGCGGAGCTTGCCCAGGCCCTTGATGTTCGGGGCGCCCTTACGGGAGATCACCGGCAGGAGCCGGCGGCACCGCGGCTCACGGCGCACGGCCAGGGAGTCGTACGCCTTGTCACCCAGAACGGACTCGGGGCGCCGTCGAGGCCGTCCGGCGACGGGCGGGATGCCGTCGACGAGGTCGAGGGTCTGGGTGATGTCGTTGACGTCGGCGGCGGTCGTGATGACGTGGAACGCGGTATCGCGTCCGTCGCAGATCAGGTGGTGTTTGCTGCCCGTCTTCCGGCGGTCGACCTGCGACGGACCAGTCGCGGCTCCCCCTTTTTCGCGCGGACGTGGGAACCGTCCACGCACGCGCGGGTCCAGTCGAGTTCGCCAGCCGCGTGCAGTTCCGAGAGCAGGGCGCAGTGCAGTTACTCGAAGACGCCGGCCTTCTGCCAGCGGTCCAGGCGGCGCCGGCAGGTCTGTCCGGAGCCGAACCCCAGCTCCAAGGGCAGGAGCTGCCAGGCAATGTCCTGTCTGCAGGACGTACAGGATGCCCTGCAGACACAGTCGGTCCGGTACCGGATTCGGCCCTGGCGACCGCTCGGGCCAGGGCGGCAGCAGCGGTCCGATCCGTGCCCACAAGTCATGGTCCACGATCCACGGCCGAGTCGTCACACAAGACGAACGGCCGAATCATCGCAACGGTCGCGCCCGACCGGGGCACGACAGCAAGATCCTGTTACGAGCTCTTAGCCGTGGGTTCGCAATTCGAGGAGCTCCGGGGCGAGGATGGCGATCGTTTGGCGATTGACCTCGATCAAGCCTTCCCGGCGGAGCCGGGATAGTGCACGGTTGACCGTCACCCTGGTGACACCCAGGAGGTCGGCCAAGACCTGCTGCGTGCCTGGCAGGGCGATGCTTCCCTTTGCATCTGATGCGGCCTCGTTGAGCAGCCAGGCCGCCAGTCTGGCCTCTGCGGGCAGTGTCGCAGTGATGGTGATCTTTTCCTGGTGACTTCTGGCTTGGCCGGCAAGAACGCGCAGTACATGCCTACGCACAGAAGGCACATCGTCGACTACGGTCAGGAAGCGGTCACGCGGCAGGGCCCGTACCGAACACGGTGTGAGCGCGGTGAGTGTGGCGGTGTGTCCGTGACCATCGATCACGGCGACCTTGTCGAGCGCGCAAGGGCCGACCCACTCGCCGAAGCGGACGACCCGACCCGAACGCGTGGTCGCGGTGGCAGCCACCCGACCACGCAGCAGCAGCACAAGATGCGACGCCGGATCACCTGCATTACGCAGCGCGTGTCCGGCTGGGTGGCCGCGTGCAAGCGAATCGTCCCAGAGGGTGCGTAACTGCTTGTCCGACAACCCGGCCAACAGTGGAACCCCGCTCAGTGAGCGCCACCCCGCTGCAGCTGCAGTATCAGCTGATACAGACTCTGGCATCCTCAGAACCTACCCTCGAGCGCATGCTGATCGTCGAACTTGCATTCACCGCCACATCAGAGCGGCTCGCGGCGCGTCCCGCGCATCGTGTATTCCTCCAGCGCCTTCATGACGAGGGCCGTCTCGTCGCCGCAGGTCCGTGGGCAGACGACACCGGTGCGCTACTTGCCTTCGATACGGAACGTGGGGAGCTGGAGCGCCTACTTGAAACCGATCCGTACTACCGCACACCCGGAGTCGAGGTGCTCAGCGTCCGCGAGTGGGCGCCGGTGGTCGGTCAGGGACGGCTGATTCACGATCACGCCTGAGCGGCGGCTAGTCGCCGGTAGTGGCTGTGCCTCGCGCGGGCTTGGTGGCGGCGTCGCCAGTCGGACCAGCCGAGCCGGTGGGCTGCGCCGTGGGCCGGCCGGACGACGAGCGTGATGAACAGGCGCTGGATCTCGTTGCAGGACAGCGGGACCAGGTCGGCCGTTTGCGGACGGCGGGTGTGTTCGTCGGCGCGGACGACGGCGAGGAAGGCGTCGGCGAGCATGGCGAGGGTGACCCAGCGGGTCCAGGAGGGGTAGCGGCGGACCTGGTGCTCATCGAGACCGGCCGGCCCTTCTCGGTCTGGAAAGTCTCTTCCACCCGCCATCTGGATCCGGCGACCCGTACCAGCTCGGTCAGTGGCACCGGCCGGGTTGCGAAGCAGCGGTAGTAGGCGAGCTCGCCGGTGGCGCGGTTGCGGCGGATCAGCATCTGGTGGTGGCCCTGGCCGGCGTCGGCCAGGTGCCCGCCGCCGTCATCGCGCAGACCACCACGGCCAGCAGCAAGGACAGCCGGTAACGCACGCCGCTGACCTCACGCGGATCGGTGATCCGCTCCAACTCGACGACCAGTGTGCCTACTTGAGCCAGGTCGGCAGGCTGGTGAAGCGAACCCGAAGAGGGCGCGGGACAGGCCGGAGCAGCGACAGGTGTTGATGGAGGAACGACCACGGCACCTTCGTGGATCTTGATGCGTAGAGAACTCCGTGATCCACCGGTGCCGTGTTCACCAGCTTCCCTGGCCCGCCGCCAGCACCAACCACCCCACATCCGGACGCGTCAGGCACACGCCGCGGCCCTGCTGGAGCACTTGGCCGAGCATAGCTGTCGAGTACATGCATTCCTCCTCCATTCCCACCTTTTGGGCACCTTATTTTGGTCAATTCGAATTCCCAAGCCTCGCATGATCACCCTCCCCGGTATGATCCACAAGAATTCAACAAACATCGAGGTGAAAGCAAATGAGAAGCACCATCCCAAATTGGTGTGGCTTAGTAGTGGCCGTAGTGGCCGCGTTCTCATTCCTCGGCGCGCCCGCGAATGCAGCGGAGAGCAAGGCCTCATGGACAATAACCGCCGGCTCTCTCGACAGCTCACCCGGCACCCTTGTCACGAAGGGGGCAACCTCAGTAAATCGGAGCGCGTCCGCGACGACAGTGGGGGCTTGCACAGAGTCGGCCAGTACGTCGGTCGGTGTGGCCTACACGGCTGAAACCCCGGGCTACCTCACTGCCGTCAACTGGGTGGGCGGCGCCACCGTCGAGTGCACTCCTGCAATGCTGGAGATCGAGTACTCACAGTGGGTGACCGACCCGGAGGGAGTTTCCCACTGGATCGCTACCGGCGACTGCGTAGAATGTTCATCCCTAGCGGCGGTCGATGCCGGATATTCCTGCGTTCAGGACGTGAGCGATTGCTCAGGTGTCTGGTTGCTGACGAAAGAGTCCACGTACCTCGCCCCACCCGGCACTACTTGGACGTCCGCGACTTCCGGATGCACGATCAGCGGCCAAACTGCCGTCTGCGAGAAAACGGTGACCGCAGGTACGGCATACCTGTTCAACGGTAGCCAACCAACTCGCTGTACAGACACGGTGACAAGTGGTTGCGTAAAACTGCCGTCCGACATGCAAGCCATGCCACATCTGACCCAGAAGTCAATCGATGACATTTACGACATTCATTACACCGGCGACGGCACCACGGCGGCGGCCGACAAGAGCACATTCCTCACGGGTACCACCGAGTCCAAACTTCAGAAAATCCTCCAGTACGGACTCGACGACAATACTAGTTCGTGGGTTCTCAATGACGACGGGTACTACCAGAAGCAGTTCACCTACACAGATTACGTGGGGTCCACTTCTCAACTGAACGGTTCCTACCTCACTCAAAACGTTCTCGTTTCCGTGAGTAAGATCAGCGGCGACGTGATCACCATGTTTCCGCAATAACACAGTACGGGCGTTGGATCACGCCGTACAGGGCGATGTGGCCCGCGGCAGCAGGGTCGAACCATTGGGCGGGTAGGCGAAAGTAAGCAGAGTGCCCACCCGCCGGCATCGAGCTCAGCCGTCACGTCCGGCGGTGGCTGAGCTCGACGGACGGAAACGGACGGCAGAAATAGACCCGTCCGAGCCGGACGGGCAGAATAGCGCAGGGGAATCAACTGCCCCTAGGGCCCACTGGTCAATTTGAAAGGTCGCTACCAAGGGGGATACATGGGACTCGGAATCTACATTCAAGATCGACGAGGCAGGCAGCTGGGATACATCCCAGATATTGGGGATGAATTTCGGAGAGTCGCAACCTCCGGACCTCCGGACAGTATCCGGCGAGGCGTGATGATCCATGGAAACACTACCTTCAACAGGCTCCAGCTCATGCGACTTGTAGACGAGCTGGAGAGCCTTGAGGGACCCCACGGGCCCGTGACGCAGCAAGTGATCGAAGCGGCACGAATGGCCGCAGATCAATCGAATTACCTACACATCGTGGGAGATTGAGAATTTTTTGATCTATCAAGGCCGGTCAAGGAGAACCCGGAAGCCCTTACTGAGCTTCAAAACGTGGTGTCGGTATGGGCTGACGGTCCATGATCCCTGCGGTATGCCGACTGAATGAGGTATGCGCAGGGGGGGGCGGGCTGACCGGCGAACGGCGAGCCTTCCGGGAGAAGCTGAGGATGGAGGCGGCTGGGCGGTTCGCCGTGGGCGAGGAGAACGCGGTCATCGCGCACGACCTGCGGGTCAGCGTCCGGTCGGTGCAGCGCTGGCGCAGGACCTGGGCCCAGGACGGGCCGAGAGCCCTGGCCTCGAAGGGACCTGCGTCATTGCCGTTGCTCAGTGACGAGCTGTTCGCTGTGCTGGAGCAGGAGCTGGCCAAGGGGCCGGTGGCGCACGGCTGGCCGGATCAGACCTGGACCCTGTCACGGATCAAAACTCTCATCGGCCGTCGGTTCCACGAGAGCTACACCGTGCAGGGTGTTGCCGCGCTCCTCAAGCGGCATGGCTGGAGCTGCCAGGTGCCCGCCCGCCGGGCGGTGGAGCGCGACGATGCGGCGGTGGCCAGCTGGGGGAAGGAGACCTGGCCGAGCGTGGAAGGACCGTGGCGGTGCTCGGGGCCTGGCTCGTCTCCGAGGACGAGGCTGGATTCTCGATGACGCCGCCGACAGCCCGCACCTGGTCCCGCCGCGGCCGCACTCCCGTCGTGCGCGTGCGGGGCCGCTCACGCCGCCGCCCTGGCCTGCTACAAACCCGGCGAACACTCCCGCCTGATCTACCGGCGCTGCCCGGACGTGCGGCCTGACGGACGCAAGAGCTTCTCCTGGAAGGACTACCGCGACCTGATCCAGACCGCCCACCAGCAGCTCGGCGGCCCGATCGTGCTGGTCTGGGACAACCTGAACACCCACCTGACGGCCGGGATGCGCCGCTACATCGCCGAACGGGACTGGCTCACCGTCTACCAACTCCCGCCCTACGCACCAGATCTCAACCCGGTCGAAGGCATCTGGTGGGTGCTGCGGCGCACTGCCACGGCCAATCGCGCCTTCGCTGACCCGCACGACCTGATCACCGCCGTCCGGCGGGGCCTACGCCAGCTCCAGTACCGCCACGACGTCCTCGACGGCTGCCTCACCGGAACCGGACTCGTGCTCGCCCCACCATGCCGACAACCCGCAGTCAAAGTCAGTAGCTGAGCGGCGGTGTGCCGGCAGCACCGGCCGCCGCCCGTCGGCACACCGCCTGACGACCGTGCTGGACCGCATCAGAAGAGGTCCAGCAACTCCACCAGGGACACGACGGAAGGCACTTCCGAAGGAGCCGAGTCCCGACAGACCGCGCGCCCCTCATATCCGAGTGTGATCGCGGCGGCGACCAGACTCGGATCGTCGTCGACGAACAGGCATTGCGCGGGAGCGAGATTCAGCGCGCTGCTGGCGTGGTGGTACATACGAGGGTCAGGCTTCCTGCAGCCGAGTTCGAAGGAGATCGCGTACGCCTCGAAGAACTCCCCGATCCCCAGCGCCGCGTGCCCGTCGGCCAGTCCTGGCCAGGCATCCGAGACCACCGCCATCCGCACGCCCCGCTGGCTCAGCTCCCGCAGGGTTTCCATGACGTCCGGATAGATCTCCAAGATCGTGGTCACGGGGACTTCACGGCCCAGGTCGGCGAGGAGCTGAGGTGTCGGGTCCAAGCCGAGGTGGCGGAGCATCACCCGGTGGTAGTCGTCGTAGTCGGGCGTCGAGGACGAGGCGGCGAAGAACCGGTCGCCGGCGGCGATGGCCGCCGCAAACTGTTCCGGCGTGATCGCGGGGTGGTGGGCGAGGACGGTCTCCTCGAAGTCCACCCGGGGGTTCCACCGTCCGCCGACCGGCCGGATCAGCACGCCGCCTGAGTCGAAGAGAACAGCGCGGAGATCCTCAGGAGAGGATGGTTGTGTCGTCACCCACCCAGTCTGGGGAGCGGACGCCCCGCTGGTCGACCTCTATGCCGTCGGACACGAGCAACCACGCCCGGCTCGGCCCGAACGACCTCACGAATTCAGGTTCAGTAGTTGGACGGAAGCACCTTACGGCTCGCCGGGGAACAAGCCGTGGCCTCCGGCTGTGGGACTCGATGTTCTGGTATGGGGAGTGCGGAGACGCCGATCCCCCCAGGGCTCGCGTTTGCCTGGATCGCCCCGGCCTGGACTGGTTGATCATGCTGGCGTGCCCCGGAAACAGGTGAACACGGCACCGGTGGATCATGGAGTTCTCTACGCTTCAAGATCCACGAGGATGCCGCGTCCGTTCCTTCATCATCCACTGCCACCGCTCCGGCCTCTCCGGCACCCCGCTTGGAAGCCCTCGGATCGGGTGACACACGGGACCGGGTCCGCAGCCTGATAGCCCAGTTCGAGTCGGTCACCGATCCTCGCGGGGCGTGCGGGGTGCCGGTCTCGAGTCTCGTCGCTGCTGGCCGTTGCGGTCTGTGCGATGACCCCGGCGGGCCATGACTCCATCACCGCGGCAGCGGAGTGGTGCAGGCGCGCCGCCAGCCGGCCGGCGGATGGAACGGACCGTCGCCGAGGACGGTCCGAACGTGGGCAGCGAGCTGCTGGGCGGAGCTATGTGCGGTCACAGGCAGGTGATGATGTCACGCGTCGGGCAATCCAGGGATGCGAACCTGGATCTGGGTGATCGAGCGCAAGCTCTCCGGGAATTCTCAGGTCGCAGTCCTTGAAGAACGACCCCATACCGCGGGCGAGCTGGTGAGCCGGCGAGCCATGTATCGGTCCTTCCGGGTCACAGCCGGGCATCCGGCCAGATCCGACCGTGGTGGCCCCTGGGTCAGCGAGTCGAGACCCTACCGGGCTCCATGCTGACCATTTACTGACCTGGACGCGCCCATGATGTCTCTGACCTGCACAGATGACCAAGCGTTAAATCTTGGACTTGAACATGGTGCGCAGCATCGGAGTCTCCCGGAATTCGGCTCCCTGCCCGCGGCCGCGGGTCAAGGGCGTTCTTCACAGTATCCGGCGCGGTTGCGGCGGTCCCTGCGGGGGATAAATGTGGCCACAGAGGCTGGATCAGCACCTGGGAGGCGCCGTGACCACCGCTTCAGAGCCCCGGGTGTCCGGGCTGGAGATACGTTCCATCGACTATGTCCCCCTCGACGAGCGGCACGGCAAGCTGTGGCACCTGGGCCCACTGTGGTTCATGTCGAACGCGCAGATCGCCACGCTGGCCGTCGGCCTGATCAGCATCACCGAGGGCGGCAACCTCATCTGGTCGCTCATCGCGATCGTCACGGGCACTCTGCTCGGAACGTTCTTCATGGCCTTCCACTCGGCCCAGGGACCGCAACTGGGGCTGCCGCAGATGATCCAGTCGCGGCCCCAGTTCGGTTATGTCGGCGCCCTGTTGGTGTGGCTGTTCGCCTATGTGCAGTACGCGGGGTTCAACGTCTTCAACACGATCCTGGCCGGCGAGGCCCTGCACACCACGGTGCACGGCGGCACCAAGATGTGGGTGGCCGTGGTCACCGCGGTCGGCTTCGTGATCGCGCTGGTGGGCTACGACGTCATTCACAAGGCGGAGCAGTTCCTCACGTACACCTTCCTGGTCGTCTTCGGGATCTTCACCGTGGGTGTGCTGGCGACCCTGCACTACCCGGCCGGCTCCTTCGACCTCGGCGGGTTCTCCTGGACGCCGTTCCTCGCGCAGTTCGGCGTGGTCGCCGGCTACCAGATCAGCTGGGCGATCTACGTCTCGGACTACTCGCGCTACCTCCCGCCGGACGTGACCGTCCGCAAGACCTTCTACTGGACCTACTTCGGCTCGGCGCTCGGCGGGGTCTGGCTGATGACGCTGGGCGCGCTGCTCGCCGCCTGGGCGGGCAAGGATTTCGACACGATCCGCTCGATCAACGCGGCGGGCGACAAGGTGTTCAGCGGCTTCGGCGCGATCGTGCTCCTCTTCGCCACTCTGGGCCTGGTCTCGGTGACCGCGCTGAACATGTACGGCGGTTCGCTGACCCTGATCAGCGCGATCGACTCGTTCAAGAGGGTCCGACCGACCGTGGGCGTACGGGTGTTGACGATCGGGCTGACGGCGGTGCTGTCCCTGGTCGGCGCGCTGGCCGCGACCGCCGACTTCCTCACCAACTTCAACAACTTCCTGCTGCTGGTGCTCTATCTGTTCATCCCGTGGACCGCGGTCAACCTGATGGACTACTACGTGGTGCGCCGCGGCCACTACGCGATCGCCGAGATCTTCAACCCGCGCGGGATCTACGGCCGTTGGGGCTGGCACGGCATCATCTCCTACCTGGTGGGCTTCGGCGTGATGGTGCCGTTCTTCTCCGTCGGCACTCTCTACGTCGGGCCCATCGCCCACGCCATGGACGGCGCCGACCTCTCCCTGTTCGTCGGGCTGCCGGTCGCCGGGCTCCTGTACTGGTGGCTGAGCCGCTCGATCGACGTGGAGGCCGAGATCCGGGTGGCCGAGGCGGAGGCGGTGGAGTTGGAGAAGGCGGCGCACGAGCACCGCGAGCCCTGAGGCCGGGGGCCCTTGGCCCTGTCCGGCGGACCGTGCCGGAGACGCGGGACTTGGGCTCGCCGACGCGCGGCGTTGCTGTCGGTCGCCGAGGCTCCGCGTCGCCTCCCTGCTCCGCCTTGTACCTAGACGCGCCAAGGCCAGCTCGCCTGCGCCGATTCGCGTCTGCCGCTGTCCGCCGACCCGATCCGCCGGACAGGCCCAAGGTCGTGTCCGCAAAGTCCCGCCGGGCGCGCCGAGAGCACGCACCGACTGCGACATCAGCCGCTTCCGCGGCGGGCGCGCGGCCCGCCCTGCGGGCGGACGACGGGACTTTGCGGACACGACCTAGCCGACCACGTCCGGCACCGCCTGCTTCTCGAACTGCGTGCGGTACAGCTCGGCGTACCGACCGCCGGCGGCGAGGAGTTCGTCGTGCGTGCCGCGTTCCACGATCCGGCCCGCCTCGACGACCAGGATCTGGTCGGCGGTGCGCACGGTGGACAGCCGGTGGGCGATCACCACGGCCGTCCGGTTCTGCAAGGCCTCGGTGAGGGCCTCCTGGACGGCGGCCTCCGAGGTGTTGTCCAGGTGGGCGGTGGCCTCGTCGAGGATGACGACGCGCTGGCGGGCCAGCAACAGGCGGGCGATGGTGAGGCGTTGGCGCTCGCCGCCGGAGAGCCGGTAGCCGCGTTCGCCGACGACGGTGTCCAGGCCGTCGGGTAGGGACCGTACGAGATCGTCGAGGCGGGAGCGGCGCAGCGCGTCCCACAACTCTTCCTCGGTCGCGGCGGGCCTGGCGAGCAGCAGGTTGGCGCGGACCGAGTCGTGGAAGAGGTGGCCGTCCTGGGTGACCATGCCGAGGGTGGCCCGCAGGGAGGTGGCGGTGAGGTCGCGGACGTCGACGCCACCGACGCGTACGGCGCCTTCGTCGACGTCGTAGAGCCGGGGCAGGAGTTGGGCGATGGTCGACTTGCCGGCGCCCGAGGAGCCGACCAGGGCTACGGTCTCGCCGGGTTCGGCGCGGAAGGAGATGCCGTGCAGGACCTCGGTGCCGCCGCGGGTGTCGAGGGAGGCGACCTCTTCGAGTGAGGCGAGGGAGACCTTGTCGGCGGAGGGGTAGGCGAAGCGGACCTCGTCGAACTCGACCGCGACCGGACCTTCGGGTACCTCGCGGGCGTCGGGTTTCTCCTCGATGAGGGGCTTCAGGTCGAGGACCTCGAAGACGCGCTCGAAGCTGACGAGGGCGCTCATCACCTCCACGCGGGCCCCGGCGAGAGCGGTGAGCGGGGCGTAGAGGCGGGTCAGGAGCAGCGCGAGCGAGACGACGGCGCCGGGTTCCAGGCTGCCGTGCAGGGCGAACCAGCCGCCGAGGCCGTAGACGAGGGCGAGGGCCAGGGCGGAGACGAGGGTCAGGGAGGTGATGAACACCGACTGCGCGGTGGCCGTGCGGACGCCGATGTCCCGTACTCGGCCCGCCCGTTCGGCGAACTGCACGGACTCGTCGTCGGGGCGGCCGAAGAGTTTGACGAGGGTGGCGCCGGGGGCGGAGAAGCGTTCGGTCATACGGGTGCTCATCGCCGCGTTGAGGGTGGCCGCCTCGCGCTGCATGCGGGCCATCCGGCTCCCCATACGGCGGGCCGGGATCACGAACACCGGCAGCAGGACGAGGGCGAGCAGGGTGATCTGCCAGGACAGGGTGAGCATGACGGCCAGGGTGAGCAGCAGGGTGACGAAGTTGCTGACCACTCCGGACAGCGTGTTGCTGAAGGCCCGCTGTGCGCCGATGACGTCGTTGTTGAGCCGGGAGACGAGCGCTCCCGTGCGGGTGCGGGTGAAGAAGGCGACCGGCATCCGCTGCACATGATCGAACACGGCCGTCCGCAGATCGAGGATGAGCCCCTCGCCGAGCGCCGAGGAGAGTCGGCGGCCGAGAATGCCGAGCGCCGCCTCCGCGACCGCGATCAGGGCGATGAGCAGGGCGAGACGTACGACGGTGCGGTCGTCGCCGCCCGAGACGATCGCGTCGACGACGTGCCCGGCGAGCACGGGGGTGGCGACGGCGAGCAGCGCGGTCACCACCCCGAGCAGGACGAACCGGGCGATCGGGCGGCGGTGCGGTCGCGCGAACGCGGCGATGCGACGCAGGGTGGCGCGGGCCAGCGGCCGGCGTTCCTGTTCGGCGGTCATGACGCTGTGCAGTTGCATCCAGGCCGTGCTCTCCATGCTCATGAGGAGAAGGTAGGACCTCAAGCGGCGTTGAGGTCAATGTCCGCGGAACATCCCTGAGCAAGAGCGCACGTAGGACCGCCTGCAAGACCGCATGTAAGGCCGCTGGTAAGGAACTGTCCCCACGTCGGCAACCCGCAGTTGTCGTGGCATGGAGAACCTCCAGGGATGTGAGACACATCCGCGTGCGGCAGATCCTGTGCCTGCTTCCGTTGCTCCTGGTCACCGTCGTCGCCGTCCAGCACCGGTCCGTGCTCGTCGAGGGCTTCGGCCATCTGCGGTCGGCGGAGTGGCCCTGGCTGGTGGCGGCGGCCGGTGCCACCTGTCTGACCTGGGTCGCGGCCGCGTTCACCCGGCAGGGTGCCGTGGTCGAACGACTGCCCGCGCGGCGGCTGTTGGCGACGCAGTTCGCCGCGGGCGCGGCCAACCACCTGCTGCCCACGGGGCTCGGCGCGGGGGCGGTGAACCTGCGGTTCCTGACGGTGTGCGGGATACCGCTGGCCCGTTCGTCGGCCGCGCTGGCGCTGTTCCTGCTCGCGGAGTCGATAGCCCGGCTGACACTGCTCACCGGGCTGCTGATCGCCTTCCCGGACGCCCTGCGCCTGGGAACTCTCCTTCCTGCGGGGGCTGTTGGCCCGCTGCTCCTGATCCTCGGAGCCCTGCTGTGCGCGGCGGTCCTGGTTCTCGTCCTGGTACGGCGGCTGCGGACGGCCGCCTTTTCGTTCCTGCGTACGGCGTTGCGCGAGGCCCGCTCCGTGCACACGCGGCCGGTCCGGGCGCTCGCGCTGTGGGGCGGTTCGCTGGCGTTCCCCGCGCTGCAGGCGGCCGGACTGGTGGCGGTGGGTGAGGCGTTGAACCTGCCGGTGCCGCCCGCGCAGATGGCGCTCGCCTATCTGGCGGCGACGGTCGCGGTCGCGCTGGTGCCCACGCCAGGCGGGATCGGCTCGGTGGAGGCCGCGCTGATCGTGGCGCTGGTCGCGGCGGGCGGCCCGGTGGCGGTGGCGACAGCGGTGGTGCTGGCCTACCGGATCATCACCGTCTGGATCCCCATCATTCCGGGGGCGTTGACCCTCGGCGCACTGGTTCGGCTGAGAGTCATCTGAGCCGTAGATCCACTCGAACATCTCTGTGATGTCGCGTCAGCCCTGGCCGGGGCATCGGCCAGGGTGAGTTCGGTGTCGACCGTCCGGACACGGGACCCGGCTGTGCGAACTCCGGCGTGCGCAGGGCCCGGACCAGGTACGGACCACCGGCTCGGATACGGCAGGATGAGCGGTCGCACGTCAAGCAATGCCCGCAATTCAAGCAGGTGACCGATGAACCGCACGCCGACCCTGGACGACTTCATGCTCGCCGGAATCGCCCTGGCCTCCGGCCTGTTGGCGGCATTCCTGCTGCGCGTCCTGCTGCGCTGGCTCGGCAAGCACGCCGACCGCACCCGCTGGAGCGGCGACGACGTGGTCGTGGACGCGCTACGGACCGTGGTGCCGTGGTCGGCGATCGCCGGCGGCGCGGCGATCGCGGGGGCGGTGCTGCCGCTGACGCGCACGGTCCAGCACCAGGTGGACCAGACCCTCCAGGTGCTGGTCATCCTCGCGGTGACGGTGACGGCGGCCCGGGTGATCGCCGGTCTGGTCCGGGCGGTCACCAACTCCCGTTCCGGCGTTGCCGGTTCGGCCACGATCTTCGTCAACATCACCCGGATACTGGTCCTGGCCATCGGCTTCCTGGTGATGCTGCAGACCCTGGGCATCTCGATAGCGCCGCTGCTCACCGCCCTGGGTGTCGGCGGTCTCGCCGTCGCGCTCGCGCTCCAGGACACCCTCGCCAACCTCTTCGCGGGCATCCACATCCTCGCGTCGAAGACCGTGCAGCCCGGCGACTACATCCGGCTGAGCAGCGGCGAGGAGGGCTATGTCGAGGACATCAACTGGCGTCAGACGACGGTCCGGGCGCTCTCCAACAACCTCGTCGTCATACCGAACGGCCAGCTCGCCAAGACGAACATGACCAACTTCATGCGTCCCGAGCAGCAGTTGACGATCCTGGTGCAGGTCGGCGTCGGCTACGACAGCGACCTGGAGCAGGTCGAGCGGGTGACCATGGAGGTCATCGCCGAGGTCATGACCGACATCACCGGCGCGGTCCCGGAGCACGAACCGGCGATCCGCTTCCACACCTTCGGCGACTCGCGGATCGGCTTCACGGTGATCCTGGGGGTCGGCGAGTTCAGCGACCAGTTCCGCATCAAGCACGAGTTCATCAAGCGCCTGCACAAGCGGTACCGCGAGGAGGGCATCCGCATCCCGGCGCCCGCCCGCACGGTCGCGCTGCAACAGGGCGCGGTGGTGATACCTCAACAGCGGGACGGGGCCGACGAGCCGGGCGAAGTACGCTCCACCCGGCTCGACTGACCGGCCAAAGAGCTCACTGACAGGGCAAAGGCCTTACAGCGTCGCCGAGTTGTCGCGGTGGTGTCCGCCGGTCCGGCTGTGCGGGACGGCGAGGGACGGGTTCACCGGCGTCACCGTCCAGTCCGGATGACCGGGCATGCGTGGCGTCGCCGTACCGTAGAGCCAGTCCCGCAGGAAGCCGGACAGGTCCTGGCGGGCGGCCTTCGACGCGACGGCGATGTAGTCCTCCGTCGTCGCCGAGGAGTCGCGGTACCGGGCGAGGAAGGCGCGTTCGGCGGCGTGGAAGGTGTCCTCGCCGATGAGTTGGCGCAGCGCGTACAGGACGAGGACGCCGCCCAGGTAGCGCTGGTCGTCGAAGAGGTCGGCCGCGTTCGGGGCGGCGACCGGTCCGGAGTCGTGGCGCCACTGGTCGCCGCGGGCGTAGGTGTCCTTCATCCGGGCTTCCATCGTGGTCATGCCGAGGGAGTCGGGCCAGCCGCGCTCGTAGCGGTAGAGCAGCCCGTAGAAGTCGGCGTGGCCCTCGTTCAGCCACAGGTCTGCCCAGGTGGCGGGGCTGACGCTGTTGCCGAACCAGGAGTGGACCAGCTCGTGCATCATGTGCGAGCCGATCCTGCTCTCCTCCTGGAGCAGGAAGTTCGGCTTGTAGAGCGTGAGGGTCTGGGTCTCAAGTCCCGTGAAGTCGAAGGCGTCCGGGTCGTCGGAGTTGCAGGGCAGCAGTCCGTACGTCTCGAAGGGGAAAGCCCCGAGCCGCCGCTCCAGCCAGTCGATCTGTCCCGGGGTGAGCGCGAGCGCCGGTTCCAGGGCGGCGGCGCGCGCGGTGGGCACGATGTCCCGCAGTGGCAGTCCGTGCGGGCCGCGGCGCTCCTTGACGACGTAGTCGCCGACCGTGATCTGCGCCAGCTCGGTCGCCATCGGCGAGCGCGACTCGTACGTGTAGGCCGTCCGGCCGCCCGAGAGGTTCTCGGTGCACACCAGCTTGCCGTTCGCGACCCCGCGCAGTTCGTCCGGGACGGTGATGCGGAACGTGAAGTCGGCCTTGTCGCTGGGGTGGTCGTTGCAGGGAAAGACGGTGTGCGCCAGGTTGGGCTGGCCGCACACCGCGAAACCGTCCGGGGTGACGACCCAGCCGCCGGTGGGGGCGGCGGCTCGGCTCGGGTCGGCGGAGTACTCCACGCGGACGGTGACCCGGGCCCGCGCCGGGAGCGTCCCGGCGGGAGTGATCCGCAGCTTCTCGCCGGCCTGCTCGAATCCGGCGCTGCGGCCCTGGACGCGGACGGCCCGGATGTCGAGGCCGAGGGCGTCGAGGGAGAACCGGGTCAGGGCTTCGGTCGGACGCAGTTCTGCCGTGACCGTGCCGTCGACGAGCCCGGTCGTCGGGTCGTAGGCGAGGTCGAGGTGGTAGGAGAGGACGCGGTAGCCGTCGTTGCCGAGGCCCGGGTACACCGGGTCGCCGAGGGTCTCCGCGCCCTCGCCGCCGCTCCCCCGTCCGGCCGCGAGGGCCGGGGAACCCACGGTCAGCGCCGTGGCCGTACCGATCAGGGCGGCCACGGGGGCCGTCACTCTGGCGCGATATCTCATGATCCTCTTTCGCTCGGGCGGCCGGGTGGTCGGCTCCGGCCGTCGGTCGGTGAAGGTGATCCGCCTCTTACTGACCGCCGGCCCGGACGATCGGTTGCCCTTGATCGACGCACGGGTGTTCGCGCGGTGGGGACGGACCGCTGTCGAGTGGGGCCGGATCACGAGATATCTTGATGTCGAGCAATGTTGCAGACGTGGAGCGGAGCACCCGGTGACTGACTCGACCATCATCTATACGCACACTGACGAGGCCCCGGCCCTGGCGACGTATTCCTTCCTGCCGGTGGTCCAGGCGTACGCCTCGCAGGCGGGTGTCGCCGTGACCACGCGGGACATCTCGCTGGCCGGGCGCATCATCGCCGTGTTCCCGGAGTACCTCACCGAGGACCAGCGGATCCCGGACGCCCTGCACGAACTGGGCGAACTGGCGAAGACGCCCGAGGCCAACATCATCAAGCTGCCGAACATCTCGGCGTCCATCCCGCAGCTCAAGGCCGCCGTCGCCGAGCTGCAGGCGCAGGGCTACGCGCTGCCGAACTACCCGGACGACCCGAAGACCGACGAGGAGCGGGACATCCAGTCCCGCTACGACAAGGTCAAGGGCTCCGCGGTGAACCCGGTGCTGCGCGAGGGCAACTCCGACCGGCGCGCCCCCGCCTCGGTCAAGAACTACGCGAAGACCCACCCGCACCGCATGGGCGCCTGGACCCCCGAGTCCAAGACGAACGTGGCGACGATGGGCGAGAACGACTTCCGCTCCACCGAGAAGTCCGTGACGATCACCGAGGCCGGTGCGCTGCGCATCGAGCTGGTCGCCGAGGACGGCACCACCACCGTGCTGCGCGAGTCCGTACCCGTCCTCAAGGACGAGGTCGTCGACGCCTCCGTGCTGCACGTGGCCGAGCTGCGGGAGTTCCTCACCGCGCAGATCGCCCGCGCCAAGGCCGAGGACGTCCTGTTCTCCGTGCACCTCAAGGCCACGATGATGAAGGTCTCCGACCCGATCATCTTCGGCCACGTGGTCCGCGCCTTCTTCCCGAAGACCTTCGAGCAGTACGGCGCCACGCTCGCCGCGGCCGGTCTCTCCCCGAACGACGGTCTCGGCGGCATCCTCAAGGGCCTCGCCGCGCTGCCCGAGGGCGACGCGATCAAGGCCTCCTTCGACGCGGAGATCGCCGAGGGCCCCGCGCTCGCGATGGTCGACTCCGACAAGGGCATCACCAACCTGCATGTGCCGTCCGACGTGATCGTGGACGCCTCGATGCCGGCCATGATCCGCACCTCCGGCCACATGTGGGGCCCGGACGGCGCCGAGGCCGACACCCTCGCGGTGCTCCCGGACTCCTCCTACTCCGGCGTCTACCAGGCCGTCCTCGACGACTGCCGCGCCAACGGCGCCTACGACCCCTCCACCATGGGCTCGGTGCCGAACGTCGGCCTGATGGCGCAGAAGGCCGAGGAGTACGGCTCCCACGACAAGACCTTCGAGGTCGCGGCGGCCGGTACGGTCCGCCTCGTCGACCAGGCGGGCAATACCGTCCTGGAGCAGCCGGTCGCCAAGGGCGACATCTTCCGCGCCTGCCAGACCAAGGACGCCCCCATCAAGGACTGGGTGAAGCTGGCCGTCACGCGGGCCCGCGCCACCGGCAACCCGGCGGTGTTCTGGCTCGACGAGACCCGCGCGCACGACGCCCAGCTCATCAAGAAGGTCGAGGCGTACCTGCCGGAGCACGACACCGAGGGCCTGGACATCCGTGTCCTCGCCCCGGTCGAGGCGACCAAGCTGTCGGTGGAGCGCATCCGCCGCGGCGAGGACACCATCTCGGTGACCGGCAACGTGCTGCGTGACTACCTGACCGACCTGTTCCCCATCCTGGAGCTGGGCACCAGCGCCAAGATGCTGTCGGTCGTCCCGCTGATGGCGGGCGGCGGCCTCTTCGAGACGGGCGCCGGCGGCTCCGCGCCGAAGCACGTCCAGCAGCTCGTCAAGGAGAACTACCTGCGCTGGGACTCGCTCGGTGAGTTCTTCGCGCTGGTCCCCTCCCTGGAGCAGTACGCGACGTTCACCGGCAACACCCGCGCCAAGGTTCTCGCCGACACCCTCGACCGCGCCACGGCGACCTTCCTCAACGAGGACAAGTCCCCGACCCGTCGCGTCGGCGGCATCGACAACCGCGGCAGCCACTTCTACCTGTCCCTGTACTGGGCGCAGGAGCTGGCCGCGCAGACCGACGACGCGGACCTCGCGAAGGCCTTCGCCCCGCTCGCCGAGACCCTCGCGGGCGCCGAGCAGAAGATCGTCGAGGAACTCCTCGCGGTCCAGGGCAGCCCGGCCGAGATCGGCGGCTACTACCAGCCCGACCCGGCCAAGGCCGCCAAGGTCATGCGCCCGTCGACGACGTGGAACGAGGCGCTGGCGTCCCTGAGCTGACGCGGACTCCGCGAGTCACTCCGCCCCGGCCGGGATCTCTCCGGCCGGGGCGGCCGCGTTCCCGGCCGCGCGCGACAGGCGGCAGGTCACCAGTCCCGTACGGCGATCAGCTCCTCGACGTCCGCGTCCGCGAACCCGTACGCGTTGGCCACGAACCAGAAGTCCTCGGCTATCTCCTCGCGCGCCACGGTCTCGATCTCGCTGCCCGCCGCCTCGAAGTCGTCCTGGAGGGCGTTGAACTCCTCGGTGGCGACCTCCGTGAGCGCGTACACCGCGGCCAAGTCGGTGGGCCGCTCCGTCTCGATGCGCTCGCACAGCCGCAGCAGGATCGCCTTGCCGAGATCCACGACGTGGTCGGGGTAGTAGTCGGACCGGTACAGCCCGCGCAGGAACGCGTGCTCGGTGATCTTCTCGTTGCTGACGGGCATGCTGCTGCTCCCCCGGGCCGTGATCGTCGTAGCCGATACCTTGATCCTGCACCACGCCACTGACAACGCCCCCGGGAGCCGCCTTGTCCCCCACCGCGCCGTCCTTCGAGCTGCTGCCCGGCGCCGCCGACTCCCCCGTGATCCTCCATGTGCCGCACTCCGCACGGGAGATACCGGCCGACGTCCGCGCGGACATCCTGCTGGACAATCCGGCGCTGGAGCGCGAGTTGGACCACATCACCGACAGCCACACGGCCCGGATCGCCGCCGAGGCGGTACGCGCGTGTGCCCTCGCGCCGTGGCGGTACGTGAACCGGCTGTCGCGGCTGGTCGTCGACCCGGAGCGGTTCCCGGACGAGCGGGAGGAGATGCTCGCCGTGGGCATGGGCGCGGTCTACACCCGCACCACGCACCGCGACGAGCTACGGGCCACAGGCCACGACCCCGAGCCGCTGGTCGACCGCTACTTCCGCCCGTACGCCCGGGCGATGACGGAGGCGGTCGCCGACCGGCTGGCCGCGACCGGCCGGGCCGTCGTCATCGACCTGCACTCCTACCCGACCGCCCCGCTTCCCTACGAACTGCACGGCACCGGCCCCCGCCCTCCCGTCTGTCTGGGCACCGACGCCTTCCACACCTCTCCCTCGCTGCTGGCGGCGGCGCGCGAGGCGTTCGCGGGATGCGGGGAGGTCGGTGTCGACAGCCCCTTCATCGGTACGTACGTCCCGCTGGAGTTCTACGGGAAGGAGCCGGCCGTCGGCGCGCTGATGGTGGAGTTGCGCCGGGACACGTACATGGCGGAGCCCGGCGGCCCGGCGACCGGCCCCGATGTCGCCCGGATCGCCGAGGCGCTGGCGGCGCTCGTGGCCGCCGTGACGGACTGACCTCCGCCTGGAGCACTCCCGCAGGACAGGCGGCCGGGGGCGTACGAGGGTGGACAGCATGACCGAGGAGACCACCACGCTGACCGGCCAGGCCCCGCCCCCCGTCCGGGACTGGCCCCCGCTCGACCTGACCGGGACGGAGTTCGACCCGGTGCTCGCGGAGCTGATGCGCGAGGGCCCGCTGAACCGGATCCGGCTGCCGCACGGCGAGGGCTGGGCGTGGCTGGCCACCCGCTACGACGACGTGAAGATGATCACCAACGATCCGCGGTTCGGCCGCGCCGAGGTGACCACCCGTCAAGTCACGCGCATGGCCCCGCACTTCAAGCCGCGCCCGGGTTCCCTGGCCTTCGCCGACCAGCCCGACCACAACCGGCTGCGCAAGCCGGTCGCCGGCGCGTTCACGGTCGGCGCGATGAAGCGGCTACGGCCACGAGCGCAGTCGCTGCTCGACGCGCTGGTCGACGGGGTGCTGGCCGACGGGCCCCCGGCGGACCTGATCGAGCGAGTCCTCGAACCGTTCCCGCTCGCGGTGGTCAGCGAGGTCATGGGCGTGCCCGAGGAGGACCGGGAACGGGTGCACTCCTGGACGCGGCAGATCATCTCCACGTCCGGCGGCGCCGAGGCCGCCGACCGTGCCAAGAACGGCATGTACGCGTGGATCACCGACACCATCCGCGCCCGCGCCGAGAGCGACGGCACCGACGTGTACTCGCTGCTGGGCACCGCCGTGGCCCGCGGCGACATCAGCGAGGAGGAGGCAGCCGGCCTCGCGGGCCCCCTCCAGATCGGCGGTGAGGCGGTCACCCACAACTGCGGCCAGATGCTGTACCTGATGCTCACCCGGCCCGAACTGCTGGAACGGCTGCGCGCCCAACCCGAGTCACGGGAAGCCGCGTTGGACGAACTCCTGCGGTACATCCCGCACCGCTCCTCGGTGGGGCTGGCCCGGATCGCCCTGGAGGACGTCGAGTTGCACGGGCAGCGCATCAGCGCGGGCGATCCGGTCTACGTCTCCTATCTCGCCGCCAACCGCGACCCGGCCGTCTTCCCCGACCCGGACCGCATCGACGTCGACCGCGAACCCAACCCTCACCAGGCCTTCGGCAACGGCGCGCACTACTGCACCGGTGCCGTGCTGGCCCGCCTCCAGACCGAACTCCTCGTCGACACCCTGCTGGACCGGCTGCCCGGACTCCAACTCGCCGTCCCCGCCGAGGAGATCGTCTGGCGCCGCAAGACCATGATCCGGGGACCGCAGACCCTGCCGGTCACCTGGTAGGCCTCACGCCCGCAGCCACTCCGTGACGACCACCTCTCCACCGGCCCGCAGCCGTAGCGCGAACGGGCCGGTCGGGGGCACGTCGCTGGTGAAGCGGCCCAGGCCGTCGGCCGTGAGGGCGGTGGGCCGCAGGGCCTGCGGGCCGGTCAGGACCTCGATGCCGGCCGGCTGGGGCGGCATCAACTGACCGATCAGGCCCTCGCTCGTCACCTCCACGTCGACGGTCAGGTCGCCCGCCGTGAAGGTCAGCATGCGGGGCACGTCCGTGATCCCTCTGACCGGGATCGCGTCGACCAGGGAGTCGAAGGTCAGCTCCGCGAGCCGGGCGTCGAGGTCGTACAAGGCGTAGGCGTCCAGGGCGAGTTGGCGCAGTTCGACGGGGACCGGGTCCAGGATGGCGGCCGCCTGCCGCAGCTCCTCCTCCAGGAGTCCGTCGTCGAATCCGTCGCCGGGCTCCTCGTCCGGCTCCTCGTCGTCGAAGGGCTCCTGGCCGAACGCGTCGAACGCGTCGGGACCGTCGTCGTACATGCCGTTCACACCGCCCCCCGGGCGTCCAGTCGGGCCCGCAGTCGGCGCAGACAGCGCTGGCGCATGGGGCCGATGCTGCCGACGGCGATGCCCAGGCCGGCGGACACATCCTGATAGCTGGGCGGCGGCGAGGCCATCAGAACCCGCAGCAACTGCCTGCACCGTTCGCCCAGTTCCTCGAACTCCTGCCACACCCGGCGGATGCGCTCGGCGTCGGAGGCGGCCTCCTCCGAGTCGATCAGCGACTGTTCGGGCGTGCGCTCCTCGCTGATCCGGTCGAGGACCTGGGGATCGTCCGTGGGCATCAGCCGCTTGAGGCTTTTGATCACCTTCAGGCACTCGTTGCGCGCGGTGCTGGCCAGCCAGGAGCCGGCCTTCTCCGGTTCGCGGATCCGCCGCAGATGCTGGGCGAAGCGGAACCACACCGTCTGGTAGACCTCGTGGGCGTCGGCGTCGGAGAGCCGGTGGGCGCGCACCACGGACCAGACCAGTGGGCTCAGCCCTTCCACGATCGCCTTCCAGGCCGCCGCGTCGCCGTCGACGGCGGACTCGACGAGCGCGCCGACTTGTGCACGGTCCACGGTCCCACCCCTCGTGTACGGCATGTCATCGTACGCCGTGGAAGGGACGGTTCCGGCCCTCATGCCGGAGGGGTGAGCGGCGCGACGGGCACCGGGCGCCAGGTGGGCGGGCGCAGCGCCGGTACATGCGCCCCGCGTACTTCGGCGTACTCGGTGTTGGCGGTGAGGAGTTGCCTGCGGGCGGCGCGGGCGTCGGTCTCCTTGTTGGCCGTCATGAAGGCGGCGACCATGCCGACGGCGACGGGTGTCGCGAACGAGGTGCCGCTCCACTGCGCGAGCCCCGCGAACGACACCTGGTCCGGCGTGCCCGGTTCCGTCTCCCCCGCCTGGCTCAACACACCGGCGTGCTGCGGCGATTGGCAGGTGCAGGAGTAGGTGAAGCCGAAGCGGCAGGCGTCGTACGTGGTGTGCTGGTAGGTGTACGGCGTGGGTGCGACGAAGCCGGTGAGCGGGCCGACGAGGCGCTCGCCGGGGGCGTAGGCCTTGACCCAGGCGCCGTGGTTGCTGAAGCAGGCGCCGAACTCGCCGTCGCTGCGCAGCGCTCCGACGGACAGGACGACGTCCTCGTAGTCGGGCAGGTCGGCGTAGGCGGCGGGCCAGAAGGGCGTGGCGCTGGCGTTGTTGCCGGCCGCGGCCACCAACAGGGTGCGCTGTCCCCGGAGTTCCCGCATGAAGCCCTCGATGCCGAGGAGTCCGTCGGTGCGGCCGTTGGAGGTGCCGGCGGAGAGGCTGATGACGTCGGGCCAGCCGTGCTGGTCGACGGCGGCGAACAGGGCCTCGCCGAACTCGGATTCGAGGATCGCGCCGGCGTCGTTGAGGGTGTTGCGGACCGTCACTTCGGTGTTGGGCGAGACGGCCGCGACGAGCCCGGCGATGAAGGTGCCGTGGCCGACGTACTGCTGGAGCACTCCGGCGCTGTCGGTCTCGCTGATCTGGGGGTCGCCCTGGACGTGGGCCAGCAGCGGGTACGACTGGTAGTCGTGCATGAGGCCGGTGTCGATGACGAGGACACCGACGGCCGTGTCGGCGTCGTAACCGGCTTCCTCGGCTGCCGGGTTGGCGCCCTCGGTGAGCGCGACGGGCACCGGCTCGTCGCCGGGGCAGGCGTTCACCGCGATCGACACCACGTGGTTGCGGCTGACGAGCCGGCGTCCGGCACGTCCTTCCGGTTCGCGCAGGGAGCGCAGCGCGTTCGCCACGGCGTGGTCGCCGCGCCGGTCGCCCTGGCCCGGGTCGCCGACCTGGATGCGGGTGATGCCGGACCGGTTGGTCTCGGGGCCCGCGCGGCGCACGGAGTCCGCGGTGAGGCCGGTGGTCTCGGTGAAGTGCGTGCGTACGGTGTCCTCGACGAGACGGGCCTCCTCGCCGTCGCGGGCGAGCACGACGCCCTTCTCGTAGAAGAACTCGGCGGAGTCGTCCGGCCCCATCGCGAGCGGGATGTCGGGCATCGAGCGCTGGATCTGGTCGAACTGCTCGTGGAATCGCTGTGGTGCCATGGCGGGTCCTCCCCCTGAGGCGGCGTTCGTCAGTCAGAGCCGCGGGACCGCTCCTTGATACAGCGCCAACCCTGTGTGGTGTGCACCGGGGACCACTACCATCCGAGGAGTGACAGCGGGAAGCGACTCGGTTCTCGACCTTCTGCCGATGGTGTTCGCGGCTCCGGGCGAGGCACTGGCCGGTGCGCGTGAGGTGCTCGACACCGATCCGACGCCGTTCCGGGCCTCCGTGGCCCATCACGCGATCGGCATGTGGCAGCGGGACTTCGGCGATCTGCGGCTCGCCCTGCACCATCTGCGGCGGGCCCGCGACCTGGCGGCCCGCGCGGATTCGGCGGACCGCGAGGCGGACGTCCTCGGCACGCTCGGAGTGGCGCTGGTGCACGCGGGCCGCACCCGGCAGGGCCTGGAGGCGTTCGAGCGGGGCATCGCCCGCGGCACCGGTCAGACCCGGGCGCGAGTCCTGTACCGGCGGGCCTACGTCTGGTGGGTGCTGGGCCGGCACAAGGAGGCCCTGGAGGACGTACGGCGGGCGATTCCCGTGCTGCGGCAGGTGGACGACGTGATCTGGACGGCGCGGGCGCTCACCCTGCGGGCGACCGTGCATCTGGCGCTCGGCGCGGTGGACCGGGCGGACGCCGACTTCACGGCGGCCGAGGTGCTGTGGGAGACCACCGGCCAGGAGCACGACAAGGCCGACGCGGTGGAGAGCCGGGGCCTGGCCAAGTTCCGCTCGGGCGACATCCCGGTCGCGCTCCAACTCCTCGACGAGGCGGAGGAGATGTACGCCAAGCTCACCACCCCGACGTTCATGCTCACCATCCGCCGCTGCGAGGTCCTGCTGAGCGCGGGGCTGGCCGCGGAGGCGCTGGCCCAGGCGGACACGGCGGTGGGGCTGCTCGACGGCATCGGCGGGCAGTCCACCCGCAAGGCGGAGCTGCTGCTCGTAGCCGCCCGGGCGGCACGGCTCGCGGACGATCCGCAGACGGCGATCGCGCGTGCGGCGGTGGCGGTACGGCTGTTCGCCGCGCAGCGGCGTACCTGGTGGGAGACGCATGCCCGACTGGTGCTGATCGAGGCCCGGTTGGCGGCCGGCCGGGCTTCGGGGCGGCTGGTGGCGGAGGCCGCAGCGGTGGCCGACCGGCTGGCCGGCTTCGGCTCGCCGTCCGCGCCCGAGGCCTCGCTGCTCGCGGGCCGGATCGCGCTGGCGCTGGGCTGGACTGCGGACGCGGAACGGCACTTGGCGGTGGCCGCCCGCAGCAGACGCGGTGGTCCGCCGCTGGCCCGGATGACCGGCTGGGCGGCACAGGCGCTGCGCGCGCGGGCCGCCGGTTCCGGTCGCGGGGTGCTGGAGGCCTGCCGGCGCGGGCTCGACGTTCTCGACGACCACCGTACGACCCTGGGCGCCTCGGAGTTGCGAGCCCGGGCGACCGCACAGGGCGCCGAACTCGCCGCGCTCGCCCAGCGCGCGAGCCTCGACGCGGGCGCCCCCCGGCGGCTGCTGGTGTGGAGCGAACGCTGGCGCGCGACCGCGCTGTCCACACCGCCCACCCGGCCGCCCGCCGACCCGGTCCTGCTCCGTGGCCTGACGGCGTTCCGCGAGATCGCCTCCCGCGCGGAGAAGGCCCGGATGGAAGGCCACCCGGTGCCGACCCTGGAACGCGAACAGCGGCGCCTGGAACGGGAGATACGCTCCCGCACCCACCACATGCGCGGCGACGCACCCGGCGAGGGCAACCGCTTCGACCCCTCCCGTCTCCTGGCCCGCCTCGGCGAGGGGCGGCTGGTGGAACTCGCCGTCGTCGACGGCCGCGTGCACGCCCTGCTGTGCGGCCAGGGCCGGGTGCGGCGCTTCGAGGCGGGCCTGCTCACAGAGGCGATGGCCGAGGCGGAACACGTCCAGGCGGGTCTACGGCGCCTGGCGCATCCCGGCGCGGACGCCAGACTCCCGCTGGTGGAGGCGGCGGGCCGACGCCTGGAGGAACTCCTCCTCGGAGAAGCGTCCGGGCACCTGGGCAGCGGCCCGGTGGTGGTCGTCCCGCCCGGCCGGCTCCACCGCGTCCCCTGGGCGTTGCTGCCCTCCCTGCGCGAGCGGGTGCTCAGCGTCTCGCCGTCGGCGGGCAGTTGGCTGCGCGCCCTGGACACCCGACCACCCCCCGGCGGCCGCCACGTTCTGGTGCGCGGGCCGGGCCTGGCGACCGGCGGCGCCGAGGTCCCCGACCTGGCCGACCAGTACGGCAGGCCCACGGTCCTGGAGCACGACGACGCGGAAGTCCCGCGCGTGCTGGCCGAGTTGGACGGCGCGACCCTGGCCCACATCGCCGCACACGGCACGTTCCGCGCGGACAGCCCGTTGTTCTCGTCCCTGCGCATGGCCGACGGCCCCCTGATCGTCCATGACTTCGAACGCCTCGCCCGCAGCCCGTACCGCATCATCCTGTCCAGTTGCGACACGGCACGGTTCGCCTCGGTCGGCGCGGACGAACTCCTCGGCCTGGTGACGGCGTTGCTCCCGCTGGGCACGGCGGGCGTGGTCGCCAGCAGCGCCCCCGTCAACGACGCCGCCGTGGTCCCCCTGATGCTCGCCCTCCACAAGGGCCTCAGCGCGGGCCTGTCCCTGGCGGAGGCCCTGCGCGACGCCCGGGCGGCGTTGCCGGGGGACGCGGTGCACCAGGCGACGGGGTGGGCGTTCACGGCGTTCGGGGCGGCTTGAGCGGGCGGGACGGGACAACGGGGGCACGGGCAGAGGGCGGGTGCCGGGACGGCGGGCAGGCCGGGTGGGGCGCGGCGATCAGCGCGGCGGCCGGCTCCTGTCGGGGCGGCGGCCTCGCAGGGGGGCCGTCCGGGACCAGTGCGGTCCGCCCGGCCCCGCTCAGCCCTCTGTATCCCGAAAGCGTGCCGCAGCGGCCCGCGAGCCCGCGAGCGGGTACCGGAGCCGGAGCCGTCAGGCCCCGGCCCGCCCTTCACTCCTCACGCCGGCTGCGCCGCCGGCAGTTCCACCAGCCACGGCAGTGCGGCGCGGTCGCTCGCGCCGAGGCGGGTGTAGGCGCTGTAGAGGTGGTTTCCGACGGTGCGGACGGAGAGGGTGAGGCGCTCGGCGATCTGCCGGTTGCTGAGGCCCGCGGCGGCGAGGGTGACGATCTGCCGCTGGCGGGCGGTGAGTTCACCGAGGACCAGGCCGGACAGCGCCGGGGTCCGGGCCCCCTGGCAGCGACGGGCGAGCGCGACGGCGCGGGTGCGGGACATACGGGCCGCGCGCGGGTCGCGGTGCGCCCGTACCGCCTGGGCGTGCGCCTCGGCCGCGAAGAGCAGGAACCCGCGCTGCTCCAGCTCCCCCGCCACCCGGTCCAGCGCGGGTCCGTCGCCGTCGACGAGCGCCTCGGCGTGCCGGGCGAGGACGGCCGGTCCGTCACCGGGCAGCCGGGCGAGCCGGCCGGCGACGCGTTCGGGAGCACCGAGGCGTACGGCGTCGTAGAGGACGTACGCGGCGGGCCTGCCGTCCTCCGAGGCGGTACCGCGTGGCTCCCCGTCCTCCCGCCACCGAGCGGCCGCGGTCTCCCGCGCCGCCTCCACATCGCCGCGTGCCGCCGCCAGCCAGCTCCCCGCGTCTCCTACGGCCTCCTCGCCGGCCGGTACCTCGCCCGACTGGGCGGCGGCCAGGGCGAGTTCGAGCTCGCACGCCGGGCTGCCCGAGGCCTCCCGCAGCCCTTCGCGCGCCCAGGCCGCCGCCTCGCGCAGCTCGCCCCGCAGCCGCGCGAAGCGCGCGCGTACGGCGGCGTACCCGGCCGGTACCGGCGCGCCCTCCGCGACCAGCCACTCCCCCACCGGCGTCGGCAGCGGTCGTACGTCGGTGCGGTCGATGCGGTCGGACAGCGCGCTCCGTTCGGCCGCGAGGGCCGGGGTGCACTGCTCGGGGGTGCGGGCCAGCCGTCGGGCCCTGAGCCGGCCTGCGGCGGCCCGCAGGGCGGGGCCGTGCAGGGGGTGGGTGAGGCGGACGGCGCCCAGGTCGTCGATGTCGATCAGGGCATCTGCTTCGAGGCGTTCGAGGAGGTCGAGGTCGAAGTCGTCCGTGGACGACGCCAACGGCTCGGCGAAGGCGAGGCGTTCGAGGCTCTCGCGCTCCAACACGTCGGTCCGGGCGAGGACTTGCGCGGTGCGTTCGCGGACCGTCGCGGTGACCGGCACTGGGCCGCGCCACGCCCATTCGTCGGCGTCCGTGGCCCGGGTGAGCTGCCCGGCCTGGCGCACCGCGCGGAACAGGTCGCGCAGCAGGCGCAGATCGCCCTGGCAGAGGCCGTACAGCCGGTTCACGGTGAGGGGTTCCAGCGGGCCGCCGGCGCCCGCCGCGAGCAACTGGGCCGTCTCGTCCCGGGGCAGCGGCTCCAGCGCGAGACGCGGCAGCAGCTCGCCCGTCCACAGCCGGGACACCGCGCCGGGCACGGGGGCGCCGTCGGCCACCACGACCACCAGGCGGGTACGGCCGTGGACGGCGAGCTGGTGGACGACGGCGGCCGAGGAGTCGTCGAGGAGATGGGCGTCGTCGACCACCAGGAGCCGTACGCCGGACAGGAGTTGGACCGCGCGGTGCAGGGAGACGCTCTCGGGCAGCAGGTGGGCGAACGCGGCGAAGGGCAGATGGCGGGTCTCGGGCGTCCCGGTGACCCTGGCGCAGTCGCCGCCCCGGACTGCCTCGGTGACCAGCCGCGTCTTGCCCCGGCCGGCCGGACCGGTGACCACGATGCCGTGCCGGCCGGTCGCCAACGACCCTCGGACCAGTTCGAGTTCGTCCTCCCGGCCGGTGAACGGCCAGGGCAGCTCCAGGGTCTTGGCGTCCTGTTCGAAAGTCATCACGCAGATATGAGTCCGACTACTCACCCCTGATACAGGGTGACTTGAGTAGCCCTCGACTCAGGCGCCCGGGAACGGTCACCGGCAGTCTGGTCGCACGCAACACTCAAGGTCCGGCTCGTCAAGGGCCGCCGCTGCTTCGTCCGTGTGCGCCTGTACTCCACCTGGGGGTCGGGGGACACCGCGGTGATGTGCTGGTGACAGCATGTGTACAGCCGCATGCGGGCGGACGACCACAGTCCGGCGCCGGGGGAAGCGGCCGGGGCTCGTAGCCTTCGGGGGAGGGATACGAGCCTCGGCCACGCCGCTGTGTCCCGCCGACTAGTGGGCTACCAGATCGCGGGTGAAGACGACACGGGGTCGGCCCGGGCCGTCGTAGTCCTCCACGACGCGCGCGTCGAAGCCGAGCGTGCGGTGGAAGGCGATCGAACCCTCGTTGGTGACCGAGGTGATCGCCTTGAGGCGGACCGCGCCCTGCCGTCCGGCTGCCTCGATGAACGCCGTGTACAGGCTCCGGCCGAGACCGGTGCCGCGCGCGTCGTCCCTGGTCGCCACGAGGTGTACGTATCCGGTGTGATCGGGCGTGACGAACCCGAAGAGGTATCCGCGGATGCCGTCCTCGGCGCGGGCGACCAGACAGGTGGACCCGAACTCCCGCACCAGCGCCGTGAGATGGAGCGCGCGAAGGTCACGCTCTCCCCAGTAGCGGGTGTGGTCCTCCAGAACCCGATGGAGGTCGGTGACGTCGGCGGACTCGATACGGACGGCCATGGCGTCGATCATGGCAGAGAGCCCGTCGACCCCGAAGAGGAGATGGACATGATCACGGGATATGTGCTCGGTGAAAGTCTGCGCCCCGGTGCTGTGTTCGCGCCACATGGACTGCGCATCCGCAAGGTGGAGCGGACCGATGTGTCGGCGAGTGCGGCGGCCGGGCAGCCCGGCGTCTGGACGCTCGTGGAGTGGGAGGCCGACGACGACGGCGCCGCGGGTGCGGTCGCCGAGGCGCTCGCCGCCGCTCTGGAGCCGGCCCTCGGCTGGTACGCCGATTTCACCGTGGGCGACGAGCGGGTGGTCGTCTTCGCCGGGAGGGTGTTCCGGTATCGGCGCGGTGACGAGGCCGGCCGCGCCGAAGCTGTCGCTTACGGGCGGTCGGTGGGGACTCCGGAGCATCAGCTCGACTGGGCGGACTGAACCCGCCTCCGTACGCTCACGACGCCGCGCGTTCGTCGCGGGCCTCGTCGGGGTGGGTGAGGCCGAGGTGGTCGCGGAGGGTCGGGCCCTCGTACTCGGTGCGGAAGACGCCCTGTTCCTGGAGGAGCGGGACCACCTTGTCGGCGAAGGGGTCAAGGCCGCTCGGGGTGATGTGCGGGACGAGGATGAAGCCGTCGCTGGCGTCGGCCTGCACGAAGTCGTTGATGGTCCGGGCGACCGTGGCCGGGGAGCCGATGAAGGCCTGCCGGTTGCCGGTCTCGATGACCAGGTCGCGGATCGACCACTTGTTGGCGGCGGCCAGCTCGCGCCACTCACGGGCGGTGGCCAACGGGTCGCGGTACATGCGCACTTGGGCGCGGCCCTTGGAGATGTGGTTGTCACTGACGTCCGGGTCGATGTCGGGGAGGGGGCCGTCCGGGTCGTAGGAGGACAGGTCGCGGTTCCAGACGAATTCGAGGTGCTTGATGGCGGTGGCGCCGCTGACCTGCCGGCGGCGCACCTCCTTCGCGAGGTCCTCGGCCTCGGCGTCGGTGTCACCGAGGACGAACGTGGCGGCCGGGAGGATCAGCAACTGGTCCGACCGGCGGCCGTACTTGGCGAGGCGGGACTTGACGTCGGTGTAGAAGGCCTGGCCCTGGTCGAGGGTGCTGTACCGGCTGAAGATGGCGTCGGCGGAGGAGGCGGCGAACTCGCGGCCCTCGTCGGAGTCGCCCGCCTGGAAGATCACCGGGCGACCCTGCGGCGAGCGCGGGACGTTGAACTGGCCGTGGATGTCGAAGTGTTGGCCCTGGTGGACGAAGGCTCCGGCCTTGGCGTCGCGCAGGAAGGTGCCGGTGTCCTGGTCGGCGGCGATCTCGTCGCCGTGCCAGGAGTCGAAGAGTTCGTTGGCGGTGGCCAGGAACTCCTTGGCCCTGGAGTAGCGCTCGTCCTGCGGCAGGAAGCCGCCGCGGCGGAAGTTCTCGCCGGTGAACGCGTCCCAGGAGGTCACCACGTTCCATGCCGCACGGCCGCCGGAGAGATGGTCGAGGCTGGCGAACTGGCGGGCCACCTCGTAGGGCTCGTTGAAGGTGGAGTTGATGGTGCCGGTCAGTCCGAGGTGGTCGGTGACGGCGGCGAGCGCGGCGAGGACCGTGAAGGTGTCGGGGCGGCCGACGACGTCCAAGTCGTATATTTTTCCGCCCTGTTCGCGCAGGCGCAGGCCCTCGGCGAGGAAGAGGAAGTCGAACTTGGCGCGTTCGGCGGTGCGGGCGAAGTGCGCGAAGGAGCTGAACTCGATGTGGCTGCCGGCCGCGGGGTCGCTCCACACCGTGGTGTTGTTGACGCCGGGGAAGTGGGCGGCCAGGTGGATCTGCTTCAGGGGCTTGCTCATGTCGTACGGTCCCTCCGGCTCAGGCGGTTGCCGCGGCGGCGTAGCGGTTGGCGGGGCGGGCGAGTCCCAGCAGCCCGCGCAGGGTGTCGGCCTCGTATGCGCGGCGGAAGGCGTTACGGCGCTGGAGTTCGGGGACCAGGCCCCGGGTGATCGCCGGGAGGTCGTGGCCGGCGACGGCGGGCCGCAGCCGGAAGCCGGTCAGCCCGGCCGACTGCAACTCCTGGAGGAGGTCCGCGAGTTGGGCGGCTGTACCGGCGAAGAGGCGGGCGTCGCTGGTGTACGGCTCCCCCGCGAGGGCGTCGAGGCGCTCGCGGCGGGCGACCGCCGCGGCCTCGTCGTCGTCGAGGAAGACCACGAGGTCGCCGAAGATGTGCAGCGGCTCGTCGGCGCGCCCCGCCGCGTCCTGTTCGGCGCGGATCTCCGCGACGATCGCCCGTGCCTCGTCGGCGTCGTGCGGGGTGACGTAGCCGACGTCGGTGGCGCGGGCCACCAGCCGGTACGGGACGGTCTGGTGGGCCAGGGAGCTGACGACCGGCTGGCCCTGCGGCGGCCGGGGGGTGATGGAGGGGCCCTTGACGCTGAAGTGGCGGCCCTCGAAGTCGATGTAGTGCAGCTTGTCTCGGTCGACGAAGCGGCCGGTGGCGGTGTCCCGGATCTCGGCGTCGTCCTCCCAGCTGTCCCAGAGGCGGCGCACGACCTCGATGTAGTCGGCGGCCTCGTCGAAGTGCTCGGCGAGCAGTTCCTGTCCGGCCGGGGTCCGCAGGCTCTCCAGGCTGATCGGCGGGAAGGTGCGCCGTCCGAAGTGGTCGGCCTCGTGCGGCCGGGCGGAGAGCTGCACCCGCACACCCGCGCGCCCCGCGCTGACGTAGTCGAGGGTGGCGATCGCCTTGGATATGTGGAACGGCTCCGTGTGCGTGGACACCACCGTCGGAACCAGGCCTATGTGGCTGGTGAGCGGGGCGATCCGGGCGGCGATCAGCACGGCGTCGAGGCGGCCGCGGACCTGGTCGGTGCGACCGTCCAACTCGCCATAGTGCGAGGACTGCAGGCCGAGACCGTCCTCGAAGGTCACGAAGTCGAGGAGGCCGCGCTCGGCCTCGGCGACCAGGTCGGCCCAGTACCCGGCGGTGAACAGGTCCCGGGGCCGGGCCACCGACTCGCGCCAGGAGGCCGGGTGCCAGCCGGTGCCGTCGAGGGCGACGGCGAGATGCAACGGGGACGAGGGAGAAGGGGAGGTCGATGACACGAGTGGGTGCCTTCCTGGAGGTCCGTACGAGATCGCCGGCCCATGGACATGGGGGCGCGGCGGCTGGGCAACGGCGTCAGGGGCGACAGAGCGCGCCGGCCACACGCAGCAGATCTATGTGCTGCCGCGTGGTGAGACACACGTGAAGCATGGCCGCACCACACATGTGCTCCACCTCCACGGAATCCGGCTTCTTAGGGGGCAACGGCACGGCTACGCCGTTTCTTCCGGATCGGCGACGGCAGCGGTCGGCCCGGTCAACCGGACGAGCGAGAAGACCGTACGGGCGCGCAGGCTGAAGCCGATCGACTCGTACAGCCGGATCGCGTTCGCGTTGGTGGCCGCCGCGTGCAGGAAGGGGTGCTCGCCTCGTTCTCTGATGCCGGCGGCGACCGCGCGGACCAGTCGGGTGGCCAGGCCCCGGCCACGGTGGCCGGGGTCGGTGCACACGGCGCTGATCTCGGTCCAGCCCGGCGGGTGAAGACGTTCGCCGGCCAGGGCGACGAGCCGGCCGTCGTGGCGGATGCCGAGGTAGGTGCCCAGTTCCACGGTGCGGGGCAGGTAGGGGCCGGGCTCGGTGCGGGCGACCAGGTCGAGGATCTCGGGTACGTCGTCGGGGCCGAGGTGTACGGCCTCGGGGTCGGACTCGGCCCGCAGCCCGGTGTCCACGAGTTGGACGCCCTCGCCGGAGCGGACGATCTCCCAGCCGTCCGGGACCTCGCTCACTCCGCGCAGCGCGGCGGTGCCGCCGGGGCCGACGAGCGTGGCGAGGTCAGCCCAGGCGCGCGGGTCGTCGGTGTCGGTGACGGCGTGGAAGCCGGCCACGTCGACGGGATAGCGGGCGGCGCGGCCGACGCGCTCGGCGAAGTGGGCGTGCGGGCCGGTGAGCGCGGCCCAGGCCGGGTTGTCCAGGACGTGGGACGTGGTGGTGTCGATGGTGTCGACATCGGTGGTGGAAGACATCGGGTGACGGCTCCGGTACTGGTCGCACGGGGCGGGGACGTGGGTCAGGAGTCGCTGAGGGGCAGTCCGGGCGGGTTGACCTCGGACGTGGCGACGGCCTCGTTGGAGAGGTTCCAGGCGGCCAGCCACTTGGCGTACTGCCCGTTCTTGATCAGGTAGTTGATGGCGTCCGCGAGGGGTTTGGCAAGGCCGCTGTTCTTCTTCGCGGTGGCCGCGATCAGGCCCTGGAGGGAGGATCCGGCGCCGGAGTACGTACCCGCGTTGCGGACCGCCTTGGCCGTGCCCTTGGTCTGGGAGACCTGGTAGGCGACGGAGGGGTTCGGGGCGAGGTAGGCGTCGATCTTTCCGGCGGCCAGCGCGAGATAGATGCTGTTGTTGTCCTGGAAGTACTTGACGGTGAGCGGCTTCTTGCCCTCGGCGGCCAGTTTCTTCTTCCACTCCAGGAGGATCCGCTCCTGGTTGGTGCCCGCGCCCACGGCGACGGTCTTGCCGGCGAGGTTCTCGTAATCGCCGTCGAAGTTCCAGGTGTTGGTCGACTTCACCGCGAAGCCGAGGTTGTCCTCCCGGTAGGAGGCGAACTCGTACTTGGCCTTGCGCTCCTCGGTGTCGGTGACGTTGGAGAAGGCCACATCGACCTTGCCGCTGTCCAGGCCGATGAAGAGATTCTCCCAAGTGGAGTTTTTCAGCTCCGGCTTGAGGCCGAGGACGGTGGCGACCAGGCGGCCGATGTCGGCCTCGGAGCCGGTGAGGGTCTTCTGGTCCGAGCCGACGTAGCCGAGCGGCGGGGATCCGGAGGGCAGAAAGCCGACGCCGATCTCCAACTTGCCGCTCTTGGCGATCGTCTTGGGCAACTCGGCGCTGATCGACTGCACTTCGGCGACCTTGAGCGTCGTCTCCTTGGCGGCGCCGTTGGAGAGCGCACCCACCGTGACCGTGCCGGAGGCCGCGTTGCTCGTCGTGGTGGCCGCGTCGCTGTCACCGCCGCAGGCCGCGAGCCCGCCGGCGAGGGAGGCGAGGACGGTGGTGGCGGTGAGTCCGCGGGTGAGTCTGCTGCGCAGGCTGGGAGAAGGCATGGCTGTTCCTAGGTTCGGTGTTCGGGGCTGTCGAGAAGGGAGTTGAGGGGAGGGGCTCAGAGGACCTTGCTGAGGAAGTCCCTGGTCCGCTCGTGCCGCGGCTTGTCGAGGACCTCGTGCGGCGGGCCCTGTTCGACGATCTTTCCGCCGTCGATGAAGACGACCCGGTCGGCGACCTCGCGGGCGAAGCCGATCTCGTGGGTGACGATGACGAGGGTGGTGCCGCTGGTCGCCAAGTCCTTGATGACGGAGAGGACTTCACCGACCAGTTCGGGGTCGAGGGCGGAGGTCGGCTCGTCGAAGAGGATGACGCCGGGGCGCAGGGCGAGGGCGCGTGCGATGGCCACGCGCTGCTGCTGGCCGCCGGAGAGCTGTCTCGGGTAGGCGCCGGTCTTCTCGGCCAGTCCGACGCGGCCGAGCAACTCCCTTGCCAGTTCCAGGGCTTCGGGTTTGCCGAGCCGACCGGTGGCGACGGGTGCGGCGGCGACGTTGTCGAGGACGGTCAGATGCGGGAAGAGGTTGAAGTTCTGGAAGACGAACCCGATCCGGCCGCGCTGCGCGAGGATGGCCCGCTCGCTCAACTCCTTGAGCCTGCCGCCCTGTTGCTTCACGCCGATCAGCTCGCCGTTGACGCTGACGTAGCCGATCTCGGGCTTTTCTAGGTGGTTGATGACCCGCAGCAGGGTGGACTTGCCGGAGCCGGACGGTCCGAGGATCACGGTGACCTCGCCGGGCCGTACCGTCAGGTCGACGCCGTCCAACACCCGGTGGGCGCCGTACCACTTGTGGACGTCGTGCACCTCCACGGCGGCGGGCGTGATGTCCGTCAGCGGTTCGATCGTGTGCGTGGTCATACGGCGGCCTCCCTGCGGATGCGGGCCCGCAGGTCGGTGACACCGGTGCGGAGTTTCTGGAGCGGGGTGGGCGGCAGGGCGCGGGTGGCGCCCCGGGCGTAGTGCCGCTCGACGTAGAACTGGATGACGGACACGACGCTGGTCAGGATCAGGTACCAGACGGTGACGACCAGGAGCAGCGGCACGATGTCGCCGGGGTAGGTCGAGCCCATCGTCTGCGCGGAGCCGAACAGGTCGAGCAGTGAGACGTAGAAGACCAGGGAGGTGCTCTTGATCAGGCCGATCAACTGGTTGACGTAGTTGGGTGTGATGGAGCGCAGTGCCTGCGGGAAGACGATCCTGCGGAACTGGTAGCCCTTCGGCAGGCCGAGGGCGGAGGCCGCCTCGTGCTGGCCCTGGTCGACGGAGAGGATGCCGCCGCGGACCACTTCGGCCGCGTACGCCGCCTCGTTGAGGCTGAGACCGACGACGGCGACGGCCATGTCGGTGGCGAGCTTCGACTCGTCGAAGGAGAAGAAGGCGGGGCCGAAGGGGACGCCGATGCTGAGGGTCTGGTAGAGGGCGCTGAAGTTGTAGAGGAAGATCAGCACCACGATGAGCGGGATCGAGCGCAGGGCCCATACATAGGTCCAGCTCGTGGCGCGCAGCACCGGGCTCTTCGAGAGCCGGGCCAGGGCGAGCAGGATGCCGCCGAGAAGGCCCAACACCGCGCTGAGGGCGGCCACTTCGAGGGTGATGACGAGTCCGTCGAGGATGGTCGGGCGCAGGAACCAGTAGCCGAAGCGGCTCCACTGGTAGAAGGGGTTGGTCGCCAGGCCGTGCACGAACTGGGCGACCAGGACCAGCACGACCAGGGTGACGATCCACCGGCCGGGACGGCGCAGCGGCTGAACTCGCTGTGCGGTGAGGGGTTTTGACGGTTCGTCGGCAGTCGGTGCCGCGGCGAGGGACACGACGGCGCCAGGGGGTTCACTCATGGTGGGCTCCGGCAGGTTCGCGGACCCCGGTCCGTGGCGGTGAAGCGCGCGGCGGCGAACGGCGCGCGCTGGTGCACGGGACCGGGGGCGGGGAGGGGTCGAGCACACCGGCAGCGGCGGGTGTGCGTCAGAGGTGCGTGGGCCGACCGGTCGTCAGGCCCGACAGCGGGCGCGGCCCGGTGCGGTACACAGTGCGCTGCTGACCCGGAGCAGATCGACGGCGCGGTCGGCGACCAGCGGGGTCGCGTACGGCGGTACGCAGCCCGCGGAGCGGCGTGCTGCCGTCCGGAGTACTGCGTACATGTCCGTCACCCATCACTGTTGGGCCCCTGCGGGCCTCGTGTTTGGCAAGTTAAGGCAACCGCCCGAACGAATGTCAATGCCCGTCCGACAGACGGACGGCGTGGACCTCGCTCACCTGCGGAAAGCCCCGGTTTCGTCGGCCGCGTGGGCCGCCCAGTCCAGGATCTGGACAGCCGCGCCGGCGGCCTCCAGGCCCTGGCAGCGGGCGTGGTGGCGGCGGGCGATGCCGTCGAGGTCGAGGTGGGTGCCAAAGGCCGGGTGGGCGGCCAGTCGGCGGGCGTAGGCCCACAGGTGGGGGTGGTCGGCGACGCGCTGCACGGCGGCGGCATCCAGGTGGTTGCGGTGCACGGTGTCGAGTTGGACCAGGGACACCCACAACTCGACGTCGGCTGCGGTGAGTTCGTCGCGGAGCATGTGCTCGCGACCCTCCAGCCAACGGTCGAGCGAGCCCAGCGTCTCCAGCAGTCGGCCGAGCGCCTCCTCGCGTTCCTGCTGGTCGACCCCGGCCGCGCCGGCGCGCTGCGCCGCGTCCTCGATGCCCTGCGCGCAGAGCCGTTCGACGGCCTCGATCTCCGACTCGGCGCCGCACGGGTAGAGCTGGAGTCCGCCCTCGCCGAAGTGCCGGGCGAGGTCGCGCGTGATGTCGGGGGCGTGGGTGCTGACGATCCGGCCGGACCAGTCGTCGCTGAGCACGGGCGCGGCGGCCGGTCCCGAGTATCGGTGGGCGCTCGCCTCGTAGAGCGGGCGCAGCGCCAGGTGGCCGCCGCCGGGACAGTCGGGCACGGCGGACAGGAACTCGGCCGGACAGCTCTCGTCGAGGCCGAGCAGCCTGTGGGTGACGGCGATGCGCAGGCCGTCGGCGCAGGCGGTGGAGAGATGGAGGCGGTAGCGGCGTGGCACGGCGTAGTGCCCGCTGCGCGCGTCGCGCCCGATCCGGCCCCGGAACGCGGGGGTGGGCCGGGGCGAGGGGACGGCGGCGAGAGGTGTGACGGACATGGGACTCCCCGGGTACGGGCGCGTGGACGTACGCGCGGCGGAAGCGTCGTCGAGCGGTGGAAAGGGCTCAGCGCGGAAGACTGATCGCGCTGCACACCCGCAGCAGGTCGATGTGACGGCGGGAGGTCAGAAGAGGCGAGCGGTCCACGCGGCTGGTGGTGACCGGCTCAAGGCGCCTCATACTTCCCTACCTGTTCACTAGGATTCCCTACTGGAGTGTCGATCCACCGTCGTCCGGGGTCAAGAGGGCGTCCACGGGTCGGGCACCGGTGCCCGACCCGTGGACATGCCGGGCCCGCTACTTCGCGTACATCAGGGTGCCGAAGCCGAGCTGGTCGAAGCCGCCGCTGTCGGTGCCGTAGTCACCTCCCCCGCCCTCGGGCGTGACGAGGTCGTAGTACATGGCCGAGATGTACTTGTCGTCGAGGTTGATGCGCCGGTTGTAGTGGAAGTGGAGCATCGCCCACACGGGGCGGACCTGGCCGCGGGAGGCGGTGGAGATCACCGTCTGGGACGACTGGGCGCAGCTCTGCCCGGTGCCCCAGGTGTAGGTGGTGAAGGGCACGTCACTGCCGGTGTTGTACTTGGCGACGTACTGGGCGGCCTTCATGAAGCGACGGCTGTCGTACGAGTACAGGTCGTCGCCCTGGTTCCAGGCCATCTCGCAGATCGCGCCCATCTGGCCCATGCCCATCATGGTGTGGCCCTGGTCGCGGCCGGACTCCTGCCACTGGCCGAGCGCGTAGCCGTCGGAGTCGGTGTACAGGTACGGCACCGCGTGCGCGATGGAGCCGTTGCCCGCGCCCGACTTGAAGTAGGTGACGGCCTGGTCGTACTTGGCCTTGTCCTCGTTGAGGATCCCGATGGCCAGGATCGAGGCCATGTTGCACAGGTCCCAGTTGGCCCAGTAGTTGGTGATGCAGGCCGTGTTGTGGTTGAGCAGGAAGTCGTTGTTGAGCGGATAGAAGACGCTCGCGAGCATCTCCTGGGCGGCGGCCAGGTCGAAGCCGCTGTAGTCGCGCATCAGCTCGCACGCGTTGGCGAACTCCCAGCCGTAGATGCCGGAGGCGAGGAAGCGGTCCGCGTTGCCGGTGACCGTGGTCAGCGTCCTCGACCAGGCGTTGAGGATGTTGGCGGCGCACACGGCGTTCGCCTCGGTGCCGCCGACCTTCCAGCGCAGGGCGTTCTGGTAGGCGGCGGCGATGTCGTTGTAGAGCGTGGCGTAGTTCTCTCCGGTACCGCCGCGGATGATCGTCGCGGTCGCCCGGTTCGTCCAGGTGGACTGGGAGTGGGAGTTGGCGGTCAGCCTGTTCCAGCCGGACAGCCAGGGGTCGTCTCCCGCCGCGACCCTGACCTTGGCGCGGTTGATGTCACCGGCGTTGTGCAGCATGCCGGGGTGGGTGAAGGTGGCCGGGGCCGCGTCAGCGGTGGTGGCCACCGTGGCGCCGCCGAGGGCGACGGCGGCGGTGAGCCCGCCCGCGGTCTTCAGAAGACCGCGGCGGCTCAACTCGGTTCTGCGGAGGTGCTCGTGGGGGGAAGTGCGGCTCATCGCTGTGCATCTCCAATCCGTGGAGGATCAGGTGGGCGTGATGCTCACCTCGTCGAACTCCGTGGTGCAGCGGACCTGTTGGCTGCGTGAGCAGACCACCAGGCCGACGTAGTAGGGGGCGTCACCGAAGCCGGGGATCTCTCCGTCGGCGAGGGGGGTCCAGGTGACACCGTCATCGGTGGACAGGGCCGCGCTGAACGCGGTCCCGGCGCGCTTCAGCCGCAGCAGGGCGGGGAGGGTGACGGCGGCGCCGCCGGTGAAGGCGGAGGCACCCGCCACGGTCTTGCGGAGCATCAGTTGAGCGCTGCTCCCGCCGGTGACGATGGCGCCCGCCGCCTGGTCGAACGGCGACAGCGACTTGGCCATCAGCAGCCCGACCCGGTCGGTCGTCACTCCGCTGCGGGAGACGATCCGGGCGACGACCTCGCAGTCGCCGGTGACCGGCCGCCTGACGAACTGCCCTGTCATTCCCTGGCCGTTGGCGTTCAGGTCGACGCCCGCGCCGCGCACGGTGAAGGTGTCTCCGTCGTACGAGGTGCTGCCCGGCGTGGTGATCGCCACCACGCCCAGCGTCCCGAAGGCACGGTCGTCGAGCACGGTGTCGCCGAGGTCGCCGTACGTCCACGGAGTGGGCGGGGCGGTGCCGACGGTGAGGGCGAGGGTGCCGGTCGTGGTGCCGGAGGCGTTGGCCGCGGTCGTCGCGACCGTGAACTCACCTGTCTCCGTGGGGGTTCCGGACACCAGCCCGGTGCTCCGGTCGAGGCGAAGCCCGGCGGGCAGGCCGTCCGCGGTGAACCGTACGGGTTCGTGCGAGGCCCGCAGCAGATGGCGGAACTCGGCACCTTGGTTGGTGAACGCGGTGGTGGCGGAGGCGAATTGGGGCTGTGCCGGAGTCGGCATCACCGCCTGGGCGGGCGCCGAACGCGGGCCGCGGCCACCGGCGTTGGTCTTCGCGACGCGGTAGTGGTACGTCGTTCCCGGCGTCCCCGTCGCGTCCGAGTAGCGGATGCGGGTGCCGAAGCCGACCGGGCCGACGTCGGTGGCGAGGGTCTTGAACGGTCCGTCGGCGCGGGGTGCGCGCAGCACGGTGTAGCGGGCGGACAGGTCCGGGTCGGTCCAGGCCAGCTCGACGGCGTCCGCGCCGGTGTCAGCCCGTAGGTCGGTGGGGGTACAGGTCGGGCGGGGCACCTGCCAGACCACTCCGGACGGGGAGGTCACGGTGACGTTGTCGAAGGCGCCGGTGCCGGTCTCGGCGTAGTCCTCGTCGACGCCGAGGCAGGAGGTGAGGGTGAGGCCCGCGTACGCGGTGCGTCCCAACTCGACGTCCGTGGAGCCGACTTCGGTCCAGTGGACGCCGTCCGGCGAGATGGCGCCGGTGCAGCGCTGTCCCTTCCGCGTCACGCGCACCCAGTAGGGCTCGCGAAGGCGGTAGCCGTCGCCCGCGCCCTCGACGTAGGGCGCCTGAAGCGGTGTCGCCGACTCGGGCAGGGCGCCGAGGTCGGAGATCGGGAAGGCCGCGTTCACCGTGATCGCCTGCTGCTGCGAGGGCGGCACGGGTGTGCTGCCGGTCGCGGAGACATCGGCGCCGGTGGACGGGCGTACCGTCCACACCCCGCTCCAGGTGTGCAGCGGCAGCCCCTGGATCAGCATCGAGGCGTGGGCCGCGTCCGCGTCGAGGGAGGCGCGGACGGTGACGCCGATCTTGGAGTACTGCGAGCTGAGCGGCCACACGATCCGGGCGGTGACCGTGCCGTCGCCGCGCAGCGGGAGGTGGACGAGGCGGTGGGTGTCGGCCGTGCCGCTCGCCTCCAGGACGAAGCGCTCGCCGTCGAACGCGGCGGAACCGGGGATCTTCACATCCCCCACGTCCTGGCTCGACCAGTCCCCAGGGAGCCCGGCGGAGGCCGCCGCCCACGCCGAACTGCCGCTCTCCCCCAGGGTGTTGGAGGCCTCGACCGTGTAGTAGTACGTCCGCCCGGCGTGCGCGTGCCGGTCGGTGTACGTCGGCTGCCCGACCCCGGACGCGATCGTCTCGTAGCGGCCGTCCACGTCCGTCGCCCGCAGGACCGTGTAGGAGTCGGCCCAGGCCGACGGCAGCCAGGTCACCGTGACCGAACGGTCGTCGCCGACCGCCGTGACACCGGCCGGCGGTGTCGGGACGGTCGGTGCGGTGGCTGTCGCGCCGGCGTAGGCGAAGGTGCCCCAGCTCGGCAGGTCGTCGTTGCTGCCCTCGACGACCCGGGTGCCGCCGGTGCCGTGGAAGACCGCGCTCTTCGTGTACGGGGTGTCGAGTCCGCGCACGCCGGCGTAGTGCGCGTACGCCATCTCGTAGATCGGCGGCAGGGGGCCGCGCGAGATGGCCGACACGGCGAGCTTGATGTACTTGCCGGTGCGGTCGAGGTCGGGGACGAAGGGGACGTCGCCGCCGAGGTTGTAGCGGGCGGCGTACTCGACGTTGGCGAGGATGCGGTTGTCGTCGAAGCCCCAGAGGTCGACGCCCTGGTTCCAGGCGACCTGCGCCGCGTCCGCGAGCAGACCGACCGCGAGCTGTTCGTGGCCCTGGTCCCGGCCGCTCTCCTGGCCCTGGCCGGCGGCCGTGACGATGCGGTGGAGGACGCTGCCGTTGCCCGCGCCGGCCGCGGCGAAGCGCAGCGCGTCGTGGAAGAGGGTGGGTTCCTCGCAGAACACCCCGATGGCCAGCAGTGATTGAAGGGACGTCAGGTCCCAGTTGCCGTTGGCGTAGAGCGCGTAGCAGGACAGCGCCGGGTACCAGACGCGGAGGAAGGACTCCTCGCAGCGCGCGATGTCGGCGGCGTTCCAGCCGTCGTAGCCGGTGTGGCGGAGCAGTTCGGCGGCGTTGACGAACTTGAAGGCCTGGAGGCCCGCGCCGAGCGGTCCGTCGGCTCCGGTGATGCCGGTGAGCGAGGCGGACCAGGCGTTGAGGATGTCGCGGGCCTTGTCGGCGTGCGCGGTGTCTCCGGTGACCGCCCAGAGGAGGGCGTTCTGGTAGGCGGCGGCCGAGTCGGCGACGGCCTGGTTCTGGTAGTTGGCGGGGCCGCGGCCCCAGGTGGTGATCTGGCCGGTGTTCTGCACGGCGTACGACGACGAGGAGCGGGCGTGGGCCGCGAGCGCCAAGTAGCCGTCGTAGACCGGGGATTGCTTCGCGGTGACGGCCGCCTTCATACGGGCGAGGTCAGCGGCGGTGTGCAGGAGGCCGGGGTGGGTGAAGGTCACTCCGGTGTCGTCCTGGGCCGCCGCCGCCCGGCCGGGCACGAGCAGTCCGCTCGCGCCCGACGCCAGCAGCAGGGCCGCGGTGCCGCCGAGGAAACCCCGGCGGCTCGGTGCGGGGATCGTCATGACGCGGCGGCCGCCTCGGCCTCGGCGGTGGTGAGGAACTTCAGGTTGGTGACGTGCTCGTTGTAGAACCACTGGATCTCGTCGGTGGTGTAGAACCAGCTCGGCTTCTTCATCGAGTCGGCGACGACGACCCCGTTGATCACCAGGTTCTCGAACGTGACGTTGTCGATGGCATGTTCGGCGTCGTAGCCGAGGAAGAGCGACGGGTTGGCGTGGGTGCCGGCGTAGCTGAGGTTCTTGACGTACACGTCCTGGATGCCGCGGCCGACCGAGGTGTTGTACTTCGTGTTGAACATGACCTTCATGTAGATGACCTGGCCCCAGCGGAAGTCCTCGATCCGGACGTCCTCGATGCGGACGTTCTTGATCAGGTTGGAGTCACCGGGGTTGAGGGCGATGCAGCCCTGGTAGTTCATCTGGGGTTCGCGGTGGTCGAGGACGTCGATGTTCTTGATGACGAGGTTCTCGATGGTCTCGGGCGCGTCGGTGTTGCCGTGCGTGCCGACGTTGATCGGGTGGGCGACATCGGCCCACAGGGTGCAGTTCTGGACGGTGATGTCGCGGGTGTCGCCGTAGTAGTCCCAGCGGTGGCAGTAGATGGCGATGCAGTCGTCGGAGTTGCGCATGAAGCAGCCGTCGAAGGTGATGCCGGTCGAGGAGAAGACGTCGAAACCGTCGCCGTTGCCCTTCGAACTGAACGCGCGCGCCTTGGTGATGCGGACGTTCTCGCTCTCGCCGAACGTGCCCGCGTAGCCCGCCGGGTTGAGGATGATGACGTTCTCGACCCGGATGTTCTTGCTGCCCTCGCAGAGGATCGCGCCGTTGGGGTTGTTGTAGAGCACTCCGTGGCCGGTGAGGCGGGACCGCTCGACGTTCTTGAAGAAGACCTGCGCGGTCAGGACGGCCCCGCCCGCGAGGTACACGGTCTTGCCGCTGGGCACGGTGAGGACGCCGCCGGTGACGGTGTGGACTCCGGGGCCGAAGTAGATGACGTCCGGGTCGTCGGCGGACGGGGCGTGGTGCTCGACATGGTTGGTGATCAGGTGCAGCGCGTCGAAGATCTCGTCGTTGATCTGGACGACGACGTCCTTCGGCTCGTCCAGGGTGAACCGCAGGGTGTCGCCGAGGAGTTCGGGCGTGATGCCCAGCGCGTCCGGTCTCACCCGGGCCTTGGTGGTGCCGCCCTTGAGGTAGGTGACCTCGATCTCGGCCGAGCCGTCGAAGTCGAAGTACGCCATCGAGGAGTTGTAGACCTTGCCCCCGCCGGTGGTCGCGTTGATCTCCTCGAACTGCGGCCGGTAGATGTCGAGGGTCTGCCAGTCGCCGTGCGGGGCGGTGCGGACCCGCACCTGGAAGCTGGTGTTGGTCGGCATCGTCGCGGGACGCGGGTAAGTGACCAGTCTGGGGCGGGACTCGGTGCCGTCCGCGTGGGCCGCCGTGGCGGTCAGCCCGGAGAGACCGGCGGCGAGCGCGGTGGCACCGGCCGCCTGGAGCGCTGAGCGCCGGGACAGGGGCGTGTTCATGTACGACTCCTTGCAGAAAGGCGGAAGGGCGGAAGGGCGGAAGGGCGGAAGGGCGGAAGGGCAGAGGAAACCTGGACAGGTCGGCCGGTGCGGCTACTTGAGGCCGGTCGTCGACATGCCGGCGACGAAACCGCGCTGTGCGACGAGGAAGACCAGCAGGATCGGGACGACGTACATCACGGAGCCGGCCGCCAGGAGGTTGTTCACCGGCATCCCGCCTTCCGTCACATAGGAGGTCATGATGGCGACGGAGAGCGTGGTGCGGTCGCTGGACAGGAGCAGCATGGGAGCGATGAAGTCGCCCCAGGACCAGGTGAAGGCGATCACGAAGCTCGCGGCCAGGACCGGCCAGGACTGCGGCAGGAAGATCCGCCAGAAGATTCCGGCGTAGCCGCAGCCGTCGACGATGGCGGCCTCCTCCAGCTCCCGGGGCAGCCCGGCGAAGAACTGCCGGAAGAGGAAGACCAGATACGGGGCGGCGGCCAGGCCCCACAGGACCCAGGGCCAGTAGGTGTCGACCATGCCGAGCTTCGCGAAGATGAGGTACGTGGGGAAGAGCGTGATCATCTGGGGCAGCATCATCGAGCCGAGCAGCACCCCGAACAGGGTCTTCTTGCCCGGCGCGGACAGACGGGCGAACCCGAAGCCGACCCAGGCGGAACTCAGGGTGACGAGGGTGGCGTAGATCAGGGCGATGATGAGGGAGTTGCGGGCGTAGCCGAGAAAGTCGATCTGGTGGAAGGCATCGGCGAAGTTGTGCCACTGGATCTTGTCCGGCAGCCAGTGCACCGGAGAGGCCGCGAGCTCGGGTGTGGTCTTCAGACCGGTGATGACCAGCCAGCCGAAGGGGCCCAGCATCAGGCCGGTTACCACGACGAGCACGGTGTAGAGGATGAGACGGGTGGTGCGCACCCGCACCCTGGCCCCGGAATCGCGGGCCTTGCGTCCCGTGGGGGTCTTGGGTGCCTTGGAGGTCACGGTGGTGGCGGTCACTTCTTCGCCTCCGGGTCGACGTTGTAGAACACCACACCGGACGTGAACCTGAAGATCAGGCCGGTCACGATGAGGATGAGGACGAAGAGCACCCACAGGAGCGCGGAGCCGTAGCCGTAGCGGCCGAGAGCGAAGTACTCCGCGAACACGTGCATCATGTACATGTAGTTGGACTGCGGTATCGAGGTGACGCCCTTGGGGCTGGCGTCCGCGGCGAGCAGCATGGGCATGATCGTCTGGACCGAGGCGATCATCCCGGTCACGGCCTGGAAGAGCAGGACCGGCGAGAGCAGCGGCACGGTGATGCTGCGGAAGGTCCGCCAGGCGCTCGCGCCGTCGATCCGTGCCGCCTCGTGGAGTTCGCGGGGCACGTCCTGAAGCCCGGCCAGCGAGATGATCATGATGTTTCCGGCCGCCCACAGCACCGCCATCAGGATCACGTAGCGGGCGTACGGGTCGTCGAGCCAGGCGACGGCGTCGATGCCGACCAGATGGAGGACGCCGTTGGTGGCGCCGGAGTCCCGGTTGAAGAGCTGCTTGAAGACGAGCCCCGCGCCCACCGGCGGTACCACCGCCGGCAGATAGAGCAGGGTGCGCCACAGGCCGCGCGCCTTGAGCGGGCGGTTGACCAGGACCGCGAGCGCCATCCCCGCGACGATCGACAGCGGAACCGAGGTCACGGCGAACAGGCCGGCACGTCCCAGCGAGTGCCAGGTCGTCGGGTCGGAGAGCAGCTCCTGGTAGTTGCCCAGCCCGACGTAGCGCCAGTTGGGCGAGATCCCGTCGAACGTGGTGAAGCTCAGCCACAGCGCGTACGCCATCGGACCGATGGTCAGCAGCAGGAAGCCGATGATCCAGGGTGAGGCGAACATGTAGAACGCCCGGTGCCGGCGCGCGGTCATGGAGGTCCGGGGCAGACCGCCTGCGCGTACGGCGCCGGTGTCCGGGACGGACCGGGGCCGCCCGGCGATTTCGGGGATCTGGCCGACTGTCATCCCACCTGCTCCTTACCGCGCTTCATCTGCTCGTTGATGGACGAGTTGAGGCGTCCCGCGAGGGTGTCGACGGAGATCTGGCCGTGCTCCGCGGCCGGAATGATCTGGTTGATGAGGGCGACCATGGCGTCGGTCTTGATGTACGGGGTGAAGGGGGTCACCGAGAAGTGCTCCAGCTCGGCCTTCTGCACCGACAGGGCACGCTTCTGGTAGTCCTCCTTGTGCGGCATCAGCGGCTGGAGCGACTTCAGGCTCGGTATCCCCCAGCCGCTCTCCGCGTGGACCTTGGCCGGCCCCTCGCCGAAGAACCACTCGAAGACCCGCCAGGCGGCGTCCTTGTTGCGCGCCTTCTTCGGCATCCACAGGCCCGTGGCGGCCTGGCAGGAGCTGAGCCGCGGGCAGCCCTCGAAGACCGGGGCGGGGGCGAGGCGGGACACCTCCGCCACCTTCGGCACCGTATCGATCATGCCGCCCAGCCAGTAGCCGTTGCCGGACATGGCCATCCGGTTCGCGACATAGGTGGGCCCGTCCCACGCGTCGGGGTTGGGCTGGATGAGGCTGGGCCCGACCTTGGTCTTCGCGTAGTCCACGTACCAGGTCAGGGCCCTGCGGGCCTCGGGGCTGGTGAAGTCCACCCGGCTGAAGTCCTCGTTGAAGAGGCTGCCTCCGGCGGCGGCCGTCAGGTTCGTGAACAGCATGCCGAGGTCCAGGGCGCCGTTGTAACTGCCGCCGTAGACGGTGGTCTGGCCGTTCTTCCGCTGGACCAGACGCTTGGCGTTGTCCAGCCACTCCTCGTAGGTGATCGGCTCGGTCTCGGCGGGATGGTCGACGCCCGCCTTGTCGAAGAGCGAGGTGTTGTACCAGAACATCGCGTCCTGGGAGAAGTCCTTCGCCATGCCGTAACGGGGGCCCTTGCCCTGGGTGGTGCCGTCGTACCGCCACAGGTCGTTGGCGGGGTCCAGGTCTTCGACCTTGAGGACGGAGGACCTGGCGAAGTACGGGTCCAGGTCCTCCGCCACGCCCCGGGCGGCGAGGTACGGCGCGTCGACGGCGCCGACACCGCGCACCAGGTCCGGCGGGTTGCCGTTGGTGAGCATCGCGATCAGCCGGGTGATGTCGTCCCTCACCACGATGATCTCGATACCGAGCTCCTTCTGGGCCTGCTTGACCAGGTCCGTGGAGAAGTCGTCGAGATTGACCATCATCGTGATGCTCTCGCCGCCACCGCCGCTCGCGGCGCCGGCCACCTGCAGGGCGCAGCCGCTCAGCGCAGCCGCGCCGGTCGCGACACCGGTCGCCGAGAGAGCCAGGAATCGCCGTCGGCTCAGGGGGGCACCAGCACGTGGGTGCATGACGGCACCACCTCCAATAGAAACCGGTTGTCACGCGTTGGGGCAGAGCTTCTTCCGGCTCGGAAACGGCGTCAAGACCCTGGGCGAACTTTCGAAAAGACTGGGTAACCTCGACGAGACGAGCATGGAACACCGTTTACTAGAAACCGGTTGTTGCCCGTACGTGGCTCAAGTCTCGTGATCAGGACCGGTGTTCGGACCGTCAGCGCAGGTCGGCGGCCTGCTCCGGGCTGTCGTCGAGGAAGCCGCCCGACTGGTGCTGCCACAGCTTCGCGTAGGCGCCCTCGGTCGCCAACAGCTCCTGGTGCGTGCCCTGTTCGACGATCCGGCCGCGGTCGAGGACGACCAGCTTGTCCATGCCGGCGACGGTGCTCAGCCGGTGTGCGACGACGAGTGCCGTGCGCCCCTCCATGAGCCGCCACAGCGCCTCCTGGACGAGGATCTCGCTCTCGGAGTCGAGGGCGCTGGTGGCCTCGTCGAGCAGCAGGATCGGCGCATCGCGCAGGATGGCCCGGGCCAGCGCGACCCGTTGGCGCTGTCCCCCGGACAGCTTGATCCCGCGCTCCCCCACCATCGTCTCGAAGCCGTCCGGGAGGGCGTCGGCGAACTCGGTGACATGCGCCGCCTCGGCCGCCCGCCGGACCTCGGCGTCGGTGGCGTCGGGCCGCGCGAACGTGAGGTTCTCCCGCAGGGTGCGGTGGAACATCGCGGGGTCCTGCGGGACATAGGCGATCAGGCTGCGCAGATCGGCCTGGCGCAGTCTGCTGATGTCCTGGCCCCCGATCAGGATGCGGCCGGCGTCGATGTCCGTCATCCGCAGCAGCAGCCGGCTGAGCGTGGTCTTGCCGCCGCCGGACCGGCCGACGAGGCCGATCTTCGTGCCGCCGGGCACGGTCAGGTCGAGCCCGTCGAAGAGGGTGTCCGCGCCCGCGTGGGCGAAGGTCACCTTCTCGAAGCGGACGTCCGCGCCCCGGGACCGCAGCGGTTCCGGGGAGGCCGGGTCGACCACGGTGGGCGGGGCCAGCAGCAGTTCGGTGAACTGCGCGGCCTCGGTCATCGAGCTTTCGAGGCGACGGTAGATCTGGTTGAACTCGAACATGATCCGGGTGGCGTTGCTGTAGTACGTGAAGGCCACGACCACCGCCTCCACGCCGTGTGTTCCGCCGCCGAGGGCGACGGCGAGCAGCAGTCCGAGCGCGTTGGTGAACACGGACAGCGGCGCGACCAGGGTGTCGATGCGCAGGTTTCCGTAGTCCCAGGAGCGGAGGGTGAGCCGCCGCGACTGGGCGACACGGGAACGGTGTTCGGCGGCCTCGCGTTCCTCGGCGGCGAACGCGCGGACCGTGTCCATGTTCATCAGGCTGTCGGCGACATGGCCGGACACCCGGGCGATGGCCTCCTCGCGCTCGTCGACGAGGGCCTGGCGGCGCCGGATGAGCGGCGCGACGACCAGGGCGGTCAGCGCGATCATCGCCAACAGGCCCACGACGAGCAGCGGTTCGTAGCGCCACAGCACGACGGAACCGAACAGCAGCGGCACCAGGCTGCCGACGACCTGGAAGGTCATCGTGTCGACGAACTCCTCGAAGCGGGAGGCGAAGCTCAGCACCCGCTTGGTCAGGGATCCGGCGAAGTTCTCGTGGAAGAACGCGGCGTCCTTGGCGAAGAGTTCGTCCATGCCGATCACGTACAGGTGCTCGATGCCGAGCGCGTCCAGCCGGTTCAGACAGTGCAGTCCGAGGCGCCACAGGAGTTCGGCCAGCAGCAGCACACCGGCGAACCCGAGAACGTACGGCAGCGTCGCGCGGACGCCGATGCCGGTGTCGCCGGCGATCCGGGCGACGAGCTTGGCCACGATCAGCGGCGCGATGTAGTTGATGCCGATGTTGCCGAGCGCCGGCAGCAGTGTGGCGGGCGCGGTCCACCGGCGCAGCCGGGTCAACTCCCGTCCGTAGTAGCGCAGAGCGAGCAGCACCGAGCCCCGGCGCGGCCCGGTGTCGCGCGATTCAGGCGATCCCATCCCCACCCCGTGAAGTCGTCCGGCAGCCCGCAGAAGGGCAGGCCAGGAGTGGGCAGTGTCCCGCGCCGGCACCCGCGCGGTCCAAGCGTTTTTCCCTCAACAGCCTTGATGCGGAAGGGGTTTATGGGGCCCTACGGTGACACCATGGCGACCGATCCAGCGCTGAGCGAGCCGATGCGGCTTCCCGACATGCCCTTGCACGACCCGTTCGTCGTGGCCGACGAGGGGACCCGCACCTATCACCTCTACACCTCCAACGACCCTTCGGTGTCGGGCGTGGAGGGCGTCGGCACGATGGTCTACCGCAGCCACGACCTGCGCGGGTGGACGCGCCCGCTGGTGGTTTTCCTGGCGGCTCGACAGCCCAGCCTCTGGGCGAGCGACGGCGGTTGGGCGCCGGAGGTGCACGCTTGGGACGGCAGGTACTACCTCTTCACCACACTGCACGACGAGAACAGCCCGCTATCGGTGTCGCCGGCCGGCCGCTGGGGAACGCCGTTCCAGCTCGCGAACCATCTGCGCGGCACGATCACGGCCGTGTCCGAATCCTTGCTTGGCCCGTTCACGGCGGTCGACCCCACGCGCCCCACCACACCCCGCCACCTCATGTGCCTGGACGGCACGTTGTACGTGGACCCGGCCGGGCAGCCGTGGATGGTGTACGCGCACGAGTGGCTGCAGACCGTCGACGGGACGATGGAAGCGGTCCGGCTCGCTCCCGACCTGACCGGGACGGTCGGCGATCCTGTTCTCCTCTTCAAGGCATCGGACGCGTCATGGATCACCGAGGAGATCCCGGCCGGCGTACCGCACCAACTCCCGCCCTACGTCACGGACGGCCCGCAGGTGTACCGCACCCCCGGCGGCTCCCTGCTGATGCTGTGGTCGACGTACGAGAAGAACAGGACCGGCCAGGACGGCACCCTGGGCGGCGGTTATGTGCAGACGTACGCCGTCTCGGAGTCCGGGGAGATCACCGGGCCGTGGCGCCAACTCCCGCCGCTGGTACGGGAGGACAGCGGCCACGGCATGCTGTTCCGCACGTTCGACGGCCGGTTGATGATGATCCTGCACCGCCCGTTCGAGAACGCGCGCGGCAAGCTGTACGAAGTGGAGCTGCTGGAGCAGGAGTTGCGGGTGGTGCGGCAGCGCACGGATCTCGACGGCGGAGGCTGACCCTGGGTTCAGGCGCCGAAGACCTGGAACTCCGAGACCTGCCCGGCCGGCCAGCCGGTGTTGGCGGTGAAGACGAGGCGGACGAACCGGGCGTTGACGGTGGCGGGGAGCGTGAGAGTCGCGCTGTTGCCGGTCGCCGGGTCGAAGGTGTGGCCCGCCGGGGCGAGTTGCTGGGTGAGGGTGGTGCCGTCCGTGCCGCTCTGGACGGAGATGGTCTGGGTGCGGGTGGCCCAGGCGGTCGCCGGGGGAAGGTGAAGGACGATCCGTCTGACGGCGGTCGTGGCGCCCAGATCGACCTGGATCCATTGCGGGAAGGCGTTGTTGGCGGACTCCCAGTAGGTGTTGGTGTCGCCGTCGGTCGCGTTGCCCGAGGCGTAGGCCTGGGTGTGGCTGCTCTCCGAAGTGGGCCGGTGGAGAGCGAGGTTGGTGGTGCTGGACGGCGGGTCGGTGGTGACGGTGGCCTGGTTGGAGGGCGAGGACACATTGCCCGCCGCGTCGAGGGCGACGACGTCGAAGGTGTACGCGGTGGACGCGCCGAGTCCGGTGACGGTGAAGGAGGTTGAGCCGGTGGTGCCCACCTGGGTGCCGGTCGAGCCGGACACCCGCAGGACGCGGTAGCCGGTCACACCGGCGTTGTCGGTCGACGGGTTCCAGGTCAGCGAGACGGAGTCGCTGGTGTGCCCGGTGACGGTCAGGGCACTCGGGGCGGTGGGTGGTGTGGTGTCGCCGCCGGTCGGAACCACCGGTTGGGTGGGGCGAGTCGGGGTCAGCGCGAGCTGCCCCTTGAGCATGCGGCCGCCGTCGCCGGTCAGCCGGAGGTAGTAGTCGGCGGAGCAGGCGGTGCCGTCCTCGTCGAGGGCGAGGAACCCGGAGTCGGTGGGCACCCAGTCCTGGGTCTCGGCGGTCTTGGCGATCTGGTTGCCCTCGTTGTACTCGTCGAACATCGAGATGTAGATGCCCTGCACCCCGGCCCGCACCATGTTGTAGAACTGCCGCCACATGAAGTCGCCGTGCGCGCGCTGCCGGCCGGAGACGTCGCCGGGCAGGACGCAGGGCTGGTAGTCGATGCCGTTGGCGGCGCAGTCGGCCTGGTCGGGGACGGTGTAGGTGGCGTAGGCGTTGTCGGCCTCGGTGACGTTCCCGATGGCACCCACCATCCACGGCGAGATCATATTGAAGGCGTGGTAGACGCCGAGGAAGCCGGGTTGTGAGCCCCCGGTGCCCGTCCGCCATTCGCGCGGGACGCCGCCGATGACGTAACACCCCTGTCCCTTGAACCAGTTGACGACGTCGAGGCAGGCGTCGGGGGTGAAGGGGTGGTTGGGGTCGTTGAAGCCGAAGCCCCAGATGCAGACGACCGGCTTGCCGTTCTGCTTCGCGTAGGCCGAACTCGCGGTGTGCGCCGACATCTTGGTCGTCCAGTCCGTCTTGATCTCGGACTGCATGTTCGTCCAGTTGGAGACGTCGTACATGATGTAGAACTTCCGCCCGTACGACTCGGCGGCCGCGCGCACCTTGGTCGCCATGGCGTCGCGGGTGGGGCCCTCGCCGCCGGTGGGGTTGAAGCGTTGCAGGGCGGCGGTGTCGATCGTGTTCTGCTGCATCCACAGGAAGTGGGTGTTCACCGTCTGCTGGTCGTACGACGAGAACAGCGTGGCGGGGCGGCCGTTGCCGAGGGCCGCGTACGAGGTCTGGTAGGTGTTGGTGAAGTCCCGTACGTCGGGCCAGCATTTGATGTTCGTGTTGGTCGGGGACGGCGAGCGACCCCAGTCCTGACTCCAGTGCCACCAGCCGTTGATGGGGGCGCCGTCGCCGACGCAGGCGAACCAGCCCTGGTAGCCGACGCTGATCTTGCCGACGACGTCCCCCGGCCCGCTCGCCGCCGACGCGGTCGGGGCGAGTGCGGTCTCGGTCGCTCCCGCGGTTCCCACCGCCGTCGCCGCGATCGCGGCCCTCAAGAAGACTCTTCGTGTGACACCCATCTCGACTCCTCTCGGTGGTCGGTGCCGCCGGGCGCGAGCGCGTCCGCGCCCGGCGGCACCATGACGTCAGGTCAGGTGTTCCAGACCTGGAACTCGGAGATCTGCCCGGCCGGCCAGCCGTTGTTGGCCGTGATGTTCACCCGGAGGTATCGCTGGGTGGTCGCGGCGAACGTGATGGTCACCGTGTTGTCGGTGGTCGGGTCGAAGGTGTAAGTGGCCGACGACTTGAGGGGGTTGAAGGCGGCGCCGTCGGTGCTGCCCGACAGGGACAGCGTCTGGTTGCGGGCGCCCCAGCCTGCGGGGAGTTGGAGGACGACACGGCTCGTGCTCTGCGCGGAACCGAGGTCGACCTGGACCCACTGCGGGAAGGCGTTGTTGGCGCTCTCCCAGTAGGTGCCCTGGTTGCCGTCCGTCACGTTCGACGAGGGGTACACGTCGGTGTGGCTGGACTCCGTGGTGGCAGCGCCGGCGGCCAGGTTCCTGCTCGTCGTGCCGGCGCCGGTGCCGGTCAGCGCGACCGTGGTCGTGCCGTTCGACGCGTTGCTGGCGATGGTGAGATCGCCGGTGCGGGTGCCGGACGCGGTGGGCCGGAACGTGACGTCGACCGTGCAGGAGGCGTTCGCCGCGATCGTCGTCCCGCAGGTGTTGGTCTGCGCGAAGTCGCCGGTGACGGTGATGCCGGAGACTGTCGCGGCCGCGGTGCCGGTGTTGGTGATCGTGACCGGCTGCGCGCTGCTGCTGGTGTTGAGCGCCTGGGTGGGATACGTCAATGATGTCGGGCTGGCCGACAGGGTCGCCGGTGAGGAGCCGCCGCCGCTGGGGAACACCTCGAAGTCCGACAACTGGGCCGCGTTCCAGCCCGTGTTGGCGGTGATGTTCACCCGGACGTATCGCGCCGTGGCGCTGCTGAAGGTGATGGTCGCCGTGTTGTTGTTGGCACTCGGGTCGAAGGTGTACCCGGCCGAGGCCTTGATCGTGGAGAAGCTGGAGCCGTCCGTGGACCCCTGCACCGACAGGGTCTGCGTGCGCGCCGACCACGCCGCCACCGGCGGGAGCTTCAGTACGACCTTGCCGACGCCGTAGTTCTGGCCGAGGTCGACCTGCGCCCACTGCGGGAACGAACCGAGCGTGCCCTCCCAGTACGTCGACGCGTCCGGGTCGGTGAGGTTCGAGGCGACGTAGGGGCTGCTGCTCGAACTCGCCGTCGCCGGCCGCCCGGCGGCGATGTCGGTGGTGCTGTCGATGCCGCTGCCGGTGAGGGCGACGACGGTCGGGCTGTTGTTGGCGTTGCTGGTGACGGTCAGGCTGCCGGTGCGGTTGCCGCCTGTGGTGGGCTTGAAGCCGACGGTCACCGTGCAGGAGGCGCCGACCGCGAGGGTGGAGCAGTTGTTGGTCTGGCTGAAGTCGCCGGTCGCCGCGACAGCCGAGACGGTCGCCGACGCGGTGCCGGAGTTCGTCACCTTCACCGTCTGCGCGGTGGCCGACGAGCCGACGACAGTGCCCTCGAAGGACAGGCTCGCCGGGTCGGTGTTCAGCACCGGGCCCGGCGCGGTGCCGGTCCCGGAGAGGCTGACCGTGTTGGTGGTCCCGCCCGCGTTGACGGTCAGCGTTCCGCTACGGCTGCCGGTCGCGGTCGGCGCGAACTTCACGCTGACCGTGCACGAGCCGTTCGCCGCGATCGACGAACCGCAGGTGTTGGTCTGGGAGTAGTCGCCGCTGGTGGAGATCGACGAGACGGACGCGGCGGTGTTGGTCGGGTTGGAGACCGTCACGGTCTGTGCGGTGCTGGTCGAACCGGTCGCCACCGAGCCGAAGTTGAGCGCGCCGGGGGTGGCCGTCACGCCTTCCGACGGGTACGGCGGATACACCGGCGCAGGCCAACCGCCGCAGTACGGCGTGCCGTTGATGCCGGAGTTGCCGCCGCCGTCGGTGACGACGAAGTTGCCGCCCGAGCAGTTGTAGACCGGGGAGGAGTAGCCGACGCCGGTGGCCGTGACGTTGGTGAACTTGGCGGCGCCGCCGGTCTGTTCCTGGAGGGCGAAGGTGCCGGTGCCGGCGATGGTCACGTTGTTGAGGTTGACCCCGCTGATGGTTCCCTCGACCCATTGGACGGCTTCGTAGGGACTCTGCTGGATCAGTGCGTTGGTCACGTTGATGGGTCCGGTGATCGCGCCCTGGCTGCCGTCGAACCACAACGCGCCTACCCCGAACTGCCAGTTGGGGTCGAGGCTGCCGGCCCGGACCATGGTGTTGCCGGAGATCGTGGTGGTGCCGACCGGTGTCGAGGTGAAGCGCTGCCCCACGTGGATGCCGCCGCCCTGGGCGAGGCCGGTGTCGACCACGCGGTTGCCGCTGACGGTGTTGTCGTGGCCGCCGTAGATCGCGATGGCGTTGGCGAGGATCTGCAGGGACACGGTGTTGTCGGAGATCGTGTCGTTGGCGTCGGCTCCGATGGCGGAGTCCGCCCAGGTGGCGATGCCGTCGTCGCCCGTGTTGCGGATGTCGCTGTTGGTCACCTTGGAGTTGGTGACACCGCCGTGGAAGTTGATGCCGTCGGCGGTGGTGTCACGGATGCGCATGCCGGTGAACGTCAGTCCGTCCATCGGGCCGTCCATCCAGGCACCGACCTTCAAGTGGTCGATCCACACACTGGAGACGATCGAGTTGCTCATCGCGCCGCCGATGCCGTTGACCTGGGCGCTGTCGTCGCGTTCCTGCACATTGCCGAAGATCGCGAAGTTCTGCAGGCGCACATTGGTGCTGGCCGAGGGCGCCGAGTTGCCGTAGAAGCCGGGGGCCGTGCCGGTGACGGTCGAGTACCACATGCCGGCGCCGGCGATCGTGACGTTGTTGACGCTGATGTGGCCGGGGATGTTGTAGGTGCCCGGCGGGATCCACACCGTGCCGCCCGAACCGGCCGCGCTGATCGCGGAGTTGAAGGCGCTGGTCGCGTCGGCCGCACCGGTCGGGTCGGCGCCCTTGCTGGTCACCGACACCGACCCCGAGGGTGCGGTGAGGGCGGCGCCGACCTGCTCGAAGTCGGCGAAGTCGATCGTGTACGAGGATGCGGAGTCCCCCGCGTCGACCTGGAGCTTGAAGGTCGTGCCCGCCGGATAGGTGGTGGAGAACAGGCGGTGAGCCTCGTCGTAGAAGTGGTGCGGGTTGCTGCCCGGGGTGTTGGTGAAGGGGTAGCTGCCGTAGTACCAGCTGTAGGCGTTGGTCAGGGTGAAGTCGGGCTGTTTGACGCCGTTGATGTACAGGGACAGTCCGGCGGTGTAGACCGAGCCGCCCGAGGTGTCGGGGATGCTGTAGCGGAAGTTGATCGAGTTGGTCGCCACCGGCGTGGTGAAGGTGACGTACTCGCCGGTGCCCTGGAGGGTCGTGGCCTTGCGGTACGACGCCTCGTCGGCCAACTGGCCCTGGGTGTAACTCGGGCCGATGGACGTGCCGTTGGTGGCGGAGTTCTCCGCCTGCACCTCGACGTAGGGCAGGCTCGCGCCGCTGCCGCCGGTGGCCGTGGACGCCGCCTGGGCGGGTGGGGCGGCCAGTGCGACGACTCCGACGGCGGCGAGCATCGCGGTGCTGACCGCGCCGACGAGGGTCCGTCTCAGATCTCGAATGGAATGGAACACGTGCCACTCCTTTGATAACGAAATGCCGGAACTGTTCCGCTGGCACCGCCGGGGAGGGAGGGGAGGCAGGGGATGACGACGATGCAGGGGGGACCGTAATATCGTTGGCATGATCACGCAATAACTAGACAGAGCTTTGCAACAAACAAAAATGAGAGCTGCAAGATCCTGGGTGCCGCGCGCATATGACGGTGCCGCCGGACGGAGTGTCCGGCGGCACCGTGGGGAGGGTGGGGTCAGGCGGGCAGGAGGGCGAGGTAGTTGATGTTCCAGCCACCGTTGTCCTGATGGAGTGTCAGGGTCTGCCGGCCGGCGGGCAGGGTCACGTGGGTGGTCGTGGTGGACCAGGTCTGCCAGTCGCCGGTGGCGGGGAGGTCGACGGCTCCGGTGAGGTCGGTGCCCGCCGCGTCCGACAGATGCAGCGCGTCGGTCACCGCCGACGGGGCCGCGACGCGGAGGCCGAGGGTGTAGGTGCCGGCCGTGGCGACGTCCACGGTGTAGCGGAACCACTGGCCGGCGCCGGTCCAGCCCAGGCTGTAACCGCCGCCGGTGTCCGAGGTGTTGTCCAGGTCGACGCCGTCGGCGCGGTAGGAGTCGGCGTTGCCGTTGACGGAGGTGACGTTGTACGCGACCCCCTGGCCGCCGGTGTCGTAGTCCTCCGCCTGGACCGTGCCGGGTACGGCGGCCGGCGTGCCGCCGTAGGGGCCCTCGGGAGCGGGCGGCGGCCAGTGGTTGTCGCTCAACGTCGCGGTGAAACCGGTGGAGTTGTTGACGAAGGCGGAGGTGCCGGCGTCGAGTCCGGTGACCGTGTTGCCGGTGATCGTCGCGGAGCCGGTGGGTGCGGGGTAGAACGGCGGTGAGATCGAGATGCCGTTGCGGCCGGGGCTGTTGACGGTGTTGTCCTGGAGCAGGGTGTCGGTCGAGGTGGAGAAGCCGATCCCGTCGTAGAGGGAGTCGGTGACGGTGTTGCCGGTGACCGTGACCTTGTCGACGGTCCCGGTGTTCTGTCCGTCGCCGCCGTTGCCTATGTGCAGGGCGGGTTGGCCCTGGCTGTAGGCGTTGCCGCCGGAGCGGACGACGGTGTTGCCGGTGACGGTCGCGGACAGCAGATCGCTGCCGTTGACGCCGAAGCGTCCGGCGCCCAGGCCGATGTAACGGGCGGTGTCGCTGATGTAGTTGTCCTCGACCCGGTGGCCGCTGCCTCCGTAGACGCCGACACCCTTGCCGCCCCAGGGTGCGATCGAGGTGTTGTCGCTGACGGTGACATCGGTCATCGGCTGGTAGAAGGTCTGAGAACCGTCGCCGTTGGTGTTGTAGTTCACCGAGTTGATGGCGATCGCGTCGTCGCCGGTCCCGCGCACGAAGTTGTTCGTGACCGTCAGGTCGTTGCCGGTGTCCGCGCCCAGCGACACGTTGTTGACGTTGATGCCGTCCGCCCAGACCGAGGTCAGCCTGCTGTTGCGTACGGTCCCGCCGGTTCCCGAGGCCCAGAAGCCCGACATGGCGTGCTGGGTCCAGATGCCCTCGGCCAGCCAGTCGGTGCCGGTGGTGTCCATGGCGCCGCCGTCTCCGCCGATGGTGCTGCGGCTGACGGCGTTGGCGTCGATGTGGAAGTCACGCACCGTGCAGGACGTCAGGTCGAACAGGGCCGCCAGCGGAGTGCTGTTGGGCACCGGGACGTCACGGTAGATGGTGCTGTACCACAGGCCCGCGCCCGCGATGGTGATCCCGTGTGCGCTCAGTCCCTCGGTGCCCTTCACATAGAAGGTGCCCTGCGGGATCCACAGGATCTTGCCCTGCGACTGGGCCTGGTCGACGCAGCTCTGGATGGCGGCCCGGCTGTCCACGGACCGGCTGTCCGCCGCGCCGTTGGTCGGGGTGTTGTCCGCCACCGCGCCGCAACTCGTGATCGAGATCGAGTTGGCCGGCTGGGTCCGCGGCGCCGGCGGGTTCTCCACGTCGACGGAGTCCACGTCGTAGAACGACGCGCTGTTGTCGGCGTCCTTGCGCAGCGAGAACGTGGCGCCCGCCGGGATGGGTGACCCCGTGACGAAGGTGTGCGACTCGTCCCAGAAGACCCTCGGATCGCCGTCGGCCGGGTTCTGGTTGTCGCTCGTGTTGTAGTTGCCGTTGCCCTCGTACAGCCAGCTCTGCTTCGAGTTGAGGTGCAGCGCCTGCCGGAACACGCCGTCGACGTACAGGTTCAGGGTGCCGGTGACACCACCGCCGGTCGCCGAATCCGGGATGCTCGCGCGGATGTTGAGGAACGAGATCGGTCGGCCGGTGGTGTTCGTCCACTGCACGGACTGGCCGGTGCCGTCCAGGTGGACATAGGAGTGCCCCGAAGCTTCCAGGGCGGCGTTTGAGTACTGCGTCGTCGGCGCCGAGGTCAGCGACCGAACAGCCGCGCCTCCGGCGGGAGTTCCCGCCTCGGCCTCGTAGATCCTGAACGGCGTCGTCGCGCCCACGGCCGCGGGCCGTGTGGCGGCAGCCGTTGTGGCGGCCGCGGGTGGAACGGACACACACATCGCGCCGACCGCGGCCACGACGGCCACCGCCAGTCGCCGGGGTCTGGAGATCGTCAGCATCTGCTGCTCCTTCACGGGGTGGGGGGAAACCGGCGCCCCGACCGTACAGAGCCCGCACACAGGCCGCTAGATTGCGACGAAGTGAAGAATTAAATACGCACCCTGATGCAAGATTCTTACCAAGCCACGCAATTGCCGGATGGCTCGAACATCATCCCGCTGCCGTCACGCGAGCCAGCGGGCAGCGGCCTCGTAGGTGGTGGCCGGGCTGCTGTTGAACGCGATGGCCGCGTCCGGTGCGTGCCGCCGGACCAGGTTGATCACTCGCTCAAGGAGTTCGACCTGATCGTCCGAGTGCCGCAGACCACCGCCGACGGTGACGCACTCCCAGGGATGGGCGCGCAACGCGTTCCCGACGACCTCGTCCACGTCGTCGCTTCCGTCGAGGCCGAACAGGCAGCTCTCCACGCCAACGCCGTGTTCGGCGAACTTGGCCAGTCCCGCCTCGATCGCCGCGACCACCGGCTCGGGATCCCACGGCCCGGGCACCCGACGGGGGTCGAGCCCGATGACGAGGACACGGGGTGTAGCGGAGATGCCCATGTATCGACGATACGGCGGGGCGCGGCGAGTCGGCGCCGCGGCGCGGGAGAGGCGGTCATGCGCCGCTCGTCCCTCCATGCGAAAAGGGCCCCCACAGGCTCTCGCCTGCGAAGACCCTTCGCACCGTCGGGACGACAGGATTTGAACCTGCGACCCCTTGACCCCCAGTCAAGTGCGCTACCAAGCTGCGCCACGTCCCGGTCGCGCCGCACCCGGTCGTCCGGGTGAACGCGCAGGTCGACCCTACCGCATGTGCCCGATCACTTCGGCGGCGTCGGGGTGTCGTGGGTGCGGTACATCGCCTGGATGTCCAGCTCCAGTTGGACGGTGGGGCCGACGACGGCGATGCCCCGGGCCAGCATGCTCCGCCAGTTCAACGTGAAGTCCTCGCGGTGGAGTTCGGCCGTGGCGAGGGCCGCGCAGCGGAGTTCCTCGGCGTAGCCGCCGTTGACGGTGCCGAGGTAGGTGGTGTCCAGGTTCACCGAGCGGCTCACGCCGTGCATCGTCAGCGAGCCCTGCAACGTCCACTTGCTGCCGCCGCGGTAGGCGAAGCGGGTACTGGCGAAGTCGATGTACGGGTAGCGCTCCACATCCAGGAAGTCGCCGGAGCGCAGGTGGTTGTCCCGTGTGGTGTTGCCGGTGGTGATGCTGGACGCGTCGATGCGGACGTGGACCCGGGAGTCGGCGATGTCCTGGGCGATCTGGATACCGCCCTGGAAACGCTCGAACCGGCCGTGCACATGGGCCATGCCGACGTGTTTGGCGATGAACCGGATCGCGGTGTGCGGCGGGTCGAAGAGCCAGGTGCCGGGCGGCGGGAGCTCCTGGGCGCGGCCGGGCTGGAGCCAGACGCGCTCGGTGGGCGCGGCGGTTCCGGCGGCGATCTCCACCGTCTCCTGGTGCGGCTGGAGTCCCTGGGCCGAGACGAGGAGGCTGTAGCGGCCGGGCGGCAGGGCCGCGAGGAAGAAGCCGTAGGGGTCGGTCGTACCGGAGGCGGCGACGCGATGCGAGTCGAGGGCCGTCACGGTCACCTCGGCGGCGCCCATGGGCGCGCCCGTCGGGTCGACGATCTCACGGCCGAGTCCGCCGGCACCGGACGGGAGGGCGAGCGAGAGGCCCGCCGCCGTGGCGGAGGCGCCTTGGGGCCGCCAGCGCCTGAGCAGTGCGAGGGCCATGGTGATCACCTTTCTTCACAGCAGCCGTCCGGGCATGGGGCGCGCCGGACGACACTCTGCCGATCTTGAAGGCTTCAGCGGTGGAACGGGTGTCTCATATCGAGACACCCGCACCGCCGTCCTCCGCGTACCGGCGGACGATCGGCTCCAGATAGTCCGCGTGCGGGCCCACCAGGTCCGGGAGTTGGTCCGTCGAGTGGATCAGCGCCATGCGATCCAGTTCCGGTTCGCGGCCCTGGGCATGTTCCGCCGCCGTCGCGGCCGCGAACCGCTCGCGCAGGTGTGCCGCCGGGAGGGCCGGGGCGCGGAACAGGACGCCGATGCTGCCGTTCCCGGCGCGGGTGACGTTCCAGAAGGCGAGGTCGTCGGGCCGGGTGTCGATGCCGGTCTCCTCGATCAACTCCCGTGCGGCGTGGCGGTGCAGGGCGTTCATGTCGAGCGGTTCGCCGTCCGGCGGGGGTTCGAGCGAGCCGCCCGGCAGTTGCCAACGGCCGGGTGCCGCCGTGGAGTTCGACATCCGACCGACCAAAAGGCGTCCGTCGTCGGCCGGTTGGAGGACGGCGACGAAGAAGGACGGCAGCCAGGAGGTGGATCCCGGGACGCGGCGCAGGGCGAAGTGGCGGAACGTCGTCCGCGCCCAGGAGATGACCAGGTCCTGCGGTCCCTCACGGTGCGTGCCCGCGCACACCAGGACCGGTCCGTCGAAGAAGCTCGGGTTGGCCCGCACCAGGTCGTTCCAGACACGGTTCATGGCGAGCCGCTCCTCGGGGGCGAGCCGAGGAGCGGCGGATTCGACGAGCCGGAGCCGGTGGACGTCCAGGAGTTCGGCGCCGAAACCCCGCGCGTTCTGTTGGATCATCGGCTCATGCTGGCACACCGGGCTGGTCAGTTGAGGGCGCCGGGAGTCACCGCCGCCGCCTCTGTCTCCGCCTTCACGAGCGAGGCCCCGGAGGCGCTGACGGTCGTTCCTCCGCTACGGCCGGCCCGGCGCACCGGCACCATGAGCGCCGCCAGCGCCGCCGCCAGGCACAACATCGCGAGCAGGGCGAATCCGTGGGTGTACCCGGAGTCGTGGGGCAGGCCCGAGGCCTGGAGCCGGCCGGTGACCAGGACGCTGGTCACGGCGGCGCCGATGGAGCCGCCGATGGTGCGGATGTTGGCGTTCATGCCGGTCGCGGCGCCGGTCTGCTCGGGCGGGACGCTGCCGACGATGAGGTTGGCCATGGAGGCGAAGGCGAGTCCGATGCCGAAGCCGAAGATGCCCGCCACGAGGGCGATCTGCCACTGCTGGTCGTGCCAGAGGGCGAGGATGCCGCAGGCGAGGGCGCCGAGCGCGGCACCGGTGGTGAGCAGAGCCTTGGCGCCGACGACGGGTTCGAGCCGGCCGCTGAGCACGCCGGAGACGAACATCGCGATCAGCATCGGCAGCATGAGGAGGCCGGAGGCGGTCACGCTGGCGCCGAAGCCGTAGCCCGCGGACGACGGGGTCTGGACGAAGCCGGGCAGGAAGGACCAGATCGAGTACATGCCGGCGCCGAACAGCAGGGCGGCGGTGTTGGTGGTCCACACGGACGGCAGTCGCATCACCTTCAGGTCGATGAGCGGGCTGCGGGAGCGGGCCTCGGCGAAGAGCCAGGCCGCGAAGAGTACGACGGCGAGGGCGAACAGGCCGACGACCTTGATGGAACCCCAGCCCCAGACACCGGCCTGGCTGAGTGGCAGCAGCAGGGCGACCAACCAGCCCGAAAGGAGCACGGCGCCGGACCAGTTGACGCTTCCGTCGGCCCGGCTGGGCGACTCGGGGACGTAGCGCAGGGCGATGAGGGTGGTGACGGCGACGATGCCGACGGGGAACCAGAACAGCCAGCGGTAGTCGAGCGCGGACACGATGGGACCGGCGGCCACCATGCCGACACCACCGCCCGCGGCGATCACGGCGGACAGGTTGCTGATGCTGCCGGGGACCCGGGAGGCGTCGAACTCGTCGCGGATGATGCCGAAGGACAGCGGGAACAGCGCGCCGCCGATGCCCTGGACGACCCGGGCGACGATCAGGACGCCGATGTTCGGGGCGAGCGCGGCGACCAGACAGCCGGCCAGCACGGCCACGAGGACGGCGACGAGCGTGCGCTTCTTGCCGACCAGGTCGCCGACCCGGCCGAGTATCGGGGTGAAGACCGAGGCGGACAGCAGATAGGCCGTCATCACCCAGGTCGCGGTGGACTGGGAGGTGTGCAGTGCGTGCTGGACGGTCGGCAGGGCCGGCGCGATCAGCGACTGGAGCATGGAGAACACGCCCGCACCGGTCGCGAGGACCGCGAAGGTGAGGCGGGTGGACTTGCTGGGCATGGAGAGCCTCTCCGAAAACAAGCGAACGGGGTGCGGCCGCACGGCTTCGCGGCGGCACGCGCCCACACTGCTAAAGTGGAGGTACCCCTCCACTGTAACGGAGGCATCCCTCCGGTTCAACCGAGTCCGCCCCAGGGAGGCACCCGTGACGGCCCAGCCGTTCCCCGTCAGCGAGATCGTCGCGGCCCAGAGACCGCACCGCAAGGACGCCGCCCGCAACTACGACGCCCTGCTGGCCGCCGCCCGCGAGGCCTTCGCGGAGCACGGCGCGGAGGCCTCGCTGGAGGACATCGCGCGGCGCGCGGGCGTCGGCATCGCCACCCTCTACCGCAACTTCCCGACCCGCCGGGCCCTTTTCGAGAGCGTCTACGCGGACGAGGTGAACGCCCTGTGCCAGGCGGCCCTGGCCGTCGCCGACCAGGAACCGTGGGAGGCGCTGACGGCGTGGCTGAACCGGTTCGTGGGCTACATGGTGACCAAGCAGGCCGTGCGCCAGGCGCTGGACAACGACTCGGAGATCTTCGGGACCTGCCGCGACTCGATGTACTCCGCGGGCGGCCCGCTGTTCGAGCGGGCGCAGAAGGCGGGCGTGGCACGCACGGACATGGACTTCGGTGATCTGCTGCGCATGGTCGCCGGAGTCACCGGCACGACGTTCATGGACGACGCCCAGCGCGACCGCGTCCTGGCGATCGCGCTGGACGGCGTCCGCGCGAACCACTGACTAGGCGGGGGCGCTTCCCTCGAACGCCGCCCGCAGCAGGGCGAGCACCCCGTCCTCGGTGACCGGCCGGGGGTTGGCGTACGCCTGGCTCGCCGCCTGCTCGGCCGCCGTCGCCAAGTCGCCCTCCTTCAGACCGAGTTCGGCGAGCGAGCGCGGTGCGCCGAGCCGGCCGGCCAGCTCCCACAGGGCAGTCGGCGCGTCCTCGGCGCCCAGCGCGCGGGCCACGGCGGCGGCCGCGTCCGGTGCGGCGGGCGCGTTGTACGCCAGCGCGTACGGCAGCACCACCGTGTGTGTCTCGGCGTGCGGGAGGCCGAAGGTGCCGCCGAGGACGTGGCACAGCTTGTGGTGCAGGCCCATGGTGGTGGCGCCGAGGCAGGAGCCGCACAGCCACGCCCCGTACAGGGCGCGGCCACGGGCGTCCGACGACCGTGGCTCGGCGGCCAGTTCGGGCAGCGCGGATGTCATCGCCCGTACGCCCTCCTCCGCCATCAGCGCGATCAGGGGCGAGGAGTCCGGGGCGTACAGGGCCTCCACGGAGTGCGCGACGGCGTTGACACCGCTGGTCACCGTGAGCGGCACGGGCAGGCCGAGGGTCAGCTCCGGGTCGTAGACGACGCTGCGGGGCAGGACCGCGGGGTCGCGGCCGGTGCGTTTGGCGCCGTGTTCGGTGAGGCCCCAGACCGGGGTCATCTCGGAGCCCGAGTAGGTGGAGGGCACGGCGATCAGCGGGAGTCCGGTGCGCAGGGCGATGGCCTTGCCGAGGCCGATCGACGAGCCGCCGCCCACCGCGACGCATCCGTCGGCGCCCAGCGAGCGCGCCAACTCGACCGCCCTGTCGGCGACTTCGACCGGCACGTGCATCTTCGCCCCGGCGTGCACGCCCACACACGTGTCGCCCAGCGAGTCCGCGACCGCCTGCGCGGCGTCGGCGCCGCGCGCGCCCGAGAGCACCAACACGCGCCGCAAGCCGAGCCGTTCGGCCTCGCCGGCCGTCGCGGTCAGTGCGGCGCCGGGCCGCATGACGACCCGCATGGGCTGGGCCTCGTAGGCGAAGTCGAGGCGGCCCGTCACGAGGAGCGCTCCAGTACGAGGTCGAACCGTGCGTGCCGGAAGGGGTTGGCGATGCCGAACTCCCGTGCCAGGGACGGGTCGTCGGTCGGGGTGAAGTCCTCGACCAGACTTTGCTTTACGGCGAAGACAGCGTCGGAGTCGAGGTAGTCGCTGCCCGCCACGAAGATGTGCGTGGTGACAGGCGTGTGGCCGTCCGCCGAGGCGATGAAGTGGATGTGAGCGGGGCGGTAGGGGTGGCGGCCGGTCGCCTTGAGGAGTTCGCCGACCGGGCCGTCCGTCGGGATGGGGTACGGGCTGGGCACACAGGTACGGAACCAGAAGCGGCCCTCGGCGTCCGTGGTGAACAACCCCCGTCCGTTGCCCGGGGGTTGGACGTCCGGGCGCTGCACGTCGTAGAAGCCGTTGCCGTCGGCCTGCCACACGTCCAGGACGGCGCCCGGCAGTGGGGTGCCGTCCCCGGAGACGATCCGGCCGCTGACCACGCACGGTTCGCCGCCGCCCACCAGGTCGATGTCCGCGCCGAGTTCACGGACCGGTGACTCGGTCATGTGGAAGGGGCCGAGGACCGTCGACTCGGTGGACCCGGCGGCCCGGTCGCCGTTGATGGTCTCCACCAGCATCGACAGGCCGAGGACGTCCGACAGGAGGATGAACTCCTGCCGGGTGTCCGTGCACATCTGGCCGGTCTCCGTCAGGAAGCCGATCGCCCGCTCCCACTCCGCCTGGGTGAGGCGGGTCTCCCGCGCGAACGCGTGCAGATGCCGGATCAGGCCCGACAGCAGTTCGCGCAGGCGCGGGTCGGCGGTCTCCCGCAGACTCGCGACGGCCTCGCCCGTGACGGTGACATGAGTGGTCATTGCGGCTCCCTGCCCGATGCGAAATGTCAGCCGTGCCCGAGGATGCGTCGCAGCGCGTCCGTGAGCAACTGTTCGGCGTTCCGGGCCGCGTCGGCGTGGCGGAAGGCGACATATCCGTCGGGGCGGACCAGCAGGGCACCGGCGTCGGACACCTCGCTCAGACGGGCCCAGTCGCCGTACGGGTCCTCGTACTCCTGGCCGGGTCCGACGACCACCGTCCCGATGTCGAGAGGGTGGGCCTCGGCCGCGCGCACCCAGGCCTCGCCGCCGATGCCGGTGAGGAGGGTGAAGCGGCCCTTGCCGACCGTGTCGAGGGTCGAGACCGTACGGGTGCCGGAGGTGATCCAGGCGTGCGGGAGCTTGGCACCGGGGCGGGAGCTGGGTTGGTGGTACAGCTCGGGGTCGCGGTCGAAGCCGGGGTCGGGCGTGCCGTCCGGGACGATCGCGCCAGAGCCGTCCGCGGGATAGCGCTGGTTGAGGTCGACGCCGTGCGCGTTGAACTCGTAGACCTTGAAGGCGATCGCCTCACGCAGCGCGGCCCGCTGCTTGCCGGCGGCCTCGGTGGCGTCCTTGCGGGCGGCGATGTTGGCCCACAGTTGCTCGGGGGTCTGCGGGGAGAGGCCGTCGAGCGCCTCGAAGATCGGGGCGGTCTCGCCGATGGACTTGTTGGCGCGGGTGACGATCTGCTTGCCGACGGGCGCGCGTTCGGCGTCATAGGTGTCGAGGAGCTTCGGCGTGGCGGTGCCGTCGAGGACCAGCTTCAGCTTCCAGGCCAGGTTGTAGGAGTCCTGGATCGAGGTGTTGGAGCCGAGCCCGTTGGACGGCGGGTGGCGGTGCACGGCGTCCCCGGCGCACAGCACCCGGCCGTTGGTGTAGCGCTCGGCGTACATCTCGTTGACCGTCCACGCCGAGGACGACCGGATGGTCACCGGGATGTCGTCGTCGCCGACCAACTGCCGTACGACGGACAGGGCGTACTCCTCGGTGAGGTCGGGGGCGCCGGCGCTCACGTCGTAGCCCCACACGATCAGCCACTCGTTCCAGGGCTTGACGCAGCGCACCAGGCCCGCGCCGATGCCGCCGACGGTGGCGCCGGGGGCGAGCACCCAGTAGAGGGTGGAGGGGCGGTGGGCGGTGTACTTGCTCAGGTCGGCGTCGAAGAGGATGTTGATGCTGCCCGCGACGCCCATCTGGCCGCCCATCGGCAGTCCGGCGTCCTCGGCGATCCGGGAACGGCCGCCGTCGGCGCCGATCAGGTACTTGGCGCGGATGAGGTACTCGTCGCCGCGCAGCCCGTCCTCGACGGTGACCGTGACACCGTCCTCGTCCTGGACGAAGGACTTGTAGACCGTGCTGAAGCGGACGTTCGAGCCGCGTGCGAGCGCCGCGTCGATGAGCACCGGTTCCATCAGGTGCTGCGGCATGTCGCACATCCGGGTCGGGCTGGCCAGCTCGTGGGCGGCCTGCACCAGCGGGTCGTTGCCCCAGGAGCGGATCCGGCCCAGCTCCTCCCCTGCGAGGCTGGTGCAGAACGTGGTGTTGCCCATCAGGTGCTGGGGCGTCGCCTTGGCCAGTACCTCGTCCTCGACGCCGAGGTCGCGCAGGACCTCCATGGTGCGCTGGTTGGTGATGTGCGCGCGGGGCGTCCTGGTGAGGCGCGAGTAGCGCGTGACGACGATGTTGGGCACGCCGTAGGTGCTCAGCGCCAGCGCGGACGAAGCGCCGGCCGGGCCGCTGCCCACGATCAGTACGTCGGTCTCGACAACGTGCACGCGGAACGCTCCAGGGGTGAGACAGGGGTGAGAAAGGCACCGACTCTTCACGATCATCATGCGGACCGGACACCCCCGGGTGTCTCATTACGAGACAGTCACAGCCCCTCGACGGCGCACGCCAGGGGCCCGATACCGTGGGAGGCGTCATGACCACCGTGGAGCACTCCCCCGCCCTCGCCCCGCTGCGCCAGGCGCGCGAGCGGTTCCTGACCGGCCGCCCGCTGCCCGACGACATCCCCGACGAGGTCCTCGCCGCCTGGCGCCGGGCCCGCTTCTTCGGCGTACGGCACGACCTCGACGAGACCGTCCCCGAGCCCGAACTCCCGGCGGACTGCCCCCTGTTGGAGGCGGCGCGGCCGGTGCTGGAGCGCATCGCCCCGGCCCTCGGCCATGCGGCGCTGCTCCTCACCGACGAGCGGCCGCGGGTGCTGTGGACCACGGGTGAGGTGCCCGGCGACGACCGGTGCCGTGACCTGTCCGAGCGCGAGGTCGGACCCAACAGCGCGGCTCTCGCGGTGCGCACCCGGCGCCGCGCCGAGGTTCACGGCCCCGAGCACTTCCTCGACCTGTGGCAGGACGTGTCGGCGGTCAGCGTCCCGCTGTTCGCCCCGCGGACCGGGCAGGTGCTCGGCACCGTGACCGTCGCGACCGGCCTGTGCGCCGACTGCGGCCCGCATCCCGGGGCCGCCCTCGCCGAGGCCGCGGCCACCGCCGTGGAGGCGGAACTGCTCGCCCGCTCCCGTACCGCCGAACAGGTGCTCCTCGACGCCTACACCCGGGCCGCGCACAGCCCCGAGCGGGCGGTCGTCGCCCTCGACGGCCGCAGCCGCCTGATCAGCGAGGCCGCCGTCCGACTCGCCACCCCCCAGGTGCTGGCCGCCCTGGAACGCGCGAGCACGAGCGACCAGCAGCAGTCCTACGACGTCCCGCTCCCGGCCGACGCCGGGTGCACCGCCGAGATCGCTCCGGTACGGCACGAGGGCCGCGTCCTCGGGATCGTGGCCGTCCTCGCGGCGCGCCCCGCCGAGGTGCCGCGGCCGTGTCCGCGCCCCGCGCTGGCGCTCGCGGGCGGTTCGGTGCCCTGGCGGCACACTCTCGCGCGGGCGGTCGAGCTGGCCCGGGTCCACGAACCCATGCTGCTGACCGGCGAGCGCGGGGTGGGCAAGACCGCGCTGGCCCGTGAACTGCTGGGCGAGAGCGTGCCGTTGGTCGCCGATGCCGCCGAGTCACCCGAACTCGGTGTCAAATACAGCGAGTTGGCCGACGGGCGCCCGCTGCTCCTGCGGCACGCCGAACGGCTCGCCCAGCCCGACGTCGCCGCGCTCAACTCCCTGCTGGACGAACACCCCGACGTCCGCCTGCTGATCACCTACACCCCCGGCACTCCCCCGGGCCCCTGCTTCCAGCGGCTCCTGGACACCCTGGCGGCCCGCTCGGTCGTTCTGCCGGCGTTGCGTGAACGCCCGGAGGACGTACGGGAGTTGCTGCCGATGCTGGCACCCCGCCCGGCCCCGGGACTGCCGCCACTGAGCTGGACCCTGGACGCGTTGCGGGCCCTGGAGGAGCATCCGTGGCCCGGTAACGTCACCGAACTCGCCCATGTCGTACGGACGTTGGCGGAACACCGGCGGGTCACCGGCCCGGTGCGGCGGGCCGAGCTGCCCGACGCCGTCCGGGAGGGGCCGGCGGCCCGGCGGCTCAGCCCGATGGAGCGGGCCGAACGCGCCGCGATCCTGGCGGCGTTGCGCCGGCACGGCGGCAACAAGGCGCGGGCGGCTGCCGCGTTGGGGATCGGCAGGGCGACGCTCTACCGGAAGCTGCGCGGCTACCAGGGTGTCTCGTAGCTGGGCCCAACCGGCCTATTTGATCAGGGCGTTGGCCACCACGACGACCACCCCGAGCAGCGCGTCCACCATCCCGATGGTCACCGCGGCGACCCAACCGCGGGCCGACCAGCGGGCCGTGACCAGGCCCAGGCAGAACAGCAGCGCGATGTTGAGGACGAAGGCCGCGTACTCGACGCCCTTCGCGGGCCACCAGCCCCAGCCCGCGCCGGCCAGCAGCAGGACGGTCGGCAGGGCGGCGGCGACCAGCGGCCACTCGTCACGCAGGGTGCGCAGCGCGTCCCAGCGGCGGTGCGGGGCGCGCTCGGCGATGTAGTGGGCGTACCCGTGGGCCAGCGCCGAGGCGGCGGCGGTCACCAGCAGCCACAGGGCGTCGTAGCGGCGGCTGGCCCTGGAGGTGTGGCCGTACTGGGTGAGCGCGGCGACCATCGAGCAGGCCAGGACGGCGCCGTAGACGCCTCCGAAGAGGATGTTCTCCCGGGTCGCGTGGGGGTGCGGCCCGGGGACGGCCGCCGTGGTCTGCGCCATGCCCTCCACGATCACCCGGCGCCACCCGGGCCGCCACTCCGCGACGAAGTGTCCCCCCACCTGGGCCGATACCCCACACAGTGTCCACGCCTGACCGCACCCGGCCGGGCTAGGGTCGCGGCATGACGCACAGCTTCGTTGTCCGCATCCCCGACGCCGAGCTCGAACCCGAGCCGCTCGACCCGGCGCAGATCGTCTCCGGCACGCCCGAGGTCACCGGAAAGGTCGTGTGGGAGTCCGAGGACGGGCGGCAGATCCGCGGGATCTGGCAGATCACCCCGGGCGTGGTCACCGACACCGAGGCGGACGAGCTGTTCGTAGTGATCAGCGGCTCGGCGACCATCGAGGTCGAGGGCGGGCAGACCCTGACGGTCGGCCCCGGGGACATGGCCGTGCTGCGCGAGGGCGACCGTACGACGTGGACGGTGCACGAGACGCTGCGCAAGGCGTACGCGATCAACCTCTGACACCCCTCAACGGACCGCCGCCGTAGGCAGGTTGTAGGGCGTGACGACCTGGATCGAGGACGGCAGGGTCGGGCCGGCCGGCGGCAGGGCGCCGTGCTGCCGCATCACGATGCGGCAGGCCTCGCGCACGTCCTGGCGCAGATCGTGGTGGAGGACGGCGGACAGGCTGTGCTCGCGCAGCAGCCGGGTGTTGTCGTGGTCGAGGTCGTGCGCGACGAACACGGCGCACTCGCGGCCGAGGTCGGCGAAGGCGCGCAGGGTCGCGATGTTGCCGCCGCCGATCGAGTAGACCGCGCGGATGTCCGGGTCGCGCTTCAGGGCGGCCAGGACCACTTCGTACTGGGCGGCGTCCAGGCCGTGGCCCTCGGTGATCTCGACCAGGGCCCGTTCCGGGTAGCGAGCGCGCATGGTGCTGCGGAAGCCCATCTCGCGCTCCTCCTCGTTGCGGAAGAACCCGCTGCTCAGGCTGGTGAGGACGTTCCCGGGTCGGTCGCCGAGCCACTGGCCCATCAGGTAGGCGGCCGTCGCGCCCGCCGCCCGGTTGTCTATGCCGATGTAGGCGAGGCGGGCGCTCGCGGGCAGGTCGGTGACCAGGGTGACGACCGGGATACCGGCGGCGACGAGCCGGCCGACGGCCGCGGTGACGTCGGGGACGTCCGGTCCCTTGAGGATCACGCCCTGCGAGCCGCGCCGGGCGATCCGGTCCAGGGTCCCGACCAGCTCCTTCACCGACGCGGTCTCCCGGAAGTGGAAGCGTGAGCGCACCACGGCCGGGTGCAGGTCGGGCAGCTCGGCCTCCAGCGCCACCCGTACGGCGGTGGAGAACCGCTCCGGTGCCTGTATCACGATGTCGATCATGAACGTACGGCCGACCAGCCGGACCTGGGTGCGCTGCCGGTCGAGGTCGGCGATGGCCTGGCGCACCTCACGCTCGGTGCTCTCGCGCACACCGCCCCTGCCGTTCAGGACCCGGTCCACGGTGGCCTCGCTGAGGCCCGCCTGACGTGCGATTTCCCTGATCGGGAAGGGGTGACCCACGGGTCGCCTCCTTGAAGGGTTTTTGATGGCTCGCTGCTGGTTGTTCGAAGGGTTTGTACTGACAAGAATGACAGGACCGCACCACCACGTGACCCGAGGGGACGACGATGTCCTTCACATCCGCAGACCGCCCCGCCCGGTTCTCCGAGCAGGACTGCGACCTGGACGCCTTCCGCGCCCTCGTCGAGCGGCCGACCGACCCGGCCGAATTCCCGTACGCGTCCTCCGTCGAGCGGAACGTCCTCCTCTACGACTGCGACCGGCTCCGCAAGTCCATCGCGGCCGGTGAGCGCCGTGAAGTGCAGGCCGAGCTGGTGCGGGCGTTCGCGGACGGGCCCGGCATCGTGGTCCTGCTGGGCGCCTTCCCGGACACGTCGGTGGTGGACCGGGCGACCGAGGTGTTCGACGCGCTGATCGCCGAGCAGCACGCCTCGGGTGCGGGCGCCGGGGACCACTTCGCGAAGCCGGGGGCCAACGACCGGGTGTGGAACGCCCTGGAGAAGGCCGCGCTCTACGACCCGGTGGCGTTCGCCGACTACTACGCGAACGACATGCTGGCCCTGGTGTCCCTCGCCTGGCTCGGCCCCGGCTACCAGGTCACCTCGCAGATCAACCTGGTCCACCCGGGCGGCGCGGCCCAGACCGCGCACCGTGACTACCACCTCGGGTTCCTCAGCAACGAGACCGCCGCCGCCTACCCGGCGCATGTGCACCGACTCTCCCCCGTGCTCACGCTCCAGGGAGCGGTCGCGCACTGCGACATGCCGGTCGAGTCGGGACCGACGATGTACCTGCCGTACTCGCAGAAGTACGAGCCGGGCTATCTGGCGTGCCGCCTCCCGGAATTCCGGGCCTACTTCGAGGCCCACCACGTCCAGCTCCCGCTCGCCAAGGGCGATGCCGCGTTCCTCAACCCGGCGCTGTTCCACGCGGCCGGCACCAACCGCACGGCAGACGTGCGGCGCATGGCCAATCTGCTCCAGGTGTCCTCCGCGTTCGGGCGGGCGATGGAGACGGTGGACCGCGAGGCCATCACCAACGCGGTCTTCCCCGTGCTGCTCCGGCGCAAGGCCGAGGGGGTGGGCGAGGAGTGGCTGGACACGGTCGTCGCGGCGAGCGCCGAGGGCTACGCCTTCCCGACCAACCTCGACAACGACCCGCCGGTCGAGGGACTGGCCCCGCCCTCGCAGGCCGACCTCGTGCGCCGTGCGGTGCGTGAGGGATGGGCCCCGCAGGCGCTTCGCGGGGAGCTGCGGTCCGGTGCCGAGCGGCGCCAGAGCTGAGGACCGGGACACCATGGGACTTCGACTTCTGGACACCACGCCGGAACTGTCCGACCGCCACCTGGCGCGCGATTCGCCGGGGACGACCGCCGTCGGCATCGGCTCCGCCCGCGCCCTCGACCGACCTTCCACACCCGCAACACACCCGCACCCCTCAAGAAAGCAAGAGCCCTCATGCGCATCGGAATCCTCGGCTGCGGCCGTATCGGCGCCTTCCACGCCGAGACCCTTTCCGGACTCGACGCGGTCGAGTCCCTCGTCGTGGCCGACCCGTTCGCGGAGGCCGCAAAGAAGGCCGCCGAGCGCTTCGGCGCCGAGGTCGCCGACTCCCCCGAGGCCGTGCTGGCCGCCGGGATCGACGGTGTCGTGATCGCCGCGGCGACCGACGCCCACCCGGGCCTGATCCTGGCCGCCGTCGAGGCGGGCATCCCGGTGTTCTGCGAGAAGCCGGTCGCCAAGACGATGGCCGAGGGCGTCAAGGTCCTCAAGGCCGTCAAGGGCAGCTCGGTGCCGATCCAGATCGGCTACAACCGCCGCTTCGACGCCGGCTTCGTGGCCGCACGCGCCGCCGTGGTCTCCGGTGAACTGGGCAAGCTGCACACCGTGCGGTCGACCACGCTGGACCCGGCGCCGCCGCCCGCCGCGTACATCGCCGCGTCCGGTGGCATCTTCCGGGACTGCAGCGTGCACGACTTCGACATCATCCGCTGGGTCACCGGCCGCGAGGTCACCGAGGTGTACGCGGTCGGCGCCAACCGGGGCGCCGACTACATCAAGGAGGCGGGCGACGCCGACACCACCGGTGCCATCCTCACCCTGGACGACGGCACCATCGCGGTGGTCTCCAACTCCCGCCACAACGCCCGGGGTTACGACGTCCGCATGGAGATCCACGGCTTCACGGACTCCATCGCGGTGGGTATGGAGGACCGGCTGCCGCTGCGCTCCGTCGAGCCCGGTGTGACCTTCCCCGCGGGCACCCCGTACGACTTCTTCATGGACCGCTTCACGCCCGCCTACCGGGCCGAACTCACCGCGTTCACCGAGGTCGTCGCCGGCACCCGCACCTCCCCCTGCACGGTGGCCGACGCACTGGAGGCCGGCTGGATCGCCGACGCCTGCACCCTGTCGCTGCACGAGCACCGCCCGGTCACCATCCAGGAGGTACGCGAGGCATGAGTGGTCCGGGCCGGGAACCACTGCGCATCGGAGTACTGGGAGCGGCTCGGATCACCGAGCAGTCCCTGATCGGTCCCGCCCGGAAGACCGGCCACCGCGTTGTCGCGGTGGCCGCCCGCGACCGGTCCCGCGCGGAGGCGTTCGCCGCCGCGCACCGCGTCGAGCGGGTGGTGGACTCCTACGCCGACCTGATCGCCGACCCGGAGGTGGAGGTCGTCTACAACCCCCTCGCCAACGGTCTGCACGGACCGTGGAACCTCGCCGCGCTGGCGGCGGGCAAGCACGTCCTGTCGGAGAAGCCCTCGGCGAGCAACGCGGCGGAGGCGGCCGAGGTACGGGAGGCGGCGGCGCGGTCCGGAACGGTCTTCATGGAGGCCTTCCACTACCTCTTCCACCCCGTCACCCGGCGCCTGCACGAGCTGCTCGCCTCCGGTGAACTCGGCGAGCTGCGCCATGTCGAGACGCTCGTCGCGATCCCGGCGCCACCGGACACCGACCCGCGCTGGTCGCTCGACCTGGCCGGCGGCGCCGTGATGGACCTGGGCTGCTACAGCCTGCACGCGCTGCGGATGCTGGCTCCCTGGGCGGGCGGCGCGCCCCGGCTCGTCTCGGCCCGGGGCGGCGAGCGCGCGGGGGCGCCCGGTGTCGACGAGTGGCTCGACGCCGACCTGGCCTTCCCGAGCGGCGCCACGGGCTCCGCGCGCTGTCACATGGCGTACGACGAGCCAGTGATGAGCTGCCGGATCGTCGGCAGCCGGGGCGAGGCGTTCGCGCCGAACTTCGTGCTGCCGCACCAGGACGACCGGGTCGTGGTCCGTACGACGGACGGCGTCCGCACCGAGCGGCTCGGCAGGCGGTCGTCGTACACCTATCAACTGGAGGCGTTCGCCGCCCGGTTGAGGAACGGCGCGCCGCTGCCGCTGGGTCCGCAGGACGCGGTCGCGACGATGACGCTGATCGACGAGGCCTACCGCGCGGCGGGCTTCGAGCCGAGGCCGCGCGTGGCGGTCCTGCGGTAGGAACGGCCGAAGGGCGTGCGCAGCGACTGCGCACGCCCTTCGGCCTGTCCCGGGAACGTCTACCGGTAGAACGCGGGCCGCTCCACCAGTTCGACCTCGACCCGGCCGCCGTCCTCCAGCGCCCGTACGCCGGCCTCGCACACTGCGGCCGCCGCGTAGCCGTCCCAGACGCTCGGGCCGGTGACCTCACCGCGGCGGGTGGCGTCGACCCAGGCCTGGACCTCACGGTCGTAGGCGTCGGCGAAGCGTTCGACGAAGTCCTGGGCGATGGTGCCGCCCCAGCGGCCGGCCATGTTGGTGACCATGGCGTGGCCGTCGCCGATGCGGGCGGTGCCGCGTTCGCAGACGATCTCGGCCTGGACCTGGTAGCCGAAGCCGCAGTTGACGAACATCTCGACGTCGACGATCGCGCCGCCGTCGGTCTCGAAGACGACGAACTGCGGGTCCTGGAGGTCGTCCGGTGCGCTCGCCGAGGGCCGCGGGCGCAGCACCTGGACGGCCGTGATCTCGTGCCCGAGGAGCCAACGGGTCGCGTCGGTCTCGTGGGCCACGGAGTCGCTGATGAGCATGGAGCTGGTGAAGAAGGGCGGACTGGCGGCGTTGCGGTGCCGGTTGTGGAGCATGAGCGGTCGGCCCAACTGCCCTGTTTCCAGCAGGGACTTGAGCTTCATGTACTCGGCGTCGTAGCGCCGCATGAAGCCGACCTGCACCCGGCGGTGGCCGAGGCGGACCTCGGCCTCCATCACGCGCAGCGCCGAGGCCGCGTCGGGCGTGAGCGGCTTCTCGCACAGGACCGGGAGGTCGTGCTCGAAGGCCGTGAGAAGCGCGGCCTCGTGCGCGGGGCCGGACGAGGCGATCAGGACCGCGTCGACGTCGGCCGCCGCCATCGCGGCGGCCGGGTCGGTGTACGCGGTGCACCCGTCGATCTTGGACGCGATCCGTTTGGCGCGCTCGGCGTCGACGTCCACGACGGCGCTCACCCGGGCTCCGTTGACCACGTCCTCGATCCGGCGGACGTGGTCGGCCCCCATCTTTCCGGTTCCGACGACTGCCACTCCGAGCGGGTCGCGCGGATTCATGGCCATCGGCCGTCCTTTCGGCTCGTCAGGGTCGTCACGTTCGTCAAGCACCGCAGGATCGGAGGAACTTGCGGGTACGTTCCGCGATGGGCAGGGGCTTGTCCGGCTCGCACGGGTACATGTCCTGCTCGACGATCGCGAAAAGCTCCACGCCCAGCCGCTGCGCCGCGACCAGCACCGGCTCCAACTCCGGTACGCCGGACGGCGGTTCGCACATCACTCCGCGCTGCACGGCCGGCCCGAAGGGCACCTCGTTCTTGACGACGTCGGCGAGGATCCCCGGGTCGACCTGCTTGAGGTGCAGATAGCCGATGCGCTCGCCGTACGCCTCGATCAGCTTGACGCTGTCGCCGCCGCAGTAGGCGTAATGCCCGGTGTCCAGACAGAGGTTGACCAGTTCGGAGTCGGTCGAGTCGAGGAAGTGCTCGACATGGTCCTCGGTGTCGAGGTGGGTGTCGGCGTGCGGGTGGACGACGATGTCCAGCCCGTACGCCTCCTTGACCTCGTGTCCGAGGCGTTCCATGCCCTTGGTGAGGTGCGCCCACTGCTCACCGGTCAGCTCCGGCGGCTCCAGGATCTCGGCGGTCTTGTCGTCCCGCCAGAAGGACGGGATGACGACCAGGTGCCGCGCGCCCATCGCCTGGGTGAGCGCGGCCACTTGACTCACGTGCTCCCAGGTGGCGTCCCAGACGGAGGGGCCGCGGTGCAGGCCGGTGAAGACCGTGCCGGCGGAGACCTTCAGGTCCCGCCGGGCGATCTCGTCCGTGAGCCGGGCCGGGTCGGTCGGCAGATAGCCGTACGGGCCCAGCTCGATCCAGGAGTAGCCGGCCTGGGCGACCTCGTCCAGGAAGCGCTGCCACGGCACCTGCCCGGGGTCGTCGGGGAACCACACCCCCCAGGAGTCCGGGGCGGAGCCGACCCGGATGCGATCCAGGACGGGACGCTCGGTCATGTCAGGACGTCCCTTCGGGCGCTGTGGTCGCCGGGGCCTTGAGGTCCGCCTCCTCGGGGAGTTCTTCGACGTCGACGCCGCGGACCTGGGACAACTCATGCTTGAGGGCGGCGAGTTCGGAGCCGCCCGCCATGTGGTTGGTCAGCTCCTCCAGGCTGATCTGGCTGCGCTCGGCGGAGAGTTCCATCGTGCCCAGACGCAGCACACTGAAGTGGTCACCGACCATGTAGGCGTGGTGCGGGTTGTGCGTGATGAAGATGACCCCGAGGCCGCGTTCGCGGGCCGCGGCCACGTATTTCAGCACCACACCCGACTGCTTGACACCCAAAGCCGCGGTCGGCTCGTCCAGGATCAGCACCCGCGCACCGAAGTACACGGCGCGGGCGATCGCCACACACTGGCGCTGACCGCCGGAGAGGGTGCCGATGGGCTGCTCCAGGTTGTCCAGGACGATGCCCATCTCCCGCAGCTCGTGATCCGCGGTCTGCTTCATCTTCTCGATGTCCAGACGGCGCAGCGGCCACGGGCCCTTCGTCATCTCCGAGCCGAGGAAGAAGTTGCGCCACACCGGCATCAGCGGCACCACCGCCAGGTCCTGGTAGACCGTCGCGATGCCCTTGTCCAGCGCCTGACGCGGGGTGGTGAAATGCACCGGCTCCCCGTCGACGAGGAACTCGCCCTCGGTGTGCTGGTGCAGCCCCGAAATAATCTTGATCAGCGTCGACTTGCCCGCACCGTTGTCGCCCAGCACACAGGTCACCTGGCCAGGACGGACCTCCAGGTCCACCCCGTGCAGGGCACGCACGTTGCCGTACGCCTTGCCCGCGTTGCGGAGCTGGACCAGCGGATGATCGGCGCCGTCGGGTGGCGTGTCGGTCAGGATCGCGCCGTGGGTGCCGGATTCGTTGTCGGTCATGAGGGTCACCTCCGGGTCGCGGTGCGCTGCACCCACAAGTTGATGAGGACGGCGCCGAGCAGCATCACGCCCAGGAACGCCTTGAACCAGTCGGGGTTCCAGCCGGCGTAGACGATGCCCTGCTGGACCATGCCGAACATGAACGCCCCGAAGACCGGGCCGATCGCCGAGCCGGCACCACCGGTCAGCAGACAGCCGCCGATCACCGCGGCGGAGATGTAGATCAGCTCCTGGCCGACACCCTCACCGGACTGCACCGTGTTGAAGGAGAACAGCTGGTGCATGCCGATGAACCAGGCACCGAAACCCACCAGCATGAACAGCGAGATCTTCGTGAACGTCACCGGGACACCCACGGCCCGCGCGGAGTCCTTGTTGCCGCCGGCCGCGAAGACCCAGTTGCCGTACTTCGTGCGCAGCAGCACCCAGGTCGCGATCGCCGCGAACACCAGCCAGTACACAATGGTGATCTTCACCTGCACACCGCCGACGTCGAAGCTGGACGCGAAGACCTTCTTGGCCTGGTCGAAGCCGTCCATGTTGCTGATGTCGTCGGTGGCGACGTTCCCGGTGACCAGCTTCGTCACCGCGAGATTGACGCCCTGGAGGATCAGGAAGGTGCCCAGCGTGATCAGGAAGCTGGGCAGGCCGGTCTTGACCACCAGCCAGCCGTTGAGGAACCCGATCGCCAGCGACACGATCAGCGCGACGATCACGCCGACCCACACGTTCATCGTCAGCTGGTAACTGAGCATCGCCGCCGTCAGCGCCGAGGTGATCACCGCGACACCGGCCGACAGGTCGAACTCCCCACCGATCATCAGCAGCGCGACCGGCAACGCCATGATCCCGATCGTCGACGACTGATAGAGGATGTTCGCCATCGAGGCGCCGTCCCGCACCGGCGGAGCGGCGATCAGGAAGAACACGTACACCGCGGCGGCACCGAGGAAGACACCCACCTCAGGACGCGCCAACAACCGCAACGCGAGAGGCCGTTCGGAGGTCCGGCCGTCCGTCTCCTTCGGGCCGGAGGCCGGCGGTGTGGTCACCGCCGGCTCGGCATGCTGGGTCATACTCATCACCGGGTTCCGTTGGCGGCGTACTTGGCGACGGTCGCGACGTTGGTCTTGTCGACGAAGGCCGGGCCGGTCAGTACGGGCTGCTCACCACCGCCGCTGTAGTTGCCGTTGTTCTTGTAGAGCCACAGCGAGTCGACCGCCAAGTAGCCCTGGAGGTACGGCTGCTGGTCGACCGCGAACTGGATGGTGCCCTTGCTGATGGCGGTCGTGAGGTCCTTGTTCAGGTCGAAGGTGGCGACCTTCGCCTTGCTGCCCGCGTCGGACAGGGACTGCACGGCGGTCAGGGCGAACGGGGCGCCCAGCGTGACCACGTAGTCGATGGCCTTGTCCTGGGTGAGCTTGGCGGTGATCGTCGACTTCACCGACGGCATGTCCGTGCCGTTGACGTTGAGCACCTCGGTGCTGCCGCTGAACGTCTTCTTCACGCCGTCACAGCGCTGGGTCAGGCCGATGTTGCCCTGCTCCTGGATGACACAGACGACCTTCTTGGCGCCTTCCGTGTTCAGCCGCTTGCCGAGCGCCTCGCCGGCGACCGTCTCGTCCTGGCCGAAGAACTCCAGCAGGCCGAGCTTCTTCCAGTCGCTGAGACCGGAGTTGAGGCCGACCACGGGTATGTTCGCGGACTTCGCCTTGCCTATGACGCCCTTCAGGGCGTCGGGCTTGGCGAGGGTGACCGCGATGCCGTCGACCTTCTGGTCGATCGCGTTCTGGACCAGGTTGGACTGGTTGCCCGCGTTCGGGTCGGCCGAGTAGATGAGCTTGATGTTGTCCTTGGCGGCGGCGGCCTGGGCGCCCTTGCGGACGATGTCCCAGAACGTGTCGCCGGGCGCCTGGTGCGTGACCAGGGCGACCGTCATACGAGGCGTGCTGGCCTTGCCCGCGGAGGCGCCGGAGGTGTCCTCCGTGGACTTCTTGCCGCCCGAGCTGCTGGAGCAGCCGGCGAGGGTCAGTGCCGCTGCCGCGGCGACCGCCACGAAGGGGGCCATTCTGCGCGTACGGGAGTGGGAAGAACGGTCCATCTTTCCTGCACCTCACTGTGCTTCAGGGGAAAGGGATCAATGATCGCAGAGATCCGGGCTCGGGGCCTGTGCAACCCCGGGTCGTAAGCCGCGAAACACGGCTGTTGCGCTGGGACGGAATCCAATCCCCGGTCACGCCCGCTGTCAATACTTTGTTAAGACATCATTTCACAAGCAGGTCCGAATGTAAGTACAAACTATTGACAGGCACCCCCTCCGAGACCTACACCTGGGAGTCGGCAGGCCCCCCGGGACCCGCCACCCCCAGCCGCTCAGAGGAGTGTCCGCGCATGGCCGAGTCAGCCCAGCCCTTCGACCTGATCACCATGGGCCGGATCGGAGTCGATCTCTACCCCCTGCAGTCCGGGGTACCCCTGGCACAGGTGGAGACCTTCGGGAAGTTCCTCGGCGGTTCGGCCAGCAACGTGGCGGTCGCGGCGGCGCGGCTGGGCCGCAGCACCGCGGTGATCACCCGCACCGGCGACGACCCCTTCGGGGCCTATCTGCACGAGGCGCTCAAGGACTTCGGGGTCGACGACCGCTATGTCACGCCGGTCGCGGACTACCCCACACCGGTCACGTTCTGCGAGATCTTCCCGCCGGACGACTTCCCGCTGTACTTCTACCGGCAGCCCAAGGCGCCGGACCTGGAGATCCGCACCGACGAGCTGGACTACTTCGCGATCCGCCAGGCCCGGGTCTTCTGGATCACCGGCACCGGGCTGAGCGAGGAACCGAGCCGCTCCGCCACCCTGGCCGCCCTCAAGGCGCGCGACAAGGCGGGCACCACGGTCTTCGACCTCGACTGGCGCCCGATGTTCTGGAGGGACCCGGAGGAGGCCCGCCCGTACTACGCCGAGGCCCTGCGTCACGCGACGGTCGCGGTCGGCAACCTCGACGAGTGCGAGATCGCCACCGGCGTCCGCGAACCGCGCGCCTGCGCCCAGGCGCTGCTCGACGCGGGCGTGGAGCTGGCCGTCGTCAAGCAGGGCCCCAAGGGCGTCCTGGCCGTGCACCGCGACGGCACGACCGCCGAGGTGCCGCCGGTCCCGGTCGAGGTGGTCAACGGCCTCGGCGCGGGGGACGCGTTCGGCGGCTCGCTGTGCCACGGGCTGCTGTCCGGCTGGGAGCTGGAGCGGACCATGCGGTACGCCAACGCGGCCGGCGCCCTCGTCGCCTCCCGTCTCGCCTGCTCCACCGCGATGCCCACCGAGTCCGAGGTCGAGGACCTCCTCGCCGGCGCGCGCGTGGGCAACTGACCACGTGGCCGACCCAGCCACCCCTGAACGGAGTCCGTCTTGAGCATCAGCATTCCCGACCTGGTCACGGTCAGAGCCCGGCATCCGGAGGCGATCGCCGAGGCCGCCGCCCGCCGGGTGCGCCGCCCGCTGCTCGGTGACAGCGGCCGCCTGATGATCGTGGCCGCCGACCACCCGGCCCGCGGCGCGCTGGGCGTCGGCGGCCGTCGTACGGCCATGGCGAACCGGGCCGACCTGCTGGAACGCCTGTGCGTCGCGCTGTCCCGGCCGGGCGTAGACGGGGTGCTCGGCACCGCCGACATACTGGAGGACCTGCTCCTGCTCGGGGTCCTCGACGGCAAGGTCGTGATGGGCTCGATGAACCGCGGCGGTCTGTCCGGCGCCTCGTTCGAGATGGACGACCGGTTCACCGGCCACCGCGCCGAGGACATCGAGCGGCTGCGCTTCGACGCGGGCAAGCTGCTGCTCCGTATCGACTACGACGACCCGGGCTCGCTCACCACCCTGGAGTCCACCGCGCGTGCCATCGACGACATGGCCGCACGCCAACTGCCGCTGTTCGTCGAGCCGTTCATCGCGCGCCGGATCGACGGGAAGGTCCGCAACGACCTGTCCGCCGAGGCCGTCACCAAGTCCATCGCCATCTCTGCGGGCCTGGGCGGTACTTCGGCCTACACCTGGCTGAAGCTCCCCGTCACCGACGACCCGGACGACATGGCCGAGGTGCTGGAGACGTCGACGCTGCCCGCCGTGCTGCTCGGCGGGGAGGTCGGCGACGACCAGGAGGGCGCCTACGAGAAGTGGCGCAAGACCCTGCGGCTGCCCACCGTCCAGGGCCTGGTCGTCGGCCGCTCCCTGCTGTATCCCGCCGACGGCGGCGTGGAAGCGGCGGTCGACACCGCCGTCGGACTGTTGTGAACCGGAGGCACACGATGACGAGCGCGTACCACCTTCCCGCCGGCAAGGCCCTGGGCGGCCCCTACGTCGTGGACGTCACCCCCGAGTCGGCGGCCTGGGGCTACTCCAGCCTGCGGGTCCTGGAGCTGCCGCCAGGCGGCACCCACACCTTCGACACCGACGACAGCGAGTGGATCGTCCTCCCGCTCAGCGGCGCCTGCACGGTCTCGGCCGCCGACGACTTCGGGCACGACACCTTCGAACTCCGGGGCCGCGAAAGCGTGTTCACCGGCGTGAGCGACTTCGCGTACGTCCCCCGGGACTCCCGTACGACGATCTCGTCCGCCGACGGCGGTCGCTTCGCGCTGAACGGCGCCCGCTGCACCCGCCGGCTGCCCGCCCGCTACGGCCCGGCCTCGTCGGTGCCGGTGGAGCTGCGCGGCAGCGGCAACAGCAGCCGTCAGGTCAACAACTTCGGTGCGGCCGGTGTCTTCGAGTGCGACAAGCTCATCGCGGTCGAGGTGCTCACGCCCGGCGGGAACTGGTCCTCGTTCCCGCCGCACAAGCACGACGAGCACCGGCCCGGCGAGGAGTCCGTCCTCGAAGAGGTCTACTACTTCGAGTTCGCCGACCACGACGGCACACCCGGCCTCGGCTACCAGCGCGTCTCCCCGTCCGGACAGGGCCGTAACACCGACGTCCTGGCCGAAGTGCGCGGCGGAGACGTCGTGTTGATCCCGGACGGCTGGCACGGGCCCTCGATGGCCGTGCCCGGCCACCACATGTACTACCTCAACGTGATGGCGGGTCCCGAGGAGGACCGCTCCTGGCTGATCTGCGACCACCCCGATCACGCCTGGGTCCGCGGCACCTGGCCCGAGCAGCCCGTCGACCCCCGTCTCCCCCTCTACACGGCACCGGAGAAGTCCTGATGAGCACCCCCACCCGCCGCCTGACCGTCGCCCAGGCCCTGGTGCGGTTCCTGTCGGCCCAGTACACCGAACGCGACGGCGTACGGCACCGGTTGATCGCCGGCACCTGGGGCATCTTCGGCCATGGCAACGTTGCCGGGCTCGGCCAGGCCCTCCTGGAGGTCGGCGAGGACACGATGCCCTTCCACCAGGGCCGCAACGAACAGGCCATGGTGCACGCGGCGGTCGGTTACGCCCGCCACCTCGACCGGCTCTCCGCGCAGGCCGTCACGACGTCCATCGGACCGGGCGCCACCAACCTGGTCACGGGCGCCGCGCTGGCCACGATCAACCGCCTGCCGGTCCTGCTCCTGCCCGGCGACTACTTCGCGACCCGCGCCGCCGACCCGCTGCTCCAGCAGTTGGAGCACCCGGTGGAGGCGGACCTCTCGGTCAACGACACACTGCGCCCGGTCTCCCGTTACTTCGACCGGATCACCCGCCCCGAGGCCCTGATCCCCTCCGCGCTCAACGCGATGCGCGTGCTCGCCGACCCGGTCGAGACCGGGGCCGTGACTCTCGCGCTCCCACAGGACGTCCAGGCCGAGGCGTACGACTGGCCGGAGGAGTTCTTCGCCGACCGCGTGTGGCACGTACGGCGTCCCGCGCCGGACCTCGCCGAGCTGGCGGAGGCCGTCGAAGCCATCCGTTCCGCCGAACGCCCGGTGATCGTCGCGGGCGGCGGGATCCATCACAGCCGCGCCGAGGAGGCGCTGAAGGCCTTCGTGGACGCCACCGGCATCCCGGTCGCCTCCACCCAGGCGGGCAAGGGCTCACTGCGCTACGACCACCCGGCCGATCTCGGCGGCATCGGCCACACCGGCACCGCGGTCAGCGACGACATCGCGCGCGCCGCCGACCTGGTCATCGGCGTCGGCACCCGCTACACGGACTTCACCACCGCCTCCAACACGCTCTTCCAGAATCCGGCCGTCCGGTTCGTCAACCTCAACATCGCCGCGTTCGACGCCCACAAGCTGGCAGCGCGCACGCTGGTCTGCGATGCGAGGGCGGGGCTCACGGCGTTGGCGGAGGCCCTGGACGGCCACCGGGTGAACTCGGTCTACGAGGCCGAGTACCGGACCGGCAAGAAGCGCTGGGAACGGGTCGTCGACACCGCGTTCGCCGCGGCCGACGAGAACGCCGTCCCCACCCAGACCCAGCTCCTCGGCGCCCTCGACGCGATCGTGGGCGACGACGACGTGGTGATCAACGCGGCCGGTTCGCTCCCCGGCGACCTGCACAAGCTGTGGCGGGCGCGCAGCCCCCGCCAGTACCACCTGGAGTACGGCTACTCCTGCATGGGCTACGAGATCCCGGCCGGCCTCGGCGTCCAGCAGGCCGCCCCCGACACCCCCGTGTGGTCGCTGGTCGGCGACGGCACCTACCTGATGATGCCGACCGAGATCGTCACCGCGGTCCAGGAGGGTCTGCCGGTCAACCTGGTCCTGATCCAGAACCACGGCTACGCCTCCATCGGCGGCCTCTCCGAGTCGGTCGGCGGCGAGCGCTTCGGCACCGCCTACCGCTACCGGGCCGCCGACGGCACCTTCTCCGGCGCCCCGCTCCCGGTCGACCTCGCCGCCAACGCGGCCAGCCTCGGCATGGACGTCCTGCGCGCCAAGACCGTCCGCGAACTGCGCGAGGCCCTGGCGACGGCCCGCGCCTCCGACCGGCCGACCTGCGTCTACGTCGAGACGGACACCGCCACCCCGACCGCTCCCCCGGCCGAGGCCTGGTGGGACGTACCGGTCGCCGAGACCGCCTCGCGCGAGTCCGCCGTACAGGCCCGCGAGGAGTACGACCGCCAGGTCGTCGACCGCCGCCGCCACCTCTGAACTCCCCACCCCTGAAAGGCACTCGCACCATGAAGACGATCACCCACTGGATCGACGGAAAGCCCGTCGAGAGCACCTCCGGCCGCTTCGGCCCCGTGTACAACCCGGCGACCGGCGCGCAGGAGAAGCAGGTCGGCTTCGCGACCGTCGACGAGGTGGACGCCGCCGTCGCCTCCGCGAAGGCCGCGTTCGAGAGCTGGGGCACCACGTCCCTGGCCAAGCGCACCGCGATCCTCTTCAAGTACCGCGAGCTGCTGGACGCGCACCGCGACGAGATCGCGGAGCTGATCACCGCCGAGCACGGCAAGGTGCACTCGGACGCGCTCGGCGAGGTCGCGCGCGGCATGGAGATCGTCGAACTGGCCTGCGGGATCAGCGTGCAGCTCAAGGGTGAGCTGTCCACGCAGGTCTCGACCCGGGTGGACGTGGCCTCGATCCGCCAGCCGCTGGGTGTCGTCGCGGGCATCACGCCGTTCAACTTCCCGGCCATGGTGCCGATGTGGATGTTCCCGCTCGCCATCGCGACCGGCAACACCTTCGTCCTCAAGCCCTCCGAGAAGGACCCGTCGGCGACCTACCGGCTGGCCGAACTCGCCTTCGAGGCGGGTCTCCCCCAGGGCGTGCTGAACGTCGTCCAGGGCGACAAGGTGGCCGTCGACCGCATCCTGGAGCACCCGGACGTCGAGGCCGTCTCCTTCGTCGGCTCCACGCCGATCGCGAAGTACATCCAGCTCAAGGCGGTTGAGCACGGCAAGCGCGTGCAGGCCCTCGGCGGCGCCAAGAACCACATGCTCGTGCTGCCCGACGCGGACCTGGACTTCGCGGCCGACCAGGCGATCAACGCGGCCTACGGCTCGGCCGGCGAGCGCTGCATGGCCGTGTCGGTCGTGGTCGCGGTCGGCGACACCGGCGACGAGCTGGTCGCCAAGATCGCTGAGCGCGCCGGCAGGCTGCGCATCGGCCCCGGCAACGACCCGGCGAGCGAGATGGGCCCGCTCATCACCCGCGAGCACCGCGACAAGGTGGCGTCCTACGTCGCCTCCGCCGCCGCGCAGGGCGCCGAGGTCGTCGTCGACGGCACCGGCTTCTCGGTCGAGGGCCACGAGGACGGCTTCTTCCTCGGCGTCTCCCTGCTGGACCGGGTGCCGCTGACGGCGGACGCGTACAAGGACGAGATCTTCGGCCCGGTCCTGGTCGTCGTGCGCGCGGAGTCCTACGACGAGGCCATCACGCTGATCAACAGCTCCCGTTGGGGCAACGGCACCGCGATCTTCACCCGGGACGGCGGCGCGGCCCGCCGCTTCCAGATGGAGGTCAAGGCGGGCATGGTCGGCGTGAACGTGCCGATCCCGGTGCCCGTCGGCTACCACTCCTTCGGCGGCTGGAAGGACTCCCTCTTCGGCGACCTCCACATCTACGGCAACGACGGCATCGCCTTCTACACCCAGGGCAAGGTGATCACCACCCGCTGGCCCGACCCGGCCGACGGTGGGATCAACCTCGGTTTCCCCAGCAACTCCTGACACACCGTCACCGCCCGAATCCGATAGGAGGTGCGCCCCGTGGCCGCAAGCGTCTCCGCGCTCGACGCCCTGCAGTTCGCCCTGGACCGCAACAGTCCGGTGCCGCTCTACTACCAACTCGCACAGCAGTTGGAGGGGGCGATCGAGCACGGGACCCTCGCTCCGGGCAACCTCCTGGGCAACGAGATCGACCTCTCCGTACGCCTCGGCCTGTCCCGCCCCACCGTCCGCCAGGCCATCCAATCCCTTGTCGACAAGGGGCTGTTGGTCCGGCGGCGGGGGGTCGGCACGCAGGTCGTGCACAGCCAGGTCAAGAGACCGCTGGAACTCAGCAGCCTCTACGACGACCTGGAGTCGGCCGGACAGGGGCCGGCCACGCAGGTGGTGCGCAACGAGGGCGTGCCCGCACCGGCCGACGTCGCGGCCGCCCTCGGGGTCCCGGAGGGCAGCGAGGTCACGCTCCTGGAGCGGCTGCGCTCCACGCACGGCCAGCCGGTGGCGTTCCTCTGCAACTACCTTCCGGCGAACCTGCTCCAACTCGACACCGCCCGGCTGGAGTCGACGGGCCTGTACCGGATGCTGCGCACCGCCGGCATCACCCTGCACAGCGCCCGCCAGACGATAGGGGCCCGATCGGCCACCCCCGAGGAGGCCACCCGCCTCGATGAGCAGGAAGGGGCGGCACTGCTCACCATGCAACGCACGGCGTACGACGACACGGGGCGGGCGGTCGAGTACGGCTCGCACATCTACCGGGCCTCGCGCTACGCGTTCGACTTCCAGTTGCTGGTCAGGGCCTGAGCGGGCTCCTCACCCGGCGGAGTCCAGCCGTTCCCGCTGCTCGGCCGTCAGTTCCAGGTCGACGGCCGCCAGGTTCTCCTCCAGTTGGGCCACGGACGACGCCCCCGCGAGCGGGACGACCGGCAGCGGGCCGCCCAACTGCCAGGCCAGCACGACCTGGTTGACACTCGCGCCGGTCTCCCTCGCGACCTCGCGCAGGGCGGCGAGCCGGGGCGGGGTGCCCGGGTGGTCGTACTCGACGCCCAAGGGCTTGTCCTCGCGCGCATACGCACCGGCCAGCAGCGGTGAGTAGGCGACGAGGGTCAGGTCCGGCTCGGCGCGCAGATAGCCGAGCAGGTCCGGGGTGGCGCTGCCGAGGCTGCCGTCGGGGAACAGCTCGTGCGGCAGGTCCGTGCGGGGGCGCAGATAGCTGTGCTGGTACTGGAGGACCTCGTAGCCGGGCAGACCGGCCGCGGCGGCGAGGGCGCGGGCCCGTTCCACCCGCCAGGCGGCGTGGTTGCTGACGCCCAGGAGACCGACCGTGCCCTCGGCGACCAGCTCGGCGAACCCCTCGACGGTTTCCCGGAGTTGGACCGTGTGGTCCTCGATGTGCGCGTAGAGCAGATCGAGTTTGGCCACGCCGAGGCGTTCGCGGCTGCGTTCGGCCGACTCGCGGATGACCTTCGCGGACAGACCCTCCGGGTTGTCGACGTAACTGGTGCCGGGCGCCAGGGGGCGGGCGCCGAGCTTGGTCGCGATCACGATCTCGTCGCCGATGCCGCGGCTGCGCCGCCACCGCCCGAGCAGCTTCTCGCTCTGGCCGCCCTGGCCGCCGTCGTGCCAGAAGGCGTAGTTGTCGGACGTGTCGATGAAGTTCCCGCCGGCCTCGACATAGCGGTCGAGTACGGCGAAGGAGGTCGCCTCGTCGGTGCGGGAGCCGAACAGCATCGCGCCGAGCGCGAGCACGCTCACCTCGCGGCGGTGGGCCGGATCGGTGCCGATGGTGCGGTACTTCATGATGATCCCTCCCGTTCGCACCCGGTTCTCCGGGCACGAACGGGAGTCTTCCGTTTGGAGCGCACTTCAAGTCAAGGCCCTGGCAAGTACGGGCCCTGGACGGCTACTTGGCGAACGGCCCGTCCAGCGCCGCCCATTGCAGCAGCATGATCGTCTTGGCGTCGGCGATCTCCCCGGTCCGGATCATCTCCAGGGCTCTGCGGAAGGGCAGTTCGAGGATCTCGATGTCCTCGCCCTCCTCCTGGAGGCCCCCGCCTTCGTGGGTGCGGGTCGAGGGGCCGTAGGAGGCGGCGTAGAAGCCGATGCGTTCGGTGACCGAGCCGGGGCTCATATAGACGTCGAAGACATGCTCCACCGCGCCCACGGTGTGCCCGGTCTCCTCCACCACCTCGCGCCGTACGGCCTCCTCCGGGTGTTCGTCCTCGTCGTCGAGGAGTCCGCCGGGGGTCTCGACGAGCATGCCGTCGGGGTGGCCGTTGACGTACACGGGGAAGCGGAACTGGCGGGTGAGCAGGACCGTTTCGCGCTCGGCGTCGTACAGGAGCAGGGTGGCGCCGTTGCCGCGGTCGTGGGTCTCGCGCTCCTGGGTGGTCCAGGTGCCGTCGGCGTGCCGGAAGTCGAAGGTCGTGGTGCGCTCGACGTACCAGTGGCTGGACAGCAGTTTCACGTCGCGGACCCTGACCCGGGGATTGCCGGTCAGGTCGAGGCCGGTGCGGTGCAGGCCGGTGCGGCCCCGGCTGTCGGGGGTGTCGGCGCCCGCGGTCATCGGACACCGGCCGGAGAGGAGAGCAGGATCGAGTTGTTCATGCCCGACGTCTATCACCCCGGGGCGCGGCCCGCGTGACCGGACACCGTGACGCGGGAGCTCAACTGGTGTACCGGCTGCGTTGATTCGTCGGGTACCCCGCGCCCCTCCGACCACGATCCGGAACTGCCCATCGACGTCCAGCAGGCGTAGGAGTTCCTGCGGCTGTTCGAGGAGCAGCGCCTACGACGAGAGGCCGCGGACGGCCGCCTGAGCCGGGGGTGGAGCCGACCGTGCGGTCGGCCCCACCGTGTTCGGCGATCGTGCCGGTGCTCAGCCCTTGCCGAGCAGCTTGTTCATCCGTGTGATCTCGGCGCTCTGCGCGGTGATCACGTCGGCCGCGAGCCCGGTCGCCGGGCCGTACCTGCCGTCCGCCTTCTCGGCCTTGGCCATGTCGACGGCGCCCTTGTGGTGTTCGACCATCATGGTGAGGAACATCGTGTCGAACGCGGTGCCGGACGCCTTCTCCAGCTTGCCCATGTCGGCGTCGCTCATCATGCCGGGCGTCGAGGACGACATGTCGTGGCCCATGCCGGACATGTCCTGGGGGACCTTCTCGCCCCACGACGTCAGCCAGCCGGACATCGTCTCGATCTCGGGGTCCTGCGCCCCCTTGATCTTCGTGGCGAGGCTCTTGACCTGCGCCGAGGAGGCGTGGCCGGCGGCCAGCCCGGCCATCTCGACGGCCTGACGGTGGTGCTGGATCATCTCCTTCGAGAACGAGACGTCGGCGGCGTTGTGCCCGCCGGCCTCGGTTCCGCCGTCCGCCTTGCCGCCGGTGCCGCCGCCGCATGCGGCGAGCGTGAGTGCGGCCACCGAGGCGGTGGCGGCGAGGACGGTACGACGGACGAACCTGCGCTGTGCGGTCATGGTGGTACTCCTGGGATGTGGGTCGGTTCAGGGCATGCCGGCGCACGCGGTGCCGCGCGCGGGTTGCTCTAGATCCGCAGGAGTTGGAGTTCGGCCAGGGAGGGTGGTGCGCGTCCCCCGTCGGGATCGCCACCGGCCACGGACGTCCGCCCGTCCGGCACTTCGGCGCAGGCCGCCACATCGGGCCGCAGCACCGGAACCACGACCGGGCCACCGGCGACGGACGCGGAGGCGCAGGTCGCGTCCGCGTGTGCCATGTGATCGCCGCAGTCGCCCAAGTCGTGATCGCAGGCATCCCGCGTGGCCGCCTTCTCCCTCATGGCCATGGGCACGGCCGTCGTGGTGCGACCGGGCGCGGGGTGCGCCAGGGGAACGGGCCCGAGTCCATGCATACCGAGCAGGCCCAGCAGCAGAACGGCCACGAGCATCCCGCTTCGCCGCAGCGTCTGCTGCGGCGAAGC
>NZ_JBFAZO010000008.1:0-449704 GCF_040681835.1 Streptomyces sp. NPDC051576
AACGTCACCCGCGCTCGCCTCGGACGCCTCACTCGCCAAGGCTTCCTCACCCAGCCCGGACGAGGCCGCTACCAGAAACGGACTTAACGCCCTCTGAGGAGAAGCGAGTCGGTGAGTACGACCTGCACATTCGTGTGGAAAGTCTCGGCATCACGAACACCGTGGGTGTCGACGGGCGTCGGCCCATCCTGGTCTCTCTCATGGGGCCCGGTATCGGTGACGAGGCTGTCTTCGAAGCCGAGCACGCCGACGAAGTCGACCAAGAGCCTCTCATTGGCTTCACCCCGACCCACGCGGTCGACGTCATCGCGTTCTGCAACAGTCCGGTTGACCACGCCGTCACAGCCCGGTTGACCGCCGCCATCATGGACGTGATCGGCGGCGTCGCCAACGCTGAACTGCGAGAAGACCAGGTGCCGATCGTCGGCGGCCTTCCCGGCATCGTCGCAACGACGAATGATCCGGGGCCTGCCGCGTATGGCTCTGCGAAGTTCCTCAGAGAGTGGAGCGAACAGCCCGGTTTCCGGCTTCTGAAGTAGCCGGAACTCATCGGCTCACGCGAGCAGTACCCGTTTGCGCAACAGCATGAAGCCGGCGCGGCCGAACATCTGCCGTTTGAGCATCTTGATCCGGTTGACGGCGCCTTCGACCAGGCCCGAGTTCCAGTCGGTGGTCAGTCCGGCGGTCACCGCGTCGAAGTCGCTGTGCAGGCCGGTGGCAAAGCTGCTGATGCCGGGGAGGTTGGCGTCGGTGGCCTCGGTGATTCACTCGGGCAGGCGGGTACCGCTGAGTGCGGCGAGCATCTCGGCGAACGAGCTGGTCAGCTCAGCTGCGGACGCCAGATCGGGGCAGCGGTCAAGCACGGCTTTGCGGTGCAGTTTCTCCCTCTCTGTGAGGGCGGCGGGGTGCCGGGTGAGCCAGCCGGTCACCTGCCGAACCGACGGTGGTGGCGGAGCGGGCGCGAAGCCTTCAGGTCGGGGCAGGTCGCGCTGGGCCCAGTCGCGGACGGTGGAGTAGTGGACGTGGAAGCCGCGGGCGGTGATCTCGTGGTGGAGGTCAAGGATTGTCACTTTTGCGTCAGTCTCGGCCCAGCGTTTTGCCAGGAAGGGCTTGAACGGGTCAAGTTTGCTGGGGAGTTGGCGCTTGCGGCCCTTGACCATGTCCTGCCAGTGGGCGGCGCGGGCGTATCGCTGGACTGTGTGGCGTCCCCAGCCCAGGTGGCGGGCGATGTGGCGGATTCCCATGCCTTGGTCGAGGAGTTCGTGGACGAGGGCGTGATGGGCGCGAGCCCGCTCGGCGAACCTGCCGGTCGGATCCTCCTCTTCGTCGTTCTGGCCGGAGTTCGCTTCGGAGGGTGTCTCCCAAACGGGCTCCGGTTCTGGGTTGGATGGAGGCAGGTCGCGCAGGCGGGCGCGGTGGGCTGCGACGGTCTTCTCGACCGCTGTGGCGAGGTTCTGCCTGAGGTGAAAGCGGTCAGCGACCTGGAGGGCCTGGGGTGCGGCGGTGTCGGCCGCCTCGGCATAGGCGCCGGCGCGGTCGCGGCAGATGACCTCGATTTCGGGATGGGCTGCGAGCCACGGGGCGAGGGTGGCGGCGTCGCGTTCGGGCAGCAGGTCGAGGACCTGGTGGGTCTCTCCGTCGATCACAACCGTTCCGTAGATGTGCCCTCGCCGCAGCGCGAAGTCGTCCACGCCGACGGCACGGGGACGCGTCGCGGTTGGGTCGGGCAGGTCCATCACCCGGCGCAGCAGCGTAGTCCGGCTGGTGGCGATGCCCATGAGCTCGGCGAGGCGAGCGCCGGCCCGGCCGGCCAGTGCCAGCCCGATCGCGCCCATCGTCTGCCGCAGCCGCTCGGTGACCCGACCGTGGCGGCGGGTCAGGCCGGGCACCTGCTCCACGAACGTCCGTCGGCCGCATGCTCTGGCCGTGCAGAAGAACCGCCGGACCCGCAATACGAGTTGTGCAGTCTGCCCGGCCGTGGGTAGGTCCGCGGGAAACCGCAGGTAGGAGCTGTGGATTCGTTCCGTCCAGTGGGAGCAGTCGGGGCAGGCGGCCCCGATGGGTGTGCACCGGGCCTCGACGCGTAACGCCTCGCCTTCCGTACGTACGGCCACGACAGCGACTCCCGGGATCGATGGGAACAACAACTCCTGCAACCGGGACAGCACCTCGTTCACGGCCATCGAATGTCGGCCGTGTCGCCCGCACGAGGAGCGATTTCAAGGCGACTTCCGTACCGCGCGACGGAAGATCAAACTACGGGGGGTGACCGCTTACGGAACTTGTGCCAGACCCCGAAGAATACCGCCCTAGCCACCCGCTGGCGCGAGGACGACTATCGACAACAACAGTGCCGGCCTCGCAAGGTGACTATCCCGCTGGCGCGGGGACGACAGGGGGACGGAAACTCTGAACGATGTACAGAGGAACTACCCCCGCTGGCGCGGGGACGACAGCAAGTCGCGCTCGCCGAGGGCCGGATGCGTGGAACTACCCCCGCTGGCGCGGGGACGACACTTTGTGAGCTGCGGTGATGCTAGCCAGGGTGTCTGTTTTGCTTTGCCTGTTGCGCAGTCACTCGGCCGGTTTCTGAGGGGTGTTGTCAGTGGTGGCCTCTATAGTGCCGCACAACTGTAGGCGCCGGGGGCGAGGGGAGTGTGCGGGGCATGGAAGACGGGCGTTCGGTTGTTGAGTTGATCCAGTCGATGGGGCTGGCGGCCTGCGGGCGTTTCGCGGGTGGCGTATTTGTGGGGGAATTCGGCTGCGCGTAACGGCGGGCGAAGGCATCTATTGCTCGGGCACCTGCTGGATACGGCTGCTGTTGGGGGTTTGTTGGACCGCTACGTGTCGCGGTCGTTACGGCGGCGTCTTGACGAGATCAGCGGTGGGCGTGGTCGGGCCTGGCTGATGTGGGTCTGCGGCATTCATGATTGCGGCAAGGCATGTCCGGCATTCCAGGCTGTGGACGCGGTGGAGGCGGCGCGTGTGCTGGCGACGGGCCTGGCGTGGGGGCGATTGCCGACGGACAGGAAGCAGCGCTGGCGCCACGATGTGGCGGGGGCGGCGATGTTGTTGCCCCGCATGAAGAAGGAGTGGGGGGATGAGGAGGCGGCCGCCTGGGTGTGGCCGCTGGTGGCGGGACATCACGGGACGTATCCGTCGGCTGGGACCCTGGCGCCCAAGCATCGGGAGGTGCAGGGCAGGGGAGCGGCGTGGGCTGATGTCCAGCGGGCGGTGGTGGACGTGTTCACACGGGCGGTGGGTTTCGAGGATCTGGCCGGTGTCCGTCCGGTGGGCGTGCTCAGCAAGGCGGAGCAGCTCGCCCTGTCGGGTCTGATCGTGATGGCGGACTGGATCGCCAGTGACAGCGAGCATTTCCGGGGTTTGTCGGATGCGCAGGATGTGTTGCCGGCCGGGGCAGTATGCCGTGCGGAGGAGGCGGGGGTTGAGGAACATCCATGTCAGATCGTGCGCTAAGAAGCCGTCTCTCCATCGAACATGATCGCTTTATTTCTGCTGGTCAGGCATGATCTGGCTCAGATTGAGGGAGGCATGCGGCGTCTTGTTTCGGCTCTGTGGTCGAGGGGTGCGCGACGGCGTCGGTGCTGGGAATGCTGGAGGAGCGGGAGACGGCGGCCCGGGTGCGGGTGGAGGGTCTGCGGGAGGAAGTCGCGCAGCTGGCTAGGGTGTTGGAGGCTGCGGAGATCGAGCTGGACCGGCGGGTGATCGCGCGGGAGGAACTGGTCGAGGCCCTGGCGGCCTCGGCTGCCGAGACCACCTCCGTGACCGGGACGGAGGTGGAACGCGTGGCCTCGCCCGCGCCGGTGCCGGGCTCGATCGTGCCGCCTTGGCGCGAAGGACTGCCGGTGCCAGTGCTGGCGCCGGACTACCAGCGGATTCTGGGCGTGCTGGAGGAGCGACAGCCCGTGGACCAGGGGCCGCTGAAGGCCGGGGAGATTACGGTTCGGCTGGGCTTGGAGACAACGTCGGCGAAGGTCGAGGGGGTGTGCTCCAAGGCCAGACGTCTGGGGGAGCGCGGGTGGCTCCTCCTGGAGGCATCGGGGATGTTCAGTGCCGGCCAGCGGCCCGTGGCCGTGCCAGAGGCCGGCTTATCCACGTGACCATCGACCACCGGATCAGCGTCGTCTCACTGCTGGCCGGCAATGTCTCGTAGTCCCGGGCGAGACGGCGGGAGCTCAGCAACCATGCGAACGTGCGCTCTGCCACCCAGCGTCTGGGGAGCACTACGAACCCTGTCGTGTCGTCGGTGCGCTTGACGATATCCAAGGTCAGGGCGAGTTTGTCCGCGGCAGACCGGTGCCGGGCTTGCCGGGCCTGCAAGTTACAGGAACTCGCTTCGGTAGGTCGAGGCCAACTCGGCGGCGCGGCGGCGGCGCTCCGCGAGTTCGTCCTCCGACAGTTGCGGGGGCGGCGCGTCCTTGCTGGCGATGACGTCACCGATGCGCATGAAGTACTCGTCCTGGCCGGCAGGGGCGCACATGCACAGCATGCGGGCAGGCGTACTCGATGCGTTGCGGAAGCTGTGCGGCGCGTTGGCCGGGATGTTGATAGTGGACCCGGCCCGTACGGTGTGCTTCTCGCCGCGGAAGGTGAACTCGATCTCGCCCTCGAGGATCGTGAACATCTCCTCGAAGTCGTGCCGGTGCGGCGGCGGGCCACCGCCGTCGGGGACGTGCATGTCGATCAGGCAGTACCGGCCGTTGGTCTGCTCGCCAGTGACCAGCATGGCGTACGTGTTGCCCACCAGCGAGATGTACGTCGTGCCGGGGTCGTCGGGGTTCGCCTCGGTCAGCGAGCGCGACGGATCGTCGTCGGGGATCATCGTGGTCGTCTCCTTCATGGGTCAGTCAGCTGGGCGTCAGGCGCCGGGCGTGACGACGACCTTGCCGCTGGGCAGTGCGCCCGCGGCGGCGTCGGCGTGCAGGGCCGGCAATTCGGCCAGCGGCACCCGCCGTGCCACCTCGACGCGCAGCTCGCCGCCGTCGATCAGCTCCACCAGGTGCGACAACTGCTCCGCGTCGCTGCGGACGAACAGATCGATGCCGCGTACACCGCGCTCCTCGTCGGTGGGCGCGGGCATCCACACCGTGGTGTTCACCAGGACACCGCCGGGGCGGATCAGGCCGAGAAGCGCATCCAGCTGTGCCGGTTCGACCGGGGCGAGGTTGAGCACGATGTCGACCGGCTGGCCGACCGCCGCGACGACGTCGGCGGTCGTGTGGTCGATGACCTCGTCCGCGCCCGCGGCCGTGACACGCTGGCTGCTGCGCGGACCGGCCGTGGCGATCACGTAGGCGCCGGCCTGCTTGGCCAACTGCACAGCGTAGCCGCCGACCGCTCCGCCCGCGCCGTTGACCAGCACGCGCTGCCCGGCGCTCAGCTTGGCGTGCTCGAACAGCGCCTGCCACGCGGTCAGGCCCACCAGTGGCAGCGCGGCCGCGTCGGACAGCGTGACGCTCTTGGGCGCCGGCGTCAGGGCCTCAACCGGTGCCAGGGCATACTCCGCGGCGGCGCCGGGTCCCGCCATCGGCAGGAAGCCGACGACCTGGTCCCCGACCTGGATGCCGGTCACGCCTTCGCCGAGCGCATCGATCATGCCGGCGACGTCGATGCCGGGTGTGTGCGGCAGCGTCACGGGGATCGGCCCCTGCATGAAACCGGCGCGGATGTTGGCGTCGACCGGGTTGAACGACGTTGCCGCAACACGGACCCGCACCTGCCCGGCGCCTGGATTCGGCTGCTCCACGTCCTCGTAACGCAGGACGTCGGGGTCGCCGTACTGGTGGAAACGCACTGCCTTCATAGTTTTTCTCACTTTCGCCCGAGGGGTCGCGGTCGCGTTGCTTCGCATGCGAAGCAAGGCACGGTGTCTGCGGTGCCGGGCACGGCCGGCAGGCGGTAGATCGTTGTGGGGGTCGAAGCGCCAGCCAAGCGTAGGAACAGCCGTGTGCAGAAGGGGTGTACCTTCGCGACACAGGATGGGATTCCGGCGACATCCTCATCGGGGCGGAGGACACATGACGAGCAGGCCGCGTTTCCTTGGCCCGGGCGGCAAGGTGGGCACGTTCAGCGTCGACGCCGACTCCACTGGCGCCGGTCGGGGAACGTGGGAGCCGTTCATCGACACCTGGAACGACCGGATGGGAGACCTGTACCCTCTGCCGGAATTCAGCGCTTCCACGGTCGACGGCTTCCAGGGGACGATGCGCTCGGTGACCCTGGAAGACACCGCCATCAACGAGCTCTGGGGCTCCTCACCCGTGAGCACCCGGGCAGTCGGAACGTACGAGCACGATCAGATCAGGTTGTACGTCGGGCTCCGCGGCGCGGTGGCCCTGCAGGACCCGCACGATCAGGGCGGTGACGCGTACGTCTCGGCCGGCACCTACTTCATGCACCATGTCGTGACGGAGAATCACTTCCACACCACGCCGGTGATCGGCACCCGCATCTTCATCTTTCCCGGCGACGCCCTGCGACCCCTGGTCGCCGGGAAACCGCGCACCGGTCAGGCAATCTCGCCCGCAGCGCAGATCCTCATGGCACACACCAGCATGGTGCAGCGAGCCGTGAGCGGCCTCAGCCCGGCGGGGGCGCACGCGTCCCGCGACGCCCTGCTCGAACTCGCCAAAGGGCTGATCCTTGACTACGTCGACGACCGCGAGCCCACGTTCACCCCGGCGCTGGCGCAGGCGGCCAAGGACCTGGCCGATGCCCGGCTCACCGACGCCGAGTTGTCGCCGGCCGCGATAGCCGCGCAACTACACGTATCAGTACGCACCTTGCAGCGGGCCTTCGCGAGTCTGGACGAGCCGTTCAGCGCCTACATCCGCCGCCGACGCCTGGAGGAAGCGGCCGAGGCGCTCACCGCCTCCGGATCACAGCTCAGCGTCTCCGAGGCCGCCGCGCTCTGGCATTTCACCGACAGCAGCCACTTCATCCGCGCTTTCAAGAAGCAATACCATGCGACACCAGCACAATTTGCACGCCGGCTGATGTGACGACTCAGCTGGCCACCGCGCGGAGCAGCGCCGGGAAGGCCGCGATGCTATCCACCACGTCCTCCGGTGTGACCACACGGCGACCCATCAGTGCCGGGCGGCGGGTCGTGGCCGTGCCAGACGCCGGCCCATCCGCGTGACCATCGACCACGGGATCATCGCCTCGCTGCTGACCGGCAACGTCTCGTAGTCACGGGCCAGCCGACGCGAATGCATTAGCCACCTGAACGTGCGCTCTGCCACCCAGCGTCTGGGCAGCACCACGAATCGCTCCATGTCGTCGGTGCGCTTGACGACCTCCAAGGTCAGCGCGAGTTTCTGACAGCACCAGTCGACGAGGGAGCCGGTGTAGCCGCCGTCGGCCCAGACGAGGGTGATATCGCGGTGCAGACGGCGCAGCCGCCGCAGCAGACCCGCCGCGGCGTCCCGGTCGCCGACGTTCGCGGCGGTGACACAGACGACCAGGAGCAGACCGAGCGTGTCGGTCACGATGTGCCGTTTGCGGCCGGGCACCTTCTTCCCGCCGTCGTAGCCGCGTGAGGAGGCCGGCACCGTCGCGGCGGCCCGCACCGACTGCGCGTCGATGACCCCCGCCGTGGGCTCGGCCTCACGGCCCTCACGCTCCCTGACCCGTCCGCGCAGCCGGTCATGGAACTCGCCGATCAGCCCGTGCTCGCGCCAGCGGCGGAAGAAGGCGTAGACGCGGCCCCAGTCGGGGAAGTCCGCGGGCATCGCCCGCCAGGAGATCCCGCCCGCGACCAGGTAGCGGATCGCGTCCAGCAGCTGGCGGGGCAGTAGCCCTCGGGCTGCCCGCCCCGTCCCTGAAGCCAGGCCGGCACCGGCAGCAACGGCCGGACGGCTGCCCACTCCGCGTTCGTCATGTCGGAGGGATACCGGCGTTCCCGGTGGGGATGGTCGGCCGCGTTGCCGTACACGTGCGCGAGGCAATCACACGATGGTGCAGCGGAGTTGAACTCGACGGGCTCGGACGCGTACAACAACGACACCAGGACCTCCCGGCATTGCTCGGTCAGATTCGCATCCCCGAGCTACCGAGGGGCCCTGTCTTCATGCGCGGACAACGCGAAGATCACCCCGGCGGGAAACCTGTTCGACCCGCACGTTCCATGATCGGTTGAGATACAGCTTCTAAGCCCTCGCGGCCTCGATTGGCGTTTTGACCTGGGTTGATCGTACGGCGCAGCCTTCGCGGGTCGATGTTGTCGATCTTCGGAGGACCTGGTGGCGGTCGAGTTTCTGTCGGATCAACAGGCAGCTCAGTACGCGGCGTTCAACGGAGCGCCGTCTCGTGCGGAGTTGGAGGTACTTCTTCCTGGATGACTCGGATCTGGAGAAAGTGCAGGCCAAGCGGCGTGCGCACAATCGGCTCGGGTTCGCGGTCCAGCTGACGAGTGTGCGCTACTTGGGTCGGTTCATGCCGGACCCGCGGCAGGTGCCGGCGGAGGTGGCTGAGTACCTGGCCGAGCAGTTGGGCATCGCCGATTCGTCGTGCCTGAAGGAGTACGGCGAGCGGGACGGGACGGCCCGTACGCATGCCGGGGAGATCCAGGAGGCTGGGGGTTGGCGTGACTTTGCCGAGGTGCGGGACGAGCTGAGCGAGTGGCTCGACGCGCGGGCCTGGACGACCGGCGACGGGCCGAAGTCGCTGTTCGACGCGGCGGCTGGGTGGCTGCGCGAGCGCCGGGTGCTGGTGCCCGGGGCCAGCCGCCTGGCCCGGCTGGTGGGCACGATCCGGGAGGCGGCGAGCAACCTGCTGTGGGACGCCCTCTATGGGCTGCTCAGCACCGGTCAGCGCGCGGTGCTGGACTCGCTGCTCTTCGTGCCACCAGGGGCCCGAGTGTCGGAGCTGGACCGGCTACGGCGCGGTCCGGTGCGGATCTCCGGGCCGCAAATGAAGTGGGCGCTGGAACGGGCCGAGGAGATCGCGGCCTTCGGGATGGGCGAGGTGGACGTGTCCGCGATACCGCCGCGGCGGCTGGCGGAGCTGTCGCGGTACGGGATCGGCGGTAAGGCGTCGCTGCTCAAGCGGCGCGGTGACTCCCGGCGCCTGGCCACGCTGCTGGCCACTTCGGTCTACCTGACGTCCCGGGCGGAGCGGGAGACGGCGAAGGAGAAGCTGAAGACCCTGCCGCGGGTGGAGAGGGCGTCGGCGAAGCTGGCCGCCGCGTTCCAGATCGTGTTCGACAGCACCAGCGAGCAGGTCGACACCGACACTGGGGAGATCAGCCCGCCCGAGGTGGAGACACTTGAGGCGATGTGGGAGCGGATCGAGCAGGTGGTGGCCCGGCACGAGCTGGCTGCGGCGATCGCGGCACTGTTCGAGCTGACTCCGCCGCTCGACTCGGACGCGGACGAGGCGTGGCGGGCCCAGCTGGTCACCCGGTTCGGCACCGTGCGGCCGTTCCTGAAGCTCCTGGTGACGGTGGTCGACTTCGGCGCCACCCCGGAGGGCCTGCCGATGCTGGAGGCGTTGAAGTCGCTGCCGGACTTGATGGGGCGCAAGAAGGTCGGCCCGGCTGAGATCGACACCGGCCTGCTCACCGGCTCCTGGCGGTGTCTGGTGCTCTCCGCGCCGCACGTGGAGCCGGGCACCGTGGACTGGGAGGCGTACACGTTCTGCGTGCTGGAGCACCTGCACCGGATGCTGCGGAGCAAGCAGGTGTTCGCGAAGAACTCCTCCAAGTGGGGCGACCCCCGCGCGAAGCTGCTGGATGGGGACGCGTGGGAGCAGGCCAAGCCCACCGTGCTTGCCTCGCTCAACCTGCCCGCCGGGGCGGGTGAGCACCTGGCGGCGCGGGCCGCGCTGCTGGACGGCACCTACCGTGAGGTGGCCGGGCGGGTGCCAGCGAACTCGCAGATCGTGTTCGACGACGACGGCCGTCTGCACTTCGCCGCCCTGGAGCCGGAGCCTGAACCCGCCTCCCTGCGCCAGCTGCGGGAGGCGGTGGAGGCGATGCTGCCCCGGGTCGACCTGCCGGAGGCGCTGCTGGAGGTGTTCTCGTGGACCGGCGCCGACCAGGCGTTCACCTCGGTCACCGGCGGCGAGGCGAGGCTGAAGGACCTGCACGTGACGGTCGTCGCGCTGCTGGTCGCGCACAGCTGCAACGTTGGCTACACCCCGGTCATCGGGGCCGCGGACGCCCTGAAGTACGGCCGCCTGTCCCATGTCGACCAGACGTATCTGCGGCTGGCGACGTACCGGGCGGCGAACGCCACGCTGATCGACTGCCAGGCGTCCATACCGCTCGTGCAGGCGTGGGGCGGCGGCCTGGTCGCCTCAGTGGACGGCATGCGGTTCGTCGTGCCCGTGCCGTCGGTGTACGCCCGGCCGAACCCGAAGTACTTCGGGCGCCGGGGCGGCGCCACCTGGCTCAACATGATCAACGACCAAGCGGCGGGGCTGGGCGGGAAGGTTGTGGCCGACACCCCGCGCGACTCGCTGTACGTACTGGACGTCCTCTACGACCGCGACGGCGGCAAGCGGCCCGAGATGATCGTCACCGACACCGCCTCTTACAGCGACATTGTCTTCGGGCTGCTCACCCTGGCGGGGTTCGCGTACGAGCCGCAGCTCGCGGACCTGCCGGACCAGAAGATGTGGCGCATCGACCGCACCGCCGACTACAGCGCCTTCCAGGACGCCGCCTGCAGCCGGATCGACCTCGCCAGGATCGAACGCCACTGGGAGGACATCCTTCGGATCATCCGCTCCATCCACACCGGGGCCGTGCGCGCGTACGACGTGATCCGGATGCTGTCCCGCGACGGCCGCCCCACGCCGCTCGGCGACGCGATCGCCCACTACGGGCGGATCGCCAAGACCCTGCACATCCTGCGCCTGGCCGACGCCCCCGGCTACCGCCGCCAGATCAAGATGCAGGCGAACCTCCAGGAGGGCCGCCACGCCCTCGCCCGGAAGATCTTCCATGGGAAGCAGGGGCAGCTGTACCAGCGCTACCAGGACGGCATGGAGGACCAGATCGGCGCCCTGGGCCTGGTCCTCAACGCCCTCGTGCTCTTCAACACGCGGTACATGGACGCCGCGGTGATTCAGCTGCGCGCGGATGGCTTCGACATCCGTGACGAGGACGTGGCCCGTCTCTCGCCGTTCGTCCGGCATCACATCAACATGCTCGGCCTGTACTCCTTTCAGCTTCCCGACCGGCCCGGTGGCCTGCGCCCGCTGCGCGACCCGGACGCCACCGACGAGGAATGACCGGGTCCTGGCCCGCACCGCCGGACGGGAGGACCATGGAGGTACGTCCGGCGGTGCGGCCAGTGCGGCATGGTGCGGGCTCTGGTTGCGACGCCGGGGCGGCGCGTGCTCGTCAGGGTGTCTTTGGGCGCGGGGCGTCCGCCGGTCTGTCGTGTGCTGTACCGGCGGACTCGGTGTGTGAGAGTGCGGCGAGGAGCCGCAGTTTCTCGTCGCTGTCGCTGTCCTTGTCGGGGTAGTAGACGACGAGGATGACGTCGCCGATGGCGAGTTTGTCTCGGTGGAGGTGTAGTTCACCGACAACGGGGTGGTGGACGGTGGTCGTGCCTCCGTCGAGGTTGCGGACGTCGTGTCGGGCCCACAGGGTGCGGAACCGCTGACTGGACAGTGCGAGTTCTCCGACGAGTTCGACGAACCGGGGGTTGTCGGTGTCGTCCCCGATGGTGGTGCGAAGGGCGGCGACAGAATCCGCGGTGGCCTTCGTCCAGTCCTGTTGGAATGCCTGTTCCTCGGGGTCGAGGAGGAGGGAGCGCAGCCGGTTCTTGCCGGGCTGCAGGCGGGGGGAGAGAGCGACCGCCATGGGGTTGGAGGCCAGGACATCGAACGCGCGCCCTTCGACGAACGCGGGGATCTGAAGGTGGGCGAGCAGCTCGTGCACGCGCGCCGGTACGTGCTCGGACCGCTTGCGCCGCGGAGCCCTGGGGCGTGCCGCCGCGAGGCCGAGCAGATACGTCCGCTCGATGTCGTCGAGCTGCAGGACCCGTGCGAGTGATTCGAGGACCTGCGGTGAGGGGTTCTTGTCACGGCCCCGTTCCAGGCGAAGGTAGTAGTCGGGACTGATTCCGGCGAGCAGGGCGACTTCCTCACGGCGCAGACCGGGCACGCGGCGGTTGCCCCCGGGCGGGAGTCCTGCCTGCGCCGGGGAGACCAGCTCACGCCGGGCACGAAGGTAGCTGCCGAGCCGGTTACCGGATTCCTCATCCTTCATACCGACACCGTAATGCGGCGCGCGTGTCCCAGAGGGGGCCCTGGCAGGACCAGGGAAGACGGGGGCCCTGCCACACCCGGCGGATGCCATCAAGACTGCGATAGCACTGTTTTGGAAGAGACAGAGAGCATCACTGTCTGCGCCGCGGGCCTGAACGCCAGCGGCGCCCTGGACCGAAGGGAAGACCTCGTGGATCTCTCCAACCGCACCGTTCTCATCGTCGGCGGAACCTCGGGTATCGGGCGAGAGCTGGCCCGGCGGTTCGCTGCGGCGGGCAGCACCGTGGCCGTTGGCGGCCGCAGCCCGGAGGCACTCTCGGAACTCGCCGAAGAAGGCTTCGGCACGATCAGCATCGACGTCACCGACAGTGCTTCCGTCGCATCTGCCCGTGACGCCGCGCTCGCCCGGTACCCCGAGCTGGACACCGTGGTGACGATGTCGGGGGTCATGCTCCTGGAGGACGTGCGCGACCCCGCGCACTTCGAGGCGGCAGCTACGACGATCGACACCAACCTGCTCGGCACGATCCGAGTCGTCGACGCCTTCACCCCGCACCTGGTCCGGCGGAGTACCGGCACCTTCATCACCGTCACCTCAGGCATCGCCTTCCTGCCGTTCCCGCCCATGCCCAGCTACGCCGCCTCGAAGGCTGCGGTGCACGCCTACTCCGAGGCACTGCGCGCGCAACTCGACGGCACCGGTGTCGGCGTCGTCGAGCTCGTCCCCCCGGCCGTCGCCACGGCAGGACAGGAAAAGGTGAACCCGCACGCGCTGCCGCTCGACGACTTCGCCACCGAGGTCATGCACCTGCTCTCGCAGGACCCCACCCCCCACGAGATCCTCGTGAAGGGCGTCTTGTTGCACCGTTGGGCCGAGCGCGACGGCACCTACGACGACCTCGTCGCACAGCGATCCCAGGCCCTGGCCATGCTCCCCAGCCGCCAAGGCTGACACCCTTCCCCTCCCGATCGGCGGCCTCCTCGCTCATTGCCCCCTGGGCGGCCAACGGGCAACCAGGCGTCCTGGATACGAACCCCGCCCCCGAACGGCCCCGCCCGCGCGGCGACAGTTTCAGGGGCGGGCGTCTCCGGGGGCGAGCAGGCTGGTGAGTTCGGCGATCGTCTCCGGGGAGGGCTTGAAGTAGCGGCGGGCGTTCTCCGGCTTCTTGTGCCGGGACTTGGCCATCAGCATCAGCAGCGAGGCGCCCTGCTCGCCGAGGTGGATCAGGGCAGGGTGGCGGTACTCGTGCAGGTCCCAGCCCGTTCCCAAGCCGCGCAGGGCGGTGTGCTCGTCCAGCAGCGCGCGGGCCTGCCCGTACGAGAGCCGGGCCAGCCCGGTGTCCGGGCACACGTCGCGAGAGCTGACGACCTTGCCGGGTCCCGGGCGGCGGTGGGTGACGAACACCGGCCCGCGCGTTCGCCCCTTGAGTAGTCGCGGCAGCAACCGGGCGGTGCCGGCGTCCCAGTAGACGGTCTCCAGCACGTAGTCCTTGCGCGCCTGGCCCCGGCGGCGGGCCTTGGTCCGGGCACCCTTCGCCTTCACCGGGCAGCGGCGCCCGGCGAGGTCCAGGTCGTCGATGCTCACGCCGAGGATCTCCTCCGCCCGTCCGGCGGTCTCGTAGAGCATCTGCCACAGCGTCTTCTCCCGCAGGTGCACCTCGCGCCGCGCGATCAGCCGGTCAATGGCCATCTTTGAGCGGGCGAGGGTCTCGGAGTCCGGCACCGCCAGCCGCTTTGCCCAGGCCGGGACCATCGGCCCTTCGTAGCCGCGATCCCGGCACCAGCCGAGCCAGGACAGCACCCCCGCCCGGCGGGAGTTCCAGGTGTTGACCGCCGCGGTGCCCCAGAGCAGTTCGAGGGCTTCGCCGATTTCATCGGCCGCGACCGAGGCCAGTGGCCGACCCTCGCCGATCCGCTCGGCGGTCTTGCCCACCCCGATCCCGTAGTTCCGGACCGTATTCGGGTTGCCGAGCGAGTCAAGGAACACGTCCGCCGCCGTGCGGACGGTCAATGCCATTCCAGCCGGCAACTGCACGATGGTGGGCACCGCTTCCCCCTTGCCGCAGATAACAGGTCCGCTTCACGCAGCGGCCGGAGAACGTCATCGCAGGTGACGGATCAAGCTACCGCAGATATTGGGGTGTTATCTGCGGGACGACTTCAAACCGGTCCCGCGCCCGACGCACCGTCAGCCGCCCACCAGTGCCGACGAAGGCTTAGCGCACGATCTGACACGGATGTTCCTCAACCCCCATTCCCACCGGCCGCCCGACGACCGAGAACCCGCCCGGCCCCGACCAGACCGGCCCCGGCCACGACCCCTTCGCCCTCCTGGGCTGGTGACAACATGCCGCACCTCTCGAAGATCGCCCTCAACCCGCGCCGCCGCAGCGCGATCGCCCTCCTGTCCCCACAAAATGCACGCCGCCGTCCTGAGCGGCCTCGCCACCCAGCCCGCCACCGAACGCATCCGGTGGCGGACGGAGACCAACACCGTCCACCGCGCCGAGATCCTCGTCCTTACCGACAGTCGCCCCTCATGGGAACACCTGGTGGAACAGGCCGGCTGGCCAGGCGCCGACGGCGGCCAGGCCCTCATCGCCGATTACTCACCCCTGCTCCAACGCATCACCCTGGGACGTGAGTTCACCTTCCGGCTGACGGCCAAACCCGTCCAACGGCCGCAAAAACCCAGCGACGAACAGACCGCCCGCCTCAAAGCCCGCACAGACACCCCTGCCGCCCCCGGCACCCCGGCCGGCCATCGCGGCTTCCGCGTCGCACACCGCACCGCCGACCAGCAACGCGGCTGGCTACTCAAACAAGCCGACCGCCACGGCTTCACCGTCCCCTCCCTGCCCGCCCCCGACCCGGCCCCCGGCCTACGGATCGACGAACAGATGACCCCCGCCCCCGCCGTCTCCCTGGTCGCCCACGACATCCTCCGCTTCACTAAACGCACAGGCGGCGCCCGCATCAGCATCTCTACCGTCACCTTCCAAGGCCGGCTGCGCGTCACCGACACCCACGCACTGCGCAACGCCCTCCTCACCGGCATCGGCCCCGCCAAGGGCTACGGCCAGGGCCTGCTCACCCTCGCCCCCTTCCCCGCGGAGGCGACACATGGCTGAGCCCTGGTGGCGGACCGGTCCCCAGGACATCCACCGGCTCGACGACCGCATCTCCAGCCCCTACGTCGAACGCGTCCACATCGACCGCGACGACAACGCCATCGTTCTCGTCAACAAGGACCGCGTCGTCCACGTGCCCGCCGCCTTCCTCGCCGTCCTGCTCATCGGCCCCGGCAGTCGCATCACCCACGCCGCCATCGCCCTGCTTGCCGACTCGGCCACCTGTGTGTGCTGGGTCGGCGAGCACGGCGTACGCCTCTACGCCTCCGGCATCGGCGCCGCCCGAGGCGCGCAACTCCAGCTCCGCCAGGCCTGGCTCGTCACGCGTCCCAAGGAACGTGTCGCCGTGGCCCGACGCATGTACGACCTGCGCTTCCCGGGCGAGGACACCACCGGACTCACCCTCCAGCAGCTCCGCGGCCGTGAGGGCACCCGCATCCGCAAGCTTTACGCCCACCACTCCCAACGCAGCGGCGTCCCCTGGGCCAAACGGGACTACAAACCTGGCGACGCCTTCGCAGCCGGCGACGACGTCAACCGCCTGCTGTCTGCCGCCAACTCCGCCCTCTACGGCATCTGCCACGCCGTCATCACCGGCATCGGGGCCAGCCCCGCCCTCGGCTTCGTCCACACGGGCTCCGCCCTCTCCTTCGTCCTGGACATCGCCGACCTCTATAAAGCCGAGTTCACCATCCCCCTGGCCTTCGAACTCGCCGCCAAGGGCCTCACCACCGAACGCGATGCACGCACCGCCCTGCGCGACGCCGTCGTGCAATGCACCCTCCTGCCCCGCATCGTCACCGACATCAAACGCCTGCTCATCCCCGACAACCGAGATCTACTCGACGACGAACTCACAGGCCTCTGGGACGAGGGAAACACCGTCGTCAGCGGTGGACGCAACTGGGCCGACCCCTTCGACCCACAACACCACCTCGACGTGATCCCACCGCCACCGGACGACGCACACGCCTCTGAGCGAAAGACGACCGCATGAGCCCGGCCACGGTCGTCATCCTCATCGCAGCGCCCTACCTTTCTGATCACGGGTTGTCCCCAGCCATTCGTAGGGTTGTGGCACCCAGGGGAGTGGGGTGTGGCTCTCAGCTGCGCTGACGTCCATGGCTTCGGAGGCTTGGCCGCCCCGCTCCCCACGACGACTCGGCCGCCGATTGGGAAGTGTGAACAGGTCGCTGTGTAGGGCAATGCCGGCGAGGTCGTCCGTGGTACGCAAGGCAGGAACGACTTCGGGAGCACGATGAGCCGGATATGGGCCGGGATCGACTGTGGCAAGACGCACCATCACTGCGTCGCCATGGACGCTGACGGCAAGACCCTGTTGTCGCGCCGCGTGGCCAACGACGAGCCAGAGCTTCTCCAACTGCTCGGCGACGTCCTTGACACCGCGGACGGCCGCGAGGTGACGTGGGCGTTGGACATGACGGGCGGCGAACCCGGTCTGCTGATCGCGGTCCTGATCAACCACATGCAGCAGCTGCTGTACATCCCCGGCCGCATGGTGAAACGCGCCTCCGACGCCTACCGCGGCGAGGGCAAGACCGATGCTCGCGACGCCAGGATCATCGCTGACCAGGCACGCATGCGCCGGGACCTTCGGCCCATCCGCCCCGGCGACGAGGCCAACATCGAGTTGGGACTGCTGACCAGCCGCCGCGTCGACCTGGTCGCCGAGCGGACCCGTACCATCGACCGGCTCCGCTCGGTGCTGACCAGCATGTTCCCCGCTTTGGAGCGGGCTGTTGAACTCACCAACGCCGGACCGCTGGTCCTGCTCACCGGCTACCAGACTCCGGCCGCTCTGCGCCGGATCGGAAGCTGTCAAGTCAAATGAGACGGTTTGAGGCTATGCGTTCTGTTGTGCAGGTTCTGGCTTCTCCTTCGGTTCGTTGATCCAGACCTGCCGGGGTATCGGGGGTGGTTCGGGGCGTCGGCCGAAGCGTTCGGGGTTGCGGGCGTATGCCTCGGCCAGGGCTGCGGCGCGTTGTTCGCGGACCAGGTCGGCGGTGCCGTAGTGGACGGAGGCCGAGGTGTGCAGGCCGATCCCGGAATGGCGGTGCTCGTGGTTGTAGTACGCGATGAAGCTCTCGCACCAATCCCGTGCGTGGGTCAGGGAGTTGAAGGATTCCGGGTACTCGCCGCAGTACTTGATCGTTTTGAGTTCGCCTCGCTGAAGGGATTGTCGTTGGAGACCTTCGGACGCGAATGCGACCGGGTCACGCCAAGATCGATCAGCAGCTGGGAGACCTTCTTGCTGGTCATCGAGGTGCCCCGGTCGGCGTGCACGGTCTCGGGCACGATCCCGTTGCGTTCGATGGTCTCGCGGATCAACTCCTCGGCCCGCTCGGCCGATTCGGCGCGTTCGACCGTGAAGCCGCAGATGTAGCGGCTGAAGATGTCGATGATCACGTAGAGGTGGTACCACTCGCCCTTCGTCGGGCCGCGGAGCTTACTGATGTCCCAGGTCAGGACCTGGCACGGGGCGTCCGCCCGCAGCTGGGGAACGGTCTTGGCCGGATGGGTGGCCTGCCGGCGGCGTTCTCCGTTCTGTTCGGCCGCCGCGAGGATGCGGTACATCGTGCGCTCCGAGCACCAGTAGCGGCCCGCGTCCAGCTCCCGTGCCCAGATCTGGGCGGGTGGCAGGTCGGCGTACTCGGCCCGGTTGAGCAGGGCCAGGATCTCGGCCCGCTCGTCGGGCGTGAGGGCCGAGGTCGGCGTCGGGCGTGGCTTGCGCACCCGTGGCACCGGGTGGGTGTGGCGGTAGTGGGTGGCGCGCGAGCGGCCGGTCAGCCGACAGGCCGCGGCGATGCCCAACTGCCCCTGCACACCGGCGAATGCGTCGCTGACCAGGGGATCGGCGGCGCGCTTCAGTCCGCGCTCTCGGAGAGCAGCTCCAAGAGCGCGTTGGCTTTTCCCATGACTTCCAGCGCGGCATCGCGGCGGGCCAGGTCCTTCTCCAGCTTCGCGACCTTCTTGCGCAGCCGCTCCAGCTCGGCCTGCTCGGCCGCCTTCTTCGGCCGCACCACCGAGGTCCGCCGGTCGGTCAGCGCACCGAGCCCGCCGGTCTCGCGGGCCGCCCGCCACTCGATGATGTGCGAGTGGTACAGCCGCTCGCGGCGTAGAACAGCGCCCTTCTCGCCGGACGGGGCGGCGTCGTACTCGGCGACCATGCGCAGCTTGTACTCGGCGGTGAACGTGCGTCGCTTCGGACGCGGTGCCGGATCCACTCCGGAACCGGTGGGGGTGGTGGTGCTGGCCATGCCGGGTTGTACTCCTGTCTCGCCCATCCAGGCTAACCCGACAAAACGGGTGCCTCGGCCGAGGCTGTCAGAGAGGGGATCGGCATCAGCCGGCTGACGACCTGGCTGCGCAATCGCAAGGTCCGTGGAGCCGAGAACCTGGCCAAGGCAGCTGTGGAGGCCGCCGAGCGTCAGCACACAGCCGTCGCCGGCGAGAAGGTCATTGCCCAGATGGTCCACACCCTGGCAAAGGAGGTGACGGCCCTCAACGAGAAGATCGCTGAGGTCGAAAAGCTCATCGAGGGCCGGTTTCGCGAACACGAACTCGCCGAGATAGTGCTCAGCATGCCGGGCATGGGCCCGAAGCTCGGTGCCGAGTTTGTGGTCGCGGTCGGCGGCAGCTTGGACGGCTTCCCCACCGCGGACCGGCTCGCGGCCTTCGGCGGTGTCGCTCCCGCCCCGCACGATTCCGGCAAGACCAGCGGAAATCTGCGCCGCCCACAGCGCTACCACCGGCGCCTCCAGCACGTGTTCTACACATCCGCGCTGGTCAGTTCCTGGAGCGATCCGAACTCCAAGCGGTTTTATGACCGCAAGAGAGGCGAAGGGAAGAGTCACATCCAGGCCGTCCTAGCGCTGGCCCGGCGACGCGTCAACGTCCTGTGGGCACTCATCCGCGACCGACGCTGCTACCAAGTCGAATCTCCAGCAACGGCCTGCTGAACGCTCGCCCTGCCCAGCCGGAGGCCACTGCGTACTGTTCCCGCACGACTGCAGGGTGCGAAGATCGAAAGACCTACACCTGAGCGGGGGAGGAAGATGGACGTGCTGATCAGGCCTGCACGGGCAACGGAAGCCGACGTACTCACCGACTTGGCGCTGCGGTCCAAGGCGCATTGGGGCTATGACGCCGAGTTCCTGGAAGCCTGTCGAGACGAGCTCAGCGTCGCCGCGAACGAGGTCGCACGCCGACGAACCACGGTGGCTGACAGAGATGGCCGCATCCTGGGTTTCACGACTCTTGAGGGAGAGCCACCCACGGGCGTTCTGGGCATGATGTTCGTCGAGCCGCAGGCCATTGGCCAGGGTATCGGCCGCCTTCTGCTCGAACGCACCATCGCTGCCGGACGAGACCTGGGGTTCACTCAGCTCACGATCGACGCAGACCCGAATGCAGAGCCGTTCTACAGCGCGATGGGCGCAGTCCGCATAGGAACCGTCCCCTCGGGCTCCATCCCCGGCAGAGTGCTGCCACAAATGGTGGTCACCATCCAGCGCTGAAACAGTGCCGCTTGACAACATCGTTGGGAAGCCCCCGACGTGCTGGTGATGTCCAACACCCAGCTGACCGTCCGCTAGTGCTCTGACCGCACAGACACCTCACGTTGCTATGCATCAAGCGGGCGAGTGTGGTGTTCGATTGTCGGGCTTGGCAGGTTGTTTCTGGTTGTGCCGGAAGGTTCCAGCGCCAGGACGCTTCCGGGAGAGCAATAGTCAAGACCTGTGGATGCAGGCGAGGATGCGATCCTCAACGCCCTTGTGCTCTTCAACACCCCGTACATGAACGCCACGGTTAACCAGCTGCGCGCGGACGGCTTCGACGTCCGCGACGAGGAAGTTGCCCTCTCTCACCTTTCGTGCGGCATCACGTCACGTGCTCGGGCGTTACTCGTTCCCACCCCCGGATCTTCCCGGAGGGTTACGCCCGATTCGGGAGCCGGACAGCGCCGACAGGCAGTAGGCCGCGTTCGTGCAGGTGGTAATTGGGTGTCCTGCGACGGTGCGGTGCAGCGATCATGGACCGGACACGGACCCGTTACCGATGAGGAAGCGTTCCCCCATGCCTGTGCCTGCCGACCCGACGATCCTCCATCCGATGCCCGAGCAGCCCCGGGTGGTGCTGCTCAAGCCGCTGGTGAAGTCCCCGCTGATCGAGGTCGGGGAGTACTCCTACTACGACGACCCGGACGATGCGACCGCATTCGAGACGCGCAACGTGCTCTACCACTACGGGCCGGAGAAGCTGATCATCGGCAAGTTCTGCGCGCTGGGCACGGGCGTGCGGTTCATCATGAACGGCGCCAACCACCGGATGGACGGCCCCTCGACCTTCCCCTTCCCCACCATGGGCGGCTCCTGGTCCGAGCACTTCGACCTGCTCACCGGCCTGCCCAACCGAGGGGACACCGTCGTCGGTAACGACGTCTGGTTCGGCCACGGCACGACGGTCATGACCGGTGTACGGATCGGACACGGCGCGATCATCGCCTCCGGCTCCGTGGTCACCAGCGGCGTGCCCGACTACGCCATTGTCGGCGGCAACCCGGCCCGCCTCATCCGCACCCGCTACAACGACCAGGACATCGCCCGGCTGCTGGCGGTGGCCTGGTGGGACTGGCCGGCGGAGCACATCACCGAGCACGTTCGCATCATCATGTCGGGCAGCATCGCCGATCTCGAAGCCGCAGCCCCGGACACCCCGCACGCGTGACACGCGTGCGGGAGTTCCCGTGCGGTCGCATCGGCCTGCACGGGATTTCCCCAGATGGCGCTCGACGGTAATTGAGGTGCCCGGAAGCTGGAGCACGTCTAGAGTCCCGGGCATGCACTTCACTCAGATCTACGGCTGACGCGGTCGGGGCAGCGCCCCGGCTTCCTCTCGCATGTCCATGTGTGCGCCTACGACCGAGTCTTCCTCGGAAGGGCCGGTGCGCCAGCTTGCCGTGTCCCTTTCGCCGTAGACCTGAAACGAGTGATCCTCCGTGCCTTCCACGTCTTCTATCTCCCGTCGCCGCGCCCACATCGCGATGGTCGGCATCCCCATCGTCAGCCACGTCCTGCCAAGCCTTGCGGTCATCCGCGAGCTGGTGGCCCGCGGCCACCGGGTGACCTACGCCAACGACCCGGCGGCGGCCGACCTGATCGCGGCCACCGGCGCCAAACTCGTCCCCTGCGCCTCCTCGCTGCCGTTCGCCGACAACAACTGGCCCGACGACCCCATCGCCGCGGGGGACCTCTTCCTCGACGACGCCATCCAGGCACTCCCGCAGTTGCGCGCCGCCTACGATCACGACCCGGCGGACCTGTACCTGTACGACATCGGCGCCTACGCCGCGCGCGCCCTCGCCGAATCGCAGAACCGGCCGCTCATGCAGCTGTCCCCGACGTTCGTGGCCTGGGACGGCTACGACCAGGACGTCGCGGCACACCTGCGGCAACTGCCGGGCGCCGATGCATACCAGGCGAAGTTCGCACAGTGGCTCGCCGGCTGCGGGGCGTCCACCACCGACGTGGACGCCTTCTCCGGTCGCCCCGCACATGCCCTGGCGCTGATCACCCAGGCGATGCAGCCGCATGCCGACCAGGTCGACACCGACACGGTGACCTTCGTCGGCCCCTGCTTCGACCCACGGGCGGGCGCGGACGGCTGGACCCGCCCGGTGTACGCGGAGAACGTGCTGTTGATCTCCCTGGGCTCCGCGTTCACCCGTCAACCGGAGTTCTACCGCCGGTGCCTGGCGGCCTACGGCAACCAGCCCGGCTGGCACGTCGTCCTCCAGATCGGCAAACACACCGACCCACGGGAACTCGGCGACATCCCGCCCAACGTCGAAGTGCATTCCTGGGTCCCGCAGCGGGCCATCCTGGAGCAGGCAGACGCCTTCGTCACCCACGCCGGTATGGGCGGCTGCGGCGAGGCGCTGCTGGCAGGCGTCCCGATGATCGCCGTACCGCAGGCCGCCGAACAGTTCATGAACGCCGACCGGCTCGTGGAGCTGGGCGTGGCCCGCCGCATCGACACCGCGGAAGCCACCGCAGACACCCTACGGGCGGCCCTGAACAATCTGGTCACCGACCCGGAGGTCGCCCGCCGCTCGGCACAACTGCGCGCTGGCGGACGGGCCGAGGGCGGCACCCCGCGCGCCGCCGACCTCATCGAGAACATGCTGGCCTGAGCCCTGCCCGCGGCAGCCGGAAGGATGCAGCACTTCGATGTTCACCCCCCCTCCAGTTCTCGCCTGCCCCGTCATCTGCGGCATGTGCCAGGAGCGAGGAGACTGGTGAGATCGGCGATCGCTCCCGCAGAGGGCTTGAAGTAGGCGCGGAGGTTCTCGGGCTTTTTGCGCCGTGACCTGGCCATAAGCACCGGCAGACTGGCGCTCCGGCCTCACCGAGGTGGGTGAGGCCGGAGCGCCGCCACTCGTGCAAGTCCCAGCCGGTGCCCGGCACCCCGCCGACGGCCGTGTGCGCATCCAACAGACGGTCGAGGTGCGCCGCCAGCGCGCCGCCGCGTCACCGGACACCACAGTCTCCCTCTACGCCGCCGCCCCGGGGAGGGCGCGCGTAATAGTCAAATCCTATGGATCAACGGGGCAGTTCAGGCTGCCTGAGCTTCGGGGCGTTCGACGAGGTGTCCGCGTTCGAAGCGGGCTCCGGCGCGGACGAGTGCGACGAGGTGGGGTGCGTTCACGGCTCGCCACCGTTGCTGGGCGGACTCGACGAGCTTGAAGGCCATGGCGAGCGCGGCGGCCGCGCTGCCGGCGCCCCGGGTGACCTTTGTGCGTAGGCGGACGGTGGCGAAGGTCGACTCGATCGGATTCGTGGTGCGCAGGTGGATCCAGTGCTCGGCGGGGAAGTCGTAGAACGCCAGGAGCTCGTCCGTGTCGTCGGTGATCTTCTTGAGGCCTTGGGGAACTTCGCGCCGTGGGTGGCGGCGAACTCCGTGACGGCCTTGAGCGCGTGGTCGCGGTCCTCGGCGTTGTAGATCTCCTGCAGAGCCTTCTTTGCGCCGGGCTGGGCGGACTTGGGCAGGGCGTTCGCAACATTGGCCATCTTGTGAACCCAGCACCTCTGATGCCGGGTTTCGGGGAACACCTCGGCCAGCGCCTTCCAGAAGCCGAGCGCGCCGTCGCCGACCGCGAGGGCGGGAGCACGCATGCCCCGACGTGCGCAGTCGCGCAGCAGGTCGGCCCAGGAGCCGGCAGATTCACGGTAGCCGTCGCTCATGGCGATCAGTTCCTTAGCGCCGTCCGCGCGCACGCCCATCACCACGAGCACGCACGACTTCTCTTCGCGCAGACGGATGCGCAGGTGGATGCCGTCGGCCCAGACGTAGACGTAGTCGCTGCTCGACAGGTCGCGTTCGCCGAACGCCGTGTGGTCGGCCTGCCACTGCTGGGTGAGGCGGGTGACCGTCGCAGCGGAGAGGCCGGCCGTCGAGCCGAGGAACTGCTCCAGGGCGGGCACGAAGTCGCCGGTGGACAGGCCGTGCAGGTAGAGCAGGGGCAGCACTTCGCTGATCTTCGGGGACTTGCGGCACCACGGCGGCAGGATCGCCGAGGGAGAACCGCTTGCGCTCGCCCGTGGCCTCGTCGATGCGTTTGTCATTGACCCGCGGGGCCTTCACCTCGATCACCCCGGCCGCGGTGGCGACCTTCCTCGGCTGATGGTGACCGTTGCGGACCACCAGGCGGCGTCCGTGTTCGTCCCGCTGGTCCGTCAACTCAGCTATATACGCGTTGACTTCAGCTTCCAGAGCGGCGGCGAGCATCCGCCTCGCGCCCTCGCGGACGATGTCGTCGATCAGGGAGCCGGTCCCGGTCGTTCCATCGGCATTCACTACGCTCAGCACGGGCGTGCCTTCCCGACCGACGCAGCAACGTCGGCCTACTCGATGACCAGAAGTCGCTCACTCGGGAAGTACGCCCTTCGCGTCCGCCCCGAGGCCGATCCACAGGTCATGAGCATTGCTCCCAGGGGAGAGGCACAAACGGCGCCCTGTGTGCGGACGTCGTTCCCCTGCTCCAGAACGGTGTCTGGCAGTTCTACCAGGACCCCAACGCCCCTGCGGTCACCCACAACGAACCATGCGTTCGCGGCCACGTGCCGCTGACTCAGAACTCGGCCGCTGGCGGCAAGGTGGGCAGCAACAGCCAGACCGAGCGCATCCTCGATTCCGAGAAATACGAAGTCGTCATCACAAGCTGAGCCAATTACCCGGCTGTCCCTGGGGCGGAGCCCCAGGGACAGCCGGGTCCGACGTGAACGAATAGGAGAAAGGATGACCGAGTCATCCCCTGGCTGGGACTGGATACTGCGCGGCGGCTACGGGGGCATGTGCCTCACCTTCACCCACGGCGTGACCCCCGAGGACCTCCTCCGCCGCTACGGAGCCGACGCCTCCCAGGCCAGCAGCATCGCTTTCCCGCAGGTTTACGAACTCCTCCAGCCGGGCCCGGACAGCTCCATCCTCAGAGTCGGAACCCTCCGGGAATGGACCTTCTGCTGCGAAACTCTCGGCGTTCAGGGCATCATGCCCGCAGTCCTCGCAGCACTCTCCCAGGACACCCAGACAGTCGCCTTCAACCACGGAGCCAACGCGCTGCACACTCTGGAACACTGGGTGGACGGACAACCACGCGAGCACTTCGAAGCAGGACAGGAATCCACTCTTCAGGCTGCCGATGTCCACCCGTTCTGGGACGCGGCCGAACGCCACCGCGCCGAAAACCCAAACCGGCCGGCCGTCCTCGACGCGCTTGAAGCCGTCGGTGACCGCATCGGCGGACACCTCACCGCCGACATCGTGCACGACCCGCTGCTCACCACAGTCCTGCCCTGGACCCTTCCCCCACTCCCATCACCGGCAGCGCCCCTACCCTTCGTCCATGCGACCAAGTCAAGGCCCCCGGGCCCGCTCCTGGGCACCCTTCACCCACCCACACGGTAGAGAGGCTGGCTGCAGGATTAGAAAACACTCAATGACGGACCGTGAGGGCTCCCCGTGATCGCTGCCAGATCCCGATGAACGACGTCACAGCCAGCCTGGGTGCCTGCCCGCCGCATGCGCACGCGGACAGGCCCCGAGGGGATCGCCATGGGGCCCTGGGTGCTTCGCGTGTCGGTTCAGCTCAGTGACATGGCAAACTCGACGTACGGTCCGGCTCCCCTGTTGGCCGGATCGGGGACCAGTACGCCGCGGATACCGCCGGACGGCTGGCGCTGTTGCTCGGCTGCCCAGGCGAACAGGGCGCCGACCGCGATCTCGACCTGGGTCCCGCTGGCCCACCGTCCGGGATTCTCCTGGCGGACGAAGGCTTCCTGGTGTGCGGGCTCGGTGCGCAGGGTGAGGTCGGGGAAGTCGGCCGCGAGCTCGGCGGCCCGGCCGTCGGGGACGGGCCAGCACCACTCGACCGGGCCGTCGCTGTCCCCGCTCACCTGCCCGTGGTAGATCGTGAACGGTGCTCCGGCGATCCCCCCGGCGCGCGGGACACCGCCACCGCGCAACCGGTGGATGAAAAGCTCCCGGGTCCTCGTTTCCAGGTCGTCCTGGTGCACCCTGCTGATCAGGGTGAGCAGGCTGCGGTCGGGGATGTCGCGGACGGTGACTTCGTACATGGCGGGCTTCTTCCCATGGAGGTGGTCAACGAGGCGGCCGACCAACACGCGTTGGGCGGCGTGCTCGGCTTCGGCTTCGGCCCAGTAGGCGTGGATCCCCTCGGCGGCCGATTCCGGTTCCAGGGCCAGGGTGTCCCTGATCCTGGCGAGCGGGACGCCGATCCGGCGTAGCGCGGCCACCAGACGCGCCTGATCCAGTTGCGTGACCGCGTACCAGCGATAGCCGGTTCCCGCGTCGACACGGGCCGGCACCAGCAGTCCGAGCTCGTCGTACAGCCGCAGTGCCTTGGGCGACAGACGTGACAACCGCGAGAACTCGCCGATGCTGACCATGCTCATGGAGGGCTCCTCGTTCCAGGTGAGTGCCTGGTTACGACCACTCTGCGGCTTCCCCAGGGGTGAGGGTCAACAACCCGCCCACACCGCAGTCAACCCCCCCCGAAGGACTTCCGGAGTCGACTACTAAGGGCTCGCAGAGAATCAAGGTGTTGCTTCCCGTAATGCGGCTCGTTGTTGTGATATGGGCGCCACCGATGAGGTTCGTGGTCAACTCGCCGTGAAGTGGAGGGTGTTGTTCCCGCACCTGGACGAGCGGCAGCGGAGGCTGCTGATGGGGGCCGAAGCCCGGATCCTGGGGCACGGTGGTAGCCGGGCGTCGCGTGGAGACGCTGCCGGTGAGCGGGTTGAGGACAGTGCTGCCTTTGACGTCGTCGCCACCACCAGTGGTCCCTCCTCCGCACTCGGAGGCTGGCTCGTCCTCGAAGAACACGGGTGACGACTTGACCCAAAACTCGATATCTACACACTGCCCTTCAGCATCAACCGCGATGAGGCCCTAGAAAAGGTCGCCAGCGCCACAGTGCCGACGCACCAGTCCAGCCCGCACAGGCCCCCTGGGCGAGCCGTCGGTTCCCACTCCCGCCGCCTCCACATCAACGGCCCGGCCAGTCGCTAGGTGCATCCCATTCACTCATAGCCGCTGAGCTGCTTTCAGGACATCTACCTTCCAGGGCGATGCACTCCTTCCGCCCTTGCGGTGTGCGCAGTGTCCTGGCGGTCTCGACGGAATGCCGACGGAGTCTGCCCGGTGTAGGCGAGAAAGGCCCGGCTGAAGGCACTCGTGCTGCCGAAGCCCACGGTCCTGGCCACCGCGTGGACCGCGCCGTCACTCCGGACCAGCAAGGTCATGGCGTGCAACAGGCGGCTGTGCAGCGCGTATTGACGCCATGTCATGCCGGTGACGGTCCGGAAGCGACGTCGGAGCGTGCGCTCCGAGACGGCGGCGGCGCGGCACACCTGCGCCAGGCAGACATCGTCGAGGTGTTCGTCGGTGTACCGCATGACCAGCGTGATGAGAGGGTCGGTGGTGGTCGGCAGGTGATACGGCCGCTCGTCCTCCAGCCGCTCCAGGACCAAGTGGGCCAGGGCACCGAAGTAGCTGTCGGCGAAGGTGTCCGCGGCCGGACGGCCTATGGGCCAGCGAGCCGCGTAGATCACCATTTCGCGCAGGATCGGCTCGACAGGCAGCACCCGGGCCCGTCCGGTGCTGTCCCGCACTGTTTCGGGATCGAAGAACACGGAGACGGACCTGGCCCGGTCGAAGGTGGTTCTGTGCGCCAGTCCGGCCGGTATCCACACAGCCTGCCTTGATGGGAGCCGGTAGCGGGCAACGGCGGTCTGGACCTCGACGATGCCCTCGAAGGCATACTCAAGCTGATGGAGGTCATGGTGGTGCCACGACGCGACCTGCCTGCTGCCGTCGTAGGGGTAGCTGCCGGCGGTCACGCGCCTGCTGTCGCGCATCGACACCAGGCGTGACGTCACCGCGGGCGGCGAACTGGCCGCTGAAGGCTGAGAGTTGGCCGTTTCCGCTAAACCGGTCATCGCTGTCGAGGGTACCAATGGACACCATGAACGCATCCCATCTCGCATCCCTGGCCAGTCCCCTGTGGGCCGAGACGCTGCGCACCGATCTGCTGCCCTGGCTGCGGACGTGTGCGGACCTCGGCGACGACGTGCTGGAGATAGGCCCCGGCCCTGGCCTCACCACCGACCTGCTCCTGGAAATCGGCACCAGGAAGGTCACTGCCGTCGAAGTCGACGCCGACCTTGCCGAGAAACTGCGTGCGAGGCTGCGCGGCACCCGCGCGGAGGTTCTGCGCGGCGATGCCACCGACCTGGATCTCGCACCGGACCGGTTCTCCGCGGCGGTCTGCTTCTCGATGCTGCACCACATGGAGTCCCCCGAGGCCCAGGACCGGCTCTTCGCCCGGCTCCACCACGCACTGCGTCCCGGCGCCGCGCTTTTGGGTACCGACCCCCTCGACACGGAGCGCATGCGACAGGGCCATACCGACGACACCTTCGTCCCCGTCGACCCCGCGACGCTCGCCCGACGGCTCGCGGCCGCCGGGTTCACCGACTCCACCGTCACAAAGACGAACGAACACCAGTTCCGCTTCTGCACCCGAAAACCACTCGGCGCCTGAACTCTTCAGGCCAACCGCCCCTCCCCGCCAACAATGCCGGGCGGCGCTCGGCAAGCCGTGCCGCGCACGTCGTGTGCATCCGCGTCCCGATGCACCGCGGCCGGGGACGGATCCGGATCACGAACCGGACGCCGATCCGCCCACTCCGTACCGGAGGCCGTCGAGGAGCAGGTCGAAGGGGCGTGCTGCCCGTTCGCGTTAGTCGGGAGCGCTGGTGATCAGCGCGATGCCAGCCAGACTGAGGCCGACGTCGAACGGGCCGCTGCCCGGCCGCAGGACACCGGCGTCCGCGCCGGCGTGCAGCAGGGTGCCGAGCGCGGCGCCGAGTCTGTCCAGGGTCTCGGCGTGGATCGTGCCGGTGTAGGTACTGCCCTCGGTAAATCGCCACGGACGCCCTGAAGAAGAGCGTGCCGGGGAGGCCAGGTAGGCAAGGGTCTGTCCCAGCGCGGTCAGCCGCTGTCGTATGGGGTACTGCGGCACAGGGCGGTGGGACAGCCCGCGATGGCCGGTGCATCGGTGACCGTACTCGCTGTGCCCCGCGCCAATCGCTAGGCCGGTCGACCCCGTCATCGAGCCGGAGTGCATGGGGCACGGACGTGCCTACGACGCCTGGAGCGGTCGCGGCACGGCGGTGCCGCATTCACTCCGGCTCGATGATCGAAACGGTCTTGTGCCGCAGGAACTCGTCGATAACTGCCCGGCCGCCTTCCTTTCCGTAGCCGCTCAGCCCGGCTCCGCCGAAGGGGGTGTGGGGAAGGTTCTGTCGGGCGCCGTTGACGTAGACACCTCCCGCCTTCAGTCGCTTGGCCACACGGTGGACGCGGGTGAGGTTGGTCGACCGGATGTCATCGGCCTGGCCAGGCGGGACTACGGCGACGATCCCCAGGCAGCACGTCGGAGCCGGCCCCTGCCGTTCCAGCAGGGGCCTTCGTACCTAGACCGTCGCACACCCGCCGGGCGGCCCGACGGGTGTGGTGGGAGAAGGCACGGTGGAGGTTGACGGCCACGGTCAGCGAGAGATCACCGATCATGCGGCACGGGCCGACAGGCACCGTCCGGAGCGTCTGACCCTCGTCTCCCGCGGGCAACCCGGACGCGCCCGCGTGGGCTACCAGGCGACGGGCAGCTCGTAGATGCCGTAGGCCTGCGAGTCCTCCTTGAACTTCAGCTCCGAGAGGTCCGCGGCCATCCGCAGTGTCGGGATGCGCTTGAACAACGTGCTGAAGACCACGTGGAGTTCGACTCGGGCCAGTTGCTGTCCGACGCACTGGTGCGGTCCCCAGCTGAAGGACATGTGGTGCGCCGCCTTGCGCGTGAGGTCGAGCTTGGCCGGCTCGGGGAAGGCTTCGGGGTCCCAGTTCGCGGAGGGCAGGGCGGCGATGACGCCCTCGCCGGCTCTGATGATCTCGCCGTCGATCTCGATGTCGTCGACGACCGCGCGCCGGGCCAGCAGGTGCGGGATGGTCAGGTAGCGCAGCAGCTCCTCGACCGCGTTGGCGACGAACTTCGGGTCGTCGCTGTTCTGCCGGAGCAGCGCGAGCTGGTCCGGGTTCTCCAGGAGGACCGCGGTACCGAGGGTGATCATGTTGGCGCTGGTGTCGTGGCCGGCGACCAGCAGGATGTGCCCGAGTGGAGCAGCCTCCGACATGGCCAGATCGCCCGCTTTGACCCGCTCGGCGAGATCGGACAGTACGTCCTCGCCCGGGTTGTCCATTTTCGCTTCGATCAGGCCTGAGATGTACTCACGCAGCACCCGGGTCGTCTCCGCCGCCTTCTCCGCGCTCTTGAACCGCGCATTGGTGACTCCTGCGTGTTCCTGGAAGAAGCCGTGGTCCTCGTAGGGGACGCCGAGCATGGCGCAGATCATCAACGACGGCAGCGGCAGCGCCAGCGCCTCGTTCAGCTCGGTCGGGTTCGGTCCCTCCAGCATCCTGTCGATGAGGTCGTCGGTGATCTGCTGGATCTCGGGGCGCAGTTGCTCCATCCGGTGCCGGGTGAAGGAACTCGTCAGCATCCGGCGCCAGCGCTGGTGCTCGGCGCCGTCGGTGTTGTTGATCGACGGCTGCATCACGGCCGCGTGCGCCTTCATCGACGCGGTGGTGTGCGGATACCCGGGCGCACCGATGTTCGCGCTCAGCCGCGGGTCGGACAGCAGTTGTCGCTGGGCGGCATGGGTGGTGGCCACCCAGGGTGTGCTGCCGTCCCAGGTCTCGACCCTGCGTACGGACTTGCCCGAGTCATGCATCGCGAGAAGGCCGGGCGGCGGCGCGAAGGGGCACTCCGCCGCCCGTGGCGACGGATACTTCGGCATCTCCTCGGCCACACCGACGCCGTTCGTGTTCTCAGCCATGTCCGCACTCCTCATTTCTTCTTGACTTCGTCATCAGACGGCGATGGTCCGCGCGCCGTCGCCGTTACGTCGGCGGAACCGCCCGCCTCGCCCCACGGCGACTGCTTCGGGACGGCCTTCGAAAGTCACGCGCGGCTTCTGCTCCAGGGGAAGGCGATATGCACGGCGCAATATTACGTTGACCGGTCGGTACAATCAATGTCGCTGCGTCTTCGCCGCGACCCGGCGGGGCCGAGTCCGGCCCGGAACTTATAAGGGAGGGGGTGCCCGCGCCGGCTAAGGCGGGACACCTCCCTCCCCGCGCGCCCCGCGAGGGGACGCACCTGGCTACGGTTTCTCGCCGAGCTGATGGCCGAGGAACGCACCCGTCCACGCCATCAGGCCCGACGGGACGTAATAGTCCTTCTCGTCGTTGATCGCATCCCAGTTCGTGACGACGTCCTCGGCGGTGGGGAGGCCGCCCTCGTGCACATAGCCCGGAGTGGAGCCGATGAAGAAGCGTGCGAACCGGCCTGCGCCCGCCGCGTAGATCTCACCGTTGACCGGGCAGTCCTCGTGCGCGAGATAGGCAACGATGGGGGACACCGCCTCCGAGGTCATGCCTGCCTGCTGGGCGGCCGCGTCGGCGGCGGCCTCGTCCTCGATGCCGCCCATCCGGGTCAGCGCGGCCGGGGCGATCACGTTCACCTTGATCCCGTGGGGCTCGCCGGCCAGCCGCGCGCTGCGGGCCAGGCCGATCACACCGCCCTTGGCCGCGGCGTATGAGAGATTGTTGTCGAGCCCGAAGACACCGGCCGAGGTCGTCAGCACGACCCGCCCGTAGTCCTGTTCGACGAAGTGCGGCCAGGCGGCCTTCATGGTGTTGAAGGAACCCAGCAGGTGTACGGCGAGATGCTGTTCGAGGTTGTCGAGATCGACCTCGGGCAGACCGGCCCACCGGATGATGCCGGCGTTGTTGACGACGATGTCGATCCGGCCGAACGTCTCCAGGGCGGAGTCGACGATCGCCTTGCCGCCCTCCTCTGTGGAGACGTCGTGGGTGTCGGCGACCGCCTCGCCGCCGGCCGCCACGATCGAGTCGACCACCTTCTGCGCCGGGCCGGCGTCCGTGCCCTCGCCCGCCATCGATCCGCCGAGGTCGTTGACGACGACCTTGGCCCCCCGCTCTGCCAGCAGCCGGGCATGGGCACGGCCGATCCCTCTGCCCGCACCCGTGACGACGGCCACGCGTCCCTCGAAGCTCAACTGGTCCATCGACGACTCCTGTCGTGGTGCGCTTGTCCCGTGAAGCGCCGGTGCAGGAGCACCGGCTCCGGCTCTGGCGACTGTTCTGTGTGGTGCGCCCGCCGCCGGTCGACGGCGGGAGAAGCGGTGGCACAGGCCTTGTGCCAGATGTTGTGGGACTGCCTGAGCCTCGGCTCAGGCAGTCGTCGCCTTCCGTGCGAAGGCGGGAGGTCACGCCTCGATGCTGATCGCGAGCGCGGGGCACACGGCGATCGCGTCACGGACGCTGTCCTCCAGCTCCGGCCCCGGGCTCTCGTTCAGCAGGACGACGATGCCGTCCTCGTCACGCTGGTCGAAGACCTCCGGTGCGGCGGCGACGCACTGCCCGGCCGCGCAGCACTTCTCTTCGTCGATGACAACTTTCATGACTCTTCTCCTGGTTGGGGTTCAGGGGGTGGACGCCGGGGTTTGGAGGCTGTCGACGACCTCCTGGCGGCGCAGCCGCGTCTGTTTGGGCATGTTCCAGCCGAGGACGCCGGTCACGGCGCCGTCGCAGGTGTACCGGGCGACGAATCGCCGGGCAGCGATCTCGCCCTCGACGATCTCCACTTCGGCGTCGGCGGGGAGCATTCCGTGCACCTGGAGCTTTACGTCGAACTGGTCGGTCCAGAAGTACGGCACCGGTGCGTAGGGCCGGTCCTCGCCAAGGATCACCGCAGAGACGGCCGCCGCCTGTTCGGTGGCGTTCGTACGGTTCTCCAGCCGGAGCAGGCGGCCATAGCCCTCGTGGTGGAAGCGGGCCACGTCGCCGACCGCGTAGATCCCGTCGGCCGCGCGGCAACGGGAGTCGCACACCACACCGTTGTCGAGGGTGAGTCCGCTGTCCGCGAGCCACTGCGTCGCCGGCACCACGCCGATCGTGACGACCACGACATCGGCCGGCAGGGTCTCCCCGGTGCTCAGCTCGACTCCGGTGACCCGGCCGTCCTGGCCGGTCAGCCCCGCGCAGCCGGCACCCAGCCGCAGCCGTACGCCGCGCTCGCGGTGCAGGTCGCCCAGCAGCCCGGACACCATCGTGCCCACCTGCAGGGCCATCGGCGCGTCGAGCGGGCCGGTGAGGGTGACGTCCAGCCCGCGGGTTCGCGCGGTGGCCGCGATCTCAGACCCGAGCACGCCCTCCCCGACCACGACCAGGCGGGCCCCGGGCCGCAGGTCTGCCTTCAGGGCCAGGGCGTCGTCGAGGCTGCGCAGGACGTGCACGCCGGTCAGGCCGTCCTGCCCGGCAGGGTCCGGGCCCGGACGCCGGTCGCGATCACGATCGCGTCCGCGGACAGTTCGTGCCCGGACGCCGTCCGCACCGTGCGGGTCGGCACGTCGAGGGCCACCCCTTCCTCTCCGAGCACGAACTCGGCGTCGAGACCCGAAAGGACCTCGTCCGTCCGCAAGACCGCCCGTTCCGCCTCCCACGCGCCGGACAGGACCTGCTTCGAGAGGGGCGGCCGGTCGTAGGGCGCGTGCGGCTCGTCACCGATCACGACGACCTCGCCCGAGTACCCCTTGCGCCTCAGCGCCTCCACCGTGGTGAGCCCGGACGCTGAGGCGCCCACCACCAGGAGCCGCCCGGGGGCGGTCATGCGCCCGCCCCGGCGGCCCCCCGCAGCTCGGACAGCCGCCGGCCGCCGTCCTCGAAACCGTGCTCGATCCTCATACCGTCACTCCGTTGCAGCTTCGCGCAGCCTTGCCACGTATTTTGTGCAAATCGGTCCAAACAACTGGGCAGGACGGACCCGGTCCGAAAGATCGCCCACCCGGACTGGCCCCCCGCACCGGTCCGAGATCAGACGAGATGGCGCCCGCCGTTGACGCTGAACGTCTGACCGGTGACGTAGCCGGCCTCCTCTGACGCGAGGTACGCCACGGCGTAGGCCACGTCCTCCGGGCTACCGGCCCGCTTCATCGGCATGTGGGCGGCGGCAGCCTCGACGTCGATCGGGCCCTCGCGCACCAGCGGGGTGTCGATGAAGCCCGGGGGTACGTGATTGACCGTGATGCCCTGGTCCGCGTACTCGATGGCCAGCGCCCGGGTGAGGCTGATGACCCCGCCCTTGGAGGAGGCATAGTGCGCCATGGAAGGGGCACCGGTCTGCGCGGACGACGAGGAGATGTTGACGATCCGCCCCCAGCCCGCCTCCAGCATGTCGGGCACCAGCTCCTTCGTGACCAGGAATGGCCCCTTCAGATTGACACCGATCATGCGATCCCAGGCATCCTCCGAGATGCTCGTGAAGGGCTGGTAGGCCGTGATCCCCGCGTTGTTGACCAGGATCGACACGCGCCCCAGCTCCGCGCGGGTCCGTGCGGCCGCCTCGGCGACACCGGCGGCGGCAGCGGCGTCTCCCACGACCGCGATCGCCGTCCCGCCTGCCTCCTGGATCGCGGCCGCGGTCTTCTCGGCACCTTCGTGGTTCAGGTCCCATACGGCGACCGAGGCGCCCCTGGCGGCCAGTACCGTCGCGATGGCCTGGCCGATTCCCCGGCCGGCGCCGGTGACGACGGCGACTTTTCCTTGCAATGACATGCGCGCTCCTCATCTTGCGTGCGGTTGTGCTACCGCCCCTGGTCGGGCGGCAGTCGCATAGCCGGGGTTCGCCCCCGTGCGTTCACGCGACGCACCTCGGGCGCCGCCCTCCGTCAGTCAGGGAGGGCCTCACGGGCGGCCGTGCGCGCTGCTGTGGCGGCCGGAAAGCCCGCGTATCCAGCAGCGTGGTAGATGACCTCGGCGATCTCCTCGCGGGTCAGGCCGTTGGTGAGACCGACACGGACGTGGGTCCGCAACTCGGCCTCGGCGCCCAGCGCGATGAGTAGCCCCAGGGTGACCAGGCTGCGATCGCGCGGACTGAGCTCCTCACGAGCCCACAGCGCACCCCACACGCTGATAAGGCCGATCTCGAAGAGTTCGTCTCCGAGACGTCCGTCCCGCTGGTTGATGTCCCCTTCGGGGGACACGCCCGGCAGCGCGTCTCGCATGGCCCTGAGTCCCGCTCTGCGCAGGTCAGCCGGCTCTTCGGCATTCGTGGCCGTCATGTGCGACTCCAGTTGGCACACCGCTGGGTCCCCCGGAATGAAAGTTATACCAATCGGTCGGTACAATCAACGCCGCAGAGGCATCCGGCCTCCGAGCGGGCACCTCGCGGCCGCGCCAGGCGCACGGTACGTGATCGACACCACCCAGAGGCCGCTTCCCTGTGACGCGGCCATTGATCGAGCCAGGGCCCTGCTCTACCCTCGCCTCAATATTCGATCGACCGGTCGGATTAACAAACTCGGACTCACGCGGGCGGAGCAGCCCACCTGTTCACCATGGAGGGCAGATGAACAACACGACGAACACGACGGCATCGATTCAGGGAGGCCCGGCCGACCTGCTCGACGTCGTGGTCATCGGAGCGGGCGTCACCGGCATCTACCAGCTGTACCTGGCCCGCGAGGCGGGCCTCTCGGCGAAACTGCTGGAAGCGGGCAGCGGCGTCGGCGGTGTCTGGTACTGGAATCGCTACCCCGAGGCGCGCTTCGACTCCGAGAGCTACACCTACGGCTATCTCTTCTCCAAGGAGCTGTGGGAGGAGTGGGAGTGGTCGGAGCAGTACGCCGGTCAGCCGGAGATCGAACGCTACTTCAACTACGTCGTCGACCGCTTCGACCTGCGCAGCGACATCACCTTCAATACGAAGGTGACCTCGGCCGTCTTCGACGAGCCGACCGGCACCTGGACCGTGACGGCCGAGAACGGTACGACGGTCCGGGCACGGTTCGTCGTCGCGGCCACCGGCAACCTGTCAGTGCCCTTCATCCCCGCCATCAAGGGCCGCGAGGACTTCGGGGGCGAGCAGTACCACACCAGCCGCTGGCCCAAGCAGCCCATCGACTTCACCGGCAAGCGCGTGGCCCTCGTCGGGACAGGCTCCAGCGGCGTCCAGGTCGTGCCCGCTATCGCCGACGACGTGGCATGCCTGACTGTCTATCAGATGAAGGCAGACTGGGTCACGCCGCTCAACAACCGGCCGATCACTGACGAGGAACAGGCCGCGCTGAAGGCGGACTTCGAGCGCATCCGGGACACCCTCAGTACCTCCCCCAGTGGCTTCCTGCACGCGATGAACCCGGTGAGCGGCACGGACGTCGGCCCGGAAGAGCGCCAGGAATTCTACGAGAAGATCTGGAACAGCCCGGGCTTCACCAAGCTGACCGAGCACTACCGGGACATGACGTACAACCCGGAGATCAACGCCGAGTGGTGCGACTTCATGGCGGGGAAGATCCGCGACATCGTCAAGGACCCGAAGACGGCGGAGCACCTGGTCCCCAAGGACGGCGGCTACGGCGCCCGGCGCCCTCCGTTCGGCACCGGCTACTACGAGGCCTACAACAAGCCGGCCGTCTCCCTCGTCTCCCTGCCCGAGGAGCCCATCGTCCGGTTCACCGAGACGGGCATCGAGACCTCGGAGGGGCTGAGCGAGTACGACATCATCATCTGGGGCACGGGATACGACTTCGGCACCGGGGCGCTCAACCGGCTGGGCGTGCGCGGCCGTCAGGGTCTGGCGCTGGAGGAGTACTGGGCGGACGGCCCGCGCACCTACCTGGGTGTCGCGACGGCCGGTTTCCCCAACTTCTTCTTCCCCGGCGGCCCGCACGGCGCACTCGGCAACAACCCCCGGTATGCGGGCGACCAGGCGGACTTCACACACGACGCCATCGTCCATACGCGCGACCGCGGCTATGCCGTGATCGAGGCCAAGGCGTCCGCGGAGAAGGAGTGGACCGACCTCATGAACAGTCCCGAGAGCTTCTCCATCTTCCAGAAGGCCAGTTACTTCTACGGGGCCAACATCCCGGGCAAGGCGGTCAGCCAGCTGCTCAACCCCACCGGCCGCTGGAAGCTCCAGGAACTGATCGCGGAGGTCAAGGCGAACGACTTCAACACATTCGACCTCTCCAGGACGGAACCTGCGGCCGACGCGTGATCCGGTCGCGGCAATGTCGGACTAGGCCATGCGGGGGCCAACCCGACATAGGACCACTCGGACCAGGTGACGCACCGGCACGGGAAGAACCACCTTCCGTCGGCCTGCCGCATGGATGTCGACCGGTCTCAGTTGATTTTCGAGAACATAAAACGGTCGAGCAGCACCATGAAGTAGTTTCCGGAATTAATTGACCGATCGGTACAATCTCAATAGCATGACAGTAACGGTCGACAGAGACGTCGACAGAGGAGGCGTGATCATGACGAAGCGTTGGAAGCAGCGTCCGCCGGGCTCGACGTGGGGCGATTGGGGCGAGGACGACGAACTGGGTCGTATCAACCTGCTCACTCCCGAGAAGGTCCTCCAAGGGGTCCGCGAGGTCGAGGCCGGGGTCAGCTTCAGCCTGAGCCTGCCCCTCGACTATCCGGGCGGGACCGCGCTGAACCAGCGGCGGTACCCGCCGATCCTCAGGCCCACCGAGGACCTGGCCCACAAGCAGGACGTCTTCTACAACGTCGTCGCCCGCGAGCAGATCGACCCGCAGTTGATCGACGTGTGGTCCGACGACGTGGTCACCCTCTGGCTGCAGTACTCCACCCAGTGGGACTCCCTCGCGCACCAGGGCGCCGAGTTCGACGCGGACGGCGACGGGGTCGCCGAGCCCGTCTACTACAACGGGTTCCGTCCCGGTGAGCACCTGGTGGGACCGCAGGAGGACGCCAAGGGCGACGGCAGCGGAAGCATCAGCTTCGCCCGCAACCTCGGCCTGGAGAAGATGGCGGAGCACGGCGTCCAGGGACGCGGTGTCCTCATCGACATCGCCCACCACCTCGGCACCGACTACCAGCCGGTCAGCTTCAAGCAGTTGCAGGACATCATGACCGCGGACAACGTGGTGGTGGAGCCCGGCGACATGGTCCTGCTGCACACCGGCTTCGCCACCCAGGTCCTCGCCTGGGAGAAGAACCCGGACCCGGTGGCGATCCACCAGACCGCCGCCTACCTCGACGCGGACGACCCGGAGATCCTGAACTGGATCACCGAGTCGCAGATGTCGGCGCTGATCTCCGACAACTACGCGGTCGAGGGCGTGGCCACCACCAAGGCCCAGGGCCCGCACACCCTGCTGCCGATCCACCACCTGTGCCTGTTCAAACTGGGCGTCCCGCTGGGCGAGTTGTGGTACCTGCACGACCTCGCGGCCTGGCTCCGCGAGCACAACCGCAGCCGCTTCCTGCTCACCGCGCCCCCGCTCAACCTGCCCGGCACACAGGGCAGTCCGCTCACACCGGTCGCGACCGTCTGATACCACGGTCCATCCTTCAGCCAGCCCACGTCGATGCCCCGGAACTCCTCTTCCGGGGTATCTGTGTGTGCGGCTTCAGGCGGCTCAGCCGGCCTCGGCGAAGACGCAAAGGTGCCAGCGCGCCGTCCGCCGAAATCGAGGATCCCCGAGCCGACCGCCGTTCAGGAGAAGCGGCACTAGAGCGCCGCGCAACCAGACACGTCTTCCTCCCTCGGCCGCCAGCCTCACACCCGCTGTCACAAGCCTGTGGGGGACACTCCGGTGGCGAAACCCGCCGGTTGCCCGGACGCCTCCGGCCTCACCGGCGCGAGGAAACGCAGGCAGCAGTCGCAATCAGCCGTTGCGCGTCGGCCGGCGGCGCTACGACGGGGCCCGAGCAGACCTCTCGGCCCGGTTGATCGGCTCAGGGGTGGCGGTCTCCCTGTGGGCGAGGAACTCGCTCATACGTACCTCAAGGTCATCGAAGCCACGGGCGGGATTGGCGAAGCCTCCGAACAGGGTCGAGCAGTACTCACGCGAGAGGCAGCTGGCGTCCCACTCGCCTGAAGGATTGATCCACTTGTACGTGTGGTTGTGCAAGTTGAGGAACTGCAGGGTAGCGAGCCGCGGATCGAGCTTCCGGAAGGATCCTTCCTCCATGGCGGCCACCAGTAGCTGCTGAACGACGTCCTCGAACTCGCGGCGCTGGCCCAGAAGCCGCGACAGGTTGGCCCCGCGCAGGTTCCGGTAGTCGTGCTCGTAGACCCAGACATGGTCCAGCCGCGCCAGAATGTTCTCCAAAAGTGTCTGGGACAGCATCCGGAGCCGGAACACCGGGTCCTCGTCCAGCGCGGCGATGCGATGCGCGTTGGCGAGCATCGGGCGCATCACCCGGTCCTGGATCTCGACGAGGAGATGTTCCTTCGAGTCGATGTAGTAGTACAGCGCGCCTCGGGCCAGCCCCGCGACATTGCCCACTTCGGCAATGCCCGTGGCGGCATATCCCTTCTTGGCGAACAGTGTGGCCGCCTTGTCGATAATCTCCTGCTGCTTGGCCTCGTAGCCCGGTCCATGCCCTGGTGGTCTTGCCATAACTCCACAGTTTAGGGGCTTGAGTGCGATGATCGAAGCCCCGCACTCATCTTGGTTGTGCAGCGGCGAACGGGCGCGGAGGTCATCACCGTGTCACACTCGTCCACAGGTCGCGGAAGCGCATTCGTTTGATGTTTAGACTTTACGGTCTAATGGATGCGTGAGGCGCGGGTTTGGATTCGGTAAATCATTGACCTGCCGTTTCCGCTTCCCTAGAATTATTTTAGTCCAACGGGTGAGGTCATACATCACCACCGGTCCACACGTGGGGTCCTGCCGATTCAACCGGGCCGGGTTCGGACTTCAACAGCAAAGGTGCCTCCGGGAGGTTTCCCGGAGGCACCTTTGTGTTCAGACGGCGGCGATACGGCGCAGTGTCTCGGCGATCGTGTCCCGCGAGGGCAGCCAGACGCGCTCCAACGAGGGTGCGTACGGTGCCGGGACGGACGGCGGGGCCACCCGGGTGACCGGCGCGTCCAGGTGCCAGAACCCCTCGTCGACGGCGAGCGCGGACAGTTCGGCGCCGACGCCGAAGTCCCGCACTGCTTCGTGTGCGATGACCAGGCGGTTGGTCTTGGCGAGGGAGGCGAGGACGGTCTCGCGGTCCAGCGGGGCGATGGTGCGCAGGTCGATCACCTCGACGCTGATGCCCTCCCCGGCGAGCAATTCCGCGGCGGCCAGGCCGTCATGGACCATCCGCGACCAGGAGACCAGGGTGATGTCGGTGCCCTCGCGGATGACCTTGGCCTTGCCCAGCGGGATCAGGTGGTCGGCTGAGGGGCGCGGGCCCTTGAGGCCGTACTGGAGGCGATTCTCGACGAATACGACCGGGTTCGGGTCCTGGATGGCGGCGCGCAGCAATCCATAGGTGTCGGCCGGGGTTGAGGGCATGACCACGGTCAGCCCGGGGATGTGCGCCAGGATGGCTTCCAGGCTCTGGGAGTGCTGGCTGCCCGAGGAGCGGCCCGCGCCGAACTGGGTGCGCACGACCAGCGGCATGGAGGCCCGGCCGCCGGTCATGAAGCGCAGTTTGGCGGCCTGGTTGAGGAGCATGTCGAGGCAGACGCCGATGAAGTCCATGTACATGATCTCGACCACCGGCTTCATGCCGGCCATGGCCGCCCCCACCGCCGTACCGACGACGGCGCTCTCACTGATCGGCGTGTCCCGCACCCGGCCCGGGAAGGCCTGCGCCAGCCCCCGGGTGAGTCCGAAGACGTTGCCGCCCGCGCCGACGTCGATCCCGGCGACGAACACGCTGGGATCGGCGGTGAGTTCATGCTCAAGGGCCAGTCGTACGGCGTCCATGGACCGGAAGATCTCGGCGTCGGCCGGCAGCGGGGCCGGCTCGGGTATGTGGACGCGCGGTGCGGAGACGTAGTCGTGCAGGGTCTCGGGGGCGGGCTCCGGCAGGCTCCTCGCCCAGTCGATCGCCGCCTCGATCTCCTTGTCGATCTCCTTGTCGATGGCGTCGACCTGGGACGTGCTCATCCCAGCAGCCGCCAGATGCCGGCGGGCCACCAGGAGCGGGTCGCGTTCCTTGGCGGCGGCGACCTCCTCGGCGGGGCGGTAGCGCTCGGGGTCGCCCTCGTAGTGGCCGTGCCAGCGGTAGGTCTCCGCCTCCACCAGGACCGGACCGCCCCCCTGCCGGATCCGCTCCACCACATCGGTCATCATCCCGGCCACGGCCAGCACGTCGTTGCCGTCGATGTGTGCATAGCCGATGCCGTACCCGGCGGCGCGTGCTGAGAGCGGGGCGCGGTGCTGCTCGGAGGCGGGGGAGAACTCGGAGTAGTGGTTGTTCTCGCAGAGGAAGACGACCGGCAGATCCCATACGGCGGCCAGGTTCACGGCCTCGTGGAACATGCCCTGGGCCACCGCCCCGTCCCCGAAGAACGCCACCACCACATCGCCGACGGCGCGCAGTTTGGCCGCTGTGGCCGCGCCCGCGGCGATGGGCAGACCCGCGCCGACGATGCCGTTGGCGCCGAAGATGCCCAGACCGGGATCGGCGATGTGCATGGAACCGCCGCGGCCGTGGCAGGTGCCCTCTCCCTTGCCCATCAGCTCCGCCATCATCGGGGCCACGTCCAGCCCCTTGGCCAGCACATGCCCGTGGCCGCGGTGGGTGGAGGTGATCCCGTCGCTGTCACGCAGCGGCCAGCAGGCGCCGACGGCGCTCGCCTCCTGGCCGATCGACAGATGCAGGAAGCCCGGGATCTCGGTGGCCTTGTAGAGCTCCGAAGCCCGCTGCTCGAACCTGCGGATGCGGCGCATCCGCCGGTACATTTCCAGAAGTTCATTCGCATGCGTGGATTCCACGCCGGTGAACTGCGGTGCCACAGTCATGTGCGTCCTCGCTACACTCACGCAGGCGATGCCGCCAAAGGCACCGCCTCAGCCATCATTTAATGTACCGATCGGTCCAGTGAACCGCGGATGGTCGGATCGCTGCTGCACCGGCCGGGGAGATGCGGCTACTCCGCGGCCCCCGTCAACGGCCTGGGGCGGGCAGTCGGACTCGCCAAAGGGGTGCTCTGCCACTCCATCGGCTCAAAGAACGGGATTCGGAGCGGCCGGCCATGACCGGGAGGCCATGGAGGAGGCCGGGGCCTTCGAGCGCGAGCGGCCGGGCTCCCACTCGATCCGGAGGCCGACCGTGCGCCTTCCGGCAGGAGGCTGATCCGGCCCGGCGGTGTCTCACTTACCACCGCCGGAGGGAGCAGCGTCGGGGCTCATGCCCCTCGCACCAGGTCCCTGGCGATGACATTGCGCTGGATCTCGTTGGTGCCCTCGCCGATCTCCAGGATCTTGGCATCGGCGTAGAAGCGGGAGATCTCGGACTCTCGTATGTACCCGTAGCCGCCGTGGATCTGCACCGCCTGGGAGGCTGCCCGGTTGGCCACCTCAGAGGCGTACAGTTTCGCCATCGCAGACTCCGTGGCGTGCGGGCGGCCCTGGTCGGCGAGCCAGGCGGCACGGTAGACCATCCACCGGGCGGCCTCGAACTCCGTACCGATGTCGGCGATCTTGTGTGCCACAGCCTGGAAAGCGGCGAGTGGGCGTCCGAACTGCTCGCGTTCCCTGGCGTGTTGGATCGCGAGCGCGCGTGCCGCCTTCGCCAGCGACATGCTGAGCGCGGCCACGCTGATACGGCCCTTGTCCAGGACGGACAGGAACTGACGCAGTCCTCCGCCCTCGTCGCCGATCAGGTGGTCGTCCGGTACGAAGCAGTCGGTGAAGACCAGTTCCCGGGTGTCCATGGCGTGCCAGCCGAGCTTCTTCAGCTTGCGGCCCACGGTGTATCCGGGCGTGTCCGTCGGAATGTAGAACGTGGCGAACCGCTTGCGTCCCTCGTCGTCCCGTCCCGTGACCGCCAGCAGGGTCACGCCCTGGCTGATGTCCGTACCGGCGTTCGTGATGAACATCTTGGTGCCGTTGATGACCCAGCCCCCGTCCGCCCGGCGGGCGGTGGTGGTGATGCCGGCCGCGTCGGAGCCGGCGTCGGGCTCGGTCAGGCCGAAGGCTCCGAGGGCCTCGCCCCGTGCCAGGGGCGCCAGCCAGCGGTGCTTCTGCTCCTGGGTGCCGTAGGCGAGCAGGGGCAGGGTGGCGATCGTGGAGTGCGCGTTCCACGTCGAGGCCACGGACTGGTCGGCCGCGCCGAGTTCCTCCATCACCGCCACGTAGGACACCATGTCGGATCCGGCGCCGCCATACTCCTCGGGCACGAGCATGCCCATCAGGCCGAGTTCGCCGAGCTTGGTGAAGATGTGGGTGGGGAACTGCTCGTTCTCCGACCAATCGGACGCGTGCGGAGTGATCTCGCGAGCGGCGAACTCACGGACCATCTGTTGCAGCGCCTGCGTTTCTTCAGGCAGGTCGAAATCCATGTCACAGTCCCTTCGGGGTCAACAGAACCTTGAGATGAGAGGCCCGGTCCCTGGCCAGGTCCTCGAAGACCCAGGCACCGTCGTCCAGCGAATACCGCCCGGTCAGCAGCGCCGAGGCGTCCAGGCGCCCGGTGCTCATCAGGTCGATGACCCGGGGGGATGTCGAAGTTGTAGCCGAGGGTGCCAAGAACGGACCGCTCGTAGAAGACGAGTTGTCCCATGTCGACCTCGACGCTGCCATGGCCGACGCCGGCGAGGACGACTCGGCCGCCGCGCCGGACGGTGGTAACCGCCTGGGCGGCGAGCGAGGCCACTCCGGTCGCGTCGATCACCACGTCCGGACCGATACGGCCGGTGCGCAGGAACACCTCGCGCCGTACGTCCGTCTTCCGCGGGTCGAAGGCTTCGGTCACGCCGAGGTCCAGGAGTTCCTCCCGGCGTCCCTTCAGCGGCTCGCTCACGAAGAGGCCCGCAGCTCCGGCCAGTCGGGCCGCGAGCACGACGGCGAAGCCGATCGGGCCGCCGCCGACCACGAGGACGTTGTCGCCGGGGCGGACGCCGGCCCAGGTCACCGCGTGCAGGCCGACCGCGAGGGGTTCCGCCAGGGCGGCCATCTCGTCGGTGACGTTGTCGGGCAGGCGGGTCAGCCCGGCCAGGGGCACGGTGACGCGCTCCGCGAACGCGCCCGGGGAGGCGAGGCCGACGGAGCCGCTCCTGGGACAGATGTGGTACTCGGCGCGCACGCACCAGTAGCAGGTGCCGCAGCTCCAGACCGGGTCCGCGGTCACCCGGTCACCGATCTCGAAGCCGGGTACTTCGCTGCCCAGGGCAAAGACGGTTCCGCTGAACTCGTGTCCCAGGGCCAGCGGCGACTCGGCTCCGGTCAGCGGATGCGGACCGGTCCGGATCATGTGCGGCCCTTCGAGGAATTCGTGCAGGTCCGTGCCGCACACTCCGCACCAGGAAACTCTATGACCGCCTCATGCGGTTCCGGTACCGACGGGTCGGGCACCTCCTCCAGCCGAAGGTCCCGAGCACCGTGCCAGCGCAGCGCCTTCATACCTTCCGCTCCTTCGTGTCGTCGTGGTCCGCATCGCCACCGAAATGCGCCTTCCCAGGGCCGTGTTCGATGAAGGAACGGAGTCCGGTGGCCGCGTCCGCCGTACTGAAGACGCCGGTGAACAGGGACCGCTCCAGCGCGAGTCCGGCCGACACCGCCGTGTCGGCACCGTGGTCCACGGCCTCCTTGACCGCCTCCAGGGCCGCGGCCGGTCCTTCGGCGAGGATCCGTGCGTAGCCGAGCGCGCTTTCAAGCAGCTGGTCGGCTGGGACGACCTCGTCCACGAGACCGATCCGCAGGGCCTCCTCGGCTCGGACATTGCGGCCGGTCATCAGCAGGTTCTTGCTCCGGGCAGGACCGAACAGACGACGGGTCAGCCGCTGCGTGCCGCCGGAACCGGGGATGATGCCGAGCAGCACCTCGGGCTGCCCGAGCACCGCGTCCTCGGCCGCCACCCGGTAGTCGGCGGCGAGGGCCAGTTCCAGGCCGCCGCCGAGCGCGTATCCGGTGATCCCCGCCACCACCGGCATCGGCAGCCGGGCCACCTCGTCGAACGTCCGCTGCAGGGCGCGGTTCCAGCCGCGGATCTCCTCCGGACCCATCGCGGCCAGAGCCTTGATGTCGGCACCGGCCGCGAAGAGGCGCTCACCGCCGTAGAGCACCACGGCCCGCACGGCACGGGCGTCCGCCAGATCACGCGCCGCAACCCCCAGCTCTTGGCGCTGCACGGAGTCGAAGGCGTTCAGCGGCGGATTGGTCAGTCGCAGCACGACAACCGGGCCGTGGGCTTCCAGACGGACACGTGACACGGAAAACCCCTCCTCGACGAGAACCGTCTGATCGACGGTTGTAGGTGACAGCGGAGCGTCGTAAAGTGCCGCTACCAGTTTTATAGACCAATTGGTACACGAAAACTTTTCAGCGGACAACCGACCAGTCGGAACATTGCCGGTCACCGAACAAGAGAGTCGCCGTGGACAATTTCGCGAGCATCCTCGACTACCACGCGGGCCAACGGCCCGAGGCCGTGGCCGTGGTACAGGACCAACGGCGCCTGACGGTGCGCGCACTACACCGACGGGTCAACGAGCTGGCGGACGCCCTCACCGGGCTCGGCGTGCGCCGGGGTGACATCGTCGGGCTGCTGCTCTACAACCGGCCCGAGTTCCTGGAGCTGGTGTACGCCGTCAACCGGATCGGCGCCGTGTTCCTGCCGCTGAACTACCGGCTGTCGGGGGACGAATGGCAGTACATCCTGGACCACTCCCGGGCCAAGGTGATCGTGACCGAACCGGAGTTCGTCCCTGCGGTGGACCGGATCGCCACGGCACTGGCCGCCTTGGACAACCGCGTCCAGGTCGGAGAGAGCCCCACGGCCCCCGGGTGGAGCGGTTACAACGACCTTCTCGCCCGGCACCGCGACGCGGTGGTGGAGCCCGTGGACGTGGAGCCGGGCGACCTGCAACGGCTGATGTACACCTCCGGCACCACGTCGCGGCCCAAGGGTGTGTGCATCACCTACGGGAACCTGCAGGCGAAGAACCTCGCACACATCGTCCACTTCGGCCTGACCGCCGCGGACACGACCCTGGTGTGCGGCCCGCTCTACCACGTGGGCGGTCTGGACATGCCGGCCCTCGGGGTCCTCTACGCAGGCGGCAGCGTCGTGCTCCACCGCAAGTTCGACCCGGTGGGCGTCCTCAGGGCGATCGAGGAGCAGCGCGTCACCAATCTGTGGCTCGCACCCGCCATGGTCAACTCAGTACTGGAGGTCCCCGACCGGGAGTCGTACGACACCAGCTCGGTCCGCTTCATCCTCGGCGGCGGCGAGAAAACCCCCGAACCGGTGCTACGGAGGGTCATGACCGCGTTCCCCAACGCCTGGTTCGCCGACGCCTACGGCCTCACCGAGACCGTCTCCGGCGACACCTTCCTCGACCGTGAGCACTGCCTGTCGAAACTCGGCTCGGTCGGCCGTCCGGTGCCGCACACGCGCGTACGGATCGTCGACCACAAGGACCGGGAGGCGCCCGTCGGCGAGTTCGGAGAGATCACCTTGCGCGGCCCGAAGGTCTTCGCCGGATACTGGCGCGACGAGAAGGCCACGGCGGCGGCCCTGAGGGACGGCTGGTTCCACACCGGCGACATCGGACACCTCGACGAGGACGGCTTCCTCTACATCGACGACCGCAAGAAGGACATGATCGTCTCCGGCGGCGAGAACATCGCCACGCCCGAGGTGGAGCGCGTGCTCTACGACCACCCGGCCGTCCTGGAGGCCGCTGTGGTAGGCCTCGCACACTCCCGTTGGGGAGAGGTGCCGCGCGCTTTCGTTGTCTTCCGCCCCGATATGAAGGTGGAGGCGGAGGAACTCCGGGAGTTCTGCCAGGCGCGGTTGGCCAAGTTCAAGGTGCCCGCCCGCTTCGAGATCGTCGACGAACTCCCGCGCACTCCCTCGGGGAAGGTCCTCAAGCGGAACCTGCGCAATCTGCCGACGGAGGGCAAGGCATGACCGACGTGACAAGCGATCTGCGCCTCGACGGGAAGACGGTCTGGGTGACCGGCGCCGGAAAGGGGCTCGGACGAGCCATGGCCGTGGCCCTCTCCCAGGCCGGAGCCGACCTGGCCGTCACGGCACGCACAGTCGGCGACCTGGAACAACTGGCCGGCGAACTCACCGTCCACGGGGGCAAAGTACTGGTCCTGCCCGGCTGCGTGGCCGACTCGGACGCCGTGCGGAGCACGGTCGGCCGGATCACCGAAGGGACGGGCCGCCTCGACGCGGTGATCAACTGCGCCGGTGTCAGCCCGCACTTCACCCGGAGTGAGCGAGTCACGGACGAGGACTGGCAGCAGGTTCTCGACGTCAACCTCCAGGGCACCTTCTACTGCTGCCGGGAGGCCGGCAAGGTGATGCTGGAGCAGGGCTCGGGCTCGATCGTCAACGTCTCTTCGGTGCACGCCCGCACCGGCTTCGAGCGGATCGCCGCCTACGCGGCCAGCAAGGGCGGGGTCGAGGCGCTCACCAAGGCCCTCGCCGTCGAGTGGGCTGACCGCGGGGTCCGTGTCAATGCCCTCGCGCCCGGCTACTTCCACACCGACCTCAGCTCCGGCCTGCTGGCCAGCCGCTGGGGCGAACGCATCGTCGACAGCACCCCGTTGGGCCGGGTCGGCGAGGCCGAGGAACTGGGCGGCGCTGCGGTCTTCCTCGCCTCTGACGCATCCCGGTATATGACTGGCACCACGATCACCGTGGACGGTGGCTGGACGGCCTGGTAACGCAGCCAGGAGTCACAAGACAGGCGCATACGCACGGCTGAGAGGCGGTCGGTGAACCGTCCCTCAGCCATGCTGGGAACACAATCTGGGAGGACCGGGCGTCGGTATGGCCAAGAAGTCGCTGGTCACATTGACGACTAAGGTACCCCGCCAATGGCTCTCCTCAGATCGAGGGTCCTTTTTTTGGCCAATAGATTGATTGTACCGACCGTTAGGTCTACTTTACGGGCAGCCGCATCGCTGCTGCCAGGAGAGACCCGTATGTTCAACGAAGATCATGCGCGGATCGGGAGCACCACCACCCCTTCCCGCCTCGGCCTCCGGATTCCGACACCTCGGCCCGCACCCGGGCTCCCAGCCGTAACCCGCGGCTCCACCGCCCCGATGCGTCCGCGCGACCGTTGCCGCGTCCCAGCGCTCCGACGGCGTACCGCCCGGCCGCCCCATCGTCTGAAGCAGGCGGTCGAAGCCCCGCCGACATGAGCCGTGGTTCGGCGTCGGCCTCCATCCGGCAGGACTCCGCGCAAGCCCGCCGGTCCGCCTGAACAAGAAGCACAAGGCCGTGCCCCGGCCGCGCCCTTCCTACGGGTCCGCGGTCCCACGCAACGGCGCAATCCCCCGGGAACCGATCCTGTGCCGGACGTCCGATATGGCCGCCCGGACTGGAGCACGGCCCGGACCTCCGTTCACCCTCGGAAGGGCTTCCATGTCCCAGACACAGACCGCGCCACCCCAGATGCCCGAAAGATCCCGCTCCGCCACGCGCAATGGGCTCATTGTGGCCGCCCTGCTGTGGTCGGTTCAGCTGGTGTCGCTCGTCGCCGCCCTGTCCGGCACCACCCAGGCCGCGATCGCGATCCACTTCCAGACCACCCAGATCGCCTGGTTCACCCTGATGACCCTGCTGACGGGCACGTTCTTCTTGCCCTTCGTCATCAAGGGGGCTGCGCTGTTCGGCAAGCGGCGGGCACTGCTCGTCGCAACTGGCCTGGGCTTCGCCGGGGACCTGGTGGCCGCCATGGCCACCGACTACCGCACTCTGCTGATCGGTCGGGGCATAGCCGGCATCTACATCGCGGCCACCCCGCTCGGCTACGCCATCACCCGTGACATCTTCCCGCGCCGGTGGGTTGGTCTCGCCAACGGCATCATGGCGGGCGGCGTGGGCCTGGTCGCCTTCGGCGGACCGTTCCTCTCCGGCTGGCTGCTCGACAACCACGGCTTCCGTGGCGTGCTGTGGTTCCTGGCCATCAGTACGGCCCTGAGCTTCGCACTGGTGGCTCTCCTCGTCCCGGAGAGCCCCGTGCGTGAACGAGGCGGCCGGATGGACTGGGCCGGGGGCATCCTCCTCGGCGGTGGGGTGACCCTCATTATCTACGGCGTGGGCGAGGGCTCGGAGTGGGGCTGGGGCAGCGGCAAGTTCATCGGCTTCATGGCCGGCGCCGTGGTCGCGCTCGTCGTGTTCCTGCTCGTCGAACGCCGCGTCGCCGAGCCGCTGTTCCCGCTGGCCATGGTGCGCCGCCGACCGGTGTGGACCGCCCTGCTGGCCACCGCGGTGGCGGCCGGTGCGCTCAACGCGGTCGGTGTGGTGATCCAGCTGCTGGTGCTGATGCCGAAGATCCCGCATGTCTCCGAAGGACTGGGCTGGTCCGGCACCCACAACGCCATCGTCACGAGCCCGATCAGCGCCATGATCATCGTGGGTGCCATCAGTACCGGCTCCGTCGCGCGCCGCATAGACAGCCGCATCCTGCTGGGTCTGGGCGTGGCCCTGGCCGTCATCGGCTACGGCATCGGCACGCAGTACCACTCGACCGCAGGCCAGATCATCTCCTGGGGCGTGGTCGCGGGGCTCGGCACCGGTGTGGTCGTCGCGGTCGTGCCCATCATGGTCATCGAGGTGGTCAGCCCCGAGGAGCAAGCGTTGGCCAACGGCGCCCAGAACCTGGTCCTGGGCGTGGCCCAGATCATCGTCTCCCAGCTGGCCTACGTGGTGATGGCACAGCACGGCATGGTCCTCAAGGGAACTCAGTTCTACCTCGACAAGGGTTTCACCAACGGAATCTGGCTGGTCATCGGATGCTGCACGCTGGGCGGACTTCTCGTCGCCCTCGTACCGAAGGCCGAACGCCTCGACGACGCCGAGGTCGGCCAGGCCGCCTGATCCGACCGGGCTCCCGCACCGCGCGGAGCGGTGCGGGAGCCCGGTCAGGCGTCCTGTACTGAACCGCTCCGGGATCGGTGGAGCTGGTATGCCCCGGTTCTGAGGGAGTCGGGTTGCTGGACAATTGACGATCCAGCAGCCTTCGGAGGCCGTGATGCCCCGCAGCTATCCGCCCGAGTTCCGCCGCAAGGTCCTCGATCTCGTCGCGTCCGGGAGGAAGGTCGCCCAGGTCGCCCGACTCCTCGGCATCAGCGACCAGACGATCTATGTCTGGCGCCGTCAACACCTCATCGATACGGGACAGTTGCCCGGCACGACCAGCACCGGCCTGTCCGAGCTAGCCACGGCCCGCAAGCGCATCGCCGAACTGGAGTACGAACTCCGTCCCCCACCGGTAGCTTGAAACCAAGTAACTTGACTCCACCCACCTCGGGACAGTCCGGGAGCCTCCATCAGACTCGGAGCAGTTCACTGAGCACGGGCTGCCGGGCTGCGGCTCTGTCGGGCGATGTGGCCACCTAACGTTGGAGGTCACATCCACCTGGCGGCTACCCCGCCGGATCCTCCTACGCGTGACGCACCGCCAACTTCACCTCCTGCTCCACCTCGTACCGCGACATGCCTACGCTCTCGCGCCCCGCGTACTCGGTCACCGCGGACTGGAAGGCGACGGCCGCCTCTCTCCACGCCCGCCACTGCGCCTCGTACTTCTCGCCGATCAGTCCGGCGAGCCTCGCCCGCTCGCCCTCGGCGGAAGGCAACGGAACTCGTTGCGTACCCGTGGATTCGTCAGGAAGCGGGGCAGGGGACGTTAGCCGAGTGGCACGTTCGCGAAGGTCTCCCACTCGTACATCTGGTTGTCCCGGTGGATCACGATGAGCTCCGCGCTGGAAATGAGTGCACGCGCCGGAGTCGCGCCGAGATTGGTAAGGATCTGCGCGATCGGTTCGGTGGGTCCGTCGCTGGCGCTGTAGGCCACGGACACGTGCGGGGTGAAGCCTTCAGCTCTCTCCGGAACCTGTCCGAGGACATCCCCGATGGCGTCCCGGATGGCGTTCCTGACGGCGCGGACAGGACTGTCAGGGTGGACGTGCAGGAGCACGGCCTCGGGGTCCAGTACGGCCGGCCCGATCTGGACATCGAAGGACGGAATGGAAGCCAGCTGCGTCTGGGCTGCATCCACGATGTCGTGGACGTCCTGCTCTTTGGTCGCGCCAACGAAACCGATGCCCTGCATCGTCAGGTGCAGCCACCTGTCTGGGATCGGAGTAAAGGCGTCTCCAAGCGGAGCGAGCGCGGACCGGTACTGGGCGGCAAGCCGGTGTACGTCGTCCTGACCCTCGAATGTCAGGTGCCAGGTGTAGAAGCGGCGGCCTATGCTCCAGCCAGGTCGCCACCACCAGTGGTTCCGCATGGGCTCGGGTTGAGTGCTCATAGCTAACGATCAAATCAGGCGGAGCCCTCCCCTGGCGAGAGTGCGAGATGTCGCGGAGCTGAGTTCACGCAGAACGCTTCGATTGCTTGTCTCAGCCCAACGGTCGCAGTACCGCTGGCAGATGGCTGGCCGATGCCGGAGCTGAGTTCGCCGAGGCGGCGAGTGACAGGAGCCAGACGGTGATCCGGTGGCAGTGCCAGAACAGGAGCAAGGGCTTCTAGAGCGCCTTCCGCCTCACCAGCGGCTATGTGTGCTGCTGCCTGACTGATGTGGATCTGTGCCTCGGTGCCGTATGCCCTGACCGGTTGCACAGACAAGAGCGCGAGGGCGTTGTCCGCAGATCGCAAGGCATCAGAGGGGCGACCGACACGCAACTGGACTGCTGCCGCGTAGTTCTCCTGCCGAGCGGGGTGGCAGGAGAAAATGCCTCCGATCTCGTCGTTGCCGCCCATTGCGACGCGCGCGTCGTCGGCATGGGCGAGCGCCGCCAGGGCCTCGTCCTGAGCACCCAGCTCAGACCAAGCATCGGCTTCCTGGCAGGCGAGGAGCACTGCAACCGTTCCCGTGGTGCGGTATGTGCTGCCACGCCGCGCGAAGTTGATCGCCTCACGAAGGCGGCCGTCCCAGAACGCCACTTTGGAGCGAGTCGAAAGGACCCAAGCACGCAGGTCGTTGTGTCCTGATAGCTCGGCGCACAGCCACGCGGTCCGACCTTGCGTCTCCGCATCGCGCAGTTGTCCCAAGTCGGAAGACATCCACGCCAGGAGCCCGCACAGGTAGCCGGCTGCGACATACAGGTCCACCGATTGGCGAGGATACTGATGTCCCTCAAGGAGCGCGAAAACGCGGTCGCGTAGCGCCCGGGTCCGGATGAAGAGCGGAACCGGATCTGAGGTCAGGTAGTCGGACGCGAGCATCCGCGTCTCGGCCAGTAATTGTTCGAGGGCGATGTCGCCGACGTTCGCGGCTTCCGCCCACTGTGCCCAGGACGCAGACTCGTCGGCGGCGAGACGCACGAGATCGGTCCCCGCAGCTTCGGACGATGTATCCGTGAGCGATGACGCGGATGGTGGGACTGTCGAATCGATAGCTGACGGGCGATGAGTAAGCAGGCTCAGGTCTGCCTCGGGCAACGCACGCCGATCCTCCAAGTCCAACAGGTCCTCTACGCGGCACGAGAAGGCACCCGCCATGGCGAACAGGACCGGGAAGCTGGGGCGGCGCGAGGATGGACCCGGCCATTTCTCCCACTTGCCTACGAGGGAAGCGTCGGCAGCCACAGACTCGCCGGGGCGTCGGAAGCTTGCCTGCGTGATGCGGTCTGCTGCCTCTTGAAGTGTCCAACCACGGGCATGCCGCCACGCTTCTCTGGGACGCATCCTGAATCGAGCGCGCATCTCAATAGCAATATCGGTGAGTGCGCATCCGGCAGTGGCCATGTCCTGGCGGAGGGCATCCCGGTCTGCCTTGGAACCAGGTTTCGAGGGGGCGTTCATGGGCGTGCTCCCTATGCGGTGTCGTGAACTCAAGGTAGCCGCGTCATCGATCAATCGGTGGGCCTGAACCGGGAGAACGGGGATATGCAGCCCAACTGATCGTCCAAATAAGGCGATTGCTCCTGGTCGGCGCGTCGGTGTGCGTCCAAAAAAGTTGGTCACGCGTGCCCGCGACGCCGACTGACCTTATTGAAAGCGTAGGAGCCCGCACCAGCACCCCGGCGAGGCAGCCCCCGGCTACTGACTCCTGGAAGCTGATCGCCAAATTGAGGACGCATGGAGAAATCGGCATGACTTCGGTTGCGATCATCGCGCGTACACGCCCCAGAATCCCCCCTCTTCCTCGGGCGTACCCCGGACTCGACCTGTCCTTCGAGCGAGGCGCGGGCTCCACGGCCGGCGTGATCGCCGATGCAGACCGAGCTGTGCCGCGTCGCGCACGCGTCATCGTCCGTGCCGGGCTGCGTTATTGGGGTCGGCCGGAACTCATCGAGTCCGCCGATCTGCTCGTGACCGAGCTGGTCACGAACGCGTTCGAGCACGGTCGTGGTGATGTCGGTCTTCGTGTGTATCTCACCGATACGCATCTCCTGATCGAGGTGCGGGACGGCTCTCATGAAATCCCCGTGCCCGGCACTGCCGGCCTCGACGACGAGGACGGCCGTGGTCTCTTCCTCGTCGCTGCCATCGCCGACGTCTGGGGTTTCAGCTCTGACGGCACGACGGCCTGGTGCTCCCTCCCTCTTTGAGAAGGAACGACGACATGGAACACCGCGGTGTCACCGCGATCCGGGATCTCGTGTGCGAGGAGACCTGGTGGGTCCGGAAGGAGAAGTTCCGGGCCGACCGTCATGTGGCCGGGAACGTGTACCGCTTCACCCGCCTGTACCTGCTTGCGGACAGGGAGCACGTCCTCGTGGACATTGAGGATGCGGCCGTGATTGGGCGGGTGCTGATGTCCAACGCTGTCGCGCACTCAGGTGTCTCCGAGCACGCCGTGATCCCCGTGACGTGGGCGCTCTTGCAGAGCGGGGCCCTGGTCATTCAGGTGCACGACAGGATTCGCGACTTCCCGGACTTTGATGACGCCATGGAGTGGGAGCCGTCGGAGGACGAACGCCCTCGCGGCCTGTGGACCGCGCGCCAGCGCGGAGCGGAGATCGCCTACGCCCTCACCGAAGGCGGCAAGGTTGTCCAAGCCTTGATCAAGCCGCGTGCACTCCCCGCGTAACTCCAGTCGTACGCCGCCCCGTGATCGGCCGCCGGGGCGCTCTGTGCCTCGCCCCCCGTCGAGGCCGGCGTCCCGGCGGTCACCTCCCCTTCTTGACCAACTCCCCTGAGGTCCCGATGACACCCTTACGGACGCTCCTGCCTTGTCTCAAGCCGTTACTCCCGCTCGCCACTGCCCGACGAGCTGATGGGACGGGACACGCTTCAACTCGCTTGTGTGGGTACGGGATACGCGGATGAGCGGCGCTGATCAGCCCCAGTTTCATCCGGCCGGGTTCGACGATGAGTTACGCACGGCGCTGGACGACGTACGAGCCGGCCGGTGGCGTGCGATGAGCGAGTTGTTGAAGCACTGCCCGACGTGGGGAGTGCGGACCTCGCGGAGTCAGGTCCTGGCGGCGGCTGCGGCTCAGGGCGACGCGGTCGAGGCGTGGTTGCAGGAGGAGCCGGACGCCAACGCGGTGATGATGCGGGCGCGGGTGCGGACCCAGCGGGCGCTCACCGCGCACCGGGCTGGGGATGGTGATGCGGGACTGCTGGCGGATCGTCCCCGGGCGGCGTGCTGGGAAGCGGCGCGCAACTGGCCCGCCGATCCGGTGCCTTGGGTGTGCCTGCTGGCCCTGGCGCGGCTGGACTGGCCCGATGAGGAGCGGCGCCTGCCCGAGCACCGTATGCCGTCGCCGGAGTACCTGTTGCCGTCCGGACCGTGGGGGCTGTTGCGCGCGGCCGACCGGCGTGATCGGGGCAACCGTGAGGCCTGGCACCGCATGATCCAGGCGCTGCGCGCGTACGGGGTGAGCGTCCACGACGTTGTCCGGTGGATCTGCACGTGGGCGCCGGATGGCTCGCCGTTGTTGCTGCTACCGCTGTACCTGTACGCCGAGCACTACGCGGAGCAGCGGGCCCGCGGGGCGCTCACCACCCCTTTGTACTGGACCCGAGACCCGATCTCTTATTACACGGGGCGGGCGTTTGAGGGGTGGTTCAGGTATGCGGATCGGAGTCAGTGGTCGCAGCTGGACCTGAACCACGTGGCGCAGGCGCTGTTTTCCGGCGGGTTCATCAGCGAGGCGGCTGCGGTCTTCGCGGCGATCGGGCCGTTTGCCACCCCTGAGCCATGGAGGTATGTGGCCGAGGCGCCGGAGCGGTGGCTGGAGCAGTTCGAGCGCGCCCGCGACCGCTGTCTGCCGGTTGCGGCCGGCGGCACGTGGCGCGCGGGGCGACGCCGGTGACTGGCTGGCGAAGCACCTGCCGGTCCCCGCCCCGTGGATGAGTGTCTTCCGCCCGTCGGCCACAGGGTCCTGATCACTCCAACTCTCCCGTCCCCGGAGGTACTTCCGTTGTCGTCCGCAAGAACCACCCATCGCGCATCGAGCGATGAGGACAAGCTTCGGCAGCTGGGCTACCAGCCCGAACTGGCCCGCCGCATGGGCCCGTTCGGGAACTTCGCGCTCAGCTTCTCCATCATCAGCGTCCTGTCCGGCTGCATGACCCTGTTCGGGTTCGGGCTCATCACCGGCGGCCCGGCCGTCATGCTGTGGGGCTGGGCCGCGGTCGGCCTGACCGTGCTCTGCCTGGGTGCCGCGCTTGCCGAGGTCACCTCCGCCTATCCGGTCGCCGGCGCCCTGTTCTTCATGGCCGGCAAACTCGGCGGCCCCAAGTGGGGTTTCTACACCGGGTATTTCAACCTGCTGGGCCTGCTTGGCGGCATGGCGGGCGGCAGTTACGGCATGTCGCTGTTCGTCGGCGCGTGGCTCAACCTCCAGTGGGGCTTCACACCCACTCCCGCCCGGACGATGGCCATCTGCGGTGTCATCCTGCTGCTGCTCGCCGTGCTCAACCTGTTCGGGGTCCGGCTGGTGTCCGTGCTGAACTCGCTCAGCGTGTGGTGGCACATCGGCGGCGTCGCGGCGATCGTCGGCGCCCTCGTCTTCATACCCTCCCATCACCAGTCGGCGAGCTTCGTGTTCACCCACTTCGCCAACTCCACCGGATGGGGCAACCCCATCTATGTGATCGCGCTCGGGCTGCTGCTCGCGCAGTACACGTTCTGCGGCTACGACGCCTCCGCCCACCTGTCGGAGGAAACCGTCCAGGCACAAATCTCGGCCGCCAGGGGCATCGTGTACTCCATCTTCTGGTCCTGGATCGTGGGCTTCGTCCTGCTCGCGGGGATGCTGTTCGCGATCCAGGACTACGCCGGCACCGTCGGAAGTGCGACTGGGGTGCCGCCCGCGCAGATCTTCCTCGACGCGCTCGGTCTGACCGGCGCCAAGATTCTCCTGCTGATCGTGATCGTGGCCCAGTTGTTCTGCGCGAACGCGGGACTCGCGAGTGCCTCCCGGATGGTGTGGGCGTTCTCCCGGGACGGCGCCCTGCCCTTCTCCAAGACCTGGCATCGGCTGAGTCCCCGCACCAAGACCCCGGTCCCGGCCGTGTGGCTGTCGGTGGCCGTCCCGTTCGCCCTGGCCCTGCCGTCGCTGTACTCCCTGACCGCGTACTATGCGGTCACCGCGATCAACGTCATCGGTATCACCCCCGCCTATGCCATTCCCGTCTACCTGCGCCTGCGCGCCGGAGACCGATTCACCCCGGGCCCCTGGCACCTGGGCCGCTGGAGCAAGCCCATCGGATGGTTCGCCGTCATCTGGGTCTTCTTTATCACCGTGGTTTTCTGCCTCCCGCAGGTCTCCCCGGTCACCAAGGACTCCTTCAACTACGCCCCCGTCGCGCTCGTGGCCGTGCTGCTCCTGGCCACCATCGGGTGGGCGACCCGCGGCCGGCGCACCTACGGCATCCCCGAGTACGGCACCGAGGGCGAGCGCGAGCAGATGGCGCAGGACGTCGTATGAACAACGACCCCCGCGACACCCCGGTCAACGGCTCCGCCGGGCACGAGGCCCTTGAGGGCTGCGACTTCGAGGTGCTGCGCCACCTGGTGCAGCAGGACATCGTGAAGACGGTGATGCTGGCCGTGCCCGACATGCAGGGCCGGCTGATGGGAAAGCGGTTCGCCGCAGGCCACTTCATCGACCACGTCGTGTCCGGTGGCAGCGACATGTGCGCCTACGTCCTGGCCACTGACGTCGGCAAGCGCCCGCTCGACGGCTTCCCGCTGACCTCCGCCGACACCGGCTGGGGCGACATGGGCCTGCTGGCCGACCCGGGCGCCGTCTACCAGCTGGGCTGGAGGAGGCACACCGCCCTGGTCTTCGCTCACGCCCTCGGCCACGACGGGCAGCCTCTCAACGTGGCGCCCCGCCAGATCCTGCACCACCAGCTCCACCGGCTCGCCGCCCGGGGTATCACCGCCCAGGTCGGACTGGAGACCGAGTTCGTCCTGAGCCATGCCAACACCGCCGGCCCCGGCCGGCGCGGGACACAGCCGGTGACGACCCGCAATCTCGACTACGCCCTCGACCACCCGCCCGTGCTGACCCGCTTCTTCGATGATCTCCAGGAGTGCCTCGCCGGTATGGGCTGGCCCATCGAAGCGATCAAGAGCGAGAGCGGCCCCGGACAGGTGGAGGTCACCTTCCCCTACGGCGATCCGCTCCGGGCGGCCGACATCCACCTGCTGTTCAAGCACGCGGCACGCACCCTCGCCGAGGAATCCGGCCTGGTGGCGAACTTCATGGCCGCGCCCGCCACCGGAGTCGGCAGCGGCTGCCACATCCACTTCTCCCTCCTGGGCCCGGACGGCGTCCCGCTGTTCGCCGAAACCGACGGGCGGACGCCGGATGCGGCCCGCCACGCCATCGGCGGGCTCCTCGACGTCCTGCCGCACCTGGCCCTGCTGCACGCCCCCACCGTGAACTCCTACAAACGCTACGTCCCCGGCACGTTCGCCCCGACGAACCTCACCTGGGGCCGCGACAACCGCACCTGCGCCATCCGCGTCGTCGGCCGCGGCGAGGACCTCCACCTGGAAAACCGCCTCCCCGGCGCCGACACCAACCCCTACCTCGCGATCGCCACCACGCTCGCCGCCGCGGTGGCCGGACTCGATCACAAATCCGAACCGCCCCCGCCCTACATCGGCAACGCCTTCGACGACGCTCAAGCACCGCCGGTACCCGGCTCGTTGGAGGAGGCCCTCGCCGCCCTCCCGGACTGCCCGCTCCCGGCAGCGGACCTGCTCACCGCGGACATAGCCGTGCACTACACGAACGCCGCCCGCCACGAACTCGACCTCCACCGCACGACCGTGACCGACCTCGATCTGCGCCGCGGACTCGTCATCGTCTGACGACACCTGAACTCCCGCGTGCGGCAGCCCTGTTGTCGCCAACTGCCGCGCGCGGGCTTGCCCCCTGCCGCCGGGCCCGTTGGCCCTCATCGCCGGCTCGACAGCAGGGGACCCATCAAAACTGATCTGATCGTTCCGACTGAAAGCAGCACGATGCCCGCCGTTGTCGTACGTCACGAAGCTGGAAAACAGTTCGATCCGCTCGCGGAGCGGATCGAGGCCGTGGCCGCTGAGACTCTGCCCTTGGTCGAGGCAGTCACAGCACTCCCGCTGCCCGATCCCGTCGTCATCCGCACCATGACAGCCCGCGCCTGGAGGAAGGCGCACCGTCGCAGCACGAAGCGTCTACTCCTCGCGGAAACCGAAGAGCTCGCCCCCTCCACCCATGACCTGCGCGCAGCTCTCGTCACGCGCAAGCTCAGACTCAAGGTCCTGCGCAGGCAATGGCCAGCGATCGGCGCCCAGGCTGTGTTGTTCGAACCCGGGCAGCCCGAACTGGTCATCCTGCCCGAAGCCCTCCGCCATGGTGGCCGACTCGACGACACCCCCTTCTTGTACAAGACGCTGGCACACGAGCCCACGCACCTGGCGCAGTACGCGGCAAGCGAGGGCCGTGTCTGGGCGGCGCAGGACACCCTTTATCCCGCCCTGCGCGGGGTGGCGGACAGGGCCTACGGTCTCCTGCTTGAGGGACACGCGTACTGGGCGGATCAGCAGATCACCGCCAAGATCCTCGGCGAGCCGGTGCGGACAGGGACGGACAGCCCGCGTACCTCCGCGCGCTTTCGGAAACTCTTCACACCTGCGCAGCGGCAAGCGGACGCTGAGCTGTTCGCCTCGGCGGTGGACAGCGTGGCTCAGATCGTCGAAACCGCGGGTCTCGACGGCTTCAACCGGGTCTGGAAGAGCCCGGATCTCGTTCCCAGCGCCGAGGAGGCGGTGGGCGACCTCCCCGCCTGGCAGGCACGATTCGCCGGACGGGGAGCGAGCGCATGACAGTGCGCGAGATACCGCGGAATCTCCGGGAAGAACGTGCCGACGCCCCCTCACCCATCCCGTCAGCCACGTCGCCGGCGCACCGTGTTGCCGTGCACGCGGCCGGCCTGTTGCTGCTGCTCACCTGCTACTGGCCCTGCCGCCCCTCGGTGACGCCGCCGAGCCTGCCCAGGCGCCACCGGCGCGGGGCTCATTGACCCCCTTCGTTCCCCGGGACCAGACGGCGGCCCGGGGGACGAAGGGCCAGGCGAAACCGACCAGACCGATCACTTCTCGACAGGATCATCTGTGACCCACACCCGCTTCACCGTGCTGGACGACACCCAGCGCCATCCCCACCTGGCCAAGCAGATCTCCCTGATCCTTCGCCAGGTGGCACCGGCGGTGAACGAGATAACCGGCCTCCCGCTACCGCCGGAGGTCCGCTTCCGCCTGGTGACACCGAAGGCGTGGCGGGACGAGGCCCGCCAGAGCCAGCACCGCATCCTGGCCCGCGACATCGCCGATCTGGAGCTGACCCCACAGGAGATCGGCGGCATCCGGCGCCGGCTGAAGGCCATGGGGTTTGTCCCGGTGCTGGTCTGGCCTCTGGTGCTCGCCAGTACCCAGGAGACCGAGGACGGGCACGACGAGACAATCATCGCGCCCAGAGCCCTGCACCACGGCGGCCTATTGGCCGATGAAGCCGCTCTCCACCAGCTCCTCATTCACGAACTCGTCCACCAGATGCAAACCGGTGCCCGCGGCGGCGCCGTGTGGGCGACCTTCTTCCCTCAGAAACGGGGGATCGCAACACCGGGTGTCCCGACCGTGCTTGAAGGACACGCGGCCTGGGCCGATCAGCAGGTCACCACCCGCCTTCTTGGCGCACCGGCCGATCACCGGCAAGCGCCGAAGTCGCTGCGCTACCGCCTGCACAACGCGCTCCCCGGTATCCGCCGCCTCGGCCCCAGCCGCGCTGCGTACGAGCAGGGCTGCCGCCTCATCGCGCAGGCCGTCACCGAAGGCGGCACCGGCCTGGTCAATCAGATCCTGAAGGACGGGACGTATCTCCCCACCGACGCGGAGATCGCCGATCCCGCGTCCTGGATCTACCGCATCGAGCGGGGGCTGCCCCGTGCCTGATCTCCTGCTCCGTCCCACCAGCCTCCACGACTCAGGCCGCATGGAGCGCATCACCGCCGTCGTCCTGGACCTGCTGTTCGACCTGGCCCAGCAAGCCGCCCGCTTCGGCTCCTGCCCGCAGCCGTGGGCATCACCCGCTGCCTACGACACCGACGACTTCGCGTCCTTCACCACCGGAGGGCCGGCATGAGGACACCTCACGTCACACTGCTTGACCTGCCGGACCGCCCGGACCCTGAGCCCTCTGAGCGGACCGACGCGCCCGCCCGCCGTGTGGCGCGGCACGTGATCGGGCTGCTGCTCCTCGCCTGCTACTTCCCCCTGATCGTCACGGCGTTGACATCCGGCCACCTGTACGGCCTGTCGTTGTCGTTGTCGACACGGACCAGATACGCGGTGATCTACACCCAGTTCAGTGCTGCGACCATCGTGTTCTGGTGGCTGTGCTGGCTGGTCTTCGCCCGGACCCCGCTCAGCCGGGTCACCCCGCGACAGCGCCTCCTCCAGCGCGCAGCCGCTGTGCTGGCCGGAGCGGCGGGCATGTATGCGACCGCACCGTTCCCCAACGCGCTCGCGCAGGTCGTCGGTCAGGCCGTGTTCGCGTGCGTCCTTGGGTGGCTGGCTCTCGAATTGTGCCGGGCCCATCGCGTCTCCTTGCGAACGGCCCTTCCTCGTACGGCAGTTGAGCGACTGCGTGACTGGCAGATCGCGAACCTGGTCCTGACCGTATCCGTTGCTGGCGGCGTCCTCTCCTTCCTCCTGATCCACCTCATCCGCTGGAGTGGGGCCGTCGTGCCGGTCATGAAGGGCGGCCAGATGTCCACCCTGGGCGTCGACAACTTCGGGACCCTTGCCATCGGACTGGTGCCGACGGTGGTGCTGGAGGACGTGGTGATCGTCGCCGCCACGACCGCCCTGCTGACCGCGATACGCCGGCCCGCGTGGCAGATCTACACCCTGGTCTGCATACCCGAACTCCTCCTGCACGCCTACCTCGGGCTCCCCGCCATCGGCATGCTCGTGTTCGCCGCAGGCCGCGTCTGGCTGTACCGGCAGTACGGACGTCTCCTCCCCTTCATGGCCGCCCACTTCACCTTCGACCTCGTCGGCGGCGGCCTCATGCTCCTGCACGGGCTCCCCTTCTGGTACCGGCCCGCCCTGGGTCTCCTCTTCAGCCTGGTGGTCTCGTGGACCGGGAACCGGCTGGAGAAGGCGGCGAAGTCGGCTCGCCCGGAGGAACAGCCCCCACCCGCCGCCCCTGACGGCGACACTCCCCAGACGGCGGACCATCCGGCCCCGGTGAGCAGCCGGTGACTCCCGCCTCGGTGCCCACTGCGACAGGGACAGTCGGCGCCGGGGCGGTCCCCTCCCGGCGTGGAGGGGCAAGCGGCCTCCGACTCCCCTCGGATGGCAAGGCAACCCTCCACGCCGGGCGTTTCGACGAGAAACAGCGCGTGCTCACACACGAGGTATCACCCGAACCGATTGAAGGAGGCACCACATGCAACGTGAACTGCCCCTCCTCGCAACTCCCACGAAGGTCGTCAACGAGGATGTCGCCGAGCTGACGTCCGGTGCCCGGACTGCGGCCGAGGCCCTCGGCTACCGGTACGCGGAGATCGAGCGCGACCACCGGTTCCGGTTCCTGTTCGATCCGCTGCGGCTGCTGGAGCAGCAGGACACGATCCGGGCGTACGCGGCCGGAGAGGACCCGTTCCCAACGAGCGTCGAGATCGATCCGGCGAACTCCTGCAACCACCACTGCACGTTCTGTATCTACAGCAGCCTGCACTCCAAGGAGCGCAGCGAGCGGATGGCCCCCGAGCGGCTGCTGACACTGGTCGAGGAGCTGGCCCAACTCGGGGTGACGTCGCTGCTGTTCGTTGGCGGAGGCGAGCCGATGACTCATCCCAACACGGTCGACGCGATCGAGCTGGCGGCCGGTCACGGCATGTCGGTGGGGCTGGTCACCAACGGCTCCCGGGTCTTCCCCGAGCTGGGCGCCCGGCTGAAGAAGGCGGCCACCTACGTACGGTTCAGCCTGGACGCGGCAGACCCCGAGCTGCACGCGAGGCTGCACGGCAACAACGACCATCACCGGATCATCGCGAACCTGCGGGCGCTGGCAGCGGTCGAGGGGCCGTGCACGGTGGGCACCGGGTTCTTCATCAACGACGACAACGTGCACGACCTCGTGGCCTGCGGCGAGTTGGTCAAGGACTGCGGGGCCGACTACATCCAGTACAAGTCGTACTCCGGCGTCGCCGTCGGGCCCGACCTGCACGCGCGGATGCTGGCGGGGCTGGACCAGGCGCTGAACCTGGACGACGAGCGGTTCGACGTGCAGATCGTGGACCGGATCTTCGACAACAACACCCATCAGGTCCGCGGGTACAGCCGCTGCCACTGGCAGCAGTTCAAGCCCGCCATCGGGGCCGACGGCAACGTGTTCCTGTGCGCCCAGAAACGCACCCGTACCGACGCCGGCGACGGCATCGCTGGGGTGATCGGCAACATCAACGACTCCACGTTCGCCGAGGTCTGGCGGGGCGAGCAGCGTCGGCAGGTCCTGGACCAACTGGTGCTGAAGTCCTGCCCGTTCTGCGTGCACCACCAGCAGAACCGCACGATCGAATTCCTGACCGGATTCGACGCCCCGCACGGCAAGTTCTTCTGACCCCGACCCCCTTGCCGGAGGCATCTGATGGCTCGTCCCAGCACCGAGACCGACCTGATCACCGCCACCGCACAGCCCCGCCCGTACTGGTCCGCGCACAAGGCCCTGTACGCCGCCGCCGACACCACGGCCCTACCGGTCCACGGGGAGATCCAGATCCGGCCCGCGCCGTGGACGCTGGAGGTCTACGGCACGATGGACTGCAACGTCGCCTGTACGCACTGCAACGCCGACGAGCGCAACCACGCGTACGGGCAGGGCAGCATGCCGCTGGAGATGATGGAGCGGCTCCACGTCTCGATCGCGGCCATGGGCGTGCGCGGCGTCCAGTACTGCGGCGGCGGTGAACCGCTGCTGTGGCGCGGCGGACAGATCGCCGACTTCATAGCCGCCCTGCCGCGCGAGACTACTCGGGCCGGGATGGCGTCCAACATGACCATGGGGAAGGCGCTGGCCCGCCCCGAGGTCCTGGACAAGATGGTGTTCGTCGAGGTCGCGGTCTTTGCCTACGACGACGCCACCTACGAGGCGGTCGCGAAGGTCAAACACGGGCAGAGCCGGATGGAGAAGGCAGTGCAGACCGTGCTCGCGACCCGCCGGGAAGCGGGGCTTGAGACCCCGGCCGTGAACGCGAAGGTCATCATCAACTCCACCAACTACCGCTGGCTGCGCGAGATCTACGCCTGGGCCGAGGCGACCGGGTTCGACGCGATCCACCTGCGGCTCGCCGACGACTACGAGCACCGCGGTGGCGACTTCGTCCTCGACCAGGTCCAGCGCGCCGAGTTCCGGGCCGATCTGGAGGCGTTCGCCGCCGAGCGGGGCCTGACGGAGTGGGCGGACAAGATCGGTCTGATCCTCGGTGACGACAACAAGGGTGTCACTGGCGCCCACTCCCACTGCTGGACGGTGGCCACCGGCGTGAACTGCTGGGTGCTGGCCAACGGCGAGGTCTACGTCTGCGGCCCCCAGTGGGGCAGCTCGCAGTACCTCATCGGGGACCTCCGCCACGGCGATCTGGAGGACATCTGGGGCGGCGAGCAGCATCAGCAGGTCGCCCGCCGGCTGATCGCGAACATGAGGCTGTCCCGCTGCTACGCGCTGGGCTGCCGCCACATCAAGCAGTCCATGGCCGTGGACCAGTGGACGGCCGGGCAGGCCGGGGTGCCGCCGCAGGAGGAGTTCGGGCAGCGGCACGCGTGGTTCCTGTGACCCGGGCCCGGACACACGATGTCGTGATCGTGGGCGGGGGCCTGTTCGGGCTGGTGCTGGCCGAGCAACTCGTCACCCGCTGCCCGGCGAGCGTGATGGTCGTCGAACGCGAACACCACCTGGGCGGCCTGTGCTGGTCTCGGCGCGATGCCCAGACCGGCGTGGAGTACTCCCCGTACGGCACCCACATCGTGGCCACCTCCGACCCTCGCGTATGGGAGTGGATCACCAGCCGGGTGCGGATGGTCGCCTACACGCACACCGTGCACGCGTTAGTGGCCGGCCGCCTCATACCGCTGCCGCTCGGGCTGGAGGCCATCGAGGCCGCCTACGGACACGCGATGTCGCCCGAGGAGGCCAGGGACACCGTCGAAGGGGACGCCGCTCCGTTCCGTCACGCTCCGGCGGACAGCGTGCGGGCTCTGGCTCTGGCGCAGGTCGGACCGCGGCTGTACGAGATGTTCGTCCGCGGGTACGTCACGGCGCAGTGGGGTGCCGATCCGGCAGATCTCGCGCCGGAGGTGTTCGCCGAGCGGTTCGGCATCTCCTTCCGTCCCAGCCGCGGCTACCATCCCGAGGCCCGGTGGCAGGGCCTGCCATGCGGCGGCTACGGCACGCTGGTCGAACCGCTGGCCGACCACCCGCGCATCGAAGTCCATCTCGGCCGCGACTACCGGCACCCGCCCAGTCCCCGCTTCCGGCGGCTCATGGTCGTCACCACGCCGATCGACGCCCACTTCCACCGCCAGCTCGGCCCCCTGCAACGCCGCAGCCTCCACCTGGACTGGCGGGTGCTCGACGCCGGGGACACGCAGGACGTACCGGTGGTCACCTACCCGGACGGAGCGAGCCCCCACTACCGCTCGCATGTTCCGGCCCTGCTGCCGTGGAACGGCGCGCATGCCCCGTCCGACGACCTGCTCGTCGGGTTCGAAGCCGCCGGCCCCGGACCGAACCAGATCGACTTCGTGTTGCGCAGCCCGCACAACGACGAACTCGCCCGCAAATACCGGCAGTTGGCTTCCGCCCCGGATGTGCTCCTCGCCGGTCGCGGCACGACGTTCTACGACGACATGGGCACAACCATCGGCCAGGCCCTCGCCCTGGCCGACCGCCTCGTCCCAGGCCTGACCTGACTCCCGACCCGCCACCACCGCCAAGAAGGGTGCGCCGTGTACACCGTGGCGATCCACCAACCGCACTATCTGCCGTACTGCGGCTACCTCGACAAGTGGGACCAAGCGGACCTGCTCATCCTGCTCGACGACGCCCAGTTCACCCGGGGCGGCTGGCAGAACCGCAACTTCATCAAGACCGCGCAGGGTCGCCACCTGCTGACCGCGCCCGTACGGCACGACGGATTGCGCCCCCTGCGCGCCACCCCGCTCGACTACACCCGGCGCTGGGACCGCGCGCACATCCGCACCCTTCAGCAGGCGTACGCGCGGGCGCCCCACCGGCATTTGCTGTCCACCCACATCGAGGAGGTCTACTGCCGGACATGGTCGGCGCTCAGCGAACTGGCCATCGGGTGCACGCTCAGCTTCGGGCGGCAGTTCCGCATCGAGACCCCGACCGTGCTGGCCAGCAGTCTGAGCGTGCCCGGAAGCAGCAGCCGGCGGCTGGCCGACTTGTGCCGGGCGGTCGGGGCGGACGCCTATCTGGCGGGGGACGGCTGCCGCGTCTACCTCGACGAGCAGCCCTTCGACAAGGCCGGGATCGAGGTGCTGTGGCAGGGCTTCACCCATCCGCGCTGGCACCAGCTCCACGACCGGCACGGCTTCCAAAGTCACCTCTCCGCCCTCGACTTGCTGCTCAATACCGGACCAGACGCCCTTTTCACACTGCGCGGTCCGCGTCTCCTCGCCAGGGCTGCCCAGTGACCGCTCCGCACGAGGTTCCGATCTGGCGCACGTACCTGCCCAGCGCAGTGAGGCGGCAGACGCACCTTGAGGTCGCCGACATGCTCAAGTCGGGCCGCATGGTCGACGGGCCGCTGACCAGACGCCTGGAGCAGGCCGTCGGGTCCGCGTTCGACCGCCACGCGGTTGCCGTCGCCTCCGGCATGGACGCACTCGAACTCCTCCTCGAAACAGCCGAGACTCGGGGCCGCGACGTGCTGATCCCGGCGAACTGCTTCCCCTCCATCCCGGCCCTCGCCGACCAACTCGGCGCCCGCCCCCGGCCCGTGCCCGTCGACCCGGTGCACCTGGCGATGGCCGAGGACGTCCCCGAACGCGCCGCCGACGCGCTACGGCCCATCGTCGTATGGGTCCACCACGCCGGCATGGTCGCCCCGCACGCGCGCCGCACGATCACCACGCTGCGGAACGCAGGCCACACCGTCATCGAGGACTGTGCCTACCTCCTTCCCGCAGACCAGCCCGCCGACGGACCCGGCACCTGGGGCGACATGGCCCTGTTCTCGTACGCGCCGACCAAGCCGCTCAGCGGCAACGGCGGAGCCGTCGCACTGCTGCGCGACCCAGCGGACGCCGAGCAGGTGGGCGCTCGCCGCTCCCACAGCGGCCAGGAAGACCGATGGCTCGGCAGTGACCGCTTCCACCGGGGACGGGCCATCACCGAGTTCGCCGCGGCCGTTGCCTACTGGCAGTGGCACCACCGGGCCGACACCCGCAACGCGCTGAACTGCCTCACCACCAACTACACCAGCTTCTTCACCGCCGCAGGCCGCCCGGCGCTGCCAGCCGGACGCACACCCCAGGACACCTGGGGCCGCTTCACCGTCGACCTGGCCACGCCCGACATCGCTCGCCAGGCCCGCGACCGCATGGCGAAGAACGGCATCGCCACCACCGTGATGTTCGACCTGCCGTGGAGCGGCTACCCCGCCCTGACCGGCGCCCACTTGTTCGACAACGCCCTGCTCCCGCTCCTCCAGCGCACGGTCTGCATCCCGTACCACCCCACGCTGTCGATCCCCGACGTCCACCGTGTCGCCGAGTTCGTCACCGGCGCTCTCACCCAGGGAGGACCCCGATGAGCACACAGACCGCCGTATTCCTGGCCGCCGGCCGCGGCACCCGCCTCGGCCGCGACAAACCCAGCCTCCCGTTCGACGGCGAGACGCTGCTCGCCCGGCACATCCGCCAGGCCCGCCGCGCCGGCGTCACCGAGATCGTCGTCGTCGCCGGACGGCACAACGAAGACCGCGTCCGCGAGATCGCCGCCGCGGTACCCGACCCGGAGCAGATCGAAGTCGTACTCCAGGAGGGCCCGGACGCTCACGCCGCCGCTGCCACCGGACTTGAGCGCCTCGCGGACCGCGAGGCGGCGTTCGTCTGCGGCATCACCGACCTCGTCCCCGACGACACCTACGCCGCGATAGCCGACACCGCCGTCACCCCGGGGGTGACCATCGCCGCGTTCGTGCTGGAGCACACCTTCGTCGGCGGGATGCTCGACTTCCACCCGGGCACCCTCGACCTGCTGCGCATCGTCGAACGCCCGCCCGGCGGCTGCCCGCCCGGCCGCCTCGTCAACATCTGGATACACCACCTCGCCGGAGGTGCCTTCATCACCCAACTCGCCCAGGCGACACGGCAGCTCGGGGACTATGAGGAGGCCATCAACCAGGCGCTCGCCCACGGCAGCCGCGGCAGGGCGCACACCGTCAGCGACTGGGAGGCGGTCAAGGACGAGCCCAGCCTCACCCGCGCCCACGAACGCTTCCACCCCCACGACCCCACCGCAGCAGCCTGACCCCCGATCGCTCACGACGGTGCCAGGCCCTCAAGGCCAGCACCGCCACGACCCCGAGAGCCCCCAACCATGACCTCACACCGCACCCTCAACCTGGCCGTCACCGGCGGCGGCACCGGCGGCCACACCTATCCCGCCCTCACCACCATCACGACCCTGCGCGAACGCCTCGCCCAGCAGGGCACCACGCTGAACGTCACCTGGTACGGCGACGCTCATGGCCTCGAAGCCCGCATCTGCCAGACTCACGGCATCACGTTCCGCCCGATCGCGACGGGCAAGGTCCGCCGCTCCTTCAAACCAGCAGCGGTCCTGCGCACCCTCACCGACATGGCCCGCGTCCCCTACGGCATCCTCCAAGCCGCTGGATCGCTCGCCCGCCACCGCCCCGACGTGGTCCTGTCCACCGGCGGATACGTCGCCGTCCCCGTCGGACTCGGCGCCGCCCTCACACGTCGCCCCCTGGTCATGCACGAACAGATCACCGCCGTGGGCCTGGCCAACCGCGTCCTGGCCCGAGTCGCGACCGCCGTCGCCCTCAGCCACGACTCCTCCCGCGACGCCCTGCCGCGACGCGCCCGCGAGCGAGCCCAGACCATCGGAAACCCGGTGCGGTACGCACTGCTGCACGGCGACGCGGGCAAAGCCCGAGCCGCCTACGGCCTCGACTCCGCCCTGCCCCTGATCTACGTGACCGGCGGCGCCCAGGGCAGCGCCCAGATCAACGCCCTGATCACCGACATCCTCCCCACGCTGCTCCCGGCTTGCCAGGTCCTGCACCAGTGCGGCCCCGACCACCATCAGCGGATGCTCGACAAAGCCGCTGGCCTCGACCTGCATCTGGCCCACCGCTACCGGCCGGTGCCCTACATCGACGGCGAACTCGCCGACGTCTTCGCTGCGGCCGACCTGGTCGTCTCCCGGGCCGGGGCCGGCACCCTCGCCGAACTGACCGCCATCGGCAAGCCCTCCGTGCTAATCCCCCTGGAGCCCACGGCCGCCGACGAACAGCGCCGCAACGCCGAGTACCTCGCCGAACACGGCGCCGCCATCGCGATCACCAGGCCCGACGTCACCGCACAGCGACTGAGCGAGAGCCTGCAACGCCTCATCGGAGACTCCCGTCAGCGCGCAGACATGGCGGCCAAGGCCCGTACGCTCGGGCACCCCGACGCCGCCGACGCGCTCGCGGACCTGGTTCTCGCGCACGCCCGGCCCCGCCGGAAGGGCGGAACTAGGGGACGAGCCCGGTGACCTGCTCCGGGGCGGGACGCCCGTGCTCCAGGTAGACCGGGACACCGGACTTCTTCGCCGCCAGCGCCTCCTGAAGCCGACGGCCATCCGGGGGCGCCAGCCGGGCCACCGCCTCACCCGGGTCCAGGAACGCCCACCCGCGCAGCTCGTCGTCCGGCGTCCGGAACCGCTCCTTGGTCTCCTCGTCGACCACGCCGCCGTCGAAAACGAACACCAGCTCCTCGAAGAAGCGACCGTCCTTCATCACCCAGTCCGAGACCAGCATCCGCCCGACCGGCAGCGCGACCCCCAGCTCCTCGGCAACCTCGCGGGCGGCAGCCCGCTGCGGGGTGTCCTGCTGCGCGACCTCCATCCCGCCGCCCGGGAAGAGCCACCGGTCCTTGTGGTAGGTCGGGTGCACCAGGAGGACCTTTTCGTCACAGTCCATGATCAGTACGCCCGAGGCCATCGGCCAGGTGTCGCGCGTGTATCCCGTGGACACCTCAGCGGTGTTCGTCGTCATACGGCTTGTCCCTCGTGCATCCCAAGAAGACGGCAGAAACAGCAATCATGCCGGGGCTCACCGCCCCCACGCAGAGCACCCGCCGTGTTTTTGCCAACGCCCCAGCCCGCCACCCCGCACAGGGAAGCCGTCCCACCGGGACAGAACCGAAGAAGAGGATCATGCACCTCTGCCACCCGATCAAGGCGTACGACATCCGCGGCCCTGTTGACGACGTCACGCCGGAACTTGCCCGCACCGTCGGCGAGGCGTTCGCTCACCTCACCGAGGCGACGACGATCGTCGTAGCCCACGACATGCGCCCTACCTCACCCGCCCTGGCCGACGCCTTCGCCGCCGGCGCCATAGCCACCGGCACGGACGTCATCACCCTCGGTCTGGCCAGCACCGACCAGCTCTACTTCGCCTCCGGGACCCTGGACCTGCCCGCGGCGATGGTCACCGCGAGCCACAACCCCGCCTCGGACAACGGCATCAAACTCGTGGGCCCAGGGGCCAGCCCGATCGCCCGGGACACCGGACTGGAGGACATACACACCTACCTCCATACCGGTCGGCTCCCACGCCAGTCAGGTTCTCGCCCGTCGCCCGCCTCCACAGGGCGTGTACACGCCGCAGACCTCCACGATGCGTACACCCACTACGTGCGCGGCCTGGTCGACCTCAGCGGCATCCGCCCGCTGAAGGTCGTCATCGACGCGGGCAACGGCATGGCGGGCCACGTCCTCCCCGACCTCCTGGAGGGCCTGCCCCTCGGCATCGTCCCCCTGTACTTCGATCTGGACGGCACCTTCCCCCACCATGACGCCGACCCCATGACCCCTGCCAACCTCACCGACCTACAGGCCGCCGTCATCAGCAACGGAGCCGACCTCGGGATTGCCTTCGACGGCGACGCAGACCGCTGCTTCATCCTCGACGAACACGGCGCTCCCGTACCACCGTGCGCACTGCTCGCCTGGCTCGCTACACGCTTCCTCGCCAGCAAACCAGGCTTCACGGTCGTCCACGACCTGCTCACCTCCGCCGGCACCATCGAAGCCATCACGGAAGCGGGCGGCACCCCGGTCCGGTCTCGGGTGGGGCACGCCTTCGTCAAGCTCGCGATGGAGGCCCACGGCGCAGCCCTCGGCGGGGAAGCGTCCGGGCACTACTACTTCGGCGACTTCTGGCACGCCGACTCCGGATCCCTGGCAGCCCTGCACGTTCTGGACATCCTCGGTCACGGCGACCAGACCGTGTCGCAGGCAACCGCCCCCTACCGGCGCTACGCGTCCTCAGGAGAGGTCAACCGGCGGGTGAGAGACGCCCCCGCGGCACTAAAAACAGTCGAGAAGGCCTTCGAGGGACGAGGGTTCATCGATCATCTCGATGGCTTGTCGGTCTCCCTTGGTAGCGGCTGCTGGTTCAACATCCGACCCTCCAACGTCGACCCCGTCGTCCGTCTGACTGCCGAAGCGCCCACCGATCAGACGATGCGTGAACTCCGTGACGAAGTCCTTGAACTCATCGTTGAGGCGAAATGAGTAGGCAGCCGTAGGACCGGCGCGTCTTCCCAACAACCAACTTCGCCGGATCCGGTTAGCGGGTGTTCTCCCACTCACCCGTGTCGTTTCTCTCCGACCCCCGTCACGGCCGCCCGTCGCAGCACGCTTACTGGTCACGTCCGGCCCAGCTGGCTTCATCAAGTTCGTGTTACGAACTTCCAGTGACCGTCACGCTTCGTCGGCATGGCGCCGCCGTCGGGCACGGTCCAGCAAGTCCGCATGAGTCTGCGCCCACATGGCCAATGGAGCTGCTACGGCGAGTAGTTCCTTCGCCGCTGGCAATAGCTCGTACATGGCGCGATAAGGGAAGTCCGACTCTCGATTATGTCTGACGAGCTCTCCCTTTTCCAGACGCCGAAGTGTACGGTTCAACGGGCTGTCCTGGAGGCGGCGGTGCTTCCTTCCTGGCCAACCCAGGTCGATGTCCTTTCCGCGAATTGTATTGAGCAGGTTCGTGTAGTGAAGTGGGCCTGCGTAGAGAGTCACGAGGACATCCCAAGACCATTCGCCGCTGACAAGGTGACGGACGTCATGAAGGCCGCGCACGAATCTGTCGTCGTCCGGTTCTAGGACGTTATTTGAGTGACGTTGAAGGTGTTCTCTGATTTCGCCAGCTGAGCATTCATGGTCATCACCCAGGCCGCGCTGCCACTGGCTCTTGTGATCGGGCACGAACTGCTCCCTTTGGATAGTCGCCACACGATCTAGCTTCATCGAGGTTAATGATCAGGCAGCATCGTCGAATTGGCGTCGGGACTTGGCATGACGAACTCCTCCTCAGGGAGAGGGCCTCCGCACCTGATTGTGACTGGATCAAGTACTGCTTTGCCTGCGAGCGCCCGCGGCACAGGCAGGGAGAGCCTGGAGACAACAACGACAACAACAGTGCCTCTGGCATACACGATGGTGCCGATGTCACTTCAAGGTCAGTGCATGAGCTGGCGTGGCACACGCATGGTTTTAGCCAGCAGGACGACCCTCGGACGCCGAATCATGCTTCATATTTTTTGGGCAACCGCTACATACAGTGGGGTCGGTTCGTCGTGTCTGTGCTGTTCGCCAAGGTTTGGGTGCCAATGCTCCGCGAGTGCTACACCCGGGTCGACAAGATCAAGTCCCGCGAAGAATTGACGAAATTCGCTGTGCGACCGCACTTGATAGGGTGTGCCGGCCTTGCGGTAGACGTCGACGACGCCTGCCCACGCATCCGGGTCAAAATCCCCTGTGACATGCGAAAGCACCAAGTAGCTACCGGATGCCAGCGGCTCGAGGAGCTCTTCGATGATCCGGTAGGGGGTGTCATCACCTTCTACGAAGTGTAAAAGAGCCACCAGCGACAGGGCGATTGGCTGCTCGTAGTCGAGCGTCTCTCTGGCCTCGGCGGTGATCTTGGCGGGTTCCCGTACGTCCGCTTGGACGTAGGCAGTCCTTCCTTCTGGCGTGCTGTAGAGAAGTGCCTGAGCATGCCTCAAGACGATTGGATCATTGTCCGCATACACTACGCGCGCGCTGGGCGTGATGGCTTGTACGACCTGGTGGAGATTTGGTTCGGTAGGTATCCCCGTCCCGATGTCAAGGAATTGTTTGATGCCTCGATCGGCCAGCAGCCGCGCCGCTCGCTGCATGAAGTCTCGGTTGACTCGTGCCCCTTCTTTGGCGGCGGGGAAGTGTGACATCACTTGTTCGGCCGCTGTCCAATCGGAGGGATAGTTGTCCTTTCCGCCGAGGAAGTAGTCATACATGCGGGCCGAGTGGGGCTTGCTGGTATCGATATCGTCCGCGCTGAAACCGTCGTCTGTCACTTCGGTGTCCCCTTCTGTATGCGTGCAGTCCTGAACTTCGACCGGTTCTGGTTAAGAGACATCTCCGTGAGGCGGGGGTCTCAGCTGACCAGGTAATCTGCGACTCCGGCCTTGACTCCGTTGATGAATTCGGAAATTGCGGACGGGGTGCAGATGAGGGCAGGGCCCTGAGGGTCGGTGGACTGCCGCAGCGCCGTGTGTCCGCCGTCGAGTTCTTTTACCTCGACGCAGTTGCCGTTGTTGCTCCCGCTCCAGGGCTTGTGCCAGCCTTCAGTGCCCAGTTCTTTGGCGGCGTTCATGGCGTGCTTCATCGGTCTAGCTCCTTGCGGACGTCCAGCAGGAATTCTTTCGTACGTCTCTTAGACATTGCTTGGGCACTCATCCGGTCCAACACCTCACGGTGCAGCGCAACTTCCTCCTCGTCCTCTCGGTACGTGGCGCTGCTGAGGTTGTCGATGCCGACGATGTCCGGGAAGTCTGGCATCGGAAAACGGAAGAGGGTGAAGGGCCCGAACGCGCCTGGGTGCAGTCCAGTTGCGAAGGGCAACACCTGGAGGCTCACGTTCGGAAGTTCCATCGCCTCGATGAGGCGATCGATCTGGGCTCGCATCACCGGTGGCTCACCGGCGAGGCGGCGCAGAACCGTCTCGTCCATGACGATCCACAGTTGTGGTGCCGGTGGATCCTGACGGGTCAACAGCGCTTGGCGCTCCATGCGCAGGGTCACTCGCCGCTCAAGCTCGTCCGGCGTGGGGCGAGGGCGGTTCAGTCGCAGGACATCGCGTGCGTAGTCCTCGGTCTGTAGGAGCCCGGGGACTACGTGGGGCTCGTAGCCGCGGATATGGGTGGCCGAGTTCTCCAGACTGACGTGCACCGCAAACCAGCTCGGCAGGGCGTCGCGGTGACTGTGCCACCAGCCGGCCTCTTTGGCCTGGACCGTCAGGTTGAGGAACTCTTCCGCCTCGGCCTGCTCGACGCCGTAGATCTCCAGCATCGCCTTGACCGTCGCCCACTTCAGGGTGACCTTGGCCTGCTCCATCCTGACCACCGTGGTGTGGGCCTGGTGCAGCTTGTTGCCGACGTCCTGCGTCGAAAGGCCCTTGGCTCGCCGCAGTTCTTGCAGCCGCTTGCCGAGCACCATCTGCAGAACGGTCGGGGCGGATCGCGGTGCGCTCACTCGCTTGCCTCCTCGATCACCTGATCGCCCATCAGTCTGCCATGACCCTCGCAAGACCGACAGAGTGCGTATCAAAACTATGCACAGTGCATAGTGAGGGGTTGTCAAGTGGCCTGTGCGGCGCGCATAGTGACGGAGTGACCAAGCTCACCCGTGTTCAACGGGCGGTGCCTGCCCCGTATGGGTGCACCGCCAGGCCGTCGGGTGACCCGCCCTGGATGCCGTGCACCGTGCCCCTCGAATGTGCTGCGTTGCCCTGCCCGCCTACGTCAAGCCCCGTGCTTCTGGGGCGAGTTCTTATACGGCGGCTCAGGCTCACTGATCCAACAGGGACCGCGACATCGTCGCCGGTTCCTGTGCCGCGCGGTCGTGTCCGGCATTCGCCCCACGTTAGGAATCTGCCGTGGCCCTGACCGACGCCGCCACATTCGGAGATCCGGCTCCCGTCCTCGAAGACGGCGAACGCCACACCGTCTTCGCCTTATCGGCTGGTGGAGAAGCCGTTCGTGAGGCACGTCATCTCGTACTGGAACACCTGGAAACCTGGGGCACCGCACCCGAGGAACGTGACACGGCGGCACTCGTCATCAGCGAGCTGTTCACCAACGCAGTGGTCCATACAGCCAGCGACGTGATCACCTGCAGCCTGGGAGCCTCACGCGACTGGTTGCTGATCACCGTTGCGGATGACGGAAGCGGCCAGTCAACTCCGAGGCCGCAAAACGTCGGTCTCCACGACGAAGGAGGCCGCGGACTCATGATCGTCAAAGCCGTGGCGAAGCGCTGGGGTGTGAGCCGGACCGGAAACGGAGACGGCCGCGTCGTGTGGGCGCTCCTGCACTCAACTCAGGTATGAGCCCGTTACGGTTCGGGACAGGCGCGCACGCTGTTGACTTCTGTCTGCTCGGCAGCCAGGTGCTACTGCGGAGAAGCTGCGCGCGTGGCAGCCAGAACCCGGGCGGACTGCCTGCGTCAACTCGCCAGACTCCTACGGATGTTGCAAACTTCCCGACGGATCTGATGCCAGGGAAAGGTCTCGGCACCAGGCCGCCCGGATCTCGGCGCCGGCAAGGCATCCTCATCCAAGACGAAGGTAACTCCTTCCTCCCGGAGACTTTCAACGCTCTTCCGGAACGGAATTCGCCGGGCCAGCGCGTTGTTTGGCCAGGGCGCGGCGACCACCGGCATCTGAAAACCAACGGCTTCGTTGAGCAAACCCAGGGCCAGGGTGTCGGAAATCCCGTTCGCCAGCTTGTTGATGGTGTTGAAGGTTGCGGGCGCGATCAGGAAGGCGTCGGCCGGCGGCAGTATGTCGGGAGCATCGGGCTGCTTGTAGTCGTAGCGGACGGGATGCCCGGTCAACGCCGAGCTGCGGTACGTCGAGAAACTCCAGACCCTTGGGCGTGGCGATTACGCAGACATCCCAACTGGCTGCGGTGGCCCACTCCACCAGGGACGGCAAGCTCTCAGCCGGATATCCGCCGCACGCCACGACGTACAGCACCGGTCCCTTTACCTCCGCGGCAGACACCTCGGTTCCCCTGGTTCGCTCGATACGGCGCTCGCCCCCCATCACCTGCCTCACGGCCTCCACTACAGGCGCGAGCAGCGTCAGACCCGATTCTGGCACGGGGGTGACAACGATGCCCGAGCCGGTCGATGACGACCTTGCCAGGCTGATCGGAACAAGAGTCGCTGGGCAACGCCGCAGGCGCGGCCTCTCCCGGCGGGAGCTGGCTCAGTTGGTCGGCCGCACCGAACGTTGGTTGAACCTGTTGGAGCAGACGGGCCGGGGAGCCCTACGGCTGGACAATCTCATCGTCCTGTCTCGCGCGCTGCGGATCGATGACCTGAGTTCTCTCGTGGGGCGCCGTTTCACGGCCACGGCACTGGACGTGCCCGAGCATCCGGTTGTTCCTCTGGTCCGCCGGGTGCTGACGCAGTCACACCTTGAGCCTGTACCAGAGGCGCCACCCTGCACACCGGAGCAGCAGGAACGCCGAGTTCGGCATGCCTGGGACGCCTGGCACGTTTCCCGGACACAGAACACCCAACTCGGCCTTCTCCTCCCCAATCTGCTGAGCGGCACCGCGGCGCTCACACGTTCCACCGCCGGCCCGCAGCGGCGCAGGGTGTACTCGATCGCGACACACGTCTATCTCCTGGGACAACGGTTCGCCTACGGGGTGCGGGCGATGGACCTGGCGGCCCAGTTCACCGACCGCGCGCTCCTGGCCGCGGACATGTCCGACGACGGCCGTCTCATCGCGCTGGCCGGATGGGGTTCCGCCATGACCTCTCTCACGGCGCACCAGCCCCGCGAAGCGGAGGAGACGGCTCTGGCCGCACTCCAGCACGTCGCGCGGCCGTCCTCCTGCAGCGAGGCCTCGGTACAAGGAGCGCTTCTGCTCTTCGCCGCGATGGGCGCGGCAGGCGACCGCCGCACCGGTGACGCATGGCGCCACTGGGAAGCAGCCGAGAAAATCTCGACGGATATCGGGAATCATCTAGTACTCCAGCCGTAGATCGTGATCTTGCGAGTGGGGGCGCCGCTGATATGGCGCGGCCACCATTGACCATCTCGACGAGACCGGCCGCGCCATCGGCGGCGTCCATCCCTCTCTGCCTACTTGAGTCCACCGAGACGAAGGGCATCCTCGATCTCGCTGAGCTTCGCGGACGGAAGGACGCCCGCCTGCCCGATCAGGTCTTCCCTGGCCAGGGTGACCAGCCACGTGCAAGGGATGAGGTCGGGACGTGGAAGTGCGACTCTCAGGACGCCTTCGAGAGGCAGTCCTTCGGGGGCACCTACTGCCACCTCAACGGCCACGCCGCTGAGATCGGTGCCCGCGGGAGCGACGATCTGCATCGCCAAGAAACCGGACGCCTCTTCTCCCGACAGCAGTACGACTGCCCGCTGCTCGTTGAAATCTGCCCACCAGACTTCGCCACGTCGCATATGTCCTCCTGATACGGGACGGCGCGCCTGCGTCGCCCCTTCGACCGCCGCCTACTCCAGGCACAGATCGTAATGTTGGCTGGTCAGGGCCGACGATAAGACGGCTGCGGCCACCGTTAATCATCGTGAGTTGTGTGGACTGACGAAGAGACGGTGGCCGCAGGTCACAGCATAGAACCCGCCCGTTGGCGGGACGCGTTCGAGGGCCTGATGGCCCGGATCGCGGGGCGCTTCGCCCGGGTCGAACCCCGGCGCAGGGCGGCGCGGTTGGTGCTCGGTCTATTGGCCGACCTGCCACGCAAGAACTGCTGGACAATCGCGGAGTGGGCCGGCGAGACCACTCCGGACGGTATGCAGCACCTGTTGGGCCGGGCCAAGTGGGATGCCGATGCGGTACGCGACGACGTACGGGAGTACGTGGCGGGGCATCTGCACGACGACCGGGCGGTACTGGTGGTCGACGAGACCGGGGACGTGAAGAAGGGCACCAGCACGGTCGGGGTGCAGCGCCAGTACACCGGCACCGCCGGCAGGATTGAGAACTCCCAAGTCGCTGTCTATCTGGTCTACGCAGGTCAGCGCGGCCACGCCGCCGTGGACCGGGAACTCTACGTTCCGCGCTCCTGGACCTTGGACCCCGACCGCTGCCGGGCTGCGGGCCTGGACGAGGACACCGTCTTCGCGACCAAGCCGGAGCTGGCCACTCGTATGGTCGCCCGGTTCCTGGACGCCGGCCATCAGGCTGCCTGGGTGGCGGGGGACGAGGTCTACGGCGGCAACCCGAAGCTGCGAACCGCACTGGAGGAACGCGGCACCGGCTACGTCCTCGCGGTGGCCTGCTCGCACGAAGTCACCACCGGTGCGGGGAAGTTCCGTGCGGACATCTTGTCCAAGAAGGTGCCCAAGCGGGCCTGGCAGAAGCTATCGGCAGGGGCCGGGCCCAAGGGGCACCGCTTCTACAACTGGGCAGTCATCGACCTCGCCGACCCCCGCCCCGGGAGTCGTCAGCTGCTGATCCGCCGTAACCGCAGCACCGGTGAACTCGCCTACTACCGCTGCTACTCGCCCGCGTCCGTGCCGTTGGCCGTACTGGTCAGAGTCGCTGGATCAAGATGGCGGGTGGAGGAGTTCTTCCAATCCGGAAAGGGCCTGGCCGCACTCGACGAGCACCAGGTTCGCCGCTATACCTCCTGGTCCCGCTGGGTCACCCTCGCCATGCTCGCTCACGCCTTCCTCGCCGTCGTCCGCGCCGACGAACATGCCCGCCATCCCGCCCCGGACGAACTGATCCCGCTCACCTGCAACGAGATCCAGCGACTGTTCACGACGCTGATCGTCCGGCCCGTGCACGATGCAGCCCACCGGCTCCGCTGGTCCGCCTGGCGCCGCCGCCACCAGGCCCGAGCCCAGGCCAGCCATTACCGCCGACAAGCCGCGAATCGGACATGAAGATCACGATCTACAGCTGGAGTACTAGCCGCTGGATCGGATCTCCAACCGCCCCCAGAGTCTTGCCCTTGTCCCGGTATGGGTCCCCCGGATTGATGGGCGTGCTCTGGCGCGCTCGGTCAACTTCAGCCCGAGCAAGCGGAGTTGGTCGGAGCGTCGACATGACCACGGAAGAGATGTCCCGATCCGGGTGCGTACCCGGATTGACATGCATGCGCGGCGATCTGTACAGGAGAGGCTTGATGTGACACGCGACACCATTGACCTCTGCACCGATCTTGCACATGATCCTCACAGCTTTTGGTAAGGAAATCTTAAGAACGGGGTGGGGGCGTGTTCACGCGACAACGGCGATATGACTGGCGCCGGGTAGTGGGCAGCGGGGCGACCGTAGTCGCACTTCTGGGGGGTATGGTTCCGGCGGCCGGGGTCGCGGCGGCGCAGGCACTCGCCGTGGACGGTGCCAGTACGGCGGCGGACCGCACTCCAGAGTCGGAGGCGAGCGCGCTCGCGGCGAAGACCGGTGAGCGTGTGCCGGTGGACGACGTGACGACAGAGTCGACCCAGGTCTTCGCCAACCCTGACGGAACGTTCACTCAGGAGATGAACGCCGCCCCGGTCCGTGCCCGACAGGACGACGGCACCTGGGCCCCCATCGACACCACCCTGACCCACGAGGCCGACGGCTCGGTACGGGCGAAGAACACGACCGCCGACCTCACCTTCTCGGGCGGCGGCAGCGGCGACGGGCTGGTCACGTTGGAGGACGAGGGGCACGAACTGAAGCTGGGCTGGCCCACCGCGCTCCCTGAGCCCCGGCTCGACGGTGCCACGGCCACCTATCCCTCAGTTCTCCCCGATGTCGATCTGCGGCTGACCGCACTGAGTACCGGTTACACCTCGGTGCTCGTGGTCAAGACCGCCGAGGCCGCCCGGAATCCGGCGCTCGCGACGATCAGGATGACCACCTCCGGCAGCGGCCTGGACATCACTCCGACCGCTGACGGCGGTTTCGTCGCCCGCGACGACGAGGGCACGCCGGTCTTCGAGAGCCCGGTGGGGCGGATGTGGGACTCGGCCGGGGACGCACCTGCGACCTCGTCCGGTGTCAGCACCCAGCTCATGCGCACCACCTCCCAGGCTGCCGAGGCCTCCGAAGCGGAGGACACGACCCCGTTGCCCGCCGCCAAGGGGGAACTCGCTCCCACGGAGGGCCCCGGCAGCGGTGACGCGGCGGCCGAACTCCCGCTCAAGGTTGCTGGGTCCACCCTGGAGATCACGCCTGACCCTGCTCTGCTCCATGGCGAGGACACCGTCTTCCCGCTCTATATCGACCCGCCGACCAAGGGCATCGCGCTGGGAGACTGGACGGCGTTGGCCTCCAACGGCACCAAGTACTGGGAGTTCGACGGGGACAAGGGCGTAGGGCGCTGCTCCAACTACGCGGGCTATCTCTGTTCCAACACCCCGTACACCCAGCGCATGTACTTCGAGTACCCGCTCTCGTCGATCCACGGCAAGAAGGTCCTCGACGCGACGATGGAGGTCTACCAGCTCTGGACGTTCAGTTGTGACCCGCACTGGTACGACCTGAGCCATGTCACCAAGGGCATCTCCTCCAGCACCACATGGTCGAGCCGCCCCACCGCGGACGACCTGATGGGCGACCGCAACGTGGCCTATGGACGGGGCAGCCTGTGCAGTCCGTCGCAGCCGGCGAACTGGGTGCGCTTCAGCGACAACGTGGCCGATGAACCCAACGAGAACCTGACGACCACGCTGGCCTCCGCCGCCACCAACAAGGATCCGCAGATCACCTTCTCGCTGACCGCGCACGACGAGTCGGACGCCGGCGCGTGGGCGCGGTTCCGCAACGACGCCAAGCTGTCGGTGACTTACGTGTCCTACCCGGGCAAGCCGACCTCCTACGGCGTCCAGCAGGGCACCACCGGGCGTGCCTGCAACGCCTCCTCGCTGCCCTTCGCCACCAGCGACACCACGCCGAAGATGCTGGCGACCGTGCAGTCGGCCGACGGCTCCAACGCCCAACTGCGGGCCCTGTTCGAGGTGTGGAAGGCCGACGGCTCCAGCCGTGCCTGGTACGCGGCCTCGCCGGACGGTGCCTGGGTGGCGGACAACGCCGTTCGCGACGCGTCTTCCAGTGCGCTGCCGGCGCAGACGGACTACCGGATGCGGGTGAAGACGCAGGCGTACTACAAGACGGACCGGGGCGTCACGGGGGTCCTGGACTCTGCCTGGTCGTCGTGGTGCTACTTCCGGGTCGACACCGATTCCCCGCCGCCTCCGGCGGTGACCAGCGCGGATGGCGTCTATCAGCCGGCGGAGACCGATCCGGCCGCAGGCGGGGTGGGTACACCGGGCAAGTTCACTTTCACTCCCGCGGACACCAACCCCACAACGGCCGGCATCCAGTCGGACGTGGTCAGCTACAAGTGGAAGCTGAACAGCGGCGCGGTCTCTGCTCCGATCTCCGTCGCCAAGGGCGCGGCCACCACCCAGACGATCACGCCGAACCAGGCCGGTGAGAACACCATCCAGGTCTGGGGCTTCGACGCGGCGAGCCACAGCTCGAACACCGGCTCCTACAGCTTCCTGGTGAAGGGGGCCGAACAGCCCTCGGGGATCTGGCACTTGGACAACGGCTTCACCGATGCCACCACCGCGACCCAGCACCCGCTGACGTCCTCGGGGACCGTCTGGGACACTCTGTCTCGCAGCGGTTCCGGCGCGGCCAAGCTCAACGGCACGACCGCGTACCTCTCCACCTCCGGTGCAGTGCTGGACACCACCAAGTCCTTCACCGTGTCGGCCTGGGCACGGCTGACGAAGAAGGACGTCAATTACACGGTTCTGTCGCAGGCGGGCACGAACGCCTCCGGGTTCCAGCTCTACTACTCCACGGCCTACAACGCCTGGGTCTTCAACCGTCATCAGACGGATGTCACCGAGCCCGCGATCACTCGTTCGATCGGTACCAAGCCCCCGGTCCTGAACGCCTGGACCCATCTGGCGGGCGTCTACGACGCGGCGGCGAACACCATCCAGCTCTATGTCAACGGCGTTCCGCAAAGCACTCCGACACCGTTCCCGGTCACCCCGTGGAAGGCATCCGGCGCTCTCCAGATCGGTCGCCTGTTGGCTTCAGGGGCCGGCAAGGAGAACTTCGGCGGCACCATCGACGAGGTGAAGGTCTGGTCCCGCGCGCTCGCGGACACCGAGGTCGCTCACGAGGCCTGGCTGGAGGACGAGGACCTCAGCGATGGCACCTCCGGCGACCCGGTCCCGGCGCTCGTCGCCAAGTGGGACGCCACCGACATCGCGAACGCGACCGGCACCACGGTGAAGGACACCAGCGGCTTCGGCCGCACCCTCACCCTCAACGGCGCCGCGCTCACCCAGGTCAGTCACGGCGACCCGGACATCGGCGAAGAGGTCACGACCACGCAGACGATGAGCCTCAACGGCGCCAGCGCCTACGCGACCGCTACGGGCCCGGTCGTCGACGACTCCGGCTCCTTCACCGCGACCGCCTGGGTGACGCTCGACCCGGCGAAGCTCGCCGACACCAGCAAGTCGTACTCCGTGCAGGTCTTCGGCCAGTCAGGGACCAGTCAGTCCGCCTGGGGTGTCTGGTACGAGCAGCCGGCCGGCAGCACCCAGGGACGGTGGACCTTCGGCCGCCCCGACAAGGACGGCACCGGAGCGGTGTGGACCAAGAGCGAGTCCACCGCTTTCACCACGGCCCAACTGGGCGTCCCGGTCATGCTGTCGGTCGTCTACGACGCCCAGGCGGCGGCCGACCCCGACGACACCTCCAAGCTCGGCGGACTCAAGCTCTACGTCGACAGTGCCCTGATGGGCGACGAGGATGGCGTGCCGTACACCGCCCCCTGGCAGGGCGGTGGGGCGTTCGAGATCGGCCGGGCGAAGATCAACGGCGCCGCAGCCCGCTACTTCCCCGGAACGATCGACAGCGTCCGTGTCTGGGCCGGAGTCACCTCCACCGACACGATCGCCAACCGGCGCAACACCGAGCAGCAGCAGTAGCGAGGCCTTGAGGCGGGGCGGGCACCATCACGCGTCCCGCCCTGCTCCGTGCCTCTCGTCACGCATCCCCCACTCCGAGAATTTGGGAATCACCGTGTCCTCAACACCCTTCCGCACCCGTGTGCCAGGGGCGGTCATACGCCGCTGGCTCGGCCGTGGTGCGTTGGTCGTCTCCCTTTCCGTCCTGCCGCAAGTCGTGATCCCCTCGGGCTACGACTTCGCGGCGCAGGCCCAGCCCGCAGCTTCCCGCAAGCCGCTGGAGAACCGGCCCGACGCGAAGACCGACAAGGTGGGCGTGCTCAGGCCCGGCACGTCCAAGGCGCCGGGGGACAAGGCCGCCCCGGCCGCCCGAAAGACCCGGGACCGGCTGAAGAAGGCCACGTGGCCGGAGGCTGGGAAGGCCACAGCCAGTGTCCCGGTGAGCAAGGGGACTTCGGTCACCGTCGGCGGGCTGGGCGTGAAGCTCGCCCGGAAGTCCGGCACGAAGACCGGGGCGACCGAGAAGGTGGCACTCAGCGTCCATCCCCGGTCGACTGCGGAGAAGGCGGGCGTCAACGGCGTCCTGCTGACCGTCGCCCCCACGAAGAACGCGTCCGGCGCACTCCGCGTCTCCGTCGACTACTCCTCTTTCAATGACGTCTACGGCGGCAACTTCGGACCCCGTCTGCGCTTGGTCACGCTCCCGGCGTGTGCGCTGACGACGCCGCAGAAGAAGTCCTGCCGTATCCAGCGCCCGGTGGCCGGCGCGGACAACGACACGCAGACGCAGACGGTGTCGGGCACGGTGTCCGCCGGGACCCGGATGGTGATGGCGGCGGCGGCCGACAGTTCGGGCGGCGGGAGCGACTACAGCGCCACCTCGCTGTCCCCGACCGCGACTTGGGAGGCCGGCGGCAGCACGGGTGACTTCACCTGGAACTATCCGCTGCGGGTTCCCCCGGCCACGGCCGGCCCGGCCCCGAGCCTGTCGCTCTCCTACAGCTCCGCCTCGGTGGACGGTCGTACGGCCGGGGAGAACAACCAGACCTCGGTGGTCGGCGAGGGCTTCTCGTTCACCGAGTCCTACATCGAGCGCAAGTACGACTCCTGCAAGGATGACGGCCAGAGCGGCAAGGGCGACCTTTGCTGGAAGTACTCCAACGCCACTTTGGTCCTCAACGGCAAAGCGGTGGAGCTGGTCAACGCCTGCGCGGACAAGGCCGCCTGCGACACGGCCGCCATGTCCCAGGCGTCCGGCGGTAGCTGGAAGCTGAAGAACGAGGACGGCACCCGCGTCGAGCACCTGACCGGGGCCACCGGCAACGGCGACGACAACACCGAGTACTGGAAGGTGACCGACGCCTCCGGCATCCAGTACTTCTTCGGCAAGCAGCGGCTGCCCGGCTGGAGCGACAAGGGCACTACCGACACCGCTGACGACGACGCGGTCACCAACTCCGTATGGACGGTCCCGGTGTTCGGCGACGACTCCGGCGAACCCTGCTACAAGTCCACCGGCTTCGCCGACTCGTCCTGCAACCAGGCCTGGCGCTGGAACCTGGACTACGTCGTCGACCCCCACGGCAACGCTTCCTCGTACTGGTACACCAAGGAGACGAACTACTACTCCAAGAACGCCGACACCACCGTCAACGGCACCGCCTACACGCGCGGCGGCTACCTCAACCGCATCGACTACGGCCTGCGCAGCGACCTGATCTACAGCAAGCCCGCCGCCCAGCAGGTCGGCCTCAACTACGCCGAGCGCTGCCTGACCTCGTGCTCCAGCCTGACGGCGGACACCAAGGCCAACTGGCCCGACGTGCCCTACGACATGATCTGCGCCTCGGGCACCAAGTGCACCACCCAGATCGGCCCGGCCTTCTTCACCCGCAAGCGCCTTACCGACATCACCACTTCCGTGTGGACCGGCACCGGCACCACCCGGCGCGAGGTGGACACCTGGCACCTGGACCAGAGCTTCCCCGACACCGGTGACGCCTCCTCACCGAGCCTGTGGCTGAAGTCCATTCAGAACACCGGCAAGGCCAACACCATCGCCGCCGCCATGCCCCCGATTGTCTTCGGGGGCATCCAACTGTCCAACCACGTCGAAGGCAGCGGCCCGGACACCCTGCGCTACATCAAGTGGCGGGTGCGCACCATCAAGTCCGAGACCGGCTCGACCATCACCGTCAACTACTCCGACCCGGACTGCATCTGGGGCTCCAGCATGCCGGCGGACATCGACAAGAACACCCGCCGCTGCTACCCGGTCAAGTGGTCCCAGTCCGGGGCGACTCCGGTCACCGACTGGTTCCACAAGTACGTCGTCACATCCGTCTTCCAGGACGACCCCTACGGCCACGGCGACACCAACGAGAATTACTACGACTACCAGGGCGGAGCCGGCTGGGGCTACGCCGACGACGAGGGCATCACCAAGGCCTCCAAGCGCACCTGGTCCCAGTGGCGCGGTTACGGCAAGGTCGTTGAGACCTCAGGTGACTCCGAGGGCCCGCGCTCCAAGAAATCCACCCTCTACATGCGCGGCCTGAACGGCGAGAAGGAACTCGACGGCACCGCCCGCGTCGAGAAGGTCACCGACTCCACCGGCACCGCCATCGACGACTCCCGCCAGTACGCCGGCTTCGTCCGCGAGACCATCGTCTACAACGGCACCGACGAACTCAGCGGCACCATCAACACCCCCTGGTCCTACAAGACCGGCAGCCACACCTACACCTGGGGCTCCACCGACTCCTGGATCGTCCAGGCCGGTCAGACAGCCACCCGCACCAAGACCTCCACCGGCACCCGCACGGTCACCCAGAAGACCACGTACGACCCCACGTACGGCATGCCGATGACCGTCGAGGACAGCGGCGACGCCGCCAAGACCGGCGACGAATCGTGCGTGAAGACCAGCTACGCCCGCAACACCTCGGCCTGGGTGGTGAACACGGTTTCACGCACCGAGACCTACGCAGTTGCGTGCGCGATCACTCCCACGATCCCCGACGACGTCGTCTCCGACACCACCACCGCCTACGACGGCCAGGCCGTCGGTGTGGCCCCCACCAAGGGCGAGACCACCGCCACCTATCGAGTCGCGACCTACCGCCCGGTTGACAAGAAGCCCGTCTACCAGCAGGTCTCCGGCACCACCTACGACAAGCTGGGCCGCCCGCTCACCACGACGAACGCGCTCAACCAGACCGCCAAGACCACTTACCTCCCCGACGACACCGGCTACGGGCCGTTGACGTCCAAGACCAGCACCGACTCCAAGACCTACACCTCAACCACTGAGGTGGATCCCGCGTGGGGCACGGCCACCAAGACCACCGACGCCAACGGCAGCGTCACCGAGTGGTCCTTCGACGCGCTCGGGCGTCTGCTGTCGGTCTGGAAGCCGGACCGCTCCCGCACGCTTGGTGACGCGGCCAGCATTGTGTACGCGTACAGCGTCAACAACGACAAGGAGACCTGGGTCCGCACCGATGCCCTGAAGTCGGACGGCAAGACGTACAACAGCTCTTACGAGATCTTCGACGGCTTGCTGCGGTCCCGTCAGAAGCAGGTCCCCGCTCCCAACGGCGGTCGGGTGATCTCCGAAACCCTCTATGACGATCGCGGCCTGGCATACATGTCGAATGCTCAGGTCCACGACAACAACGCCCCGTCGGGCACCTTGGCCAACACCTTCACTGGCTCCGTCCCCGCCTCTACCGAGACGGTCTTCGACGCGGCCGGCCGTGCCACCGAGTCCGTTTTCCGAGTCTATGGCCAGGAGAAGTGGCGCACCCAAACCGACCAGCAGGGCGACCGGACCGCCGTCACTGCCGCCGCGGGCGGCACCGGCACTCTGACCATCACGGATGCTCGCGGCCGAGTCACCGAACGCCGCGAATACGGTGGTCCCGTGCCGAGCGGCACCGACTACACCCGCAGCCTGTACGAGTACACGGACGGTGGTCAGCTTAAGAAACTGACCGGCCCCGACGGGGCGGTGTGGACGTACGACTACGACCTACGTGGCCGCAAGTCCAGCTCAACAGACCCTGACAAGGGCCGCATAGACATCACCTACAACGATGCGGACCAGCCGCTGACCGTGACATCGACCCTCAACGGCGCCCCCCGGACGCTGATCACCGAGTATGACGAGCTCGGCCGCAAAACCGGCACATGGGACGGGACGAAGGACGATGCTCATCGCCTGACCAAATTCACTTACGACTCGCTGCCGCTGGGGAAGGGGCGGCTGACAGCTGCGATCCGGTATGTCGGCGGCACCACCGGCAAGATCTACTCCCAAGCCATCACCGGCTACGACACGCTAGGCCGTTCCAAGGGCACCAAGACAGTCATTGCCGCGAGCGACCCGCTGGTGGCCGACGCCGACGCGCCGCAATCCTTCACTACGACCACCACTTACAACATCGATGGCACAGTCCAGTCCACCTCAATGCCTGCGGTGGCCGGCCTTGCCGCCGAGACCGTCACCAACAGATACAACGGCCTCGGCCTGCTGACCGGCACCGACGGCATGACGGACTACGTTCAGAACATCGGCTACTCCCCGTACGGCGAAATCGAGGAGACCCGCCTCGGCACCTCCACCGGCGCCAAGCAACTCCAGATCCTCAACCTGTACGAGGACGGCACCCGTCGCCTCGCGAACACACACACCGTCGACCAGACCAACACGGGCTACACCAGCGACATCGACTACGTCTACGACGCCACGGGCAACGTCAAGTCGGTCACTGACAAGGCGAACGGCAAGGACACCCAGTGCTTCGCCTATGACGGCTACCGACGCCTGACTGAGGCCTGGACCCCGTCCTCCAACGACTGCGCCGCGGCCCGCTCGGCGAGCGCCCTCGGCGGCCCAGCCTCGTACTGGACCAGCTGGACCTACAAGACCGGCGGTCTGCGCGACACCCAGATCGAGCACAAGGCCACCAACAACACCACTACCGTGTACGGCTACCCGGCCGTCAGCGCCAACGGCGCCGGCCAGCCCCACAGCCTGACCTCGGTCACGGTCGATGGCGGAACGGCCAAGGACTTCAAGTACGACGAGCAGGGCAACACCACCAAGCGCTACGGCACCACCGGCACCGCGCAGAGTCTCGTCTGGGATATCGAAGGAGAACTGAGGAGCCTTACCGAAGGCACCAAGACCACCGACTACCTGTATGACGCAAACGGCGAACTCCTGATCCGGCGCGGCCCCGATAAGACTGTGCTCTACCTGGCCGGTCAAGAACTGCATTACGACACGGCCGCCAAGAAGTTCTCGGCCCAGCGCTACTATTCCGCCGGTGACACCACTGCCGTCCGCACCGAGACCGCTCTGTCTTGGCTGGTCGATGACCACCACGGCACCGCCTCCATGACAGTGGACGCAACCACCCAGGCGATCACCCGCCGCTACACCAAGCCCTTTGGCGAGTCACGCGGCACATCCTCAACCTGGCCGGATGACAAGGGCTTCCTGGGTAAACCCGTCGACGTCGACACCGGCCTCACTCACATCGGCGCCCGCGAGTACGATCCAGCCACCGGACGTTTCCTCTCCGCCGACCCCGTCCTTGCCCCCGGGGACCACGAGTCGCTGAATGGCTACGCTTACGCCAACAACACTCCCGTCACCATGTCTGACCCCACCGGTCTCCGCCCCATAACGGCTTGTGAGTACGGGTGCAGCGACGGCAAGGGTGGCACCTACCGGGACCACTTGTCGCCGAACAGCAACGGGACCTGGACCTACCACTCCACTCAGACCTACAGCCACGGTTTCGTGTACCAGAAGGCAGGAGGCGGTCAGGGGAGCGGCACCATGACCGTCACCGTCCGCACCGACGGAGGGCACTACTCAACGAGCGTTGCCTTCAAGAAGGGGCCAGACCCGGCCCCGACGAAGAAGGGCAGCGACGGCAAGACGAACGTGCTGGGCCATCTGGCCGGCATAGGCTACGGCCTTGACGCGGTGAGTGACCTCGCCAATCCGTTCTGCTGGTTCGATTCAGCTTCCTGCAGCGCCACTGAAGAAACGAAAGAGACCTACGACGATTGGGCGAAAGCTGCTGGAGCGGATACCAACTCCAGCAAATACATGGCCGCATGGAACAATGGTGCACTGGCCCCCATGCTGGCTTTCGGTGGAAAGTTCCCCGAAGAAAATCCAGCACTTCTTCCTGCGGCCGGAGCCAAGACCGATGTTCGGAACATTGGGATGACCAGAACGGTCGAAAATCACACCTGGGACATCGCTGGTACACGGGCTGTCGATGCCCCCAACTTCGGTAGGGCTGCACGTCCGTACATGAACGGCAACAATGGACTGCTCCTCCAGGAAATCATGGAAGCAACTGCACCCAGGATGGATTCTCGTGGAGCTGCAGGGGTCGTAGAATGGAGATCGCCCGGATCCATGAACGGAAGCAATGGAATATGGGAGCTCAACATCGACACAAATTCCAACAAGATCGTCCACTTCCTCTTTAAGGGAACAAAGGGTTAGTTAAAATGAAATTCTCCACCCAAGATGGAGCCCTTCTTGAGGGAGTTCTTGCCTACAGCGAGGCCGAGCACGGATTCTCCTTCAGTGCGCGGAGCGGGGATTCGCTGAGCGAGAGGCTCGGGACACAGGGAGTTACGAGTGTGGTGATCGATACCCTCCAGCTTGAGGTGGATATTGAGTCCCGGGAAGTCCTGTTCGCGTGGGGGTATTTCCCGAACGTTCGGGGTGTGATGTCTGAGTCGAATTCTCCTCAGATCACCCCCGGGCGGGTATTCCTCTCGTCGGATGACCCGCTCGAACCCGGGGTTTCTTACGAAGTTCCTGGAGACGGGTGGCGTGTGTCATACGATCCATCTTCCGGATGGATTACCATTGAACTAGACGGTTCCGCCGATGCCAAGTTCGTCCAGATCGCCAGCGGAACTGTCTTGGGTATCGACAGTGGTGATCTGGTTTCGGTCCGGCTAAATCCTGTTTTCGCAGAGTAACAAGCGAAGAGTTGGGCGAGCAAGCGGTTGAATCGTCAGCCCGATCGTGCAAGGGTCCGTTGGCGTGCCGACGGACCTGTTCTGCCTTTCAGGTAGTGGGCGCCCGAGAATCTCCTCCCAACCGTCGACGGGAGATATCACTTCATTCCGGGTAGAGAATACGTAGTGGTCGAACTACGTGTACGGAGTGACGGTTCTTCCTCGCTACGAAGCGAGCACTCGCCAGGTGACATTGCTGGCCTGTGCAGCGGAAAGTTCTTTGAGTAGGTCTCTGACGCCATCCCTTCTCAATGGAGCGTGGAGATCCATCGGCGAGGTGGGCTGAGCATGGGGACGTTCTTTCGCGGGCGTTCGCACCAGGCCGTGGTCAGCGGCAACGGCGCGCTCGGGAAGTCGGGACTCCCAGCAAGACAGTTGTTGGGAACGACCGAGCCCCTAAGGCGTGGCCCAAGCGATGCCTAGGATTGCGGAGGCGAAAGATGAGTGTCGTGTGGTCGATGACGTCACTGGAATCAGGGCAGTTCAGCCCAGTGGAGAAGCACTCGGAACTGCGCGATCTGGTGAGGGACTTCAACCAACTGCATTCACCTGGTCAGGGGTATCTGGAAGTTCGATTTCCGGACAACGAGTTCCCCCAGCTGACCCTTAGTTTCAAAGGTGATCGCGCTGTAATTCACCTCTTCACTGATGAAGAGACGACGTCTCTGCTCGTCGGGGATGGAACTCTTTTAACCGATAGGTCAGTCACGGTGCCAATCTTGAACGATCTGACAGAATTTGCGGGTGATTTCGTACTGAGCATCGATCACGCGTGGGACGCCGTGCGGAGTTTCGCTGAGGCAAGGGCGTTTGAAGAGCTGGGCGAGTGGTGCGAACTGCAGTGATGGTAAAGGGGCTGACAATGCCAGAGTTCGCCTCTGGGAAGGCGGGTGTCCGATCTGTGCTCACAACCGCCCGCTCCGCTAGACCGCCCAAGCAACTGATGGACCTACCGGTTTCACTGCCTGTTTGGTTCGCTTGACCTAGCTTCCACCTCATATGGGGGCCCGTCAGCTTACTGGCGGGCCCTTTCGGCTCATCGAGAACGGTTGTGGGCGTTGATCCTGGCCCAGGCAAGAGCCGCACTCTCGGTCGTTGGGAACTCGGCGAACGGAACGACAACCTGCCGCACAGGGCTCCGCGAGCATCACGTATGCGGGAGACTTCCGGGGGACCTGGAGGTGGGGACATTGAAGATCGATCTCACTCAAGCCCGAGCGACCGTGCAGGAGTTGGCCGCGGCGCTGGAGGCCCTGGACGGGATGGACGTGCTGGAGACCCCGAGTCGCATGTCACGTCGCCAGAACAGTCACACCAGCCGGAGCCTGCTGTACATGGCTCACCTCGGTGATCGTGTCTCCGTGGAGATCATGGGCGTGTACCACGACTTCAAGCTCCGGGACGACCCACCGCAGGGAAGCGACCACTGACGTGAACCAGGACACCGAGAGCCTGTTGGCTGACGTGGCCGGCCGACTGGAACGTGCCATCCGGGAGCGGGCCTACCCGGCGATGGTCGCCTTGCAGGGCGACCGTACTCTCGTGCTGTCCGACTACGACTACCTGCGCGACGTACACACTGCTGCGGCGTTCGAGCAACGCGCGGCTGAGAAAGCGCTGGAGAACCACACCTCCCGCTTTGTCTTCGCCGTCCCACAGGTCTGGGTGGACACCGACGACAGCGTCCAACGGGACGTCGCCCCGGACGAGCAAGGAGAGTGGGATGGCTACGGAGAAGAAAACGCCGCCATCCGTCTGCGTGGCGCCCCCGGAAGGGCGCGAACTCCGTTCTCCCGCAGGCCGTTCGGTATTGATTGGTGCCCTGAAAGGGCTGCCAATCAACTCCCGGCCCGGTGAACTCGAAGCAGCGGGGGAGGCCGTCCCGCGTCCCCTGGGGGGAGGGGCGCGGGACGTACCGCCGGGTCGTTCAACGGGGACGGGCGGTGTCCTCGCGTAGTGAAGGGGGAGTGACATGGGGCGTCCGGAGGGTCCGCTGGATCCTGAGGCCGGGCCGGTGCAGCGGTTCGCGTACGAGTTGCGTCGACTCCGGCGGGAGGCAGGGGGGATCACCTATCGGGCGATGGCCGACCGGGTCGACTTCTCGGCGGCCACGCTGTCGGAGTCGGCGGCCGGCGAACGGCTCCCGTCCCTGGCTGTCGTCCTCGCGTACGCGGAGGCCTGCGGCGCGGACCCCGGTGAGTGGGAGCGGCGTTGGCGGCGGGCGGCCGAGGAGGAGGCCGGGCGGCAGCCCGAGGACGAGGAGGGGGCCACGCCACCGTACCGGGGGCTGGCGCGGTTCGAACCGGCCGACAGTGGCCGCTTCTTCGGCCGGGACCAACTGGTCGCCGATCTCGCGGAGTTGGCCCTGGACAACCGGTTCGTGGCCGTCGTCGGCACCTCGGGCAGCGGAAAGTCGTCCCTGCTGCGGGCCGGGCTGGTCCCGGCGCTGCGCGACGACGCCTGGCCGGGCGCCCGCCCGGCGGCCGTCCGCATCCTCACCCCCGGCGAGCATCCGGCTCGCACCCACACCCGGGCGCTCGCCCCCGCCGAGACCTCGGGAGAGGAGGGGGAGACCTGGGTCCTCGTGGACCAGTTCGAGGAGGTCTTCACGCTCTGCCAGGACCCCGCCGAACGTACCCGCTTCCTCGACCGGCTGCTGGCCGCCTCCCGGCCCGACGGCCGCCTGCGAGTGGTGATCGCGATGCGTGCGGACCTCTACGGCCGGCTCGGCGAGCACCGGGGCCTCGCGGCCGCCCTGCGGGGTGCGAGCCTGCTCGTCGCCCCGATGAGCTCGGAGGAACTGCGCGAGGCCATCGTCAAACCCGCCGCGGCCCAGGGCCTGACGGTCGAACGGGCCCTGGCCGACCGGATCGTCGCGGACGTCACCGCCCGGCCCGGCGGCCTTCCGCTGATGTCCCACGCCCTCCTCGAAACCTGGCGCCGCCGCCGCGGCCGCACGCTGAGCCTCAAGGGGTACGAGGCCGCGGGCGGCGTCCGGGGCGCGATCACCCAGACCGCCGAGGACCTCTACGGCAGCCTGTCCCCGCAGGAGGCCCAGCTCGCCCGTCAGGTGATGCTGCGGCTGATCGCCCCGGGCGAGGGCGCCGACGACACCAGCCGCCCCGCCCGCCGGGCCGAACTCGACGCGGCCGGCACCGGCGACCCGACCGTCGTCCTCGACCGGCTGGCCCGGGCCCGGCTGATCACCCTCGACGACGACACCGTCGACCTCGCCCACGAGGCGCTGATCACCGCATGGCCCCGACTGCGTGAATGGATCGACCGCGACCGCGAGTTGCTGCGCCGACGCCGATCACTCACCGAAGCCGCCGACACCTGGGACCAGTTGGACCGCGACCCGGGCGCGCTGTACCGCGGCGCCCGGCTGACCGCGGCCGAGGAAGCCTTCACCACCGCCGACAGCTCTGCCCAACTCACCCCGCTGGAAAGCGTGTTCCTCACCACGAGCCTCCGCACACGCGACGCCGAACAGCGCGGGACGGCGCGTACGACCCGCCGACTGCGCTCCCTGAGCGGGGCGTTGGCGGTCCTGCTCGTGCTGGCGGTCATCGCCGCCGGGCTGGCGTTCACCCAGCGGCAGAACGCGGTGAACGCCCAGCACGCGGCACTGTCCCGTCAACTCGCCGCCCAGTCCGAGGCGTTGCTGGACACCGACCCCGACCTGGCATCGCTGCTCGCGGTCCAGTCGTACCGGACGAGCCCCACCACCGAGGCCGTCACCAGCCTCTACACGGCTGCCGCCCTGCCGCTGAGTCACCGTCTCGGCGGGCACAGCGCCCAGGTGTGGTCGGTGGCGTTCAGCCCGGACGGGCGCACCCTGGCCACCGCGAGCGACGACGAGACCGTCCGGCTGTGGGACACGGCCACGGGCAGGAGCCGGGCCACGCTCGCCGGTGGCGGTGGAGCGCAGGACGCGGTCGCGTTCGCACCCGACGGCCGGACGCTGGCCGCAGGTGGGGAGAACGGCGTTCAGCTCTGGAATGTGACCACGGGCAAGATCCGCTCCAGGCTCCAACGCCCGGGCCACAGCCAGGTGGTGGCGGTGGCGTTCAGCCCCGACGGCCGCACGATCGCGGCCGCCGAGGACAAGACGGTGGTCCTCTGGGACGTGGCCTCGGGCAAGGTCCGTGCCACGCTCAAGGGCCACAGCGCCCAGGTGTGGGCGGTGGCGTTCAGCCCCGACGGGCGTCTCCTCGCCACCGGCGGCGAGGACCGCACGGCGCGCCTGTGGGACCCGCCCACCGGACGCCTGCGGACCACCTTGACGGGCCACGCCGGGCCTGTGCGGTCCGTGGCCTTCAGTCCCGACGGACGGACCCTCGCCACCGGCGGGAGCGACAAGACCGTCCGGTTGTTCGACACGCGCGGCGGCGCCGGACACATCCTGCGCACCGGCCACACCGGCCAGGTGATGTCGGTGGCCTTCAGCCCGGACGGCCGCACCCTGGCCAGCACCGGGGCCGACAAGACCCTGCGGCTGACGACGCCGGCCACCGGCGAGAGCCGGGTCATCGCCACCGGGGACACGGCATTCGTGATGTCGGTGGCGTTCAGCCCGAACGGCCGTCTCCTGGCCACGGGCAGCGAGGACAGCACGGCCCGGCTGTGGCAGTCCGACCAGGGGCAGACCCGTGCCACCCTCAACTCCCGTACAGGACCTGTCCGTTCGGTCGCGCTCAGCCCCGACGGCCGTACCCTGGCCACCGCCGGCGACGACGGGAAGGCCCGCCTGTGGAACACGGGCGACGGAACACTCCGGGCCACCCTCGCCTCGGCCGTACGGTTCGTCGCGTTCAGTCCCGACGGCCGCACCCTGGCGACGGGCGGCGTCGACGGGACCGTGCGGCTGTGGGACGTGCGCACGGCGACATCCCGCCTGGTCCTGCGCTACAGGTCCAGCGTGTGGTCGGTCTCCTTCACCCCGGACGGCCGCGGCCTGATCAGTCGTTACGACGACGGCGAGCTGCGGGAGTGGAACACGACCACCGGCAAGGGGCGCGCCCTCACCACCCGGCACACCAAGCCCGTGTGGTCCGTCGCCGTCAGCCCCGACGGCCACACCCTCGCAACCGGCGCGTACGACAAGACGATCCGGCTCCAGGACCTCACCACCGGCACCACCCTGGCCACGCTCACCGGCCACACCAGCACCGTCAAGGCACTGGCCTTCAGCCCCGACGGGCGGACCCTTGTCAGCGGCAGCGAGGACCGCACCGTACGGCTGTGGGACACCGCCACCGGAAAGCAGCTGGCCGTCCTGACGGGTCACGGTGACCAGGTGTGGGCGGTGGCCTTCAGCGCCGACGGCCGTACCGTGGCCAGCGGCAGCGACGACGGCACGGTTCGCCTGTGGGACGTGGCGACCCGACGGCTGCGGGCCACGCTCACCGGCCACACCGGGCCCGTGCGGTCCGTGGCCTTCGGTCCCGACGGCCACACGCTCGCGACCGGCAGCGGCGACGGCACCGCGCGCCTGTGGAACGTGACGCTGCTCGGCCCCCGGCAGGCCGCCGACAGGATCTGCGCCGCCGTACACCGCGACTTCACGGCGTTGGAACGGACCGCGTACCTCGGCGGCCACCGGGACGCGGCCTGCCGGTCCTGATCGCCGAGCGGTGTTCAGACCTCCCGATGCTCGATGCCCAGCAGACTCGCGGCGGCGCGGAAGTCGGCGGTGTGGTGGCCGAGCGCCAGGGACCAGTGGTGGCCGACGCCGGTCGCGCTCCAGGCGTCGACCCACTCGCCGGGATCGCGGCCGAAGTCGACGCGGCTGGTGGTGTTGCCGATCGTGAGGTGCGGTCCGGGGACGACGGTGCCCTCGGAAGTGACGAACGACAGGGTGCCGTCGGCGTCCTGGCCGAGGCCGAGGAGGGTGACCGGGCCGTGCTGGACGTCGAACTCCACGCTGACGCCCCAGCCGCGCTTGCCGTGGTAGACACCCAGGCCGCGCAGCAGCGGATCGCGGGAGCTGACGGCGAGGTGGGCGGGTCCGTCGTGGCCCATCTCGACCACGCCGGCCTCGAAGTCGAGGGCCTGGATCTCGGTGAAGGAGCCCCCGGCACCGACGCTCTGGGTCGCCAACTGGGCGAGGCTGGTGCGCAGTTCGTACTCGCCGGCCGCCGGCACGCCCCGGGCGGTGAGCAGGGAGGCACCCAGGATCATGCCGGCGCCGAGCCGTTCGTGCAGCTCGCCGTCGAGGCCCCGGTGGTAGTACGCGAGGGTGTCGAGCCCGAAGTCCTCGACGAGCCGGTCGAGGGCGACCGACACCGTCGCCCCCCACGCGAAGTCCTCGTCCACCACGCTGTCGTCCACGGCGAAGATCCGCCGGGCAAGCTCCGTACGCTCACGGGTCTCGGCCTCGCTGACCCGCTCCACCCGGTGCCGCAGATCGTCGAACTCCAGCACCTCGACATGCGAGCCGAACGTCGCCGGAAGCAGCGTCAGATCGGTCGACACGTCGAGCATCCCCGGATACAGATGCCCCATCAGCCCGTGCCGGGCGTGCCGGAGCGCGGCCCGCACCCGCGCCGCCCGGATCCACTGCTCGATGCGCCGCCAGGCCGACTCCTGGCGCAGCCAGCCCGACACCGACCGGAAGGGGATCCCGGCCCGGCGGAAGACGTTGCCGACCTCCGGCACCGGGCACTGCCCGCAGTAGGCGAGCCAGGCGCCCGTGTCGAAGGAGGCGTGGTCCATCCGTTCGGTCGGCTGGAGGTCGATGACCAGAACGGGCGTGTGCGAGCGCTGGGCGATCGGCAGCACCATCGACGAGGTCAGGTACGTCGTCAGGAACAGCACGATCAAGTCGCAGTCCGCCCGCCGGAGTTGCTCGGCGGCCTGGGCCCCTTCCGTGGCGTCGGAGATGAATCCGACGTCGGTCACCTCCGCGTCCATCCGCTGGAACCGCTCGGCGACGTAAGCGGACGACTCCCTCAACTGCGGTAGCAGGTCCGGGAATTGCGGCCAGTAGGCGCCGAGCCCGCCCGCGACGAGTCCGATCCGGGTACGGCGGCGGGTCACCGGAGGGAGCAACTCGCGCAGGGTGGCGGCGCGTTCCGCGGTCACGGTCGTGGGGTCGGTCGTTGCCATGGGCGGTGTTCCTTCCGGGTGCCGGTGCGGCTTCAGGTGCGGGCCACGCCCAGGCCCGGCGCCGGGGCGGCGGCGGTGGCGGGGGAACGCCGGATCAGGACATGGATGACGTACACACCCGCGACCCCCGACGCCGCCATGCAGAGGGTGATCAGCCAGAGCAGGAGTGAGGCGCTGTAGTCCATCAGGGCGGGCGTGACGAACGCGACGCCCGCGAAGACCCCGCGCGAGAGGGCGTAGGTCAGGCCCTGGGTGGTGCCCCGGGTGTCCGGGGGCAGCGTGAGCTGCGACCACACCTTGTAACTGGCCTCCCCGGCAAAGGGGTTGGAGATCTGGTACAGCACGAAGAAGACCAGCATGCCGACGAGCGCGCCGGCTGTGAGGGAGGCGATGCAGAAGGCCACGACCTGCACGACCGTGAACACGTAGAACATCCGGTCGCGCCAGGGGGTGTCGGCGATCCGCACGAAGACGAAGGTCAGCACCAACGCGATCGGCAGGAAGGCCAGGTTGATCCCGGTGGCCAGGCTCTGGGAGGCACCGCTGACCGTGACCAGCAGGTAAGTGCCGAACTGGCCGAAGGTGTTGGCGCCGATGCCCCAGGTGACGTAGTAGACGAAGGTCGCCGCCATCGGCAGCAGCGCGGCGCGGTTCCACACGTTCTTCAGCTCGATACCGCGCGGCACCTCCTTCTCCGCCACGGTCGGCTCCGACGGCTCGTCGGCCAGCTTGAGCCGGGAGCGGAGCTGCCAGGTGACCAGCGCGGCGACGATCAGATGGCCGGTGATGAACCGGGCCCCGGTCAGCCCCGTGTCCGACAGCAGGTAGCCGAGGAAGATGACGACGACGATGCCCGCCACCCACATGACCTGGGTGAAGGACACCAGCCGCGCCCGGCCCTCGGCGGGCGCCGCGTCCGAGACCACGGCCAGCGAGGTCGGCAGATCGGCGCCGGCCGCCAGCCCCGCGACGAGCACCCCGACGAAGAGCACGATGTCGTTGGGCGCCAGCGTGATGACGATCGCGCCCACCGCGTAGCAGAGGATGTCCAGGTTGTAGACCCGACGGCGTCCGAACATGTCGGCGAGCCGGCCACCGACGAGGGAGCCGACGGCGATGCAGCCGGTGACGATCGCGCTGATCGCCCCGGCCATCCATACGCCCATGTCGTAACTGTCGCGGTAGATCGCCAGGTTGACGGCGATGCTGACGATGAGCGCGGCGTCCAGGTAGGAGGCCATGCCCGAGAGGGCCGCGACCTTCCACAAGTGCTTCGGAATGGGCTGTTCAGGGCGTTCCGGGGCAGGTGAGAATCGGATCATGATGCGGCTCCTCACGGCTCTGGGCCGGGGTCGCAGTGAATATAGGGTTCAGAAAACGTTCCAACAACCCCCCTTGCGTAATTCGAGGGGAAGAAGCGCGGGCCTCCTTCCCGCCCTCCGCGACCGGTGCCAACATTGCAGGTGGCAGACGATCGAGCCGATCTAAAACGTTTTTGATCCGCGAGGTGCCCGAGCCGCACTCGGAAGGACCGCCGCCATCATGATCTCTCCCGCGCTCCAGCAGCTCTTCGACACTCCGCCGCGTAACTTCGGCCCCACCCCGCTGTGGTGGTGGTCGGGCGCCAAGGTCACCCGTGAGCGCCTCGAATGGCAGCTCCGCAGGTTCGCGGACGGCGGTGTCCACAACCTCGTGGTGATCAACCTGGCACCGGCCGGGCCGAGTTTCGGCGCCCGGACCGACGACCCGCCGTGGTTCGGCGAGGAGTGGTGGGACCGCTTCACCGACGCCTGCCGCATCGCCCGGGACATCGGCACCCGCCTGTGGTTCTACGACCAGATCGGGTTCTCCGGAGCCAACGTCCAAGGCGCCGTCACCCGACGGCACTTGGACGCCACCGGCCGGGCACTGCGCTCCCGCACGGCCACCGTCGTCGGCGGCACGGTCGCGCCGTGCGGCGGCGAAACCCTGGTCGCCGCCTATGACCTGACGGGCCGTCGGCTGCCCGTGGATCCCGGCTCGGGCCCCTTCCGGATCGCGGCCGCCGAGGGGACGGAAGTACGGCTCGTCACCGCCGTCCCCACCGCCTTCGACTACCTTTCCCCGCACGCCGTGGGACTGCTGCTGGAGGCCGTCCACCACGAGTACGACCGCCGTGTCCCCGAATACCTGGGCAACGTCATCGCGGGCAGCTTCCAGGACGAACTGCCCGGCACCAACTCCTGGAGCCACCGCCTCCCCGACGAGTTCCGCGCCCGCCGAGGCTACGACCTCCTCGACCACCTGCCGGCCCTGTTCGGCCCGGCGACCGCCCGCGCGGCGAAGATCCGCGCCGACTACTACGCCGTCCGCGCCGAACTCACCGAAGAGGCCCTCTTCAAGCCCCTCGCGGCCTGGCACGAGGAACGCGGCATGCTCGTCGGAGCCGACCAGAGCCACCCCGCGAGAGCGGGCTTCCCGGCCCAGTCGACGCAGATCTACACCGACTACTTCCGCACCCATCGCTGGTACGGCGCCGCCGGCAGCGACCACCACGGCGACTCCAAGGTCCACTCGTCCATGGCCCACCTCTACGGCCATGAGCGCGTCTGGATCGAGGCGTTCCACTCCTCCGGCTGGGGCGGCACCCTCGCCGACACCTACGACTGGCTCCTGCCGTTCCTGCGCAGCGGCGCCAACCTGTACAACCCGCACGCCAGTTACTTCGGCACCGCGGGCGGCTGGTTCGAGTGGGCGCCGCCGTCCACCGACTGGCGCCAGCCCTACTGGCGCCAGTACCCGGCGTTCTCCCGGGCCGTCGCCCGGATCTGCTCGATCATGTCCTGGGGCACCTACAGCGCCGATGTCGCGGTCCTGCACCCCACCGCAACCATGCAGGCCCTCATCCCGCTGGACGCACCCGTCCAGCACTTCGGCGACGGCCGCCTCGGCGACGAGCACGCCGACGTCGACGAGACGCAGCGCCACTATCTCGACCTCTGCGGCACGAACAACTGGCTGAGCCCGCACGTCGGTTCACTGGACCGGCACCGCATCTCCTTCGACGTCATCGACGACGCCTCCGTGCAACGCGCCGCCGCCACCGACGGAGCCCTGCGCGTCGGAGACCTCGCCTACCGCGCCGTACTGCTGCCCTCGACGAGCGTCCTGGAGGAGGAGACTGCACGCCGACTCACCCAACTCCTCGACAGCGGCGGCCGGGTGGTGGTCGTGGGCCGACCGCCCACGACGGCCGCAGGACAGTTCGGCGACGACAACGTCGTGGCGGCGCTGCTGAAGCATCCACGCCTTGAGCGGGCGAGCGATGCCGAGACCGGCGCGGCGACGGTGGCCGACGCCGCCGGACACGCGACGGGCGAGCTGCCAGTGCTCGTCAGGAGAAAGGGAGTTGAGGCGGTGGCCCTGGTGACCGGGGCATTCCCCGACGCCCGCACGAGGCCCGGCGACGCCGACCATGAGGCGGACCCCGCCCGCTACGCCCGCCACTCGACCGTCACCGTGCACGCGGTCGTGACCGAGGCCGAGATCTGGAACCCGGCGACCGGCACCCGCCGACCGGCCCACGTGACCGTCGCTGACGGCGCCTCGACGATCGAGGTGCCACTGGCAGGCGCCCCCGCCGCCCTCGTCGTATGGCGAGAAGGCACCCGACCGACACTCCCGTCGGTACCACAACACCCCGGGCAGGAGCGGGAGTTCGACCTTTCGAGCGGTTGGGAGGGCCGCCTGGTCCCCACCATGGACAACACCTGGGGCGACCTGGCCCTGCCCGCGGGCGCCTCCGTCGCCGAACCGCAGATCTGGACCATGGAATCGACCGAGTCGGACGACCCCGACCCACGCTGGGAGCAGACGCGCGCGACGTACGGCAACCGAGTCCGCGTCCTCTCGCCAGTACCGTCCGCCCAGGCCCCCGACCCGCTCGACGCACCGGCCGTCGAACAGATCCTCGCCGGAGAACGGCCGCTCACCCCCACCGACGAAGCGGCCTGGAGCGTCTCCCTGTACTCGTCGAGCCGCGGCATCCCGGACCCGGACGGCCTGCTCGGCAACAAGGGCCTGGTATCAGAGGAGTTCGTACGCGTCCCTGTGCCCGGACCCGGAACGGTCGCCCGGGTCCGTTCGATCGTGGAGACGGACCACCGCGGCCCCGCCGACCTCCACATCGGCGCCGCCGCCACCAAACGGGTGTGGTGGAACGGCGAGCGACTGGACACCGGCACCGGTTACCTCGCCACCACCCGCGTGCGGATCGCCCGATCCCGCAACGTCCTTGAGTACGAACTGGGGGACGCCCAGGACCGGCCGCTGCTGATCTCCGGCGCGCCCGACACACCCTTGGGCAGCTACTTCTGCCTGACCCGCCCGGACGGCTTCGCGGCCCGCCCGCAGTTCATGTGCCTGCCGGAGGACGTACGACCCTACGGCGGTGTCACCTGTCGCGGGCGTCTCGCCGCCACCGGCGAGGCGGTACTCGTCGTGGGTGCCGCGGTGGGCGTCACCGTGCTGCTCGACGGGGTGGTCGTCGCGCGCCAGGAGAAGGTGGAGTACTACGAGTCCGACTGGGGCGCGGTACCGATGTTCTTCCGGCACCAACTCACCGTGGGCGAAGGCGAACACGTGCTGGAGGTGGTGGCCGACGCAGTCCACCCGCGCGAGGCCGTGTTCGTCGACTGCGTGACATCCTCCGCCGACGCGCTGGTCGGCGGAGCGGGTTGGGAGGCGGAGACGGGAGGCTGGCACGGTCGTACCGTCGAACACGTGGGCCGGTGGGGCGAGTTGCAGCACTGCTATGCGGCCGTACGACCGCACCCGTTGCCGGACACCGAGTGGCTCACCGGTGCACCGATGCTCGGCACCGCCGTCCTGCCGCTGCGGTCCACGGACACGGTCCACGAACGCGCCCAGCGCTTCCGCTTCACCGTGCCGCCGGGCACCGTATCGCTGGACCTGCCACTGGAGTTGCCCGCGAGGGTACGGGTCGGCGACGGCATCGAGAAGCAGCTCGACGGTCAGGACCTGACGCTGGATCAACCGGTCGCGGAGAGCACGGAGTTCGAGGTCGTGACCGCGCCTACCGCAGTACTGCGGGGCGGGTCGGCCTGGCGGGGGCCGGTCCGCGTGCGTACGGTACCGGCGCAACTTCCGCTGGGGGACTGGAAGACGCTGGGGCTGGGCAGTTGGAGCGGCGGTGTCACCTACGCGCGGGAGGTGCAGGTCCCCGCAGGTCCGGACCCGGTACTGGATCTCGGGCGGGTGCGCGGCAGTGTGTCGGTCGTCATCGACGGGGAGGGCGTCGGAGAGGCGTTCTGTCCTCCGTACCGGTTCCAACTCGCGGGCGCCGCAGGGCGGTTGGTCCGCCTGGAGGTAACCGTCCACAACACCCTGGCGCCCTATCTCGCCGAGGCCACCCCGACCGCGTGGGCCTTCCCGTCCCAGCTCGCTTCGGGGCTGATGGGGCCCGTGACGCTACGGATTCCCGTCTGACGGGGGGCGGGTGGAGTCCCGGAGGACGAGGTCGGGCGCGAACACCCTTGTCTCATGGGCGTGTTCGGCGCGGGCCTCCACCTCGTCGAGCAGCATTCCGACGGCCGCCCGGCCGAGTTCCTCGACGGGTTGGCGGACCGTCGTCAGGGTCGTTCCCACGAAGCTCGCGATGTCGAGGTCGCCGTAGCCGACGACCTGGACCTCCTCGGGTATGCGCACCCCCCGTTCGCCGAGTCCGCGGCACAGGCCCGCGGCGAGGAAGTCGTTGGTGCAGAAGACCGCGTCGGGGAGTTCGTCGAGAGCGCGGGCGATCTCCAGGCCGTACGCCACCGTCATCTCGTCGGCGACGATCTGGCGCAGTCGTGCCTCGCGCCGGGTGCGCACGGCCTGGCGGGCGCCCTGGTAGCGGTCGGCGCACTGGACGATCCCGCGCTCGCCGTTCACGACGAGGATGTCGCGGGCCCCGCAGTCCAGAAGGTGCTCGACGGCGACCCGGCCGCCGGCGATGTCGTCGACGGAGACGGAACAGCCGTCCTGGGCCGACAGCGCACGGTCCGCGAGCACCAGGGGGATGCCGCGCTCGCGGAGCCGGGTGAGCCGGGTGGGGTCGGCGCCGAGCGGCACCACCACCGCGCCGACCGCCCGCTGCTCGATCAGCATCGTGAAGTAGCCCTGCTCCCGCTCGGGCGCGTCCCCGCTGTCGCAGAGCACGAGGGAGTAGCCGTGGTCGTAGGCCGCGTCGGCGGCACCCCGTGCGATCCGTGAGTAGAACGAATTGGCCACGTCGGGCAGCACCAGCCCGATCGAGGACGAGTGGCCGGTCCGCAGTCCCGCGGCTCCCGGATGCGGTACGTAGTCGAGCGCGGCGACCGCGTCACGGACCCGCTCGGCGGTGCGGGCGTTGACCCGCTCGGGCCGGTTGAGGACGTTCGACACCGTGGACACCGAGACACCTGCGGCGGCAGCGACATCCTGAATACGGGCGGGGCGAACCTGAACGGCGTCCACCCCCTCGCTGCGAAGGCCGTGCGACCAGGCACGACGCGGTTCTCCATGGGCGGCGCCAGTGTACCCCGACGGTGGTTGCAACGTTTTCCGCTGGTTGAGTCTGGGCGAGGAGAGCGTGTGCGGCTCGAACTGGCCCGTGATCAGCAGGGTTAGCATGGCGCCATGGCTGAGGGTTCCGGGGCTGATGCTCCGATGGAGGGCGATCGCCCGCTGAGGCGCGATGCCGCCCTCAACCGCGAGAAGATTCTGCGTGCGGCACGCGAGGTTTTCGGCCAGCACGGGCTGGGGGTCACGCTCGACGACGTGGCCCGGCACGCGGGGGTCGGGGTCGGGACCGTGTACCGGCGTTTCCCTGACAAAGAGACTCTCGTGCGGGCCCTGTTCGAGCAGGATCTCGGACTGCGGCAGGAGTCGGCGGACCGGGCTCTCGCCCATCCTGACCCCTGGCAGGGCTTCGTGGACTTCCTCATGGAGATGGCGGCCGACCTCGCCGAGAATCGTGGCCTCAATGAGGTGATCATGCTGGGGAGCCATAGTTCCGAGCCGATGGAGACGGTGCGGGGCGGCATGCTCCCCTTCCTGGAGGCCCTGATCCGGCGGGCCCAGGAGAGCGGGGATCTGCGTACGGAGGTCACTCCCTCGGACATCCCCGTCATCGTGCAAATGCTCAGCGCCGCCAGCCAGTTCACCCAGGGCAGGCGCCCCGACATCTGGCGCCGCTACTTCGAGATCCTCCTCAACGGCATCAGGCAACGTCCCGACGACCCTCCCCTCACGACACCGAGTCTGAGCAACGAGGCGGTGGAGCAGGTGATGGGGCTGGCCAGGCCCGCCCTGCCACAGGAGTAGCGGCTCTGCCATACGTACAGGCCTGACGTGATGGTCAGTGGGACACCTGTCCGGAGTCACCGCTCGACCCGTCCGCGTCCGGCGTCGCCGTCCCCCCGGCGGGACCCGCACCCCGTCCGTCACGCAACTGCTCCGCGGCCCAATGGGCCCACTCCTGCTCCAACACCCGTTGCCGGATGCCGTGTTCAAGGACGAGCCTGCCGCAGGCGCTCAGCATGTCCTTGTCCCACTCCTCCGTGTCACGGAGGGCGACGAGGGCGTCCTGCTCCTTGGCCGAGCTCTCCGCGTGGTCGAGGAGTCGCTGTACCGCTTCCTCGCGCGGCAGGAGTCCGAGGAAGAAGGTCTGCAGGAGCATCGGGTTGCGCAGCGGACGGCTCTCCCGGGTCTCGGTCAGCCAGCGCACCGTCTCCGCGTGCCCTTCGGGGGTGAGCGAGTACTGCTTGCGCCCTCGGGGCCCCTCGTCCGTGACCTTGATCAGGCCTGTCGCGTCCAGCTTGGTCAGCTCGCCGTAGATCTGGCTCTGCTTGGCGGGCCAGACGTACCCGAGCGAGGTGTTGAAGATCTTCAGCAGGTCGTAGCCGCTGCCGGGGCGGAAGACGAGGAGACCCAGGAGGGCGTTGCGGAGGCTCATGTCGACAACCCTAACCCGGGTCACTCCAATGTTGACAGGTCGGAAACTACCCCTGCGGATTCTGTGCGCCCGGCAAGGAGGTCGTGTGGAGGTCGGGCGCCGGTCGTGGAATTCGCGCAGGTGGGGCACGTGCGGGCCGGCCGGGGGTCGTAGGCCGGTGGACTTTCGTTCAATATTCCTACCTTGACATGTTGATTTGGGAGCGTCTAGCTTCCACCTGTCAAAGTTGGAATGTCGATCCGTAAGGAACTGCATCGTGGGCATCATTGGCTATTTGCGGGGTTTCGCCCCATGGATCGCGGCTGGTTTCGTCTCCGCCGTCGACTGGCGCTGGGGCGCCGTGGCGGGCGTGCTCGTCGGCTTGCTGCTGCTTCTGCAGGACCGGCGCAGGGGAGTGGCGATGGACGCGATGATCCTGGAGATCAGCACCATCATCTACTTCCTCATCATCGGGGCGATCGCCTTCAGCTCACCCGACTCGTCGGTCCAGGACCACAGTGACGTCCTCTCCTTCGTCTGGCTCGCCGGAACGGCCTGGGGCAGCATGGCCATCCGGAGCCCCTTCACCCTGGGCATCGCCCGACGGCAGACGCCCGAGGAGTACTGGAACACCCCGGGCTTCATCACCGTCAACAACCACATCACGGCGGCCTGGGCGTCCGGATTCACCTTCATCTCCGTCGTGTTGGCGATCAGTGACGCGACCGACGCCCCGGTCTGGGTCGGTATCGCCGCCCACGTGATCGGCCTGGTCGCCCCCATGGTCTTCACCGCGATCTATCCCCGCCGGGTCCAGGCCCGTCTCGAAGCCCTGCAAGCAGCAAGCGCCTGACGGCTATCCCAAGGACTTTCCCCATGAGCACGGACAAGACCACTCCGCCTCCCCACCTCGCCGGGAACTTCGCCCCGGTCCCCGACGAGATCACGGTCACCGAACTGGCGGTGACCGGGGCCGTACCGCCGGAACTCACCGGCTGGTACCTGCGCAACGGGCCCAACCCCCACGAGGCCACCTCGGCCCACTGGTTCACCGGCGACGGCATGGTGCACGGAGTCCGCCTCGACGGCGGCAGGGCCACCTCTTACCGCAATCGCTGGGTCCGCACCTCCACCCTCGCCACGGGCGCCCAGGTCTACGGCCCGGACGGCACGATGAACCTCGCCGCCGGCGTCGCCAACACCCACGTCGTCCGGCACGCGGGCCGCACCCTCGCCCTCGTCGAGACCTCCTTCCCGCAGGAGTTGAGCTGCGAGGCCGGGCGTGAACTCGACACCGTGGGGCCCTACGACTTCGACGGCCGCCTGCGCACCCCGATGACCGCCCACCCCAAGACCTGCCCGGTCACCGGCGAACTGCACTTCTACGGCTACGGCGGGCTCTCGGCGCCCTACCTCACCTATCACCGAGCCGACGCCAAGGGCGAGTTGACGGTCAGCCGGCCGATCGACGTACCGGCGCACACGATGATGCACGACTTCTACCTGACCAGGAACCATGTCGTCTTCATGGACCTGCCCGCCGTGTTCAGCATTGAGCGGGCCATGGATCCGGACGGAGGCATGCCGTACGTCTGGTCCGACACCTACGGAGCAAGGCTCGGCGTGCTGCGCAGGGACGACCCGCACGGGGCCATCCGCTGGTTCGACATCGACCCCTGCTATGTCTTCCACACCCTCAACTCCCATGAGGAGAACGACGGTCAGCGCCTCGTCCTGCTCGGCATGCGCTACCCGTCCCTGCGGGACGGCGTCACCGTGGCGACGGCGGCGCATCTGTGGCGGTGGACGATCGACCTCACCACCGGCGCGATCAGCGAGGAGCAACTGGACGACCACCCGGGGGAGTTCCCTCGTATCGACGACCGACTCGCGGGCCTGCCCGCCGACTTCGGCCATGCCACCGCGGCACCCGTTCCGGAACTCCCGCAGTACGACCCGAACGAGTCACGTGCCGCGATCCACCGGTACGACCTGCGCAAGTCGAGCGTCGCCAGCCACTACTTCGCCCCCGGACGCTTCCCGGGTGAGGCGGCCTTCGCCCCCGCCGACGATCGGCCCGGCGGTCCCGGCTGGCTCATGACCTACGTCTACGACGCCTCGACCGACCGCAGCGACCTGGTCATCCTCGACGCCGACAACCTCACCCGCGAACCGGTGGCCACCATCCACCTGCCGCGCCGGGTACCCGCCGGATTCCACGGCAGTTGGCTGGCGGACGCCTGAGGGGGTGAGCCGTCCTCCGGGCCCGAGTGGCTCGGAGGACGGCTGCCGCGCCCCGGTCCGTCTCAGGCTCCTGTGCCGAACTCCCCGAAGCAGTGGCCCACTCAAACTGACGGCGGGGACCCGTAGTTGGCGAACGATGGCCTGCGCGATGTCCTGGAACGCCAGTCGGTACGAGGTCCCGGCGTCGCGCCGGTGCACCGAAGGCCACCGGTTCGATCCGTCGCCGACATAGGCGGAGACACCCGTCTTACGAGCGACCCCGACGAGAGCCGAGACGAACCCGCGAGCGTCCCCTCGGCCGTGGACAGTGGGCGCCTCTTCGGTGAGCAGGTGTCCCGGTGTACGGCCGAGGACCCCGGAGGCGACCACGAAGGGCGTGCCCGTGCCCGCCAACTCGGCGCCGATGGCGTCTACCGCGTTCAGTCCGACCTTCGCGCGTGCGGACGGGTCGGTGGCCTCGGAGATGTGCTGCTTCGCGGCGTAGATCGCGCCGTCGACCACCGCGGCTCCGGCCCGGAGGCTGTCGCAGTCGGCGATGTCACCGCGCTGCGCGTCGGCGCCGGATCGCCCCAACGCGTCGGCAGCCGAGGCCGAGGACCTAACGCCCTGCTTCGAGGAGCTCGCGGACGACCACGGCGCCAGGACCCGTACGCTCGGGCCCTGGCGCCGCGCTGTCCGTCCCTGCGATCCATCAGCTCGCTACGACGGCCCCGGCTCGCCGGTGCGCCGCCCAACGCGCCGACGGGACAGGTCAGTTGATCTTGTAGCTGTCCCCGTAGACCTTCCAGGACAGTGGCGTGTCGAGGTCGAGGTTCCCGTTCCGGAGGAACACGCGCTGCTCGGTGTCGACGCGGCTGGTGTCACTGTGGGCCTCCTCCTGCTGCATGGCCCACACGCGCGCGTCGAGGAAGGCGTTGAGGTACGTCGTCTCGTTGCCGCCCTGGGCCGGCGGCTTGGCCGAACGCAGGGCGCGGGCACGGATGTTGCGGAAGCTGGTGGGGTCGTCGCCGTCGCCGTGCATGACGATGGCGTCGTAGTACGTGAACTGCCCCAGGACGCGCAGCCCGTCCGTCCTGCCCTGGCTGACGGCGGGGTTGAAGTACACGCGGTCGCGTTCGTCGTTCTGCGCCTGCTGGAACACCGTGTCCTGGGCCGCCGTGCGCCAGTCCTTGGGGAAGTTCGGGTCGAGTCCGGAGTGCGAGTCGGTGCCGTTCACCGAGCGGAGCGCGGGGAGGTACTTGGCGAGGACGTTGCCGGGCTTGCGGGTCGCGTAGAGCTGGACGAGGTCGAGCATGTCGCCCGTGCCGGAGCAGAAGCCGATGATGCCGGCGGTGTAGCCGCGGCCGTCGCCTATGTCCTCGATGTACTTGTACTGGGCCTTCCAGTCGAGCGAGGAGTTCTCCGCGCTCGACACCAGCTTCATGGCGATCTCCTTCTTCGCCGGGTCGTCGAGGCCGATCGCCGCGGCGGCCGTGGTGGCTGCCGAGGCCCGCGGAGTGCGCAGCAGGGGCGCTGCCGCGACCGACACGCCGATGAGCGCCAGGAGCGTACGCCGAGAGGGGCTCGCCGACTCGGGGGTCGCGGGGTTGTGGAACGGGTGGACCACGGGGACTCCAAATGGTGGTGGGGGGTGAGGAGTTGGTCGTACCGTCGAACTGATAGGAAAGTTAACTATCAGAGGTTCGACGCGTAGGGCACCCACCGGGAGTCAAGTTCGTAGATATGAACGAGAGTTGTATGCCTGTGCGAGGGCGATGCTTGACGGTTTGCCCGCTCTTGGCGGGCCTCGTCCCCTAGGCTCCGGCCATGAAGGTTCGTCACAAGGCGCGGGTCGTTCTGCTCGACCACGGTCACCTGGTGTTCCTCAGGCGGGGCTGGCCGGGCGGTGATGCCTACTGCACGACCGTCGGCGGGAGCGTCGAGCCCGACGACGCGGACCTCGAAGCGGCGCTGCGGCGCGAGGCGTTGGAGGAGATCGGTGCCACCATCGGGCCCGTCGCCGAGTTCCTGACCCTCACCGAATCGCGCGGGACGACCACCGTCGTCCAGCACTACTTCCTCGCCGACCTGCTGGAGATGGACCTCGCCCGCCGCCACGGTCCCGAACTCGACGACCCCGACACGGGCGACTTCGAACCGGTCCGCGTCGAGGCGAGCCGTCCGGCCGTGGCCGCCCTGAACCTCCAGCCGGCCGAGCTGGCCGACTATGTGCTCGGGCATGTCGAGGCATGGCGCACCTGACCGGCGCTACGGCGTCAGGACCACCTTGCCGGCGACCGTGCCGGACTCGGCCAGCCGCAGGGCGTCGGCGGCGCGGGTGAGCGGCAGTTGGGCGGCGATCCGGGCGTTGACCTCTCCGCGCTGAAGGGCGGCGAAGACCTGGGTGAGGTCGGCGCGCAGTTGGTCCCGGAACCGGTTCTTGCTCAGGGCCCGCCCGGCCCAGATGTTGAAGAAGTAGGCGTGGCGGCCGTTGGGCAGCGCGTTCCACGTCCAGACCTGGCGCAGCAGCTTGAGCACGGGCGCCTGCTTGGAGCCCTCGTCGTCGCGGGTGGAGGCGCTGCCGTAGGAGACGAGCGTGCCGCCCGGTGCCAGGAGGCGCCAGGACTGGACGATGCCGGGGCCGCCGACGTGGTCGAAGACGGCGTCCACTCCGCGCGGGGCGAGTTCGCGGACCCGTGCGCCGAGGTCCGGGGTGCGGTAGTCGACGGGCTCGACGCCCTGGTCGCGCAGCGTGTCGTGGTGGCGCGGGGACGCCGTGCCGATCACGTGCACGCCCGCGGCCCGGGCGAGTTGGACCAGGACCGTGCCGACGCCGCCGTTGGCGCCGTGCACCAGGATCGTCTGACCACTGCGGATACGGGCCTTGCGGTGCAGCATCTGCCAGGCGGTGATGCCGTTGACCACGACGGTCTCCGCCTCGGCCGCGCCGATCCCGGCGGGCACCGGCACCACGTCGGCCGCGTCGACGAGCACATGGCTGGCCCAGCCACCGATCTTCACCAGTGCGGCCACCCGGGTGCCGACCAGGCCGGGCTCGACGCCGGCGCCGGTGCTCAGCACGGTGCCGACCAGGTCGTAGCCGGGAACGAAGGGGAACGGGGGCTGGTCGTAGTACCTGCCGCGCCGCATCTGCTGCTCGGCGAAGGAGACCCCGGTCGCCTCCATCCGGACCACCACCTGACCGGGGCCCGCGACGGGGACGGCTCCGTGCCGGACCTCCAGGCCCTCCGGCTCCACCTTGCCCGGCAGGACGACCTCGACGAGTGCGTCGGCGGTGTTGTTCATGGCGACCTCCACTGTGATCCGCGGTGAGCTACGAGCTTTCGTGTTCGTTATGAGTTCTAACTCATGCGAGAAGGGGTCGTCAATAGCGATCGTGATAGCTTCTAACTCAAGCTTGAGTATGTATCCCCGTTGGTGCGGAAGGCGGCCGGTCATGGCGGAAACGGGCACGAAGACCCCACGCGAGCGCTACCGCGACCAGGTGCGCACGGAGATCAAGGAACACGCGCGGGAGCAGATCGCGACGGCGGGCGCCTCCGCGCTCTCCCTCAACGCCATCGCCAAGCGGATGGGCATGAGCGGGCCCGCGCTCTACCGCTACTTCGCCAGCCGCGACGACCTGATCACCGAACTGATCAGGGACGCCTACCGCAGCCTCGCCGACGCCTTCCGCACGGCCGCCGACTCCGGCACCGACCTGCGCGGCCTGGCCCACACCCTGCGCGGCTGGGCCCTCGACGACCCTCAGCGGTACTTCCTCATCTACGGCACGCCCGTTCCCGGCTATCACGCGCCGGACGACGTCACCGGGATCGCGTCCGAGATCATGGCGGCCCTGCTGGACGCCTGCGCCGCGCTGCCGGCGGAGGGCCCGACGACATCGTTCGAGGCACACCTCGAAGCCCGCCGGCAGTGGGCGGGCGACCACTCCGCCCCGCCCGCGGCCCTCCACCGCGCGCTGCTTTGCTGGACCCGACTGCACGGCGTCCTGTCGCTGGAACTCGCTGGACACTTCACCGGCATGGGCTTCGACCCGGCCCTGCTCTTCGAGTCCGAACTGACGGCCCTGACGGCCCGGTTGTAGCGGTCGGGGCAGCGGCAGTAGCCGTCTACGCGGCCGGGGTGAGTTCGGCGCGGCCGAACAACAGGGCGTAGCCGGAGGGGAGTTGGTGGAGGATACGGGTGATCAGGTCCGGGCCGGCGTAGGCGGCGACGGCGGAGAAGACGGAGCCGGTGTCCCAACGGGTGGTGGCCAGAGAGGCGCCGGTGCGGGCGGCGAGGTCCTTGACGAAGGCCCAGCCGGTCAGCGGCCGCGCGTCGGGGATCTGCGCGGTCAGCACCCGCGCGGCTTCCACGGGCAGACAGCGCGCCAGCTCGACGCGTTCGTCACCGGTCACCTGACGTCCCAGTCCGGCGAGGACCAGGCGGACGGCTTCCTCTGCCTTCTCGCGGGTGGGATAGGCGCCGTCGTAGCGGACCTTCTCCAGCATCTGCTCGTAGGCCGTCCCGTACGGCTGGTGGGGCGCTACATGCCGGTCGGAGATCACTGGGGTGGTTGCCTTTCTTGCTGTGGCACCGGTGCCCGGGCACCGGGGTGCGGGATGGTCAGGTGGGCTGGGGGCGGCCGAAGAGCAGGTCGTAGCCGGCGGGGAGTTGGAGCAGGATCTGACCCAGCAGATCCTCGCCGACGGCGTCGGCGACGGTGGACAGCACGGCGCTCACGTCCCAGGCGGCGGTCTGCTCGCTGGCGCCCTCGATCCATGCGGCGGTCGCGCGGACGAACCGCTCCGCGGACAGCGGCTCGGCGCTGTGCAGCGGGTTGAGCAGGATCAGGGCGAAGCCCTCCGGCAGGCGCGCCGCCAACTTGGCGCGGACGTCGCCGACCAGGTGCGCGCCGAGCAGGGCGAGCACCACACGGGCCGCGCGCTCGGCTTCCTCCGGAGAGTCGTACTCGCCGCGTTCGGCCACGTGGTCGAGGAACGCTTCGCGTCGCAGAGTCATCTCGGCCGCCTCTCCTTCTTCGGACCGCACAGGGGATGCGGAGGGCGGAATGAGGGGGAGATCAGGTGCCCGCCCTCCGCATCGGTCCGGCTGGTGTCAGTCGGACAGCTCCTTGCGGCCGGATCCGACGCCGATGGAGATCTTGCGCGGCTTGGCGCGCTCGGCGATCGGGATGCGCAGGGTGAGCACGCCCGCGCTGTAGTCGGCCTGGATGTGCTCGGTGTCGAGGGTGTCGGCGAGCACGATCTGGCGGGAGAAGGCCCCCAGAGGCCGCTCCGACAGTTCCATCTGCACGTCGTCGGCCTTCGTCACCGGCCGTCGCTCCGCCCGGACGGTCAGCATGTTCCGCTCGACGTCGATATCGATCGCGTCCGAGGTGACGCCGGGGAGGTCGAAGGCCACCACGTACTCGTCGCCCTCTCGGTAGGCGTCCATCGGCATCGCCGACGGCCGTGACCAGGTGCCCGGGCCCATGAGCTGCTGTGCCAGCCGGTCCAGCTCACGGAAGGGGTCAGTGCGCATCAACATCGTGAAAACACCTCCAGCAGGTTCAGGCAGTTGCTGCCAATGCGCCTCGCTGACACCGTTGTAACATGTCATCCAATGGATGACAAACATGAAGTCGTCTACGTGATGACAATCAGAGGGAGATGCCCGTGACCGCAGGTGACCAGCCGTCCGCGACCAGCGCGAACGCCCACAGCCCGGCGTCGTTTCTCGCAGCCGCGGCGGCGCTCCATGCCATTGACGACGCCCTGCGCGACGCCCGGCGAGGGTCCCCGGACGCGTCCAACGGTCTCGGTCCCGGGCCGGAGCAGGTGCTGGCCTCCCTGATGCTGCTGCGGCAGGTGCGCGAGCAGCTCGCCGGATGGGAGACCGGCCTGATCGAGACCGCCCGCGACGCGGGTGCCAGCTGGGCGGATCTCGCCGACCCCCTGGGCGTCGCCAGCCGCCAGGCCGCCGAACGCCGCTACCTGCGCGGCCGTCCCGGACCGGCCGGAACCACCGGCGAAGAACGTGTCCAGGCAACCCGCGAACGCCGCGCCGCCCAGCGCACCACCGCCTCCTGGGCTCGCGCCAACGCAGCCGATCTACGCCGTCTCGCCGGCCAGATCACCGCCCTCACCGACCTGCCCATCGCGGCCCGCGTCCCGCTCGGCGAACTTCATGCGGCCCTTGCCCACGACGACCCCGCCGAGCTCGTTCGCCCCCTCAACGCCGCACGTCCCCACCTGACCGCCACCCACCCCGGCCTCGCGGCGCAGCTCGACAAGCTCACACCACCCTGAACACCGTCACGCCCGGTCGTCGACCGTGCCCGTGCACCCGAAGGAGTGCCGTCCCCGGGCCGGGCGAGTGTTTCGCGGGATCCGGGTACTCGCGGGCGGAATCGGAGGCAAGGCATGGGCTGAGCCGGGCGGTGCAGTCGGTACAGAAGGAGGCGGTCCGTGGGCCGGAGAGCTGGCAGGGAGCCCGTCGAAGACCGTCCCGGGCGTCCGCCCGGAGAACGTCTCGCGGACGCCGTCGACGCGCGGCTGCCGTCGTACGACGGCGCGGGGAGACTTCTCCGCAAGGCGTTCCCCGACCACTGGTCCTTCCTCCTGGGGGAGCTGGCCCTGTACAGCCTGATCGTCCTGGTGCTCACCGGCGTGTGGCTGACCCTGTTCTTCACGCCCGACATGCATGAAGTGGTGTACGCCGGGAGCTACGGGCCGTTGCGCGGCGTCCGTGTGTCGGAGGCGTTCGACTCCACCCTCCGGATCAGCTTCGACGTCCGCGGCGGACTGCTGATCCGGCAACTGCACCACTGGGCGGCGCTCGTCTTCATCGGCGCGATCGGACTGCATCTGCTCCGGATCTTCTTCACCGGCGCCTTCCGCCGGCCGCGCGAGGCCAACTGGGTCATCGGCGTCACGCTGTTCGTGCTCGCCCTGGCCGAGGGCTTCGCCGGCTACTCGCTCCCCGACGACCTGCTCTCCGGGACGGGACTGCGGATCGCCCAGGGCATCATGGCGTCCATCCCCGTCGTCGGCACCTACGTGAGCATGTTCGTCTTCGGCGGCCAGTTTCCCGGCCACGACATCGTCCCCAGGCTGTACGGCATGCACATCCTGCTGCTGCCCGGTCTCCTGATCGGGCTCGTCACCGTGCACCTGATCCTCGTGTTCTATCTGAAGCACACCCAGTGGCGCGGGCCGGGAAGGACGAACGGCAACGTCGTCGGCAAACCCCTCTACCCCCAGTTCACAGCGGCCTCCGGCGGCCTGTCGCTCATGGTCTTCGGCGTGCTGGCCGTGCTCTCCGCTGTCGCCCAGATCAACCCGGTGTGGACGTACGGCCCCTACCGCCCCGACCAGGTGTCGACGGGCTCCCAGCCCGACTGGTACGTGGGTTTCCTGGAAGGCGCACTGCGGCTGGTGCCGCCCTGGGAGACGAACATCGCCGGACACACCGTCATGTGGAACGTCCTGCTCCCGGCCGTCGTCCTGCCTGGCCTGTTCTTCCTCGCCCTGTACGCCTACCCGTTCGTCGAACAGCGGCTGACGGGAGAGCGGGACCAGGAACACCACCTGTGCGACCGCCCGCGCGAACGCCCTGTCCGCACCGGCCTTGGCGTCGCCGGGATCGTCTTCTACGGCGTGCTGCTGCTGGCCGGCGGCAACGACGTCGTGGCGCAGACGTTCCGGATCTCCCTGAACGCGCTGACCTGGGTGCTGCGGGTCGCCGTGGTGGTCGCGCCGGTGATCGCGTTCGTCCTCACCCGGACCCTGTGCCGTGCCCTCCTGGAGACGGAACGGGAGCGCCTGGCGACGGGTGACGAATCGGGCGAGGTACGGCAGTCCGTGGACGGCGGATACGAGAGCGGCCATCTGCCCGTCGAGAAGTTCCGGCCGGGCGCGCCCAGGACACCCGCAGCCCTCAGTCCTCCTGGTCCACGCCCCGGTTCGCGTACTGGAACACCATCCCGAGAACACCCCGGGCCAGAACACCGAAGCCGATGAGGAGCAGCCACAGCCCGTAGACCACGCCCGTGCACACCACCGCGAAGCCCAGGGCCGTGATCAGCGGCCAGGGGCTCTGCGCCGGGAAGAACTCCAACGGGCCCGAACCGTCGGCCACTTCGGCGTCGGGGCGGTCCTGAGGACGCCGCCCCTTGCGGCGGTACTGGACCGCGCAGAAGAACGAGACCAGCGCGGCCATCAGGAAGGCGACCGCCAGCGCCGCTGTTCCGGCCGGGTCGGCGGCCCACCAGCCGTACAGGGCCGCGGCGCCGGCGAAGAACGCCGCCACACCGCCGAAGAGCAGTGCCTCCACCTTCATCGCGGTCCCTCCGCCTCGGTCAGCTCGACGATCTCGGGGTGGTGCAGGTCGAAGGCCGGTGATTCGGAACGCACCCGGGGGAGGGCCACGAAGTTGTGGCGGGGCGGCGGACAGGACGTCGCCCATTCCAGCGCGCGCCCGTAGCCCCACGGGTCGTCCTCCTCCACGCGACGCCCGTGTTTCGCGGTGTGCCAGACGTTGTACAGGAAGGGCAGGGTGGAGATCCCGAGCAGGAACGCCCCGATGGACGAAAGGGTGTTGAGGGCCGTGAATCCGTCGGCGGGCAGATAGTCCGCGTACCGGCGCGGCATCCCCGTCTCGCCGAGCCAGTGCTGCACCAGGAACGTCAGGTGGAAGGCCGGGAACAGCAGCCAGAAGTGCAGCTTGCCGAGCCGCTCGTCCAGCATCTTCCCGGTGAACTTGGGCCACCAGAAGTAGAAGCCGCCGAACATCGCGAAGACGACGGTGCCGAACAGGACGTAGTGCAGATGCGCCACGATGAAGTAGGAGTCCGTGAGATGGAGGTCGAGCGGCGGGGACGCGATCAGGACGCCGCTGAGGCCCCCCAGCAGGAACGACACCAGGAATCCCGCTGACCACAGCATCGGGGTCTCGAACGACAGGGATCCCTTGCGCATCGTGCCGATCCACGCGAAGAACTTGATGCCGGTGGGGACCGCGATCAGGAACGACATGAGGGAGAAGAACGGCAGCAGCACCGCCCCGGTGGCGAACATGTGGTGCGCCCACACGACCGACGACAGCATGGTGATGGCGATCGTCGCGCCGATCAGCGGGAGATACCCGAAGAGCGGTTTGCGGGAGAACACCGGCAGGATCTCCGAGATGATCCCGAAGAACGGCAGCGCCACGATGTAGACCTCCGGATGTCCGAAGAACCAGAACAGGTGCTGCCACAGCAGGGCGCCACCGTTCGCCGCGTCGAAGACATGCGCCCCGAACTTCCGGTCCGCCTCCAGGGCGAGCAGGGCCGCCGTGAGGACGGGAAAGGCGGGGAGCACCAGGATCGAGGTGAACAGGATGTTCCAGGTGAAGATCGGCATCCGGAACATCGTCATTCCGGGCGCGCGCAGACACAGGATGGTGGTGATGAAGTTGACCGCGCCGAGGGTCGTCGAGACACCCGTCACCACCAGCCCCATCACCCACAGGTCACCGCCCGCGCCGGGAGAGTGGTAGGCGCTGTTCAGCGGCGCGTAGGCGAACCAGCCGAAGGCCGCGGCGCCACCGGGCACCAGGAATCCCGACACGACCATCAGGCCGCCGAACAGGTACATCCAGTAGGACAGGGCGTTGAGGCGCGGGAAGGCGACGTCGGGAGCGCCGATCTGCAAGGGCATCACGGCGTTCGCGAACCCCGCGAACATGGGGGTGGCGAACAGCAGCATCATGATGGTGCCGTGCACCGTGAAGAGCTGGTTGTAGGTGTGCTCACCCATGAACTGCAGCCCGGGACGGGCGAGTTCGGCCCGCATCCCCAGCGCCAGCAGTCCGGCGAACAGGAAGAAGCAGAAGGCCGTGACCATGTAGAGCTTGCCGATCACCTTGTGATCGGTCGTCGAGGCCCAGCGCAGCAGCGCACGTCCCAGAGAGGGTGTGCCCGTCTCGTGCTGCCGTGTGTCGTCGCTGCGTTCCGACAGTTCGGTCATGCTCCTCCTCCGGCTCCGGCGAAAGCGCCCCGGGCGAGTGCCCCGGCGGCCCCTTGGGAAACGGGCGATGCCACGACGGCCGAAGGGGGCTCCGGGCGGCGACGGTACCGCCGGGACCGGCGAGATCCGCCCGTGCCACGAGGGCGTGGGCGACGACAGCGACGTTCGGAGCAACGAACGCGACCGGAGGAGGCTTTTTATCACCCCGCCGACCGGGTACCCGGCGACCATGACTACACAGAACGGACTACAGAACGCACTGCAGTACCTCGCCGCGTCCGACGCGGCGAGGGGGGCGATCGGCGCGTTCGTCGGCGGCCTCGTTGTCGTGGGTCTGCTGACGTGGGCGGTCTGGCTGGGTATGAAGGTGCGGCGGCGGGAGCCGCGGCCGCCCCGGGCGGACGAACACCCCACGCTGCCGGAGTCCGGACCCGTACGGGAAGTGCGTGAGGTGCGGGAGCCGGACGAGGTCCCCCGTGCCGCCGACGAGAGCGAGCGGCTCAGGCCGAGCAACCTCCACGCTTCAGGGAGCCGACGCGGTCGAAATCAGGATGTTCCCAAGTGGGAGCCGGGTTCCAGCGGTTCCTTCGGGAGCGGGGGGTCTGGCAGGAAGTAGCCGGGTGGGGCTGTCCCTCTTCGAGAAGGCCACCCGGCCGGTCCCTGGCGGCGGCCGCCCGTAGTTGGCGTTGACGGTTCAGGCCGCCAGGGACCGGCCGTTCCGAAGCGGGCCCGCTCCATGTCGGCGGGCCGCCGCGCGCGCCTGCTCCTCGGCGAGCAGACGGTCCGCCGTGGTGAGGGCGTCCTTGATCTCGCCCGTCCCGGTGACGACGCACAGCGTGTTCGCGATGTCCTTGAGGGTGTTCCGCCTTGCCGCTGTGTCGTGTTCGAGCATCCGTACGCACGCTTCGGCGTAGCGGGCCAGCAGCACGCGCAGGATCTGGGGAGGGGGAGTGACCATGCGAAGGGGCTCCTCGTTCTGAAGTGACTCGTTCCCCGGGTGTCCCGCCAAGCACGTCTTATGCCTGACCGTGTGGCGGTTGCCGTCCGTGCCGGCGCCGCACACGAGCTGGTGGGCGGCGCCGCCGCATTTCCCGGACGCCTCCGCGGCGGGGAGCTTCGCCGACCGCCATCGCCGCCCGTACATCCGAGGCCTGCGGGAGCGATAACCCGACCGGCTGGTCCTCGCGCCCGGCCGGTGTGGCGGCACGGGAGCGGAGGTCGCGTTGGGGACACTCGCGGTCCGGCGCCGCGCGGGCGGCGGGTTCCCCCTCTGGCTGGAGAAACGTGGTGCGACTTCCCCTGCTTCGGGCTGCCCTGGCGGCCTCGGTGCTCGTGGCGTCCGGAGCGGCCGCCGCCCCGGTCCGGGCCGACGGCACGCCCCGGCCCCGGGCCGTCGACGACCTCGCGCGATACGTCAACCCGTTCGTCGGTACCGCCCCCGGCGGTACCGACTTCGGGCACGGCGGCGGCGCCGGCAACACGTTCCCGGGGGCCTCGGCGCCGCTCGGCGGGGTGCAGTGGAGCCCCGACACGGTGACGTACCAGCACGGCGGCTACTCCTACGGCGACAACCGCATCCGCGGCTTCAGCCTCGCGCACATCTCCGGAGCGGGCTGCGCCGCCTACGGCAACGTGCCCTTCATGCCCACCCAGGAGGCCGCACCGCCGGCGTACGCCACCTTCTCGCACGCCAACGAGCAGGCGGCGCCCGGCAGTTACCACGTCACCTTCGACAACGGCATCGGCACCGACCTGACCACCACCCAGCGCTCGGGCATCGCCCGCTTCACCTACCCGGCGACCGACACCCGCCCCGCCGCCGTGAGCATCGACGCGGCCAAGGCGTTCACCGCGGCCACCGGAACGGTCGACATCGGCACCAACACCCTGTCCGGCTACAGCGACAGCGGCGCCTTCTGCAAGTCCAAGAACCGTTACCGGCTCTACTTCCACGCCACCTTCGACCAGCCCTTCGCCCAGGCCACCCACCCCGACGGCAAAGCCGGTGCGGCCATGGTGACCTTCGCCCCCGACGTGCGCACGGTGACCGCCCGGGTCGGCGTCTCCTTCGTCGACGTCGAGGGCGCGCGGCGCAACGCACTGGCGGAGCAGAAGGCGCAGCCCTACGACACCGTCCAGCAGGCCGTGCGCGCGGACTGGAACCAGTGGCTGAACCGCATCACCGTCGACGGCGGCACGGACGCCCAGCGCCGCGTCTTCTACACCGCCCTCTACCACGCCCTCCTGCACCCCAGCGTCTTCAGCGACACCGACGGCCGCTACACCGGCATGGACGGCACCGTCCACCAAACCCGGGCCGGGCATGTGCAGTACGCGAACTTCTCCGGCTGGGACGTCTACCGCTGCCAGGTCGAGCTCCTGGCCCTGCTCGCCCCGCGCGAGGCCTCCGACATCGCGCAGTCCGTCCTCAACCAGGGCCTCCAAGCGGGCTATTACGACCGCTGGACCCTCGCCAACGGCGGCAGCGGCGTCATGGTCGGCGACCCGCTGCCCGCCATCGCCTCCGCCGTGCACGCCTTCGGCGCCACCGACTTCGACGCGGCCGAACTGCTGCGCACGGCCGTCGCCGACCGACAGGACGACCGCCAGCGCCCCGGACATCTGCAGTACGACACGCTCGGCTACGTCCCCGCCGGCACCAAGGGCGTCTGGGGCTCGGTCTCCACCACCCTCGAATACGCCGTCGCCGACTACGCGCTCGCCCAACTCGCCCACCGACTCGGCGACTTGACGACGTACAACACCCTGCTGCGCGCCTCCGGGAACTGGCGCAACCTCTTCAACCCCGCCACCGGTTACCTCCAGCCCCGCGCCGCCGACGGGACCTGGCCGGCCTTCACCCCGGCCCAGAAGACGGAGTACGTGGAGGGCAACGCCGCCCAGTACACCTGGATGGTTCCGCAGGACCTGCCCGGCCTGTTCGCCGCGATGGGCGGCGACGCGGCCGTCACCGCCCGCCTCGACACCTTCTTCACCAGCCTCAACGCCGGCGCCGGCGAGCCCTACGCCTACCTCGGCAACGAGCCCTCGTTCGGCACCCCTTGGGCCTACACCCACGTCGGCCACGCCGACCGTGCCGGGGCCGTCGTCCAGCGCGCCCTGTCCACCCTGTTCAGCGACACCCCCGGCGGACTCGTCGGCAACGACGACCTCGGTGCCATGTCGTCCTGGGCGGTCTGGGCGAGCCTCGGCCTGTACCCCGAGGTGCCCGGCAGTGCCCAACTCACCCGCAGCGCACCGCTGTTCCCCACCGCCACCGTCCACCGGGGCGACGGCACCTCGCTGACGGTCGGTGCCGCGTCGCCCAGGCACTCACTCCGGTAGGGAAGTTCGTACGGGACGGGCCGCGGGACCGGGCGCGGCCGTCACCTCGGTCGGTGCGAGTGCGCCGTGCGGCCCGTCGCACTCCACCACCACCCGCACCGGGGCCTCGCACCCGGTGTGCCGGACGTCCAGGACCGGGCCCGCTGGATCGGCGGCATATGTCTCGCCCCACTGCCGCAGGGCCATGAGGACCGGCCACAGATCACGGCCCTTGGCCGTCAGCCGGTACTCGTGCCGGGTCCGGCTGCCCGCCTGTTGGTAGGGCACGGTCGTCAGGATGCCGGCCGCGACCAGCTTGCGGAGCCGGTCGGAGAGCACCGCGTCCGAGAGCCCGATATGGCGCCGGAAGTCGTCGAAACGGCGGACCCGGATGAAGGCGTCCCGCAGGATCAGCAGGGTCCACTTCTCGCCGACGAGATCGAGCGTGCTCTGGACTGGACAGTTCTCCGTGCTCACATCGAGCCATTCCATGCCGCCACCATAGCCACCTGACTCTGTCATTGACAGCCAGCCGTCACGGGATCTAGCTTTCATGGGAGAAGCCAGCTGGGAGGTAGCGCCGCATGGGACGGTCACGCACATACGAGTGGGAGGACCCGGGGGTCTCGGCAGCCGCCGTAGGACAGGCCACGGGTCTGGAGTTCCTGCGGGAGCTGATCGGCGGACGGCTGCCCGCGCCGCCCATCGGAGCCACCCTGAACTTCACCCTCGACGAGGTGGAGCACGGACACGCGGTGTTCTCCCTGATACCGGGGGAGGAGCACTACAACCCCATCGGCAGCGTGCACGGCGGGGTCTACGCCACCCTGCTCGACTCCGCCGCCGGCTGCGCGGTGCAGTCCACCCTGCCGCAGGGCATGGGTTACACCTCGCTCGACCTGACCGTGAAGTTCCTGCGCCCGATCACCGCTGACACCGGGCGGGTCCGCGCCGTAGGTACCGTCCTCAACGGCGGACGCCGCACCGCGCTCGCCCAGGCCGAGTTGTTCGACGAGAAGGACCGGCTGCTCGCGCACGCCACCAGCAGTTGTCTGCTGTTTCCCGTCCCGGGTGCGTGACCCGGAACGGCGAAAATCCGCCTGTCCCCCGCGCAGGCGGATCCGTACCGTCAACTCCCTTGATCCACAAGGTCGAAGGCGCTGCCGGAACGCTGTGAATTCTGCCTGGCGCCGTGGCCGTGGTGATATGGGGAGAAGTGCGTACGTGCGTGCGCACGTGGAAATGAGGCACGCGGGATCGTGAGGCGTATGACGGGCGGGCCGGCCGGGGCGTACGAACGCATGCTGGCGGTGGCGGTGGCCGCTCTGCACGAACGGGACCCCGAGCGGCTGTGGCCGATGGTCGCCGAGGCCCTGCCGGGCCTGATCGGCGGAGAGGCGCTGATCTACAAGCTCGGCGAATGGACCGACCGGACCGGCGCGATGGGGCTCTCGCCCGCCGCCGCGGCACACTTCGGACGGCTCGACGACATCGACGGCATCGGGGCCGTCGGGGACGAGGCGATGGCGGTGCTGCGCCGGGGCTACCCCTTCGCCGACCACTACGTCACGGCCGGCGCCGCCCGTCGACCCGGCACCGCCCGACGGATGGCCGGCAAGGGCTGGGCGGACAGCCGCACCGCGTGCACCATCAGCAGGCTGATGGACGCCGACCATGTGCTCGCGCTCCCGCTGCCGGGCACGGCCACCCCGGTCACCGGCTGCATGGTCTACCGCGCGGGCGGCGACTTCACCGAGGACCACGTCCGGATCGCCGAACAGATGCAGCCCCTGCTGGCCGGCGTGGAACAGCAACGGCAACTCCTCGAACGCTGGCGCGCGACCACGACACCGCCCGAGGCGGCGGAGGTGACGGCGGACTCCGGGCTCACTCCCCGCCAGGTCACCGTCCTCCTCCTGCTCGCCGACGCGCTCACCGCCTCGGCCATCGCCCATCGCCTGGGCATCTCCGTCCGCACGGTGCACAAGCACGTCGAGAGCCTGTACCGGAGATTGGGCACCCGCGACCGCGTGAGCACGGTGCTGCGGGCGCAGGAGATCGGGCTGCTGCCACGGCGAACGGGACGCTGAGCCGCAGGGCCACTGCCCCGAACCCCGTCGATGCCCGATGATCGCTCTGGACCCCCGGATCACCAGGACCCGCACCCGGCACCGACAGGAGCTCACTTCCGTGACGTACGACATCACCGCCCTGCGCGCCCTGTTCCCCGCCCTGGACGCGGGGACCGCCCACTTCGACGGCCCCGGCGGCACCCAGACCCCCCGCCCGGTCATCGAGGCCATCACCCAGGCGCTGGCGAATCCCCTGTCGAACCGCGGCCAGGTGACCTCGGGCGAGCGCAACGCCGACACCATCGTCACCCGGGCCCGCGCTGCCATGGCCGACCTCCTCGGCGCGCGGCCTTCCGGCATCGTCTTCGGCCGCAGCGCCACCCAGCTCACCTACGACTTCGCCCGCACCCTCGCCACGACCTGGTCGCCCGGGGACGAGGTCCTGGTCACGCGCCTCGACCACGACGCCAACATCCGCCCCTGGATCCAGGCCGCCGAGCGGGTCGGCGCCACCGTCCGGTGGGCGGACTTCGACCCCGCGACCGGCGAACTGACCCTCGACCACCTCCGCGCCGCGCTGTCCGACCGCACCCGGCTGGTCGCCGTCACCGCCGCCTCCAACCTGATCGGTACCCGGCCCGCGATCCCCGAGATATCCCGCCTGGCCCATGAGGCGGGCGCCCTGCTCCATGTCGACGGCGTCCACTACACCGCGCACGCCCTGGTCGACATCGGGCAGCTCGGCGCGGACTTCTTCGTGTGCTCGCCGTACAAGTTCCTCGGCCCGCACCACGGCGTCCTCGCCGCCCGGCCCGAACTGCTCGACACCCTGCGTCCCGACAAGCTCCTGCCGTCCTCCGACGCGGTACCCGAACGCTTCGAACTCGGCACCCTGCCCTACGAGTTGCTCGCGGCCACGAGCGCCGCCGTCGATGTCCTGGCCGGCCTCGACAGCGACGCCACCGGCACCCGCCGTGAGCGCCTTACCGCAAGCCTGGCCGCACTCCACCGGCACGAGGAGACCCTGCGCACCCGCATCGACGAGGGCCTCGCCGCGCTCGACCAGATCACCGTCCACTCGAAGGCGGCCGACCGCACACCCACCGTGCTGCTCACCCTCGACGCGTCCTTCGGTGAACACGGCACGCAGGACGCCTCCCGCTTCCTGGCGGAACGCGACGTCCACGCACCGTCCGGCTCCTTCTACGCCCTCGAAGCCTCCCGCCGACTCGGCCTGGGCGACTCGGGCGGCCTGCGCATCGGCCTCGCGCCCTACACCAGCGCCGAGGACGTCGAACGGCTGCTGGCCGGGCTGGAGTTGTTCCTGAAGCGGGGGGCTCACTGACGAAATTGCTTGAAGTCGATGATCTGTGGACCTCTAGACTCGACGAGCGGCAACAATCGCTGAACTGGCCGGTGTTGTGAGTACTTCGGTGGCGTCGAGGGCCGGGTGCGTGAGGTAGCGGACGCGCAGGTCGTCGACTTCCTCCCCAGAAGAACACGTCGAACGGGGCGTGGTGGTCAACCAGCCGCCAGTCCCCGGTGAGGACGGTGACCCGGTCGTCGTCCGCGAAGGCATCGGCTGTGCGACGGGCCAGCTCCTCGTCATGTTCCACGGTGATCAGCCGGGCGCCGCCGCCGAGCCCACTGTGCAGCCAGGCGGTACCCACGCCCATGCCGGTGCCGCTCTCCGCGACGACTCCGTGCGGTTTCGAGGCGGCGGCCAGCTTGAGCAGCCTGCCTACCTCGGGAATGCAGCTCCACTTGAAGCCCACCTCGGATGGGTGTGCGTACTGCCGGCGCTGATGAAGGAAAAAAGACGTATCCAATGAAGGGAAAATGATGGATTTCCCCCTTCAGTAATGCCCCGCGTCGCCCCTACCGTTGCGTCCGTGTAAACCCTGGCCGTCATCTGATCAGGGTGGTTCTCACCGCTCACCCGAACCTCAGAAAGGCCGCAGCATGACCACCTCCTCCCTGAACCGGATCGCCGGCGCGCCCATCTCCTGGGGTGTGTGCGAAGTGCCCGGCTGGGGCTACCAGTTGACGCCCGAGCAGGTGCTCAAGGAGATGCGCGAGGTCGGTCTGGCCGCCACCGAGTTCGGCCCCGAGGGCTTCCTGCCCGCCGCGCCGGACGCCATGGCCCGGACCCTCGCCGACCACGACCTGCACGCGGTCGGCGGCTTCACCCCGCTGCTGCTGCACGTGCCCGGCCACGACCCGCTGCCCGAGGCCGAACAGCTGCTGGAGGGCTACGACGCCTCGAAGGCCGAGGTGCTGGTCCTGTCCGCCGTCACCGGCCAGGACGGCTACGACTCCCGGCCCGATCTCGACGCCGACGGCTGGAAGCTGCTGCTGTCCAACCTCGACCGGCTCGCCTCGCTCGCCGCCGAACGCGGCGTCCGCGCCGTCCTGCACCCGCACGTCGGCACGATGATCGAGAACGGCGAGGAGGTCCGGCGCGTCCTGGAGGACTCGGCGATCTCCCTCTGCCTGGACACCGGCCACCTGCTCATCGGCGGCACCGACCCCGCCGAACTCACCCGGCAGGCGCCCGAGCGCATCGCCCACACCCACATGAAGGACGTGGACGCCTCCATCGCCGCCAAGGTCCAGTCCGGACAGCTCAGCTACACCGACGCCGTCCGCAAGGGCATGTACCGCCCGCTGGGCGCGGGAGACGTCGACGTCCAGGCCATCGTCACGCACCTCAGCGCCCGCGGCTACGACGGCTGGTACGTCCTCGAACAGGACACCATCCTCACCGAGGAGCCCAAGGCCAAGGGGCCGGTCGAGGACGTGTGGGCCAGCGCCGAGCACCTGCGCTCGGTGCTGCGCGGCGTCGCGTAGCTTACGAGCTGGAGCTGCTGACCGACTGGTGGGCCGACGGTCACTTTCAAGATCGGCCCCGACGGGTGGGCGCCCGGCTCGGGGTCGAGCCGCTGCCCGGAGTGCGGCGGCGCTGGTGAAGTAGGAGCCACAGGGGTGGCGGGGCGAAACCACTATGGATGTCACCGACAGCGACGGCCTGGACACCACCGGCCGGGAGCACCGACCGCGCCGGTCGTCGGCTGAAGTGGGGGCGCGCTGAACCGTGTTGGGGTCAGCGTTCGTATACGCCGGTCAGGCGGGCGCGGTCGAGGACGGGTGCGGTGATCGTGGGCAGGAGGGCGCGGGGCCGGGCCCGGTCGATCGGTGTGGGGCCGGGGGTGTTGTCCACGGCGGCCGGGAGGGCGAACAGTTGGAAGACGTAGTGGTGGGGGCCGTGGCCCTTGATGGGTGCGGGGCCGTGGTAGCCGCGGCCGATGGTGGAGCGCAACACCCGTACGCCGGGGGCCGGTTGTCGGGCGGACAGGGCGCCGGGTTCCAGGTGTCCGGCCGTCGGGTCGATCAACGCGAGGCAGTGCACGGCCGGTTTGGCGATCGGGACGTCGATGTCCTCGACGACCAGCAGGAGTTGTGCCGTGCCGGAGGGGAGCTGCGACCAGGCCAGGTGGGGCGACAGGTCGGCGCCGCCGACGCTCTTCGCGCAGTGTTTCAGCGGAATGGCATCGCCGTCGCCGAAGTCCTCGCTGGTGAGGGTCAGTTGCTCGGGGCCGCGTAGGTTGGGAAGGTTCCACGCGGTGTGGGACTCACCCGCTCTGCGGTTGGCCAGGAGTCGGCCGAGCAAGGTCATCGCGTCGCCTTCACCGTGGCGACGACCTCGGTGGCGGTGGCGGTATCGCCGAGCTTGAGGGAGACGCCGTCGCGTTCGTCGATGAGGTCGTCCCAGCCAGTCGGCTGGGCAACGGTGTTCAGCTCTCGTCGGGTGTCGGTACGTCCCGGCACGCGTCCGGAGAGGTTCACCGGATCGTCGGTGCCCTTCCGCGGGTCGATCGTTGTCGGTGACATGGGGGGGTCGCTCCTCCTGGGGTTGCCGGGCTCGGGGTGCCGTGGTCTCAGCCGTCGCCTACTTCTCCGGTCGCGCGAGGGCGTCGCCGGTGGCGGCCTCGCGCGGTGCCGGGGTCCTGGCCGTGGGGCGGGTGCCGGTGCCGCGCAGCAGGGAGGCGATCGCGGCGAGGAGGGCGAGCGTGGCGCCGAAGGCGAACACGATGACCAGGCCGGAGTGGAAGGGCCCCGATATCAGGGTCGGGAAGAACTCGCTTCCGGTGAGGGTCTGTTGCTGTGTCGCGGTCAGATGGGTCAGGGCGCCGGTGGGCTGGAGCAGGTGTTGGATCGGGTTGACGCCCAACTGGGCGGCGAACAGCGACGAGACCGGGGGCAGGCCCGCTACCTGCGCTGCGACGTGGGCCGGGACGCCCTGCTGTTGCAGGCCGGCGGTGAGGGTGTGCGGGAGGCTCCTGGCCAGTCCGGCGATCATGAGGGAGAAGAACACACCGATGGAGACGGCGGTGCCGGAGTTCTGGAAGGTGGCGCGCATACCGGAGGCGACACCGCGCGACCGGGCGGGCACACTGCCCATGATCGAGGAGGAGTTGGGGGAGGCGAACATGCCGCTGGCGATCCCGTTGAGTGCGATCAGCACCGCGAACACCGGGTAACCGAAGTCGATCGGCAGGGACATCAGACCCAGGAAACTGGCGCCGAACAGCAGCGCGCCGCCGGTGGCCAGGCCCCGGGAGCCGAGCCGGTCCGAGAGATAGCCGGAGACGGGCCCGGCCGCGAGGAACCCGGCGGTCAGCGGCAGCATGAAGATGCCGGCCCACAGCGGTGTGTCGCTGTAGTGGTAGCCGTGCAGCGGAAGCCAGATGCCCTGCAACCAGATGATCAGCACGAACTGCATCCCGCCCCGGCCTATCGAAATGGCCAGGCCCGCCAAGTTGCCGAAGGTGAAGGCCCGTTGGCGGAAGAGACTCAGTTGGATCATCGGCGCGGAGACGCGGTTCTCGATGACGACGAACGCCGCGAGGAGGAGCAGCCCGCCGGCGATCAGTACGTCGACCAGGGGGTTGGTCCAGCCCATGGTGTGCCCGTCGTAGGGCTGGAGGCCGGCCGTGATCGCGATCAGGGTGGCACTGAGGCCCACCGCGAACGTGATGTTGCCCCACCAGTCGATCCGGCCGCCGTCGCGCCGGACGGTCTCGCGCAGGGTGCGGTAGGCCCACAGCGTGAAGAACACGCCGACGGGCACGTTCACCCAGAACACCGCCCGCCAGTCCCAGGCCGACAGCAGACCGCCGGCCACCAGGCCGATGAACATCCCGCCCAGGGCGGCGACCTGGTTGATGCCCAGGGCGAAGCCGCGCTGCTCCTCGGGGAAGGCGTCGGTGAGGATCGCGGCCGAGTTCGCGGTCAGCATCGAGCCGCCTACGGCCTGCACCACTCGCCAGGCGATCAGCCACATCGCTCCGTGGCCGCCGTCGAAGGGGTCGAAGGACAGCAGGATCGAGGCGAACGTGAAGACCGCGAACCCCGAGTTGTAGATCCGGACCCGGCCGTACATGTCGCCCAGGCGGCCGACCGTGACCACCAGGACGGCCTGGACCAGCCGGTACCCCATGATCATCCACAGCAGGTAGGCGATGTTGCCCGGTGCGAGCGGGTCCAGGTGCACGCCACGGAAGATCGCCGGCAGGGCGATCAGCACGATGGAGCCGTCCAGCGCGGACATGAAGACCGCGGCGGTCGTGTTCGTCAGGGCGGTCCACTTGTACCGGTCGTCACCGACCGGACGGCGCGGGGTACGTGTCCTGGGAGCGTTCGTCATCCGCCTGTTTCCTCCGGATCCGTCGGCGTCAGATGGTCTGGGCCAGTCGCTCCAACAGCGGTGCCGCCGCCGCGAGTTGCTCCAGCTCCGTCGGTGTGAACGCGCCGCTGGTCAGGGCCCGGGCAAGGAGTTCGGCCCGTTCGTTCCGCTTGTTCCGCAGCGCCTGGCGCCCCGCGTTGGTCACCGACAGCACCACACGTCTGCCGTCGTCCGGATCCGGACGACGCTCGACCAGGCCGCGCGTCCGCAGCGAGCCCAGCGTCGCCCCCATGGCCTGCGCGGTGATCTGCGCGTCCCGGGCCAGCGCCGAGGAGGTGGTGGGGCCCGTGCGGTCGAGCTGCGCCAGCGCGGACCGCTCGGGCATCGTGAGCCCGCCCACGAGCGGCACTTGGCGTGCTCGTCGCACCAGCAGGCCGATGCTCGACAGCAGGGCTGAGGCGACCGCCTCAGGGTCCAGATCGTCGTTCATATGCTAAGGCTACTTTATCAACCTGCCTTAGGGAATCCGCTTCGGTGGTTCTGGTCCGCTGGGGGCAGCTCGCGCAGCGCGTTCCACGCCACCGCCGCGCACAGTGCGGCGAGCGGCAGTTCGAGGCACGCGGCCATCAGCAGTGCCATGAGGACTCCGGGGCCGGCGGTCAGTACGTCGAACCAGGCGTCGACCGTCAGCAGGACGGCGGTGGCCGGGGCCACGGCGACCCGCAGTGGGTCGTGGCGGGCCAGTAACAGGCCGGTGCCGACGAGGCCGATGGCCTCCATCGTGTCCAGGCCGATCCAGGCCACGGGGTATGCGCCGGCCACCCGCGACAGCACGAGGATCCAGGGGATCAGCGCAACCCCGGCGGCGGTGAGCACACGGGAGGGCCACGTCCAGCACGTTGTCGTCGTCATGCGAACAAGCCTGGTCGGGAGGGGTGTTGGGGTCGGTAACGAGGATTTCCGACTTGAGGGTGGTGCTGGGTACAGCCCGAAGCTGGAGCCAGCCGCATGGTCCGTCGGTCCGCCCGCGGCCTACGGTGTGCGCATGCCCCTTCTCACCGCGCTGCGCGGCGTCTTCGCACGCGTGGGCCGTGCGATGCTCTTCAACTTCGTCGGCCTGCCGCTGCAGTTGATCCCCCTGCTGCTGCTCGCGGAACCGTGGCTGTTCTTCCCCGACACGAGTGCCGTGCCGGAGATCCAACTGGCCGTCTGCGTACCGCTGTTGGTCGTGCTCTACGCCGTCGGCGCACTGACCGCCGCCCAGCGCCGCAGGTTCGCCGCGCTCGCGGGTGTCGACATACCGCGGCTTCCCGTCGCGCAGCGCAGGCCCACGCGTCGTGGGGCGGTGAAGTGGCTGCGTGCCGGGGCGACTTGGCGGCAGGGCGCCTATCACCTGCTGGTGGCGCCGCTGGTGTCCTGCGGGACGATCGCCACCGTCGTGCTGTGGGGCTGGGGTGCGTCGGCCGGGACCGCCCTGGCCTGGATGTGGGTCGTGCCCCCTGAGCAGCGGCCGAAGTTCCTCCGGACCACGACGGAGGCCCTGCCCGTCAACGCGTCGGGAATCGCCGCCCTGTTGCTCGCCCTGTGGCTCACCTTCGTCCTCGTCCGCCTCGACACCCGCGCCGCCCGGCTACTGCTCGGCCCCAGCCGCAGCGAACGGCTGGCGCGCCGGGTCGAGGACCTCGCCGAGAGCCGGGCGGGGGCGGTGGACGCGGCCGACGCCGAACGCAGGCGGATCGAACGGGACCTGCACGACGGGGCACAGCAACGCCTGGTCTCCCTTGCCGTGAACCTCGGTATCGCCAGGGCGACGCTCACCGACCTGCCGGACGAGGTGAGAGCAGTGATCGACCAGGCCCATCGGGACGCCAAGGAGGCGATAGACGAGCTGAACACCCTGGTACGGGGACTGCATCCGGCCGTCCTGGACGACCGGGGCCTGGACGCGGCCCTCTCCGGCATCGCCGCCCGCGGCCCGCTCCCGGTGCGACTGCGCGTCGACCTACCCGGGCGGCTCGCCCCGACCGTCGAGGCCGTCGCCTACTTCACCGTCTCCGAGGCGCTGGCCAACGTCGCCAAGCACGCCCCCGGCGCCTCCCGGGCGGACGTCAGCGCCGAGATCCGCGACGGTAGGCTCCGGGTGACCGTCGCGGACGACGGTCCCGGCGGCGCCGACCCCGCCCACGGCTCCGGCCTGGCCGGACTCGCCCGCAGGGCGGCCTCGGTGGACGGCGCCTTCGCGATCAGCAGCCCCGCCGGAGGCCCGACCGTCATCACCGTGGAGTTGCCGTGCGCCGTCTCGCCGTGATCGCCGAGGACTCGGTGCTGCTCAGGGTCGGCCTGGTCAAGGTGGTGGAGATGGCCGGTTACGAGGTCGCCGCCGAGACCGGTGACGCCGACACCCTGCTCGCCGCCGTCGCCGAACACCGCCCCGCCATAGCCGTCGTGGACGTCCGCATGCCGCCCGCCCAGTCCGACGAGGGAGTGCGGGCGGCCCTGGTGATCCGCCGCGAGTGGCCGACGACCGCGGTGCTGCTGCTGTCCCAGTACGTCGAAGAGCGGTACGCCGCCGACCTGTTGACGACGAACACCGGTGGCGTCGGCTATCTGCTCAAGCAACGCGTCGCCGACGTCGAGGACTTCGTCGACGCCCTGCGCCGGGTCGCCGCGGGCGGCACCGTCCTGGACCCCGAGGTCGTGGCCCAACTCCTGCTGCGCCGCGCCAGCGACCCCCTGGACCGACTGACCCCGCGTGAGCGCGAGGTACTGGCTCTGATGGCCGAGGGGCGCTCCAACTCCGGCATCGCCCACCAACTGGTCGTCAGCGACAGCGCGGTGGCCAAACACATCAACAGCATCTTCACCAAGCTCGACCTGCCGTCGGTCGACAGCGACCATCGCCGGGTGCTGGCCGTACTGCGGTTCCTGAGCGCCGGGTGACCGGGGCCGCCGCGATCCGTGGGCGACGGTAATCGGCTTTGCCGCCGGGGCACCTGCGGGCTAGTGTCCGAACAGCCAGTCGCCGACGAGGAGTTGGAGCAGGGAGATGCCCGGTCGTCCGGGCGCGCGTTGACGTCGTAGGCCTGACCGGCCCGTCATCGCGTGCCGCCCTCGAAGCTGCGGCACAGCGAGCCTTCCCCCGCTCGAACCGTGGGCGCGCCTTCCGCGCGCCGGTTCGCGGATCTCGTTGTCGGCGACTCAAAGGGTTCCCGTGCCGTCTTCTTCCTCCGCCGCATCCGCTTCCGGTCCGGCCGTTCCGTCGAGCCTGTGGCGGGACGCGGACTTCCGCCGGCTCTGGGTGGGCCAGACCGCCTCCCAACTCGGCGAACACACAAGCCTGGTGGTGCTGCCCCTCTTCGCCGTCCTGACACTCGGCATCGGTGCCGGACAGTTGGGCGTCCTGCGCGCGGTGGGGCAGGCGCCGATCCTGCTGCTCTCGCTCTTCGTGGGCGCGTGGGTGGACAGATGGCGGACCCGCACGGTGATGGTGCGTGCGGACGTCGGCCGGACCCTGCTGCTGGGCGCCGCCGCGGCGGCCGGACTCCTCAACTGGCTCGGTCTGCCCGTGTTGTTCGTGGTCGCTTTCGCTGCCGGGAGTCTGTCCGTGTTCTTCGATGTGGCCTATCAGGCCTCTCTGGTCCGGCTGGTGACACGCGATCAGTTGGTGCGGGGCAACAGTGCGTTGGAGGGCAGCCGGTCCGCGGCCCAGATCGGTGGCCCCGCCCTCGGCGGCGCGCTGGTGTCCCTGCTGTCGGCTCCGGTCGCCGTCGCCTCCGGCGCGTTGTTCTTCACGCTCTCCTTCCTGTCGGTGCGACGGATCCGCCGCACCGAAGCGATCCCGGTGTGCTCGGAGCGTCCGACCCGGGTATGGCGGCGGATTCATGAGGGCCTGCGTTTCGTCGCCGGCGATCCCTCGCTGCGTACCGTGTGTTTGGCCTCGGCCGCCTTCCAGTTCTCGCTCGCTGCCACGATGACCGTCTATCTGGTCTTCCTCCCCCGGGAACTGCACCTGTCGGGCACCGCCGTAGGTCTGGTGCTCGCGGCGACGGGGCCGGGCGCGCTCGTCGGCTCGATCCTGGCCGCCCGGCTGCCGGGGCGGTTCGGATACGGCAGGGTGCTCGTGGTCGCGGCGGTTCTCGGCGACGGCGCGTACCTGGGCGTGCCCGCGCTGCACGGGCCGTCCGCGATGACGGTTTCCGTCCTCGTCGCGGTCAACTTCGTGTTCGGGACCGGCGGACAGCTCGTGAGCGTCACCGTCATGGCGGTCCGGCAGGCCGTGACCCGGGACGGGATGCAGGGGCGGGCGGCCGCGACGATCACGTTCGTGGGGATGGGGCTGACTCCGCTGGGCTCGCTCCTCGGCGGTTTCCTCGCCCAGGAGTTGGGGCTGCGTACCAGCCTCCTGGCGACCGCCGCGGGCATGATGCTGTCCCCGGCGCTGATGGCGTTGTCTCCCCTTGTACGCCTGGGCCGGAACCTTGGCTAACCTGCACCGGTGACCATCGACCTGACCCTGCTGCCGCGTGTCGCCCACAAAAGACAGGAGGTCACCGCGCCCCGGCTGCGCGGACTCCTGGCGTTGCTCGCGGGCGACCTGCGCACGGGCTGCGGCACCGAGCGGCTGGTGGCGGGGCTGTGGCCGGACGAGTTGCCGGAGCGGCCGGGCAAGGCGCTCCAGGTCCTCGTGTCCAGGGCGCGGGCGCAGTTGGGCGCGGACCTCATCGTCAGCACGCCGATCGGGTACCGGCTCGCCCTCAGCGAGGAACAGGTCGACAGCTCCGCCCTGTTGCTGCATGCCGCCGCCTGCGCTGACCGGGCGCGGGCCGGGGACCACGCGGGATCACTGGCCGCGGCCGAGGCCGGACTCGCCCTGTGGGAAGGCACCCCCGACGAGAGCGGCGACACCGACGACCCCGTCGCCGCGCTGCGCGCCGAACGCGCCCCCGTCCGCGACGCGCTCGTCCGCGCGCAGGCCCTCGCGCTCGCCCGCCTCGGGCGGCACGCGGAGGCCGCCGGACCGCTGGCCCTGGCCGCCGCGGAGCACCCGCGCGACGAGGAGGTGCTCGCCGAACTGCTGCGCGGCGAGGCGAAGACGGCCGGCCCGTCCGCCGCGCTGACCCGGTACGAGAGCTACCGCCGTGAGCTGCGCGACGAACTCGGCACGGACCCCGGCGCCGCGCTCAAGGCCGTACAACAGGAACTGCTGGGCGGTGAGGCGCCCGTGGCACGGCACGGGGTGCCGCACGAGCCGAATCCGCTGCTCGGCCGGGACGAGGACATCGACGCCGTGGAGCGGCTGCTGCGCGTCTCGCGCGCCGTCACCGTCGTAGGCCCCGGGGGTCTCGGCAAGACCCGGCTCGCGCACGCCGTCAGCCGCCGGGCCGAGCAGCGCCTGGTGTACTTCGTGCCCCTCGCCGGTGTCACCGCGGACCAGGACGTGGCCACCGAGGTGGCTTCCGCGCTCGGCGCGGGCGAGGGGCGGCCGGGCGCGCTGAGCGGCCACGACCCGGTGTCCGGCATCCTCGGCGTGCTCGGCACCGGACCCGCGCTGCTGGTCCTGGACAACTGCGAGCAGGTCGTCCGGGGCGCCGCCGACCTCGTACAGGCCCTCGTGTCGTCCGCCGGAGATCTGCGGGTGCTCGCCACCAGCCGGTCCCCGCTGGGCCTCAGCTCGGAAGCGGTGTACGCGCTGCCGGAGCTGGGTCTCGACGTCTCGGTCGAGTTGTTCACCCAGCGGGCCCGGGCCGCCAGAAGCAGCGTCGAGTTGCCGTCGGACGCGGTGGCCGAGCTGTGCCGCCACCTCGACGGGCTGCCGCTCGCCGTGGAGCTGGCGGCGGCCCGGGTGCGCGTCCTGTCGGTGCCGGACATCGCCCGCCGTCTCGGCGACCGGTTCGCGCTGCTGCGCGGCGCGGCCCGGGACGCGCCGGAGCGCCATCGCACCCTGCACGCCGTCGTGGAGTGGAGCTGGAACCTCCTCGCCGAGGACGCCAGGGCCGCGCTGCGCACGCTGTCCGTCTTCCCCGGCGGCTTCTCCGGCGAGGCGTCGGAACAGGTGCTCGGTGACGACGCGCTGTTCCTGCTGGAGCAGTTGGCCGACCAGTCGCTGCTCACCGTCGCCGACACCCCGGCCGGCGTGCGGTTCCGCATGCTGGAGACCGTACGGGAGTTCAGCGCGGCCCGGCGCACGGCGGCCGGCGGGGACGAGGAGGCAGTGGACCAATTCCTCGCCTGGGCGCGGGACTTCGGGGTCGCGCACCACGACTGGTTCTTCGGCCCGGAACCGCGGGCCGCCTGGGAGCGGATCAGGGTCGAGCAGGACAACCTCGTACTGGCCCTGCGCCACGCCCTGGCCCGTACGGACGGTCCCACCATCGCCGCCCTCACCGCCGTCCTCTCCGCCCTGTGGTCCACGGGCTCCAACTACCCACGACTCGCCGCCCTCGCCGCAGACACCGGGCCGCCGCTGTCGCACTACCACCCCGAACCCGAAGACGTCGAAGTCGCCCGCGCCGCCGCGGTGATGTGCACGGCGATCCTGTTCATGGGCTACGGCCCGCACGTCGTACGCCACCTCGTCACCCTCCGGCGGCTGCCCCCGGCCCCGCCGGACACGCTGCTGCGCGCCATCGCGGTAGTGCTGAGCGCGGTCCCTGAGATGCTGCCTCCCGACTACGACGTGCTGAGAGGGCTCTGCGACAGCGAGCAGCCGCTGCTCGCCGGCGTCGCCGAGTGCGTCGCCACCTACGTATGGGAGCAGGAGCACGACATCGACCGCGCGCTCGCCTCTGCTCGCCGGAGCATCACCGCGCTGGCGCCCGTGGACAACCCGTTCCTACAGGTCATGGGACACGCCAGGCTGAGTGAGCTGTGCTTGCAGATGGAGCAGGGTGAGACCGCGTACGGGCACCTCAAGGCCGCGCTCAAGGTGCTGCCGCGGCTCGGTGACGAGCACGACTCCATCGGCGTCCGCGGGGGCCTCGTCCTCGCCTGCCTGCAGCGCGGCGACCCCGACGAGGCCGAGTACTGGCTGCGGCAGGCGGAGAACGTCAACACCCCGCACAAGGACGACGTCTACAACGCCGACTTCGGCGTCCGCGCCGAGATCGCGCTCGCCCGCGGACTGACGGAGGTCGGGCTCGGCCTGTGGCGCCGCAACGTGGACAACGTGGAGCGGATGCCCGAGGCCGGCCCGATGCGCAGCGGAGACCCCTTCTTCGACCGGTGGGTGCTGCAGATCCAGTCGGTGGCGGTGACGGCGCACGCGCACGCCGGCCGGCTCGGGCTCGTCGCGGAGGTGGTCGATCGGCTGCGGCAGCGGCTGCGGGCCCTGCTCTCCGGCCCGTCCGGCTCGCCGATGGAGCTCCCTCTGTTCGGGACGGCGCTGCACGCCCTCGGCATGGCGGGGCTCGCATCGGGTGACGCCTCCGCCGTACGGATGATCGCCCTGGCCGAACGGCTGCGGGTGCTGCGCGAGTTCCAGCCGACGATGTCGGCGGACCGCGCCCGGAAGGCGGTCGCGGACGCCGGGAACGCTGCCAGGGCGGCGTACGCCGACGCGGTGTCGGAGTACGCCGCCCTGGAGCGGGACGAGTTGCGGGACGCGGCACGCACGGTCGTCCCGGCTACTTCGGGTCGCGGTTGAACAGCGCCGTCGACCAGCGGTAGCCGAGCACGGTCAGACCGACGCACCAGGCGATCGCGATCCACCAGTTGTTGCCGATCTCGGTGCCGAGCAGCAGGCCGCGCAGAGTCTCGATGGCCGGGGTGAACGGCTGGTACTCGGCGATCGGCTGGAACCAGCCCGGCATCGTGTCGGCCGGGGTGAAAGCGCTTGAGATGAGCGGCAGGAGGATCAGCGGCGTCGCCATGTTGCTGGCGGCCTCGGGGTTCGGGCTAGCCATGCCCATCCCGACGGCGATCCAGGTGAGCGCCAGGGAGAACAGTGCCAGCAGCCCGAAGGCCGCCAGCCACTCCAGGGGCGTGGCGTCGGTGGACCGGAAACCGATGGCCACGGCGACGGCACCGACGAGGACCAGGCTGGCGAGTACCTGCAGCACACTGCCGACGACGTGTCCGATGAGCACGGAGCCCCGGTAGACCGCCATGGTACGGAAGCGGGCCATGAGACCTTCGGTCATATCCATGGAGACGGACACCGCGGACCCGATCACCGTGCTGCCGATGGTCATCACCAGGAGGCCCGGGACGATATAGGCGATGTAGTCGGAGCGGTCCGCGCCGCCGCCGCCGATGCCCGTGCTCATCACGTTGCCGAAGATGTAGACGAAGAGCAGCAACAGCATGATCGGCGTGAGCAGCAGATTCAGGGTGAGGGACGGGTAGCGGCGCGCGTGCAGCAGGTTGCGGCGGAGCATCGTGGACGAGTCGCGGACCGCGAGGGCGAGGGTGCTCATCGGGCGTTCTCCTTGGACTGGTGGGGGACCTTGGCGCCGCCGGTCAGGGCGAAGAACACGTCGTCGAGGTCGGGGGTGTGCACGGTGAGTTCGTCCGCCTCGATGCCGGTCGAGTCCAGCCAGTCGAGGATGGAGCGCAGCTCGCGCTGGCTGCCGCCGCTGGGGATCTGGAGCGCGAGGGTCTCGTCGTGGCGGGTGGCCTCGCGCAGGGCGGTGGCGGCGGACTGGTAGGCGGCCGGGTCGGTGAAGCGGAGCCGTACGTGTCCGCCGGGGACGAGCCGCTTGAGTTCGTCGGCGCTGCCTTCGGCGGCGATCTCGCCGTCGTGCAACACCGCGATGCGGTCGGCGAGTTCGTCGGCCTCGTCCAGGTACTGGGTGGTGAGGAAGACGGTGGCGCCGGCGGCGACCAGGTCGCGGATGATGCCCCACATGGTGTGGCGGGAGCGGGGGTCGAGGCCGGTGGTGGGTTCGTCGAGGAAGATGATGCGGGGGTCGCCGACCAGGGTCATCGCGAGGTCGAGGCGGCGCTTCATACCGCCGGAGTAGGTGGAGGCGGGCTTCTTCGCGGCCTCGGTGAGGTCGAAGCGCTCCAGCAGTTCGGCGGCGGTCCGGCGGCCCTCCTGCTTGGAGAGGTGGTGCAGGTCGGCCATGAGGAGCATGTTCTCCTCGCCGGTGATCAGGCCGTCGACGGCGGAGAACTGTCCGGTGACGCCGATCGCCGCGCGTACGGCCTGCGGGTCGCGGGCAAGGTCGTGGCCGCCGACCCGCAGCTCGCCGGCGTCGGCGCTGACGAGGGTGGAGAGGATCTTGACGGCTGTGGTCTTGCCGGCCCCGTTCGGACCGAGCAGGGAGAAGACGGTCCCGGCCGGCACGGCCAGGTCGATACCGTCGAGAACCGTCTTGTCCCCGTAGGCCTTGCGCAGCCCGGTGGCTGAGATCGCGAGTTCGTCGGTCGTTGTCGTCATGCCGCAGAGCTTGCGGCCCGGCGCATTCAGCGCGGTTTCACGCTGGTTTCAGCGCCCTGGAACCGGGGTCTTCGGCGGGCTCATGTCCACAAGGAGCACGCGGGGAGCCGCGCCGATAGGCTGAGAGCGCTCGGTACAGCAGCGCGTCCCGCACATCGGCGCACCCCAGCCGGAAACCCAGCGACCGCAGCACAGGAGGCATCGTGGCCGGTCAGTTCGAGGCGACAGCCGAGATCAACCGCCCCATCGAGGAGGTCTTCGCCTTCCTCGCCGCCGGCACGAACGACCCGAAGTTCAGCCCGAGGGTCCAGGAGATCACCAAGACCCCGGAGGGGCCGACGGCCGTGGGTACGGTCTTCACGAGCACGGTCAAGGACGCCGGTATGAAGACGGGCCGGAAGTTCAAGATCACCGAAGTGGAGGCACCTCACCGGATCCGCTGGTCGGAGATCTCCAAGAACGCCGTCACGGCGGACGAAGGCGGCTACGACCTCGAAATCGTCGGTCCGGGCACGACCAAGGTGAGGATCTTCAACGTTCTCGAAGGCCACGGCATCGGAAAGCTGCTCGTGGGCTTCGCGCTGAGTGCGGCACGCAAGGACGCGCCCGGATTCGGGCAACGGATCAAGACGGCGGTGGAGGCCTCCTGAACTGCCGGTCTCTCCGGACGACCGGTCCGCCTAGTAACGGGCCGTCGAGGGGCGGCTGTTGTACGCCTCCACGGCCAGGACCGGATGGCCCGAGGACAGGGCCCGGCTCGGCCACGACAACGTGACGTCCTGTGACTCGCCGGGCAGCAGCCACAGGTAGTTGTGGCTGTACAGCGTCGGCAGCACACGCTGCCCGGTCGCGCCGTTCGTCAGGGAGAGCCGGACCATCGCGGCGACGGCCGGACCGTCGTTGTGGACGGTGCCGGTCAGCACGGTCCGGCTGCCGGACCGGGACAGGCGCCCGGGCGTCGCGGACACCTTCGTGCGCGGCGCCGTGCTCAAGGCCCGCATCGCGGCCGGTGTGCGATAGCGCCAGTAGGTGTTGCGCGACAGGACCCGGCCGTCACCACCCTCCAGCGTCAGGCGCAGGAGGTGCAGATCGGGCAGGCCGTCGGTCCAGGGGACGGTGAACGCCTTGGTCGTCGTGGCCGGTGCCACGTCCACGCGCGTGCTCCTGCTCTGCCCCAGCCGACGGCCCGACAGGTCGAGCAACTGGGCGGATACGACGGCCTTTTGGCGCCGGTCGCGGGTGTGATTGACCGCCAGGACCTGCCCCTCGGGGTCGGCCTGGACATGCAGCGGCTCGCAGGCCGAACGGGCGCCGTAGTAGGTGCCGTTGACGTCGAAGTCGTAGTCGTAGGTCTGCCAGACCGTGCTGTGCCAGGCCGGGTGGGACATCCAGAGCATGAGACCGCTGGCGTTGTCCCAGAGGTTCGCGTTCCAGGCCTCGAACATGGCCCGTGTGTTCTCGTAGTTGACGAACTGGGCCTTGCGGGCGAAGTCGTCGAGGTCGGTGACGGTCCCCAACCGCGCCTCCACGGCTGCCTTGTACGTCTGCGGTGCCTGGTTTCCGTGCTCGCTCCAGTCGTGGTAGTACCAGGCGCTGCGTATCGGCCACTCGGGCTCGTCACCGGTCATGTTCCGCATGCTGGCGGCGGTGGAGACGACGGGCATGCCGATCTCGGTGTGGAAGCCGAAGTCCTTGCTGCCGTAGGTGGACGGGTCGAAGTACTTCTCCGGCTCGACCCAGCCGTAGGGCCCGCCGCCGGTGATGATGCCGCCGGCCGAGTTGTTCTGGTAGAGGACGCCGGGGGCCTGGTCCTCCACGGCCTGGCGCATGCCGAGGTCGATCGCGGCCGGTGGGTTGCCCTCGTTGGCGCCGCACCAGATGACCACGCTGGGGTGGATGCGGTAGCGCAGGACGGTGTCCCGGGCGATCGAGTTGAAGGCGTCGTGGTCCGGCGGGTCCATGCCCCAGGCGTTGGGGAAGTCGTTCCACACCAGGATTCCGTGCTCGTCGCAGGCGGCGAAGAACTCCTCGCGGTCGGAGGTGCCGACCCAGTTGCGGATCATGGTGAAGTTCATGTCGCGGTGCATCCGCACGGCCGCGTCCATCCGCTCCGGCGGCATCCGGCGCAGCAGTTCGTCCCAGCCCCAGTTGCCGCCGCGCGCGAGAACCCGCACCCCGTTCACGCTGATCTTCAACGGGTCGGGGGTGTTGGACACGGACTTCACGTCGGTCCAGGTGTCCGCGTCGTCCGACACCTGGATGACGTACGTCTTCGGGTAGGCCGACTCCCACAGGAGGGCGACCCGGTCGAACCGCTTCGAGGACCCGAGGTCGACCTGGATCCACTGGTTGTCCTCGTAGGCCGAGGACCAGCGGGTGCCCGGATCGCCGTCCGTGGCCTGTGCGGCCGGGTGGTCGGGATCCTCGGTGGAGGCGGTTGTCGTACGACGGAGGGCGAGGTCGGTGCCGGGGGCGGCGCTGTCGATGACACCGAGGGACCACAGGGAGTTGCCCCAACTGGTGTTGCGCAGCCCGCAGGCGATCCGGACATAGCGCGCGGTGCGAGCGGCGAAGTCCTCCACCTGGAGGCTCGCGCTGCCGTTGTTGAAGGGCAGCGGGACCGCGCTGTTGTCCACCGAGGTCGCATCGGTCCAGGTCGTGTTGTCGGTGGAGACCTGCACCACGAAGGTCTTCGCGTACGCCTGTTCCCAGACCAGGTCGACGCCGTCGAAGGACTGGGCGGACCCCAGGTCGACCCGGATCCACTGGTCGTCCTCGTAGGCCGAGGACCAGCGGGTGCCGGGATCGCCGTCGGTCACGTTGGCCGGGCCGTGGTCGCCGGAGTCCGTGCTCGAAGCGTCGGCCGTCGCGTGCAGGGCGAGGTCGGTGGCGGGCCGGGCGCTGTCGCGTACGGCGAGGGTCCACAGGGAGTAGCCCCAACCGGAGGCCCGGGTCAGGCACTTGATACGTACGTACCGGGCCTGTTGCCGGTCGAAGGTGACGGACTGGGTATAGGAGTCACCGGAGTTGGCGAACGGCAGCGGCACCTCGTACTCGTAACCGAACTGACGGATCCCGAACCGCGTGGTGCGGCGGTCGCTCTCGGAACCGTCCACCGACGCGACCAGGGTGAGCTGGTGCAGGGTCGGGTCGCCCAGCCCGTTGGGCCACCACAACTCCGGCTTGTGCAGGCGGAGTTGAGTGAAGGCGTCCGGGGTGAAGGTGACGTCGACGCTCTGCCCCGCGGGCACGGTGACGACCTTGCTGACGCGAACCTTGTCGAAGGACGCGGAGACCGTCGTCCGGTGGTCGGCCGTGTCGGCGTTGCGGACCGGGACGACGACGGTCAGCTCGGCGACCGACACGTCCGGGAGGTTCGGCAGGACGGTGTCGACGCGCGGATCGCCGATCACGACATGGCCGGTCGATCTCAGCCGGACATGGTTCCAGATGCCGGCGGCCCGGTCGCGTACCGCCGGCATCCAGTCCCAGCCCGAAGAGGCCAGGTAGGTGGGGGAGTTGAGGTTCATCTGATTGGCGCCCGCGTCCACCCAGGACTCACCGGCGGGGCCCTTGTCGCCGGGGCTGCCGGGCACCGGCATGGGCGTGATCTTCACCGCGAGCGCGTTCGCGCCGCCCGTCGCGAGCACCTCGGTCACGTCGTGGGCCGAGCGGGCGAAGGGGTAGGTCAGACCGCCCACGTGGTGGCCGTTGAGCCAGATGTCGGCGGTGTGGTTGATGCCGTCGAACTCCAGCCAGACCCGGCGCCCGGCCCCGGTGCGCAGACCGCGCGGCAGCTCGAAGTCCCGCTTGTACCACCAGGAATGACGGGAAAGCGCCTCGGGGACGTGGAGGTTGTTGAGGCCGGCTACCGGGTCGGGCAGCTTGCCCTGGTCCACGAGTGAGCCGAGTACCGTGCCGGGCACGGTGGCCGGCAGCCAACCGCTGGTGTCGACGGACGGCTTCGACAGCCCCGCGCCGTCGGCGCCGGCCCAGTCGTCGAGGGTCAGCCGCCAGCCGGACTCCACCGGCACCGTGCCGTCCTCGGCCACCGCCAGCTTCGGTGCCGGTCCGGAGTGCGTGCCCCAGTCCGTCCAGCCCGTGGCCGACGGCCGGTGTCCCTTGGCGGTGCCGTAGACCTCGAAGCCGTTGAGTCCCAGGGGGTTGGGGTTGGAGCGCCGCTGCGAGGTCATCCGGACCCAGCGCGCGGTGACCGGGTGGGGCGGCTGGACGGTCACCACGCCGCCGGTGCCCGACGTGGTGCGGTACACGCTGGTCCAGGACGAGTGGTCGGTGGACGTCTCGACGACGAACTCGACCGAGTAACTCGACTGGATCTCCTTGCCCGTGGTGCCGTCGGCCGGATTGCCCGAGGTCGGGGGAGTGAACACCGGGTCGCTCGCGTCGGCCGCGAAGGTGAGGCGGATCGAGGTGACCTCGCAGGCGGCCTGGAGGTCGATCGAGATCCACTGCGGGTCGCCCGCGACGGCCCGCCAGCCGCTGCCCCGCACACCCGGCGAGGTGAGCCGGTCCACCACGAACTCACCCGGAGTGGGCGCGTAGGCGGTCGAGGAGACGGACACCGGGCGGTAGAGCGCGAGTTCACCAGGGGTGGCGGGCGCGGCGGCCCCGGCGGCGGATGCGGTCGACGCGGGCAGCAGGGAACCAAGGCCGAACCCCGCCAGCAGAGTTGAGCCCGTGGTGACGAGGGAGCGTCGCGACAGGTGTGGCGAGCTCGGCTGATCTGTCATGAGCGTGATGTCCCATCAAGAACCAGTGGCGCTGACAACGTTGCCAAAGGCTGTGACGCATGCGGGGTCATGTCAACCCCTGGCGCACCGTTCTAATAAATTAGGAATTAATATTGACAGGGTTTCGGTCGCACGCCACAGTCGTCGCCGTGACGCCGGTAGCCCCCTCTCGCAGCGCGGCCCGCGTCACGTCCTCCTGCTTCCCAACCCTCGGGAGAGGCAAGTGACTTCACCCCCGCAGGTCCGCACACCCGCGGCGTCCAGACTGACGCGCCGAGCCACCGCGGTCGCCATCGCGACCGTGCTGGCGGCGACCGCCGCCCCGGTGGCCGTGGCGCAGACGGGCGTCGACCAGGGCGCCCCCGACTACTACGACAGCGGCCTCTCGCCGACGCCCTACATGGGCTGGAACACCTACTACGGACTGGGCGCACCGACCGAACAGCAGGTGCGGTCCGTCGCCGACAAGCTGGTCAGCAGCGGTCTGCGGGACGCCGGTTACGACATCGTGTGGCTCGACGGCGGCTGGCAGGCCGACAACCCCCGTGACGCGAAAGGCCGGTTGGTCGCCAACCCGGACCGCTTCCCCTCCGGTATCCCCGCGTTGGTCAGCTACCTGCACAAGCGCGGCCTGAGGGCCGGCATCTACACCGACGCCGGGACCTACGACGGAGGCAAGAGCTGCGGGCTCGGCAGCAGGGGTTACTACGACCAGGACGCCCGGCAGTTCGCGAACTGGAAGTTCGACGCGGTCAAGGTCGACTTCCTGTGCGGGATCGGCGCCAAGCTCGATCCGGGCCCGGCCTTCAAGGAGTTCAGCGACGCGGTGGCCAAGTCCGGCCGCAAGATGCTGCTGAACCTGTGCAACCCGCTCACCGACGACTGGGGCCTGCCGCACACCCCCGAACAGGACGCGCACAACACCTACGTCTACGGCCCCACCACGGCCGACTCCTGGCGCACCGGCACCGACATCGCCTGGGGCACGCCGACCGCCGGCGAATGGCCCACCGTCCTGCGCAACATGGACGCCAACGCCTGGCACCCCGAGGCGCAGGGACCCGGGCACTACAACGACCCGGACTACCTGATCCCGATGCGGAAGATGACCGACGGGTCGTACGAACTGAACCAGGAGGAGTCCACCAGCCAGTTCGTGATGTGGGCCGAGATGGGCTCGCCGCTCGTCCTCGGCTCAGACCCGCGCACCCTGTCGGACTCGATGCTCGCCACCCTGCGCAACCCGGAGATCATCGCCGTCGACCAGGACCCGCTCGCCATCCAGGGCGTGCGCGTGGCCTCCGACTCGGTCGGCGACGTGTACAGCAAGGTGCTGGAGGGACACGGGCGGCGCGCGGTCGTCCTGCTCAACCGGTCCGACCAACCCGCCCTGCGCACCGTGCAGTTCGCGGACACCGGACTCGGTGGAGCGGTCCAGGTCCGGGATCTGCGGGCACGGGCCTCCCGGGGTACGCACACGGGGTCGTACACCGTCGAGGTCCCCGCGCACGGCACCGCGTTCCTCAAGCTGACCGGAGCGGACGCCCTGCCCGGCACGAGTCTGGGCACGCAGACCACGGCGAGCCCGGCCGTCGTGCGCGACGGCGACACACCGACCACCTTCCTGCGCGGCCCGCACGGCTCGCTCGTCCAGCAGGCCGGCGGCAAGGCGCGGGACCTCGGTGGTCCCACGAAGGGCCGCATCCTCGGCCAGCCCGCCGCGTACGCCTCGGCCGGCGGCCGGATCGACGTCTTCGTGCGCGGCACCGACTCCCGGGTCTACCGGCGGTCCTTCACCTACGGCCGCTGGGGCGCGTGGCAGAGCCTGGGCGGCCGGGTGACCGACGCGCCGTCGGTGGCGTTCACCGACCCCGCGCACTGGACGCTGTTCGCCACGGGTTCGGACGGGCAGGTCGTGCAGCGCGGACCGTCGACCGGCTGGTCCTCGCTCGGGGCGCCGGGCGGCCGGGCGGTGTACGGGCGGCCGTCCGCGGTCGTGGACACCCAGGGCCGGGTGCATGTGGCCGTCCGCAGCGCGGCCGACGACGTGTGGACCCGGGACCGGGACGCGTCGGGGGAGTGGTCGCCGTGGACCTCGCTCGGCGGGACCGTCAGCGGGAGTCCGACGCTGGTCGCCGTCGGGGACGCCGTGGTGCTGTACGCGCGGGCCGCCGACTACACGCTCTGGCAGCAGCGGTACGAGAACGGTGCCTGGCAAGGGTGGACCAAGCGGGACGAGTTCCCGAGCGCGGCCTTCGACGGCGCGCTCGGCGCGGTGGCCGGGCCGGGGGGAACGGTCGACGCGGTGTACCGAGGCGTCGACGGACGCGTTCACCTGACCCAGTTCAACTAAATTAGTAATTATTCTTGACGTGGTGGGGACGCCACGTGAATCTGGATCCGCACGGGATCCACAGGGAGCCATCCATGACGAACCATCAGCCGGACCGACGCCGGTTCCTCGCCGGACTCGGCGCCGCCGGAGCGGCGACGCTGCTCAGTGGCTGTGTCACCTCCACCTCCTCCGGCAAGACCTCCTCCAAGGGTGCGGTGACCCTCCAGTCCAACCTCTCCGCCCCGCAGGCCAAGGCCGCGATGGAGGACCTCGTCGCCGCCTACGCCAAGAAGGGCTCCGAGCGCGCGAGCCTCAACACGGTCGCGGCGGAGACCTTCCGCACCCAACTGCCGACCTACCTCACCTCGGCCAACCCGCCGGACGTCTACACCTGGTACCCCGGCTCCGTCGCGGACGCCTACGCCAAGAAGAACCTGCTGCTCGACCTCGACGAGGCGTGGTCCTCCTCGCCCGACCTCAAGCGGTACTCCAAGGCACTGAACACGCTGTGCACGGCGTCCTCCGGCAAGAAGGTCTTCGTGCCCACCACCTACTACTGGTGGGGCATGTTCTACCGGAAGTCCAACTTCGCCAAGTGGGGAGTGAGCGAGCCCAAGAGCTGGGACGAGTTCCTCGACCTCTGCGACAAGATCAAGAGCAAGGGTGTCACCCCGATCGGACTCGGCGCGGGCGGCGGCACCGCCTGGGTGGCCTCCGCGTGGTTCGACTACCTGAACATTCGGATCAACGGCGCCCCGTACCACCGTGAACTCCTCGCCGGGAAGCACCGGTTCGACGACCCCCAGGTGCGCAAGGTCTTCGACCGCTGGCAGGAGGTGCTGCCGTACTTCGACCCGGACGGCGCCGCCGTCGCCTTCCAGGACGCCTCCACCTCCCTGCTCAACGGCCGCAGCGGCATGATGCTCATCGGCACCTTCTTCGCCGACGCGGCCCCCAAGAACGCCCTCGACGACGTCGACTTCTTCCGCTTCCCGATCATCGACCAGAAGGTCCCGATCGCCGAAGAGGCGCCCACGGACGGCTACTTCGCCAGCGCCCGCACCGGCCGCAAGGAGCAGGTCGTCGACCTGATGAAGTACCTCGCCACCGCCGAGGCCCAGGAGACCTACATCAAGGGCTCCTCCGGCACCGTCCTGCCCTGCAACCCCGCCGCGAAGGACTCCGGGACCGCGCTGGTCAAGAAGGGCCGCGCACACGTCGAGTCGGCCGCCGAGATCACCCAGTTCTTCAACCGGGACTCCAGCGACGCCCTCCAGCCCACCGCCGACAACGCGCTGATCAAGTTCCTGGCCAAGCCCAAGTCGATCGACTCCATCCTCACCGACTGGCAGCGCGACGCCGAGAAGATCTGGAACGCCTGACATGGCTGTTCTGACCGCGCCCGACCGGAAGTCCCCGGCCCGCACGCCCGTCAAGGGCAAGCGGGCCCGGGGCCCCCGGCGCACACCCCCGCTGGTGCTCGCCTTCGTCCTCATCCCGCTGCTCGCCGAGTCGGTGTGGGTGTTCTGGCCCGCCGTCCAGGGCTTCTACCTCGCCCTCACCCGCTGGGACGGCGTCTCCCCACCGCAGTTCATCGGCCTGGACAACTTCCGGGAGATGGCCCACGACGACGTCTTCCGCAGCGCGGCCGGCCACACCGTCCTCTGGCTCGTCCTCTTCGGCGGCCTCTCCGCCCTGCTCGGCCTCGCCGCCGCACTGCTCCTCCAACAGGAGCGCCGGGGCGTCGGCTTCTACCGCGCGGCCCTCTTCCTGCCCGTCGTCTTCTCCCTGGTCGCCACCGCCCTCGTCTGGCAGGCCATCTACCAGCCCGACGGCGTCCTCAACCAACTCCTCCAGTCCGTCGGCCTCGGCAGCCTCCGCCACGCCTGGCTCGCCGACCAGGACACCGCCCTCTACGCGGTGATCGTGCCCGCGCTGTGGCGCCAGATCGGCTACGTCATGGTGCTCTACCTGGCCGGCCTCAAGGGCATCGACCCCGCCCTGTACGAGGCCGCCAAGGTCGACGGCGCGAGCGCCTGGCAGCGCTTCCGGCACGTCACCCTGCCCCAACTGCGCAGTGTCAACGCGGTCGTTCTGTCCGTCATCATCATCGACTCGCTGCGCTCCTTCGACGTCGTGTGGTCCCTCACCCGCGGCGGCCCCTACCACTCGTCAGAGCTGCTGAGCACCTACATGTACTCAACCGCCTTCCAGTCCCTACGACTCGGCTACGGCTCCGCACTGGCCGTCGTGATCTTCGTGCTGGCCTTCGGCGTCATCTGCTCCTACCTCGTCCGCGCGTTCCGGGAGGCCGACTGATGTCCGCCAACTCCACGGCCCTGCGCCGCAAGCGGGCCGCGACCGCCGGATTCCACCTGGGCGCGGGCGCGTTGGCGATCCTGTGGCTGCTGCCCATCGTCCTCGTCGTGGTCACCAGCCTGCGCTCCTTCGACGACATCGCCGCGAACGGCCTGGGCAGTTGGCCGCACTCCTTCACGTTCGGCAACTTCCGCCAGGCCTGGGTCGACGGCGGCCAGCAGCGCGCCCTCATCAACAGCCTGATCGTCACGATTCCCTGCGTCCTGATCACGCTGGCCCTCGCCGCGATGGCCGCCTTCGCCCTCAGCCGCTACGAACTCCCCTTCCGCCGTGCCCTGTTGCTCCTCATGCTCGGCGGCAACCTGCTCCCACCGCAGATCCTCCTGATCCCGGTGTCCAAGCTCAGCGAAGTGATGGGCGTCTACGACACCCTGCCCGCCCTCATCGGCGTGCAGATCGGCTTCGGCGTCGGCTTCTACGTCTTCGTCCTGCACGGGTTCATGCGGTCGATCCCGGCGGAGATCCAGCAGGCGGCGGTCGTCGACGGCGCCGGCCCCTGGCAGATCTTCTGGCGGATCATCCTCCCGCTGACCCGCCCCGCCCTGGCCGCGCTCAGCGCCCTGTCCTTCACCTGGATCTTCAACGACCTGCTCTGGGCGATCACCGTGCTGCGCAGCGACACCAACATGCCGATCACCGCCGCCCTCATCGGACTTCAGGGACAGTTCGTGTCGATGTGGAACGTGATCGCGGCCGGTTCCATCATCGCCGCCGCACCCACCGTCGCCGTGTTCCTGCGCTTCCAGCGGCACTTCGTGGCCGGCCTCAACCTCGGGGCGGTGAAGTGACCCACCAGCGCTGGACGTTGCGCACGGAGAACACCAGCTACACCGTGCGTCTGTCCCCGGACGGCCCCTGGGCCGAACTGGACGCCTGGGGACCGCACGGCGTCGAGAACGGTCCCTCCGCCCTGGACTGGTCGCGGCGCACGCACTTCATCACACCCGCCGACGCGGCCCCCGCCGAGTATCTGCCGTACGGGCTACGGCCGTTCACCGGATCCGAGCTGGTGGCGTCCCGTCCGGGTGAGGACCGGGGCGTGTGGTGGGACTTCGACGGCGCGGAGTCCGGCGACGAGGGCACGCTGCGGCTCGCCTTCCGCGACGAGTTGCTGGGCCTGCGCACCGTCCTCCACTACGAGACCGTCCCCGGCACGGACGTGATCCTTCGCTGGACAGAGTTCACAGCCAAGGACGAACTCCGCCTGGAGCGGCTCGACTCGGCCGCCGTGAACATCCCTGTCAGCGGCACCGCCCGCCTGACCTACCTCACGGGCCAGTGGTCGCAGGAGTTCCAGCACACCCGACTCGATCTGCCCAGAGGCACGTTCACCATCGGCAGCCTCCAAGGCGCACCGGGCCACGCGTACGCGCCCTGGCTCGCGGTGCAGGACGGTGAGAACCCGGCCGCGTACGGCATCGCCCTCGCCTGGCCGGGCAACTGGCACATCACGGCGGAGGCCGAACCCGGCGGCCTGCTGCGCGTGCGGGCGGGCCGGGTACCCCACGAGGGAGCCGTGCTCCTCACCCCCGGCGAAACCCTCACCACCCCCCAACTCGCCTGCGCCTTCAGCCCGGACGGCCTCGACGGGCTCTCCCGCGTCTGGCACCGCTATGAGCGCCGGCTCACCGGCGAGCGCCTGCACCGCCCCCGCAAGGTCCTCTACAACTCCTGGGAGGCCACCGGCTTCGACGTCGAGGCGGCCGGCCAACTGGAGCTGGCGAAGACGGCCGCCGACATCGGCGCCGAACTGTTCGTCGTGGACGACGGCTGGTTCACCGGACGCGCCGACGACACCGGAGGACTCGGCGACTGGTGGCCGGACCCGGCCGCCTTCCCGCAGGGCTTCGACCAATTCATCGCGGACGTACGGGCGTTGGGCCTGGACTTCGGACTGTGGATCGAACCCGAGTCCGTCAGCCCGGACAGCCGCCTGTACGCGGAACACCCCGAGTGGGTCTACCGCGTCGAGGGCCGCCCCGGCCGGCTCGTCCGCAACCAGCTCCTCCTGGACCTGGGCCGCACCGACGTCCAGGACTTCGTGATCGGGACGCTGGACAGGCTCCTCGGCGGGTACGACATCAGCTATCTCAAGTGGGACATGAACCGCCCGCCCACCGAACGCGGACGCCCCGGCGCCGGACGCGTCGACCTGGACGCCGAGCACGTCACCGGATACCTGCGCGTCCTGGACCACCTCCGTGCCGCTTACCCCGACGTCACCGTCGAGGGCTGTGCGGGCGGCGGCGGACGGATCGAGCACACCACCCTCGCGCGCACCGACGTGGTCTGGCCCAGCGACAACACCGCCCCGCTGGACCGGCTCGCCATCCAGTACGGCTTCCTGCACGCGCACGCCCCGCACGTCATGAGCTCCTGGGTCACCGACGCGCCCGGCGTCTTCGACCCGCGCCCGCGCAGCCTCGCCTTCCGCTTCGTCAACGCCATGTGCGGAGTGCTCGGCATCGGCGCCGACCTGCGAACCTGGACACCGGACCAGCGGGCCGAGGCCGCCCGGTGGATCGCCCGGTACAAGGAGGTGCGGGACGTCATCCACCACGGCGAGGCACGGCTCCTCGGCACACCGCGGGATCCGAGCTGCGGGGTGCAGTACGACGCCGGGGACCGCACGGTCGTCGCCGCGCTGAGCACCGGGCGGCTCGACGGTGCCCCGCTCCTGCCGGGGCGCCCGGACCGGCTCCGGCTGCGGGGACTTCGACCGGCGGCGCGCTATCGGGACACGGCGACCGGGACGTCGTACTCCGGAGCCCATCTGCTGCACTACGGGCTGCCGTTCGCGTGGAGTGCCGATCACGATGCCGACCTGGTCGTGCTGGTGCGGGAGTGAGCCCCTTATGTTCTCAGCAAGCCCTTACTCGCGAAGGAGTCGAACCCCACGATGGACCAGCCCGTACGACGGCACGGCGCCCGCTTCACCGGCCGCACCGCCGTGGTCACCGGAGCGGCCTCCGGCATCGGAGCCGCCACGGCCGTACGACTCGCCGAGGAGGGAGCGGCCGTCGTGCTCGTCGACATCGCCGAGGAGCGGGGCGAGGCGGTGGCGGCGCGCATCGGCAAGGACGGCGGACGGGCCCGCTTCGTGTCCGCCGACGTCTCCTCCGAGGACGACTGGACGCGGATCGTCATCGAGGCGCACACCTTCGGGCCCGTCGACGTCCTCGTCAGCAACGCCTTCACCGTGGACGTTACGCCCGCCCACGAGATGTCCCTGACGTCCTGGCAACGGCAGCTCGACGTCAACCTGACCGGCAGCTTCCTCGGCTTCCGGGCGGTCCTGCCCGATCTGACGAACCGGCGCGGCGCGGTGGTGCTGACCTCGTCCGTGCACGCGCACAAGGGCATTCCCGGGCACCCGGCCTACGCCGCCGCCAAGGGCGCCCTGCTCTCCCTGTGCGGACAGCTCGCCGTCGAGTACGGGCCCGAGGTGCGCGTCAACGCCGTCCTGCCCGGACCGGTACTGACCGCCGCCTGGGACCGGGTCCCGCCCGAGGACCGGGAACGCAGCATCGCCGAGACGGCGGCGCGGCGCTTCGGCACGCCCGAGGAGGTCGCCGCCGCCATCGCGTTCCTCAGCGCCGAGGAAGCCGCCTTCATCACCGGTACGAGTCTCGTCGTGGACGGCGGCTGGAGCGTCGTCAAGGCCTCCGCATGACCACGCTCCCCAACCAGCAGAAAGGCTGTACGACATGACGCCCTATGCCCGTCGCGGCGTGCACGGCCAGACCGTGGAACTCCTCGCCCGTCGCATCCTGGGCGGCGAGATCCCCGAAGGGGCCACACTCGATCTGGTCGCGCTGCAGAGCGAGTTGGACGTGAGCCTGACCGCACTGCGCGAGTCGCTGAAGGTGCTCGCCGCCAAGGGGATGGTCGACGCCCGGCAGCGACGCGGCACCTTCGTGCGCCCCCGCGCCGAGTGGAACCTGCTCGACGCCGACGTACTGCGCTGGCAGTTCGAGGGCGCCTCCACCACCGAGTCCGACCGGGCACTGCTGCACAACCTCGCCGAGGTCCGCGCCATCATCGAACCCGCAGCCGTCCGCCTCGCCGCCCAGCGCCGCACGGACTCCGACCTGGCAGCCCTGGACGACGCCATCGAGGCGATGGGGGAGCAGGGCTCCGACGCCGCCCACGCCGTCGAGGCCGACCTCGCCTTCCACCGCGCGCTGCTCGCCGCCACCCACAACGAACTCCTCGAACGCATGGAGATGGTCATCGAGTCGGGCCTGGCCCACCGCGACCGCATCGTGCACAGCTCCCCGCACAGCGAGGACCCGGTCCCGGCCCACCGCGCCGTCCTGGACGCCGTACGCGACCAGGACCCGCTGGCCGCCGAGGCCGCGATGCGCGCCCTGCTCGACCAGGCCGGCCGCGATCTGGACCGCCTCGGCGACTCCGAGGACACGTCCGAAGAGAACTCCGCAGACACGGAAGGCTCCCGCTCCCAGTGAAGATCACCCGTGTCGAGACCTTCCTGGTCCCACCCCGCTGGCTGTTCTGCCGCGTCGAGACCGACGAGGGCGTCATCGGCTGGGGCGAACCGGTCGTCGAGGGGCGCGCCGAGGTCGTCCGCGCCGCTGTCGACGTCCTGGCCGAACACCTCGTCGGCCAGGACCCGTTGCGCGTCCAGGACCACTGGCAGGTCATGTCCAAGGGCGGCTTCTACCGGGGCGGCCCCATCCTCTCCAGCGCCGTCGCCGGCCTCGACCAGGCCCTGTGGGACATCGCCGGGAAGACCTACGGCGCCCCTGTGCACGCCCTGCTCGGCGGCCCGGTGCGCGACCGCGTCCGGGTCTACGCCTGGGTCGGCGGCGACGAGCCCGCCCAACTCGGCGAGCAGATAGCCGCCCAGGTCGAGGCGGGTTTCACCGCGGTGAAGATGAACGGCGCCGGAGCCACCTCACCGATCCCCACCCCCGCCGAGACCGCCGCGATCGTCGCCCGCGTGGCCGCCGCCCGCGAGGCACTCGGCCCGCACCGCGACGTCGCCGTCGACTTCCACGGCCGCTTCACCGCGGCCGCCGCCCGCCGCGTCCTGGCCGAACTCGCCCCGCTGCACCCGCTGTTCGTCGAAGAACCCGTCCTGCCCGAGCACGGCCATCTGCTCGCCGGCCTGGTCGCGTCGAGCCCGGTACCGCTCGCCACCGGTGAACGTCTCTACGGACGCGCCGAGTTCCTGCCCCCGCTCACCGCGGGCGTCGCCGTCGTCCAGCCCGACCTGTCCCACGCCGGCGGCATCTCGGAGGTCCACCGCATCGCCTCACTCGCGGAGGCCTACGGCGCCCAGCTCGCCCCGCACTGCCCGCTCGGCCCGATCGCCCTGGCGGCCAGCCTCCAGATCGCGTTCGCCACCCCCAACTTCCTGATCCAGGAACAGAGTCGGGGCATCCACTACAACAAGGACGCCGACCTGCTGTCCTACCTCGTCGACCCCGCACCGTTCCGCTTCGTCGACGGCCACGCCCTGCGCGGCGACGCCCCCGGCCTCGGCATCACCATCGACGAATCCGCCGTACGCGCCGCCGACCGCACCGGCCACGCCTGGCGCAACCCCGTGTGGCGGCACCCCGACGGCTCCTTCGCGGAGTGGTGAGCGTGCCGCTCGACATCGTCACCGACCTTGCCCACGGCGGCCGTTGGACCTCACTGCGCGGCGCCGGACGCGAATGGCTGTGGCGGCGTACGGCACTCGAGCGGGACAGCGTCTCCCCGGGTGACGCCTTCGTGGACGCGGGCGGACTGGAGGAGTGCGTCCCCACGGTCCGGGGCACCCCCGACCACGGGGACGCCTGGTCGCGGCCGTGGACACGGGAGGGAGCAGCGGACGTCCTGCACTGCGACCGCTTCACCCTGGCACGCACGCTGCGCGCCACCGCCGACGGGGCCGAGGCCGACTACGTCCTGACGGCCGACGCGGGCTTCCGCTTCGTATGGGCCGCCCATGCCCTGCTCGACCTCTCCGACCGGGCACTTCTGCGCCTCCGTGAGGGAGCGCCCACCCGCCTCTTCCCCGAAGCAGCGCCCTTGTTGGACCGGGCGTGGCCGGACGGTGCCCCATGGGTGGAGGGCGACTGGCCCGCACCGGGCGGGCTGCGCCTGGACCGGTTCGGGCCGTACGACGGCACCGCTGTAGGAGCGGTCGTGGACTCTCCCCACTGCTGCGTGCACGACGATGTGGACCGGCTGTCACTGGCCCTCGAAGCCGACGGACAGCCCATGTCCATCGCCCTGTGGCGCAACCTGGGCGGCTTTCCCACCCCGCATCCCTACCGCAGCACCGGCGTCGAACCGATGCTCGGCCGCGTCTTCGACCTCGCCCAGGCCGGTCCCGGTGACGCCGCCCGGGTACCTGCCTCCGGCGAGGTGCGGTGGCGACTGACGCTCGCCACGCACTGCCGTTGCGCCTGAACCGACCTGTACGGAAAGGGAATTCGTCACATGGATCTGCGAGCGGCCCTGGCCGCCCACCGCCTCGTCGCGATCGTCCGCGGCACCGATCCCGAAGCCTCGGTGCGTACCGTACTGGCCCTGGCCGAGGAGGGCGTCGAGTTGATCGAGGTGTCCCTCAGCGGTGCGGACGCCCTGTCCGTCATAGCCCGGGCCCGCAAGGAGTTCGGCCCCGACCGGCCCCTCGGCGCCGGTACGGTCCTGACCGCCGACGACGCCCGCGGCGCGCACCGGGCCGGCGCGAACTTCGCCGTGACTCCCGCACTGGGGGAGGGCGTTGGCGCGGCTCGCCAACTCGGACTGCCGGTGCTCGCCGGGGTGATGACCCCCACCGAGATCCTGGCCGCACGCTCCCTCGGTGTCGCCGCGCTCAAGATCTTCCCGGCGCGCGAGGCAGGTGGGCCTTCCTACCTGAAGGCGTTGCGCGGACCGTTCCCGCACGAGCTGTTCGTGCCGGTGGGCGGTGTCGACGAGGCGGCGGCCCGGGCGTACTTGGCCGCCGGAGCGACCGCCGTCGGCGTCGGCTCGCCCCTGGTCGGCGACGCGGCCGACGGCGGCAGCCTGACCGAACTGCGCGCCAGGGCCCGTGACTTCCTCGCCGTCGTAGCCGAAACCCCGTCCGTGGGCGAGGCGTCATGACGAACGGGTGGCGGCCGGCGGACGGGTCCGTGGTCTGTATCGGCGAGACCATGGCGGCCCTGGCTCCCGCTCCGAACGCCTCGCTGGAGAGCGCCGCCGAGTTGACGGTATCGGTGGCCGGCGCCGAGTCCAACGTGGCCATGTATCTCGCGGATCTGGGGGTCCCCGTCTCCTGGCTCTCGGCAGTGGGAGACGACGCGTTGGGGCGGCGGGTGCGGGCGGAGGTCGGCGCGGCCGGTGTCGACGTCAGCGGGGTGCGCCGGGACCCGGAGCGACCCACGGGCCTGCTAGTGAAGGAGCCGAACGGTGCCGGGACCCGCGTGCACTACTACCGCGGCGACTCGGCGGCCTCGGCGATGGGCCCCGACGTACTCGACGACGACAGGGTGGGGTCGGCCTCCGTCCTCCACCTCACGGGAGTGACTCCGGCGCTGTCCCCGTCCTGCCGGAGCCTGGTGGCAACGGCGTTGACCGTCCCGGCCGGCGAACGGCCCTATGCCATCAGCTTCGACGTCAACCACCGCCCCGCGCTGTGGCCGCCCGGCACGGCCTCGACCGTGCTGCGCGATCTCGCCGACCTCGCCGACATCACCTTCGTCGGGCTCGACGAGGCGCAGGAGTTGTGGGACGCGAACCTTCAACCGGCCGACGTACGGAAGCTGTTGGCGCGACCGCGCCTCCTCGTCGTCAAGGACGGGGGCCGTGCGGCGACCGCGTTCAGCGACGAAGGCACGTGGACCGTGCCCGCCCTGCGCACGGACGTGGTGGAGCCGGTCGGGGCGGGCGACGCGTTCGCCGCCGGCGTTCTCGCCGGACTGCTGCGCGGCGACGGTGTGGAGCGTGCGCTGCGACTGGGGCACATCACGGCCGCGTCGGCACTCAAGGTGACGGCCGACCACGGCCCCTTGCCGGACGATGCCCGGATCGAACAGCTCCTCGGGCTTTCGGCTGACGAGTGGGCGGTCGGCCTTCTCTGAGAGGGCGCGTCGCGACGACGGCCCGTACTCACCGCCTCAACCGACGACTGGGCGGGCCAGTGCTGCTCGCGCGCGGGAGACGAGTTCCGGGCGGTCGACGCGGGACAGGATGATGCCCTGAGTGCAGTTGGCGAACTGCGCGGCGAGTTCCACCGCGATCCGCTCCCCTTCGTCGGCTGCCCCCTCCCCGGCACGGTCGAGGCGCTCGATCAGCGCCGCGGGAACACACCCGTCCGGAAGCTCGCGCCGCAGGAGTTCCGCCTCGGCGAGGGAGCGCAACGGATGCACGGTGGCGAGTACCGGCACATCGCCGTCGATGACCTTGAGCAGTGTGTCCAGGGAGTGTTGCGAGTAGACCGGGCTCGTGACGATGAAATGCGCTCCGGCCGCGATCTTGCGGCGGGTTCGGGCGCGGGCCGCGGTCGAGAGCACGGGCGCCGCTCTGATCCGGACCCCGATGTCGAAGTTCGTGGCCCCCTCCAGTCGCAGGCCGTAGCGGTCCACGCCCTCGTTCAGTCCACGGAGGAGTTCGATGAGCCCGACGGCGTCGACCGCCCACCGGCCGTCGATCTTCGATCGGTCCCCGGCGGGTGGCGGGCTGCCGTTCCCGCAGATCAGCCGGGTGACGCCACGGGCGTGACCACCGAGCAGATGCGCCTGCAGCGCCATGACGGTCCGGCTCCAGGTGGTCACCGTGGCGAGGGCCGGTACCCCGGCGCGGTTCTGGCAGGCCGCCGCCAGGTCGATCGACTGGTTGGTGCTGGTGTACCGCGGTCGTTCGGGACCGGAGGTCGCGGTGACGACGAGATCCGCGCCGGCGGCGCGCACGGCGGCACCGGCATCGGCGGCGGACTCCCGATCGCCCGCCTGCGGAACGACGTAGGCGCCAAGGAGCGGAGCACCTCGCGCGGCCAGCACATCCCTCACGCGTTGCCTCCCAGTCCGTTGACGATCTCCAGTGCCACCTGAACCGCCAGCCGGTCGGAGTAGGAACCGAGGTCGAGCCCGGTGATCTTCTCGGCCCGGTGAACCCGGTAGGCCACCGTGTTCGGGTGTGTGTGCAGCAAGGTGGCCGCGCGTTGCAGGCTGCCATTCTGACGGAAGTAGGCGGTCAGCGTCGCGCAGAAGTCGGTGCCGTTGGTGCGGTCGTGGTCGATCAGATCCCCCAGCAGGTCGCGGGCGTAGCGGGCAAGTTCGGCGGGGTCGCGCACCTGGGCCAGCAGTCGGTGAACACCGAGTTCGGCGAACACGGTCACATCGGACAGCCCGGTCATCAGCCGGCCGACGTCCACGGCACGCCGTGCCTCCGCGTACGAGGTGCTGATCTGCACCGCTCCCGTGTGCGCGTCACCCAGCCCGGCGTAGAGCCGTACGTCGGGGAAGCGTGCCGTCACGACCTCGCGGCACAGCCGGGCAAGGGCGATGAGCTGGCGGTTGAGGCCGGCGTCGTTGTCACCGGGGACGAGCGCGACCACCTCGGCGTCGCGGTTCACGACCGTCGCGGCCGGGCAGCGCGTGGTGATCATGTGCTCGACCACGTCGGTGGCGGCGGGCGCGGGTGCGCCCGTGGGCGAGAACGGCGCCGCCACCAGCACCCGATGGCGTTCGTCCGGTTCGATACCGAGGTGGCGGGCCCACGCCTTGACGTCGGCTTCGGTGCGGTCGCCGACGAACACCAGCCCGTCGAACAGCTCGCGACGCGCGCGGCCGGCGGCGATCGCGACGACCCGACGGCGGCCGAGGACCACCGCGCAGACCATGGCCGCGTGCTCCGTCACCATGATCCGGGCATCCTCGCCGGTCTCGTCGATGTCATGACCGGCGGTCACCAGATGGGCCACCGAGTCATCGCCGACGAGGATGGGGGCCACGACCAGCGACACCGCCGAGGCGCCCGAAGCGGGCAGCGACAGGGCGCGGCGCATATGGGCCGCCGCGGCGACGAGTTGGGAGACCGCCTCGGGGTCGCTGGTCAGCACACTCGCGAGCCGTTCCTCACCCGCACGACCGGACGCGCCCGCGCACAGTGCCAGCACCGAGAGTGAATCGTCGACCACCGCCGCCCACACACCGGCGCGTTCGGCGACGACCGTGACGATCTGTTCGAGGTCGCAGTCGGTCGTCGCCAGGCTGGAGAGTTCACCGCACAGGGCCACCACCTGACGGAGGTCGGCGAACTCGTCGCGCGAGGTCGTCATCGGCTTCGAGGGCCCACTTCCTGAACAAGGCCGCCCTCGACGGCTGTTCCGTCGCGGGAGTCACATCCTGTTCATCCTGCTGCCCGGGGTCGCCCGCTGCCAACCCGGCAGCGGCAGCCCTGTGGTGCACCACAAGTATCGGCCCCGTCGCTTTGGGGTCGGCGACCGCGCGAGGCCCGCCCGCGCTCTGCGACCGTTTTGCGAGCGCCGAGATCGTGAGCCCCGCCGGGTTCCGGTCCCGACCGCACCCCCCGTTCGTCGTACGGAAGGCACAACAACGTGGACAGGGCGACAACCGAGAGTCTCCAGACAGCGATCGACCGGGCCGGGAACGCCGTCGACGTCATACGCAACCAGTCGACCAGGGCGTTCTCGCACGGCCTGGGCTTCGTCCCCGCCGAGTTCACCAACTGGCGCGAGGAAGCGCTGGCTTGGCACAACTCGTGCGCGCTGCTGGACCAGTCCCACCACATGACCGACCTGTTCATCGAGGGCCCGGACACGGTCCGGATGCTGGAGCATCTGGGAGTCAACAGCTTCACCGGATTCGGCAAGGACAGGGCGAAGCAGTTCGTGGCCGTGAACCACGACGGCTTCTACATCGGTGACTCGGTGCTGTTCGGCCTCGACGACGACTCCGCCGACCTCGTGGGCCGGCGCACCGTGATCGACTGGGTCGAGTTCAACGCGCGCAGCGGCGACTGGGACGTGACCGTCGACCGAGACCCGCAGTCGGTCCAGCGGGGTGGTCGGCCGCCGAGGCTCTACCGGTTCGAGATCCAGGGACCCTCGGCCGGCCCGCTGGTGGAGAAGCTCACCGGACAGCCGATACCGGACGTGAAGTTCTTCGGCATGGCCACCCTGACGATCGCCGGCCGGGAGGTCCGGGCCCTTCGCCACGGAATGGCAGGACAGGTCGGCTTCGAACTGTTCGGCCCATGGGAGGAGGGAGCCGAGATCTACGAGGCGATCCGGACGTCCGGCGAGGAGTTCGGCATCAAGCAGGTCGGCGCCGTGGCCTACTCCACCGCCAACCTGGAGTCCGGCTGGATCCCCGGCCCGATGCCCGCGATCTTCACCGGCGCCGACCTCGCGGCCTACCGCGACTGGCTGCCGGCCACCAGTGCGGGCTCGCTGGGCGGAAGCCTGTACTCGCGGGACATCACCGACTACTACGTGACGCCCTACGACCTCGGCTACGAACGGCTCGTCAAGTTCGACCACGACTTCGTGGGCCGCGAAGCCCTGCGCGCCCGCGCCGACGAACCGCACCGGCACAAGGTCACCCTCGTGTGGCACCCCGACGACATCGCCAAGGTCCTCGCCTCGCTCTGGACACCCGGACCGACGTACAAGTACTTCAACATCCCCAAGGCGCGCTACGGACAGTTCCAGATGGACACGGTGCTGTCCGAGGACCGCCAGGTGGGGATCTCGATGGACTGCGGCTACGTCGTGCGAGACCAGGCCGTGGTCTCGCTGGCCGTCGTCGACGAGGCGGTCGCGCGCCCGGGAACCGAGGTCCGCGTGGTGTGGGGGGAGAGCCCGCGCTCGGTGAAGCCCGGAGTCGAACCGCATGAGCAGACCGAGATCCGCGCCACGGTCGAGTCAGCGCCGCTCGACCCGTTCGCGCGGACCAAGTACCGCTCCGCTCCGCAGAGTTGACCGTCCCCGGAGCGTCGTACACGAGGAGCACGATGAGTTTCGGCAGCACAGCACCCGCAGCGGTGAGCACCTCACTGCTGGACGACTTCTCCCTGGAGATGACCGGCAAGGACGTGGCCGGACTGGAGGAGGCCGCCACCACGATCCCGCAGGGGACCCGGATCAACGTCACTTTCCTGGGCAACGAGAACCTCACCATGCGACTGGCGGCCGCCCGCGCGGTCAAGCGCCTCGGGTTCGTGCCCGTGCCGCACATATCGGCCCGACGGCTCGGCTCGCAACGGCAGTTCGAGGACTTCCTCGCCGGTCTCCAGGCAGACGGCACCTGCGACAACGTGTTCGTCGTCGGCGGCGACCCGAACACACCCGAAGGCCCCTACGACGACTCCCTGTCGCTCATCAGGACCGGACTGCTCCAGCGGTACGGCGTCCACCACGTCGGCATGAGCGGCTACCCGGAAGGCCATCCCGCCATCCCCGCCGGCGTGCTGTGGTCCGCCCTGAACCTCAAGGCCACCGAACTCACCGGACAGGGCCTGAGCGGCAGCGTCATCACTCAGTTCGCCTTCGACGTCGACCCTGTCCTCGCCTGGATCGAGGACCTGCGGGAGCGCGATGTCACCCTCCCCGTCCGTATCGGTGTCCCCGGCCCTGCCGGGGTACGGCGTCTGATGTCCTACGCCGCCCGGTTCGGAGTCGGTGCCGGCGCCTCCATCGCCAAGAAGTACGGCCTGTCGCTCACCGGTCTGCTGGGCACGGCCGGACCCGACCGGTTCCTGCGCGCCCTCGCCGACGGCTACGAGCCGGGCCGCCACGGCGAGGTGAAGGTGCACTTCTACACGTTCGGTGGGCTCCGGACGACCGCCGAGTGGATCGCCGGGTTCAGGAAGGAGTCCGTCGTATGACTGTCACGCAGGCCGCGCCCACCGCTACCGCCAAGAAGAGCGGGGGAGCCGGACACCAGGCCTCACTGATCGTGCAGGGGGCCGACGCCACCGGCATCGTCGCCGCCATCACCTCCCGGCTCAGCGAGCGCGGCGCCAACATCGTGTCCCTGGACCAGTACTCGGACGACCCGCAGGGCGGCGCCTTCTTCCAACGTGCGGTTTTCGGCATGGACGGCCTCCGCGCCGCCCTCCCCGGCATCAGGGCCTCCCTGGACGAACTGGCCCAGAAATACGCCCTGACGTACACGCTGCGCGATCTGTCGGTGCCGAAGCGGGTGGCGATCTTCGCGTCCAAGTCCGACCACTGTCTGCTCGACCTGTTGTGGCGTCACCGTCGGGGCCAACTCCCGGTCGGTATCGCCATGGTGATCTCCAACCATCCCGACACCGCGGAGGAGGTACGCGGCTTCGGTATCCCCTTCTTTCACGTCCCCTCCATGGGGGCGGACAAGTCGGCGGCCGAGGCGGAACACCTGCGGCTGCTCAAGGGCAACGTCGACTTCGTCGTCCTGGCCCGCTATATGCAGATCCTGTCGGGAGACTTCATCGAGAACGTCGGCGTCCCGATCATCAACATCCACCACTCCTTCCTGCCCGCCTTCATCGGCGCCGGCCCCTACGCCAAGGCGAAGGAACGTGGAGTGAAGCTGGTGGGAGCCACCGCGCACTACGTCACCGAGGACCTCGACGAGGGCCCGATCATCGAGCAGGACGTCGTGCGGGTCACCCACGCCGACACCGCCGCCGATCTTGCCCGCCGGGGCGCGGACGTCGAGCGCGCGGTGCTCTCCCGTGCGGTGCTGTGGCACGCGGAGGACCGCGTCATCCGCGACGGAAAGCACACCATCGTCTTCACCTGAGGACGACACCCCCTGGACGAGGCACGGCGACTGGAGATCCGATGACGCATCCCACCCCGCAAGCCCGCGCTCCGCGCATGTTCCACCTGTCCCGTGGCAACCGTGTCCTGGCGGTGGCGTCCAACGTTGCGCTCGGTGCCGCGCTGCTGGGCGCCTGTGGCGGCACCGACTCCGCTACGGACGGCACGGTCACCGTGGGCGTCGGCGGCAACATCTTCGACCTGCCGATCCGCCTGGCCGAAGCCAACGGCTACTTCGCCAAGCAGGGCCTGAAGGTCAAGTTCGTGACCCTGACCGCCGCGACCGACACCTCGGCGCTCCAGTCGGGCTCGGTGCAGTTCCTCAACGACAGCCCCACCGACTTCCTGTCCGCCATCGGCAAGCATCTCCCGGAGACCGCGATCTCCACCGACGGCGCCGGCAACCCGCTGGGACTGATCGTCAGCACCAAGTTCGCCGAGGAACACCACCTGACCGCCGACACACCTGCCGCGGAGGTCGCCAAGGCGCTGGCCGGTTCCACCGGCGGTTCCAGCTCGGCCAACACCAAGGCGGAGGCAGGCCTTTTCCTCAAGGAGTACGGCGTCGACCCGGACAAGGTGAAGTGGATCTCCCTGCTGAGCGCGAGCGCGGACAAGGCCGCGCTGAAGAGCAACGAGATCGACTGGTTCACCACCTCCGAGCCGACCCCGCTGGAGATCCAGGACTCCGGGGACGGGGTGGTGGTCGCGGATGCGACGAAGGTCCCGGCCTGGTCCGACGCGAAGACGGGGTACACGATCCTGGTGGTGGCCCGCAACAGCTTTCTGGCCCAACACGCCGACACCGCAGAGAAGTTCGTCACCGCGGTGCAGCAGGCGACCGCGTACATGCACGCCCACCTCGACTCCGCGGAAGTGCAGAGCGTGGCACAGAAGGCGCTTCCGGGAGTGCCGGCGAACGTGATCAGGTCGAGCCTGCCGCTGGTCGACTGGCCGGCCGACGGCGCGATGAGAACGTCGGGCTGGAACACGACGCTGGCGTTCATCAACTCGTTGGACACACTGCCCGCCACGGCCAAGGTGACTTCCGACAACTGGACGAACAAGTACCTGCCGTAGACGAGGGCAGCCGAGGATGCGGTCCGCGCCGTGCGGGACCGCACCCTCGGGCATACCGGCCTACTGCGGTGCCGTGATCCGGAGCTTGATCGTCCGGGCTTCGGGCCGCAGCGCGAACTCGGGCCACACGTCCGGGCCGCAGGCCCTGGAGCCGAGCCCGTGCTGGGCGGCGTCGATGAACAGGTGGCTCGTCGTCGACCGCGGTAGCTGGAACGGGTGTCCGGACCGGGCGATCTCCTGTGGGGTGTGGCGGCTGAGGGTGAAGCCGGGGCGGCGTCCGTGGGTGTCGGGCAGGGCCACGATGTGCAGCACTTCCATGTCACCGCTGGTCAGGGTCAGTTGGCGCAGTGCGGAGCGGTGCCCGGTCTCCTGGGGACGGGCGTAGTCGACGGAGAGGTCGTGGACGGTGGCGGAGAAACGGCCGGTGACGGCGGCGCGCACACTGTCGGGGTAGGACTCCAGCGGGCCGAGGCCGAACCAGCCTGCGCCGTCGACGGGAGCGGTGCCGTCGGGCAGGTCGAAACGGATCCCGATCCGCGGCCACACCGTCCGCCAGCCGCGCGAGGGCTGGACCTCCACCCGGAGTTGGAGTTCGCCGTCGTCCTCCAGCGACCAGACGGACTCCACCATCACCGACAGACCCGAGTCGGCGGCCGCGATCTTGTCGACCGTGCGCAGTGCGTCCGTGGTCTGCTCCACGGACACCCGTCGCGAGGTCAGCCGGTCGAGTCCGTCACGGCGCCACAGCTCTGCGTTGGAGACCCCGGAGACACTCGCGTCGCTCTCTGCGACCTCGCCCCACGCGCCTTCGTCGTTGTCGGTCGGTGCGCGGAACAGCTCCAACCTCGGTCCCGCGACGGCGCGTTCGCCGAGGCGCACCAGGGACCCGCCGGTGAACCTGGCGATGCCGAGTGTCAGTGTTCCGTCGCCGGACCGCCAGCCGGAGCGGGGCCGGACACCGGGAACAGGACGGCGAAGTGAGCGGTCGATCTGGGCAGTTGCGAGCACATGGCCCTCGGGCGCCCAAGAGGTCTCCGTCGCCAACTCGGCCTCGATCGTCAGCCATGTCTCGGAGTCGGGCGACACCGCGATCCGCGGCAGCGACACCCAGCCCGAATCGCCCGCCGCGACCCGGGGAACCTCCAACTCCCCTGAATCCACTGGCGTTCCGTCATGCTCGACTCGCCAGCGGAAGCGCAGGTCGGACGTGTCGGCCGTATGCCGCAGGTTGGTGATCGCGACCTTGTCGCCGTCGAACGCGAAGTCGACCGGCGCCACGACGGCCTTGAACTCGTGGAGGCTGGGCGTCGGGCTGCCGTCGCTCAACACCATGCCGTCCATCACGAAGTTGCCGTCGTGGAGGACCTCCCCGAAGTCGCCGCCGTACGCGTAGTACGGCGTCCCGTCCGGGGCCGTGGTCAGGATGCCGTGATCGCGCCACTCCCAGACGAAGCCGCCGTGCAGGCGCGGATACTCGTGGACCAGTGCCTCGTACTGGTCGAACGCGCCGGGTCCGTTGCCCATCGCGTGGGCGTATTCGCAGAGCAGGAAAGGCTTGGTGCGTTGCCGGGCGCCTTGCGCGGGCGTGCAGTTGAGCAGCGGGGCACGTGAGCCGTCGGTGCCGATCTGCTCGGTCTCCAGCACGGACGCGTACATCCGGGAGTAGACGTCGGTGTACTCGCCGGTGTAGTCGCCCTCGTAGTGGACGGGGCGTCCGGCGTCGCGGGCGTGCACCCACGCGGACATGGCGGCGAGGTTGCTGCCGGTGTCCGACTCGTTGCCGAGGGACCACATCACGATGCTGGGGTGGTTCTTGTCCCGTTCGACGGTCCGCTGGATCCGGTCGAGGTACGCCTCGCGCCAGGCCGGGTCGTCACTGGGGTTGCCGACCCAGTCGACCTTGCCGAAGCCGTGGGTCTCCAGGTCGCATTCGAGGATCACCCAGAACCCGAGCTCGTCGGCGAGGTCGAGCAGCCGGGGATGCGGCGGGTAGTGGCTGGTGCGGATCGCGTTCACGTTGAACCGCTTCATGAGGGCCAGGTCCTCGCGGGCGTGCGCCTCGTCGAAGACCCGGCCGCGCTCCGGGTGGGTCTCGTGCCGGTTCACCCCGTGGAACACGACCCGGCGACCGTTGACCAGGAACTGGTCCCCGCGGATCTCGACCGTACGGAAACCCACGCGCAGGGTGACGGTCTCCGAGGCCGTCGACACCGTGGCGTCGTAGAGGCGGGGCAGCTCGGCGGACCAGGGTTCCACGTCCGCGATATCGACGGGAGCCACGTCGGCGGGCGTGGCCCAGACCCGCTCGACGCCGAGTTCGGGAATGCGCAGGGTGACCGGGAACGCCGTGGCGTCGGCGGTGATCTCCGCGTCGACCCGGCCGCGCCCCTGGTCGAAACCGGTCCGCAGCCAGACGTCCTCGATGCCCCCGGCCGGCCGGGCGACCAGGGTGACATCACGGAAGATGCCCGGCAGCCACCACTGGTCCTGGTCCTCCACATAACTGCCCGCCGACCACTGGTGCACCCGTACGGCGACGACGTTCTCGCCGGCGCGCACCACGGACGTCACGTCGAACTCGTGGGCCAGCCGGCTGCCGCTCGCGCCGCCGACCTCCACCCCGTTGACCCACACCCTGAACAGCGACTCGACACCGTCGAAGCGCAGCACGACCCGCTCGGCGTCCGACCAGTCGGCGGGCACGTCGAAGGCGCGGCGGTAGTCGCCGGTCGGGTTCTCGTCCGGGACGTACGGGGGATCGATGGGGAACGGGTACTGGATGTTCGTGTAGATCGGGCGGCCGTACGCTCCGTCGCCCTCCAGCACCCAGTGGGAGGGCACGGGGATGCTGTCCCACTCGTGATCGTCGAAGCCCTCGGCCGCGAAGTCCTCCGCCGCCGACGCCGTGGGGGAGAGGCGGAAACGCCACGACCCGTTCAGCGAGCGGGACGGCGCGTCGGAGTGCAGCCACGAGCGGGCCGGGCGCAGCGCGCCGTGCCCGGGTGCGATGTCGGAAACATGGGGGGAGGACTCGGGGAGCGACTCGGGGAGCAAGAGGTCACAACGCTTTCGTGAGAACAGAACGGGCGTACTGCATTCGATCATGGACGTCTACCGGAGCACGACGGTGCGGATCTCCCATGGACCGAGGGCGAGTTCGAGCTCGTCCCGGACCTGGGTGTGCGAGATCGGCCGGCCCAGCAGGTCGACGGTGGCGACCTCGGTGAAGGACCCCGTCACGCGGACCGTCGACGCGGTGTCGCGCATCGCGGTCAGCCGCACCTCTATGCCGGACCCGTACTCGTCGTCGGTGACCCGACGGACGGCCGAGACGAGGACGTCCGTCCCGTCGACCAGCAACCCGGCAGTATCGGGCGGCAGTTGACGCCCGGCGGGCGCGGTGCCACGAGTCACCAGGACGTCGCCCCGGAACTCCTCCGCGAGCGCCACCGCGTGCGCACCGCGCCAGCCGTCCGCCGAGGGCACGACGGCGAACCGGTTCTCGATCCGCATCCCGAGATCCTGCGCACCGGGTACGGGGATCTCGCTCGCCGCCGGTTCGTCGCGCAGGGGATGGATGTTGACACTGATCGAGCCGATCGCGCGCAGCAGTGTGATGGCGAGTTCGGAGCCGTCGGCGACGAGTTCGTACTCGCCGGAGTGGTCGAGCAGGACGTTGGCGGCACCGGCCGACACGAACGAACCGGCCGGGAAGGTCGGCAGCGGGTACTCGCCCCAGCCGCCCTCGGCGGTGAGCCCGCGCTCGGTCACGGCGAACTGCCCGGCCGATGCCGACGTCAACACCGGCTCGGGCAGCGGCACATGGAAGCGCAGCCGGTGATCGGCGGACTGGTTCAGGAAGGACGTGGAGACCCGTACGAAGGGTTCGCCCACGCGCACCTCCACCAGCGTCTCCACCGGCGTCGGCACGGTCCGCTCACCGCGCACATCGCGGTCGGCGGAGAGCGCGGCCGGCCACGCGTAGACACGCGTCACCCGCAGCCGTGCACGCAGCGGGCCGGTTTCGAGGAGTTCGACGGCGATCTCCGTCGGCTCCGACACGAGCACGTCCTGCGCCGGGGGAGCGTAGTTGTAGCTGTCACCCCGGTCCCCGCCGTCGACGAGCCGGCCGACGCCGTACAGCACGGTGCCGTCCGCACCGGTGATGTCCAGGGTGCCGTCGGCGGCGACCGCGACCTCGACCAGGCCGTTGGAGAGGGTACGGTCGGTCGCCGTGGCGGGGGCGTACGAGGCCGACGCCGTGGCTTCGCTCGGCTCGACCCGGAAGGCGGCCAGCCCCGAGGCGGGCACGTTCACAGGGACGAGCGCGGTGGCCCGGGGCTCCTCCACCGTCAGCACGCGCCACTCGCCGGGATGCGCGGCGGCCGCGGCGGCGACCTCGCGGCGCAGGATCAGCAGGTCGAAGGGCCCGGCCGCCGGTACTTCGGCGAGGTGGAAGACGAGTTCACCGGGGGCGAGTTCATAGTGGTCGATCAGCCGTCCGAACAGTTCGCGACGGTGGATACGGCGCAGCACGCGCTCCAACCGCGAGGCGTCCATGCGCTCGTCGCTGAGAACGGTCGGGGCCTGGAAGACCAACTGCACCGGAGCCGTCGAGCCGTCGGCGGCGGTCGCGACCAGCGCGGTCCCCTCCGGCGGGGCTACGACATCCACCTCGACCAGTGCGGTACGTGCCGACGGCAGCGGGTTGGCGACCAGGTAGGCGTCGCTCGACACCCGGGAGGCGGGCTCGGCGAGCGCCGCGTCCCGTACGGCACGGGCCGTCTGCGCGGCCTCGGCGAGCCGGGCGGCCACCTGGTCGCAGGTCTCGTCGGTGCCGGAGCCGACGACCGAGTCGTGCGCGGTCGACTCGATGATCTTGTGCCAGGCGAGATCGAGGAACGGAGAGTCGTCGCGCCGGGACCACAGCGCGTTCATGCGCTCGGCGTGGTCGATCGTGCGCTCGGCGACGGCCATCCGCTGCTTGAGCCCGAGCCGCACGGAGAGCACACCCGGCAGGATGTTGCCGCGTGCGTGACTGCGCAGCTCACCCGTGACGACGGTGGACACCTCGTCGCGGACGTGCTTGCGGATGTACTCGTCCAGGGTGGCGACGGTGATGGCCCGCCCCTCCCCGGAGGCCCGCCGCAGCCAGGACGCGAGCTGTGGGTCGGGCGCATTGTGGTCGGTTCCCGCCATCGCCAGCACCGGATCGCCGCCCCACCGCTCGACCGTCATCTCCGCGTAGTCACCGAGGGCACGGCCGATCCGGTCGGGCACCAGCAGGACGTCGAGGCCGTTGTCGTAGCCGTCGAAGAGGAACTCGGTACGGACCTCGGAGCCGTCCGGCGCACGCCACTTGAAGGCATGACCGCCGACGGAGCCGGGCACCCCGCGCCACAGCGCCGCGTGCTCGATCCCCGCCCGCGCCAGGATCTGCGGCATCTGCGCGACATGGCCGAACATGTCCGGCAGATAGCCGATGGGCATGGCGCCGCCGAGCTCCTCCGCGGCGGCCCAGCCCATCCGCAGATTGCGCACGATGGTCTCGCCGGAGCAGAGGAACTCGTCGAGCAGGATCAGCCACGGCCCGACGGCGAGCCGGCCCTCCCCGACCAGGGCCGCGACTCGGGCGCGGCTCTCCGGCCGCATCTCCAAGTAGTCCTCGATCGCGGCCATTTGGCCGTCGACGGTGAACCGGAAGTCCGGGTCCGTCTCGGCCGTCTCCAGCACGGTGTCGAGGGCGGCGACGAGTCGGTGCCGGAAGACCTGGAAGGGCTCGTACCACTCCCGGTCCCAGTGGAAATGGGGCACGAAGACGGCGGAGTCGGTCATGGCGGGCGGCACCTTCCGTGCGGGGGCGGTCACTTGAGGGAACCGGCGGCGAGTCCGGTGCGCCAGAACCGCTGGAGCAGGATGAACACGATGATCACGGGCACGATCGACACCAGCGAACCGGTGATCACGGACTCCTGGAGGAGCGGGGCGCGGGCCGTCTGGCCGTTCCACTCGTAGAGGCCGAGCGTGATCGGGAAGAGGGACTCCTTCTGCAGCATCACCATCGGCAGGAAGAAGTTGTTCCAGATGGCGACGAACTGGAACAGGAAGATCGTCACCAGCGACGGCGTCATCAGCTTGAACGCCACCGAGAAGAACGTACGGAACTCACCCGCCCCGTCCAGCCGCGCCGACTCCAACAGCTCCTGCGGAACAGCCGCGTTGGCGAAGATCCGCGCGAGATAGACACCGAACGGGCTGACGATGCTGGGCAGGAACACCGCGAAGTACGTGTTGACGATGCCCGTCGCCGAGAACAGCAGGAACAGCGGGAGCGCCAGCGCGGTAGTGGGGACGAGGACCCCGCCGAGGATGACGGAGAACAGGAACTCCCGGCCCCGGAAGCGGAACTTGGCGAGCGCGTAGCCGCACAGCGCCGAGATCAGTGTTCCCACGGCCGCGCCCAGCACCGCGTAGATCACGGTGTTGAGGGCCCACCGGCCGAAGATGCCGTCGCTGCGGGTGAACAGGACACGCAGGTTCTCGAACAGGTTGAAGTGCGAGAACGTCAAGCCGTTGGTGGCGGCGAGGTCGCCCTGCGGCTTGGTGGCCGCGACGATCAGGAAGTAGATCGGCAGCAGGAAGTAGACCGCCAGGAGAAGCATCAGGGCCATGGCGGCCGTACGGCTGACCTGGCTTTCACGATTGACGGAAGGGTTGCTCACAGTCCGGCCCTCTTCGACGTCAGTCGCATGAACCCGAAGCTCAGGACGAAGGTGATGACGGCGATGACCACGGAGATCGCCGCGGCCTGCTGGTAGTTGTTCCCGGAGGCCACCGCGTACGCGAGCATGTTCGGCGTGAACGTGCTGGAGATGTTCGAGGAGATCTGCCGGAGCACGGCCGGCTCGGCGTAGAGCTGGAGCGTGCCGATGATCGAGAACACCGTGGTGAGCACGATGGACGGGGCGATGATCGGGACCTTGATCTGCCAGGCGATGGTCCAGTTGTTGGCGCCGTCGAGCTTGGCGGCCTCGTACAGCTCCTGCGGGATCGACTGCAGCGCCGAGAACATGATCAGCATGTTGTAGCCGGTCCACAGCCACGTGGAGATGTTCGCCGCCGACCACAGCACGGCGCCCGGCCCGAGGAAGTCGGGTTTGAGACCGACGTTGTTCAACAGGTCCACGACGGGGCTGAGTTGGGGCGAGTAGAGGTACGACCACATGATCGCGGCGATGACACCGGGCACGGCGTACGGCATGAACGCGGTGATGCGGAAGACCGACTTGAGCCGCAGCAGGGGAGTGTCGAGGAGCAGCGCGATGACAAGGGCGACGAACAGCATGACCGGCACCTGCACGATGCCGAAGAGCCCGATGCGCCCGACGCTGGACCAGAACTCGGTGTTCTGGAAGACCTTCCCGTACTGCTCGAAGCCACCGAAGGTCGTGTACGAGGTGCCGTACTGCCCGCCGGTGCGGCGCACGACGCGAGCGCTCTGCCAGAGCGCGTAGCCGACCGGCACCAGGTAGAACAGCACGAAGGGGAGGAAGAACGGGATCACGAACGCGAAGATGGTGCCCGCCCGGGGGCCGCCGCCGTTGAGTCGACGGCGGCCGCCGGGAGACGCCACCACGCGGGTCGCGCGGGTTGCGATGTCGGTCATCGTGCGGTCACTTGCCCGCCGCGGCCGGGATCGCCTGGTCCTTCATCGACTTCAGCGCGGACGCCTGGGCCGCCGACAGCGCGTCGGAGAGCGTGCCGTCACCGGCCGCCGCCTTGGCCATCGCGTCCTGGAGCGCGAGGTTCACCGTCTTCTGGGTGGGCCCCCAGGCGAAGCTGGTGTTGATCTTCTTGGACGAGTCGGCGAAGACGTCGAAGATCTTCTCGTTGTTGTAGTACGGAACTCCCTTGGAGAGCGCGGGCAGTTGGAGCCCCGCGTTCGCCGCCGGGTAGAGACCGCCCAACTGGTTCTCCAGCGCGAGGGCCTCCGGGTCGGTATTGAGCCAGGTGTTGAACTTGACCGACTCGTAGAGGTGCTTGCCGCCCTTCATGAACGCGACGGTCGAGCCGCCCCAGTCACCGGAGGCGCCGTTCGTACCCCACGTCGGCATCGGGACGATGGTCCACTTGCCGGCCTGCTTGGGCAGGTTGTCGCGGAACATGCTGTAGCCCCAGGCCGCGCCGACGTAGCTGGCGATCTGGTCCTTCTGGTACGCGGCGTACATCTGCGTCGAACCGTTCGCGAGGTCGGTGCGCACGAGCTTGCCGGAGATCAGCTTCTGCCAGTAGTCGGCGACCTGCCTGCTCTGGTCCGAGGCGACGGTGACCTGCCACTTGTTGCCGGAGTAGCTGTACATCTGGGCGTTGTTCTGCCAGAGGAGCCCGTTGAACCACTCGGCGTTGTTCGGGTCGAAGAACGTGATGTCGAGCTTGGGGTCCGCCTTGTGCAGCTTCTGCGCGGCGGCCGCGTACTCGTCCCAGGTCGTGGGGATCGCGATGTTGTACTTCTTGAAGATGTCGCTGCGGACGTAGAGGGCCATCGGCCCGGTGTCCTGCGGCATGGCGAACACGCCGGTGCCGCCGAAGCTGGTCTGCGACCAGGTCCACGGCACGAACTTCGACTTGGCGGCGGTGGCGGCCGAGCAGGCGGAGGCGTCGACGAAGGCGCTCTGGCTGCGGAGGTTGGGGAGTTCGTCGTAGCCGACCTGCGCCAGGTCCGGCGCCTTGCCCGCCTTGAGGGCGTTGCCGAGGGTGCCGTACTGGTCGTTGGAGATGTTCTTCGTCTCGACCTGGATGTTCGGGTTCTTCTTGTTCCACAGGGCGGCGACCTTGTCCATGCCCGGAACGGTGTTCCAGTACTGGAGGGTGACCTTGCCCTTCGCCGGTGCGCAGGAGGCCGTGGAGGTCTTGGCCGACGGCGTGGACGACGAACATCCGGCGAGTACGGCGACACTGGCGGCCACGGCGACGGAGGCGAGGCGGATGCGCTTGACTGTGCTGCTCATGGTTTCCGTTCCAGACAACGACTAGCGGCGGTGCTAGGCGGTTCGATGCTGATCCCTCGGGCGGGATGCCTTCTGGGTGGAAGGGACGTGGGCACACCATTTGTTGCGGGGTTGTCGTGGGGTCTAAGAGCGTCCCGTGAGCGCTCCCGTGAGCGCTCACGGGACTGCTTGCAGATAGACCTCTTGAATGGGCTGTGAATGCTCGGAAGTTTGCGCTTCGGCGTGGGCGGGTGTCAAGACATTCGGACCGGACGCGTGCGCGGCGGTCAGGCGGAGCCGCTCAGCCGCAGTTCGGCCCGCACGACCAGGTCGTCGGCCGCAAGCGCTTCGCCTCCCGACAGCAGACGGGCGACCTGCTCGATGGCGAGCACGCCGAGCTGCCGGGTGTCGAGGGCGACGCTGCTGAGCGGGGGCTCGACGAGTGCGCCCAGCTGTAGACCGTCGAAGCCGATCACCGCCAGCTCCCGCGGCACGCTCCGGCCGAGCCGGCGTGCTTCGCGCAGGGCGCCGATCGCGATGATGTCGTTGAACGTGAACACCGCGGTGATGTCGGGGTGCTCGCCGAGCAGGGACCTGAGCGCCGCCCCGCCCCCGTCCGCCGTCTGGTCCGCGCCGACCACCATGTCGGCGTCGATCCCGTGCTCCCTCGCCGCCGTGGTGAACCACTCGTGCCGGATGCTCGGTTCGGCGCGGGTGTGGTGGTCGAGCATGCCGATCCGCGTGTGCCCCGTCGCGACCAGGTGCGCGACCGCCGCGTGCACCCCCTCCGCGCCGTCGATCCGGATCGCGCTGAACCGCGTCCGCTGCTCACGCCCGATGAGCACCACCGGCATGCCGCGGGTGAACTTCTCCAACTCGCCCTCGGGGCAACTGAAGTAGCCGATCACCGCGTCCACCTGCGAACTGATCACCTGCAGCGTGCCGAGTTCCTCCTCCGCCCGGTCCCCGGTGTCGTACACGACCACCTGCCAGCCACGGGTCCGGGCCGCCTCCAGCGCGGCGGCCGCGACCTCCGTGAAGAACGGGTTGAGCAGATCCGGGATGACCAGCCCGATCGTCATCGTGTCCTGCCGCACCAACCCGCGCGCGAACCGGCTCGGCCGGTAGCCCAGCGCCCGCGCCGCGTCCAGCACGCGCTGTTTCGTCTCGCTGTCGATCTCGTCCTTGTCGTTCAGCGCCCGTGACACGGTCTGCCGTGACACCCCCGCCGACGCCGCGACATCGTTGATCGTGACCTTCCGCGGCTCGGTCCCCGCCGCCGACGGCACCACCATCGCCCACCTCCCGCTTCTCGCGAACGCCGGTGCGCGCGCAGAGCCCGAGTATGCATGCAGGGGGGCGGGGGGATGAAGCGGTGGCCTCCGGCTTTGGCGGGGGTACGGGTGCTGGGGGTGGGTTCGGTTGGGCTTCGGTGGTGGGGTCTTGGGGTGGACCGGGGGTGGGGGGTGAGGTGTTCGGGGGATGCCAGGAACGGTGGTGGGGGTGTCGCGGCGGGTGTGGAAGGCGCTGCGCAAGGTGGCTTCACGGCGGTGGGTGCTGGGGGTGATGGGTGGCTGCGGGTTGTGCCAGGGCGTGGTGTCCGGCCGTCACGCTTGTGCGCGCTGAGCCTCGCGTCAACGGTGCGATCCTCGGAGGGGGTTCTACGGCGTCGGCGGGGCGACCGGTGTTCGGGGGATCGCCGGAGCGCTTGTCGGGTCGTCCAGCGGCGTGTCGCGGCAGGTCCTGAACGCGCCTCGCCCGGCCGCCTCGCCGCCAATGAGTGGCCGCACGTCGGCGTGTCGGCGCGTGGCCGATGTAGCTTCCGGCCTCGCGCCCGCAGCATGCTCGACTGGGAAGGTTCTACGGCGTCGGCGAGGCGACCGTGGCCCGGGGCATTGCCGGAACGCTGGTCGGATCGTCGAGCAGAGCATCGCGACAGGTCTGGAAGGCACCGCGCAGAGTAGCCTCGCCGCCAAGGACGCCGAAGGTGACGAGTGGCTGCATGTCGGGGGCCAGGGTGTGGCGTCCGGCGAGGCGTGCGTCCAGGCTCGCCCTGAGCCAGGGAGCCCAGGTGGCGAGGTATCCGCCGAGGATGATCTCGCCGGCGTCGGTGACACCGGACACGCCGAGGATCGCTGCCCCCAGCGCGTCCCCGGCGGCGCCGAGTGCGGTGATCGCGTCGGGATCGCCCGCGCGCAGGCGACGGTCCAGTTCGGCGAGTGCCGGTTCGCCGCCCTGTGTCTCGGCGACGCGGTCCAACCCGGCGGCGTGGAGAAGGGGTTCGGGACCGATGTAGGTTGCCAGGCAACCCCGCGCCCCGCAGCGGCACTCGGGACCGTCGAGCGCGATCGGCAGGTGCCCGATCTCGCCCGCCATGCCGTGACTCCCGCTGTGCACACGGCCGTTGACGAGCAGCCCGCCGCCCACGCCGGTGTCCGCCTTGATGTAGGCGACGGTGTCGGGATGTTGCACGCCCTCGGCCGCGAGGGCGTGGTACTCGGCCAGCGCCGCCATGTTGGCGTCGTTGACCACCTCGACAGGGCAGTCCAGCAAGGGGAGTTCGGCGGCGACCAGGGCGCGCAGATCGGTGCTGCGCCAGCCGAAGTCGATGGCGGCGGCGACCAGTTGGGAGGGGCCGACGACCGGTCCGGCCATGGCGACGGCGAGTTGGGCGAGGTGGGCGTGCGGTGTCGCGTCCCGTACCGCCGCCTCGGCCGTCCGCACCACGCAGCCGATGACCGCGGCCAGCGCGCGCGGATCGCCGTACGGCGCGTGGTGGGGCGCCGACTCGCGGTGCAGGACCCGGCCCTGGAAGTCGGCCGCCATGACATGCACGGACTCCAGGCTGACCTGGGCGGCGAGGACGACCACCCGTTCGGGGACGAGCCCCAGCAGTCGCCGCGGTCGGCCCCGGCCGCCGGACGGCACGGAGCCCTCCTCGCGCACCAGGCCGCGGTCGATGAGTTCCGCGACCAGCGCGGTGACGGTGGCGTGCACCAGCCCGGTGCCGACGGCGACCTCGGTCCGGGCGCACGGGCCATGGGCGTCGAGGTACCGCAGCACCAGGGCCAGATTGCGACGTCGTACGTCGGCCGAGTCGGCGGGTGCGTTCACGCAGACGATTGTGCCCCGGCCGGACGGGATCCGGTCAAGGTGGCCAGGACATTATTTTTCGAGCCTTGAAATAAATAAATCCGCGTGGCCATACTCCCGGCACCGGCAACGACGCCGGTCCGTCCCCGTGGAGGCGTCCTTGTCCGCTTCGACCTCTTCCGCCCCCGCCACCGCCCGAACGGACGAGACCCTGGGCCGCCCCCAGGTGAACGTCCTGATGTGGTCGATGGGCGCGGGATTCGCCGCTCTCTACACCGCCTACGCCGGTCTCGTCGTGGTCCTGCTCCCCACCCAGATCCAGAACCTCGACGCCGCCGCCAAGGAATCGAACCTCGCACTGGTGACGATGACCTCGTCTATCGTCACGCTCTTCGCCCAGCCGATCATCGGCGCGATCTCCGACCGCACCCGAGGCCGCCTCGGCCGCCGCACCCCCTGGATGCTGTTCGGCGCCGTCGGCGCGGTCCTCACCCTGCTGGCCATCTCCCACGCCACCACCCTGCTCTGGCTCACGCTGCTGTGGGTCGCCGTCCAGGTACTGCTCAACGTGATCCAGGCCCCGCTCACCGCCGTCATGGCCGATCGCGTCGCCCCTCGCCGCTTCGGCATGGTCTCCGCCTTCGTCGGCCTCGGCTCCAACCTCGGCGCCACCCTGGGCGTGATCGTCGCCGCCCGCTACGCCGGACGGCTCGGCCTCGGCTACGGCGTCATCGCCGCGATCGTCCTCGCGACCGTGCTCGCCTTCGTCCTCCTCAACCGCGACCGGACCCGCCCCGAGGCCCCGGAGCCCTTCTCCTGGCGCCAGTTCCTGACCGGCTTCTGGGTCTCGCCGCGCCAACACCCCGACTTCGCCTGGGCGTTCGTGGCCCGTATGACCTTCATCCTCGGCTACTGGGGCGTCGCCACCTACCAGCGGTACGCCCTCCAGGACTACGTCGGCCTGGACGCCGACGCGGTGGACAGCGCCCAGCAGTCGATGTCCGTGCTCGCCCTCGTCGGCACCCTCGCCGGCGCCGTCCCCGCGGCGAAGATCTCCGACCGCACCGGCCGCCGCAAGATCTTCGTGATCGGCGCGTCGGTCCTGCTCGCCCTGTCCATGGCCATTCCGCTGCTCAGTCCCACGCTGCCCGCGATGTACGCCTACGCGCTCATCAGCGGCATGGGATTCGGTACGTACATGTCGCTGGACATGGCCCTGATGACCGAGGTCCTGCCCAAGGGCTCGGCGGCCGGCAAGGACCTCGGCATCCTCAACATCGCCACCAACGTGCCGCAGGCGCTCGGACCGATCATCGCCTCCGTACTCATCACCTCCTTCGCCGCCGGACCCGACAAACTCCCCGGCTACCGCGTCCTGTTCGCCTTCGCCATGGCCGTCGTGCTGATCAGCGCGCTCGCCATCAGGCCGATCAAGGGAGTGAAGTAATGACGTAGGAAGTAGGACCGCGGACAGAGGTCACCGAGAGACCTCCACGACCACCCGTTCCCCCACCTCCACAAGGAAGTCGCTCCGTGCCTCAGTCCGTGATCGCCGCCACGTCCCAGGGACCCGTCCTCGGGACGTGGCAGCACACCACCGCCCGTTTCCTCGGCATCCCCTACGCCCAACCCCCGGTCGGCGCACTCCGCTTCGCCGCACCCGTTCCGGTCAGGCCGTGGACCGAACCACTCGACGCCACCCGGTACGGGCCCACCGCACAACGCCGCCCCTTCGTCCTCGACGGCCCCACCACCATCCCCGAACCCACGATCCCGGGCGACGGAGTCCTGAACCTCAACGTCTTCACCCCGGCCCCGCGCCCGGGAGCCGACCTGCCGGTTCTCGTCTGGATCCACGGCGGCGGCTACGTCGCCGGATCCGCCGCCAGCCCCTGGTACGACGGCGCGGCCTTCGCCCGGGACGGAGTCGTCCTCGTGTCGATCGGCTACCGGCTCGGCATCGAGGGCTTCCTCCACCTCGACGACGCCCCCGACAACCGCGGTGTGCTCGACTGGATCGCCGCGCTGACCTGGGTCCGCGACAACATCGAGGCCTTCGGCGGCGACCCCGGGAAAGTCACCGTCGCCGGTCAGTCGGCCGGCGGCGGCGCCGCGCAGACCCTGATGGCCACCCCCTCCGCACACGGACTCTTCCGCGCCGCGATCTCCCAGTCCGGCGCGGTCAGGTCCCCCCAGCTCCCGCGCGACGCCCTCGCCGACTCGGCCCGCCTCACCGAACGCACCGGCGTCCCCGCCCTCGCCTCAGCGCTCCGCGACCTCACCGACGACGAACTGCTCGCACTCCAGGACGCCCTCGCCACCCCCGACGCAGGACTGGCCCTCGCCCCCTTCGCAGACGGGGAGTTGATACCACTCCCCGTCCCCGACGCCTTCGCGGCCGGCACCACTGCCCCCGTCCCCCTCCTCCTCGGCTTCACTCGCCACGAGTTCAACCCCCCGGCCGGCACCACCCCGCCTCCCGCACCGCCCGAAGCCGTACAAGCCATGCTGGGCAATCACGGCCTCGACCCCACCGCAGTGGGCGAGTACCTCGCCCTCCGCGCCGACGAGGACCCGGCGCAGAGCATGGGCCAGGCCCTCACCGACGCCATCTTCCGCGGCCCCTCACTCGCCCTCGCCGAGGCCCGCGCCCACCACGAACTCCCCACCTGGCTCTACCACTTCACCTGGGGCAGCGCCGCCCACTGCATCGAGATCCCCTTCGCCTTCGACCTCCTGAACGCCGAACGCGTCACGGCCGTGACGGGCCCACACCCGCCCCAGCCCCTCGCCGAGGCGATGCACGCCGCCTGGGTCGCCTTCATCCGCGATCTCGACCCCGGCCCCGACTGGCCCCGCTACACCAACAAGCGCCGCACGACGATGACTTGGGACACCACCCCGCACACCCTCGACGACCCACTGAGCGCGGAACGCCGCATCTGGACGGCACGAGCGGCCACACCGTGAAGCGGTAGTGCGGCACTGGCTGCCCCGCCGACGACTTGATCTGCGGGGCGCCGGGGAAACCCGTGCCTTCGGTCGGCACGTGGGATCCGACCAGTTGATCCAGGCGGGGCTGGACGCACTCCTCGCGGACGTCGACAGTCCGTCCGTCCCCCTCCTGGCCGGTCTTGCACGACGGGAGGAGCCCGACGCACCTGAGCTCTTCGACCAAGTAGTCGACGAGCTGGGCCTGTTCTTCGAGCCACCGGCCGACCCCACGGCCGCCAAATGGGCCCTCGCCCACTGGCCGGCCGAGCAGATCACCGCCGGTAGCCTCCGAACACGACACCCTCCAAGCCGCGAGGGACCTGCTGAGCAACGGGCAGCCCACGGCGGCAGTTAGACCGACGCTTATGCTGCCTGCGACGAGGCGACAGGAGGCCCGTATGCCCAAGCCCCGCATCCAGGCGCTGGCCAGAACAACGGCTGCGGCGCTGGTGATGCTGATCGCGCCGGCATGCGGTCACCCGGAGTCGGCGACGCAAGCCCCTACGGCGAGCCCCACCCCGAACTCCTCTGTGTACGCCTCCGAGTTGGAGAAGAGCGACCTCCCTTGGAGCGGCAGTCCGAGCCCGTACAACGCGGAGGTGAAACTCGACGACGGCCGCCGTGTGGCCCTGCACTACCGGCGGGGCAAGGGACTCGTCGAGCAGCACTACAGTCCCCGGGAGAGGGCCTGGACCGAACCGTCCGTCATCTACCGCACCGGCACCGACGCATGCCAGGGCATCGAACTGCGCGCCAATCACGGCACCGTCGCGGCGATCGCGGACTTCGGCCCGTACTGCTACGACGGTGAGCCTCCGACCGAGTCCATCGCCGCGGTCGCCACCGGCGGCCTGACCGAGTGGAGCGTCGACGTCACGAAGAACTTCGACGGCTGGGAACGGGTCTCCGTCTCCGCGGACGGTCAACGGGTCGTCTTCGGCAGGAACACAACTCTGCGGTGGAGCCGGGCCAACGGCTTCGATTCTCACTGACCGACCCTCACCGCAAGCGCGCCCCATGAGACCCAGCGGCCCGAGGAGGCAACACCCGCCCCCAACTGCGCCTTCATGGAAAGGGCTTGCCGCTGTGTCCCCGGGCCTGACACGATCGCTGCCTCCCTCACTCCGAGCAGCGGGTGGCGGCCGTCAAGGAGGTCCGGTGTCGAAGCGGTGGCTGTTTTTGTCGGCGGCCGCAGTACTCATCGTCGTCTCACTTGCGTTGGTGCTTCTGCCCGGCGACAAGAGCGGCGAGGAGGTCACAGCCGCGGCCGGACGAGCGGTGTCCGAACCCACCGTCACCGGCTCAGCGACCAACTCGCCGTCCGCGAGCGGCACTTCGACCGCCTCCGCGCGACCGACCGACGCGTCGAAGAAGCCGTCGACGACGCCGACCAGCCACGCGACCGCCACCTCGGCCGCACCGTCGCCCACCAAGGCCCGCCAACAGGTCTCCAGCACCGCCTCGTTGGCGGGACGCATCCGGCCCGGTGTCACCTACCGAGGAGTCGCCACCTTCTACGACGCGGACGGCAGCGGCGCCTGTCTGTACGACCCGAGCAGCGACGTCCTGACCGGCGCGATGAACACCGCCGACTACGAGTCGTCCAAGGCGTGCGGGGCGTACGTACTCGTGCACGCGGCAAACGGCGCCACCGTGACGGTCCGCATCACCAACGAGTGCCCGGGAGACTGCGCGCCCGGCCAGATCGACCTCAGCGCCCAGGCCTTCGCCAAGCTCGCCAGCCCGTCCGCCGGGCGGATCCCGATCACCTGGAACCTGGTGAGCCCCAGTACGTCCGACACGATCTCGATCCGCTACAAGACCGGTTCCACCCGCTACTGGTGCGGCATCCAGGCGATCGGTCACCGCAATCCGCTGGCCCGCCTCGAGGTCCGCTCGGGTGGTGGCTGGCGTCAACTGGCGCGCGCGGACTACAACTACTTCCTCTCCGAGGACGGCACCGGCTGCGGCGGCGAGATCAGGCTCACCGACATCTACGGCGAACAACTCACCGTCGGCGCCCTCGCGGTGCGACCGAACGTCACACAGTCCACACGGGTCCAGTTCGCCCGCCACTGACCCGGTCAGAGGACAGGCGCGGGAGTGCTGTCGCTCGCGTCGGCCATGGCCCGCCGTAGCCTTGCCTCGTCCGAACTGCCCGGCGCCGCCGTCAGGATGACGATCTTCAGGTCGGAGTCGCCGTCCGTCAGGACATCGCAGTCCACGTCCACGGGCCCGACCCCGGGATGATCGACCGTCTTGCGGTCCTCACGGTGTGCGGCCACTGTGCCGCTCGCCCACAACCGGGCGAACGTCGCGTTGCCCGCGGTCAGTTGACGGATCAGCTCGGCCAGTCGGGCATCGTGGGGGAAGCGACCGGTGGCGCGGCGCAGGTCGGAGACGACGGCCAGGTCCGAGCTGTCGCCGTCGCGCACCAGCACCGGCCACGAGGCGATGCGTACGTCGTCGCCGGATCCGATCGGGAATCGCTCGCGGGCGAAGTTGCGGAGTTCGGGCGGCTTGGTGGAGGGGTCGCCGAGCAGCGCCGCCCATCCGTGGTTCCACCAGATCAACTGCCAGTCGGCGGCGAACACGGCGACCGCCACGTCTGCGAGCCGGCTCAGGACGCGCCGCACGCCCGGCGGGATGCGGTCGGGGATCGGCTCGTCGTTCGGCGGGACCAGCCCGGCCATGCGATAGAGGTGGTCCCGCTCTACGGCGGTCAGCCGCAGGGCGCGCGCCAGCGAGGCGACGACCTGGGCCGAGGGCGCCGTGGACCGCCCCTGCTCAAGTCGTACGACGTAGTCGACCGACAGACCGGCGCGCTCGGCGAGTTCCTCGCGGCGCAGGCCGGCCGCGCGGCGGGACCGGCCGGACGGCAGCCCGACGGCCGACGGTGCCAGCCGCTCCCGCCAGGCCCGGATCGTCGCACCCAGACCGAGCCCCTCGTTCGTCGCCATGTCCTCCATCCTGCCCCAACTCCCGATCCTGGTAATGCCGTTCCTACGGTCGTGGCGTCCCTGGCACGGCACCGGCCCCGTGGGGACGATCGACGCATGACCACCACGTTCATCACCGGAGCCAACAAGGGTCTCGGCCACGAGACCGCCCGCCGCCTCCTCGCCCTCGGCCACACCGTGATCGTCGGAGCCCGCGACGAGGAGCGGGGCGCGGCGGCCGCCGCCGCGCTGGGCGCGCGGTTCGTCCGGATCGACGTCACCGACGACGTCTCCGTCACCGCCGCCGCGGCCGATGTCGCGGCACACGAAGGCGTCCTGGACGTCCTGATCAACAACGCCGGTGTGCACGGGCCGCACGGCGACCCCACCGACCTGACCGGCGCGGACGCGCTCGGCGTCTTCGATGTCAACGTCTTCGGCGTGGTCCGCACGACCACCGCCTTCCTCCCGCTGCTGCGCCGGTCCTCGGACCCGGTCGTCATCAACGTCAGCAGCGGCATGGGGTCGCTCGCCCTCACCCACGACCCGTCGCGGATCGAGTCCTCCGTCGTAGCGCCCCTGTACACCGCGTCCAAGGCGGCCCTCACGATGCTGACCACCCAATATGCCAAGGCATTCAAGGACGTTCGCGTCAACGCCGTCGATCCCGGCTACACGGCGACCGATCTCAACGGGCACAGCGGTCCCCAGACCGTCACCGAGGGGACGGATGCGATCGTGCGTCTCGCGACCGAGGGACCCGGTGCCGGTTCGGGCCGTTTTGTCGATCGCGACGGCCCGCTCGACCTGGCCTGAACCCCACTTCCGCAACACTCCCGACACGGCTTGGTTTCCCTGGGTGCTACCGGCGGTAACAACAGAGGTGTCGCGGCCACGCTCCACGTGTCCGCCGCACCTCCCGCACCTCCCGTACCTCTTCGGAAGGCACCCCATGGAAAGTGCGCCGTCCCCCACGGTGATCAGCAGACGAAGAGCCCTGACGGTGGCCGGCGGTGTCGCCGCCGGCGCCGCCCTCGCGGCGCACGCGGTACCGGCGTTCGCGGCCGACACCTCGGACGCCGACGCCATCGTGGTCGGCCACGGCCTCGCCGGACTGGTCGCGACGGCCGAACTGGTCGCCGCCGGCAAGAAGGTGCTGCTCCTGGACCAGGAACCCGAGTCCAACCTGGGCGGCCAGGCGTTCTGGTCCTTCGGCGGCCTGTTCCTGATCGACTCCGACGAGCAGCGGCTCATGGGCATCAAGGACTCCCAAGAGCTGGCCTGGCAGGACTGGTTGGGCACGGCGGGCTTCGACCGCGGCATCGACGACCCGACCGGCCAGGACTACTGGGCCCACAAGTGGGCCGAGGCGTATGTGGACTTCGCGGCCAACGAGAAGCGGTCCTGGCTCTACGGCCTCGGCATCCGCTGGTTCCCGATAGTCGGCTGGGCCGAGCGCGGCGGCGGCCTCGCGGACGGGCACGGCAACTCCGTGCCCCGCTTCCACGTCACCTGGGGCACCGGCCCGGCCGTGGTCGAGCCGTTCGAGAAGCAGGTGCGGGCCGGGGTCGCCAGCGGGAAGGTGACCTTCAAGTTCCGGCACCGCGTCGACGAGATCGTCCGCACCGGCGGCGCCGTCACCGGCGTACGCGGCGCGATCCTCGAACCCAGCACGGCCCAGCGCGGCAAGGCCACCTCCCGCACGGTGGTGGGCGACTTCGAACTCAGCGCCCCGGTCGTCATCGTCACCTCGGGCGGCATAGGCGCCAACCACGATCTCGTACGGCAGAACTGGCCGGCCCGGCTCGGCAACGCGCCCAAGACCATGATCACCGGCGTACCCGCCTACGTGGACGGCCGGATGCTCGGGATCACCGCGTCGGCGGGCGGCCGTATCGTCAACCCCGACCGGATGTGGCACTACACCGAGGGCCTCAGGAACTACGACCCGATCTGGCCCAACCACGGCATCCGCATCCTGCCGGGACCGTCGTCGATGTGGTTCGACGCCAAGGGCAAGCGGTTCTCCGCCCCCGACATGCCGGGCTACGACACGCTCCACACTCTGGGTTCGATCACCGCGAGCGGTTACGACTACTCCTGGTTCGTTACCACGAGCAAGATCATCGCGAAGGAGTTCGCCCTCTCCGGCTCCGAGCAGAACCCGGACCTCACCAACAAGGACATCCTGATGCTGCTCTCGCGCATCTGGCAGACGCCGGAGCCGATCGAGAAGTTCAGGAAGAACGGGGTCGACTTCGTCACCGCCTCCAGTCTCTCCGAACTGGTCCTCGGGATGAACAAGCTCACCGGCGACGGCCTGATCCAACTGGCCGACCTCCAGCGGCAGATCGAGGCACGGGACCGGGAGATCGACAACCCGTACTCGAAGGACGCCCAGGTGATGGGCATCCGCAACGCCCTTTCCTACCCGGGGGATTCACTCAGCCGCACGGCCGCGATCCACAAGATCCTGGACCCGAGCGCCGGACCGCTGATCGCCGTCCGCCTCAACATCCTCACCCGCAAGACCCTCGGCGGGCTCCAGACCGACCTCTCCGGCCGCGTCCTGGACGCCTCCGGCACACCGATTCCCGGTCTGTACGCGGCCGGTGAGGTGTCCGGGTTCGGCGGCGGGGGAGTGCACGGCTACCGCTCGATGGAGGGCACCTTCCTCGGTGGCTGCCTGTTCTCCGGCCGCCAGGCGGGACGCGCGGCGGCCGCCGCGATCTGAGTGACACGGCCGCTCTCGACACGTCGGCAACTCGGCTGCATCCACCCCGAGTTGCCGACAAGTCACCCGAGGACGAGTGGCAACTTGACGCCTAGAGCGCCCAGGTGGGCCCTCTCCGCATCCGTCGGAGCGCGCCGACCGGTACCGACGAGCAACGCGTCCCGGTCGGAGAACGAAGCGGGGAACGCGGCCCCGGCGATCCTCTCCAGCAACTCGCGTGCCCCGGCGAGCGTTTCCGCGGGCGGCCCCGGCCTGTGCGGGAGGTGTGCGACCAGGTCGAGATGGTGCAGGGCCCACTCCAAGACGTACGCGGAGAGATAGTCGCCCGCGGTGAGCACCTCGCCCTGGGTGCCGACCCGCAGGCCCGGATCGGCGAGCCGGGCGGCCCGGCCGGCGGCCGAACCGACGTCGTCCAGATGGAACTTGAGCAGCCAGGGCTCCTCGTACGCGGCGGCCAGCCGGACGATCAGTGCGTCGAGCGGGTCCTCGCCGGTGGGGGGCGTCTGCGTGACCGTCCAGTACGTCACCGCGTCGCGGGTCGGTTCCGTGTCGGCCGGAGTCACGAGGGTGATCAACACGTCCTGGGCGTCGAGGACCAGATGACAGACCAGATCCCGCACCAGCCAGCCGGCGCAGCCCGACGGGCGGGTGAAGTCCTCGTCCTCAAGGCCGGCGACCGCCGTGAGCAGCGCGGTCCAGGAGCGTGAGAAGAGATCCATCCCGGAACGCTAGGGCGACGTCACGGCGGCCCGCAAGGGGGCCAGTGCATTAGAGCTAAGATGATTAGAGCTAATGCATCTAGCGGAAAGGGGCCCCGCCCGTGGACCTGCGGCAAGTCTTCGACGACCTGGTGCGTTTCGAGACGGACCTGTGGAACGGGATCGATGCCCGGCTCCGGGACGAGTGCGGTGTGACTCTGGGCGGTCTGAACGTGCTGCTCGTCGTCGAACGCGCGGGCTCCTGCCGGGTGAACGACATAGCTGCCGCCCTCTCGATCACCGTCGGCGGCGCCAGCCAGGCCGTCGACCGGCTGGAGAGACTGGGCCACTGCACCCGTCGGCCCCACGACACCGACCGCCGCTCCTCGATCGTCGAACTGACGGCGGCTGGAGAGGAGTTGGTGACTGAGGCCGGTCCGGTATTCGACCGCGAACTGAGGACCCGGCTGGCCGCTCCACTCCCGGACGCGGCACTCGGTCACCTCGCCGATGCACTCGCCGTGCTCCGCACCGCCACCCCGCCGGCGCCAACACCCCTGACGAAGGAGACCCGATGAGCCCCGCAGCAGCACGAGCCGTGCGCTTCGACCAGTACGGCGACCGTGACGTCCTCCACGTCGACGAGGTGCCGATGCCCCACCCCGCCGCCGGAGAGGTCCTCGTCGAGGTCCGGGCGGCCGGCATCAACCCCGGCGAGGCGGCGATCCGTTCGGGCGCGATGCATGAGCGGCTCCCCGCGACGTTCCCGTCCGGCCAGGGCAGCGACCTCGCCGGTGTCGTCACCGAACTCGGCGCGGACGTAACCGACTTCGGCCTCGGAGACGAGGTCCTCGGCTTCTCCTGGGGCCGCTCCAGCCACGCCACCCACGCTGTCGTACCGGCGTCGCAGCTCATCCCCAAGCCGGCCGCCCTCAGTTGGGAGGTGGCCGGTTGCCTCTACGTCGTCGGCTGCACCGCTTGGGCCGCCGTCGACGCGGCGGCCCCCAAGCCCGGTGAGACCGTCGCCGTCTCGGCCGCCGCCGGTGGTGTGGGCACCGTCGTCGTCCAACTCCTCGCCGTACGGGGCGCACACGTCCTCGGCATCGCCTCACCCGCCAACGCCGACTGGCTGACCGCCCATGGCGCGACCCCGGTCCCGTACGGCGACCGGCTCGCCGAGACCCTCACCGCCGCCGCACCCGACGGGATCGACGCCTTCATCGACCTCTTCGGTCCCCAGTACGTCCAACTCGCCGCCGATCTGGGCATCCCCGTGGACCGGATCGAGACGATCATCTCGTTCCAGAAGGCACAGGAACTCGGCACCAGGAGCGCGGGCAGCGTCGACGCCTCGACCCGCGAGGTCCTCACCGAAATGGCCGACCTCGTCGCCTCCGGCCGTATCGAGATCCCCATCGCCGCCGCCTACCCGCTTGACCGCGTCCGCGACGCGTTCGCAGAACTCGAACAGCGCCACACGCGCGGGAAGATCGTGCTCATCCCCTGAACCGACCCGACGACCTGACATCACCTGCTGCCGCGGAGGGCCGACGTGGTCTTCCCGGTGCGCTCGCGGAGCAACACCCGCAGGGTATTGGGGTGTTCGTAACCGACCTTCCTGGAGATGGTCTCCAGGGACAGACCGGTGGTGCGCAGCAGATGGGAGGCGCGCTCGATCCGCAGGTCCTGGACGAAGCGGATGGGTGATGTGCCCATGGTGCGCTGCACGGCACGCTGCAGCGTCCGCTCGCTGACACCGATGGCGCCGGCCGCCTCGGGGATGGTGATGGGCTCGGCCAGGTGCTCCCGAGTCCAGAGTTCGAAGGCCGCGACGGTGGGATCGCTCTGGGCCAGTGCGCTGGGAATGGTGTACGCGGCCTGCGAGGGGCGTTCGTCGACCACGAGATGGCGGGCGACCAGGTCGGCGAGCGCGGGGCTTCCGGTCCGGACGATCGCCAGCGCGAGATCGACATGGCCGAACGCCGCGCCGGCGGTGGTGATGCCGTCGCAGGCGATGACCATCCGGCTGTGATCGAGGCGCACCTTGGGATAGCGGCTCCGGAACGCCGGCGACAACCACCAGGTCGTCGTGGCGCGCAGCCCGTCCAGGACTCCCGCCTCGGCCAGGAGGAAGGTACCCGCGCACGCCGAGGCAACGGGCGCACCCCGGGCGCGGGTTCGCACCACGAGGTCCCGCACCGGACGGGACTCCTCACCGCCGACCTGGTCGAGCAGCGCGGCGGCGTCGCTCTGCCCGAGCGCCGGAACGACGAGCAGATCCGCCGTCTCGGCTACCTCCAGCGGCTCGGGCGCCACGAGGAATCCGGAACCGGTCCGCACCTGCGGGGCGGGGCCGACCAGTGTCACGTTCCAGATCGGCGACGACTCGTGGATCCGCCCGCCCAGCGCGTTGGCGTAGTTCAGCACATCGAGGATGGCCGAGAGCCCCGAGTCGAACACTCCGTCGTAGACGACGACCGCTACATCCATGGCGGGAACGGTATCAACCGTGTCGTTTCTGCCGCTGATGTGATCACCGGTCGCCGCCATAGGTTCGTCGTGCGCCGGGAGCCCGGCGGTTCGTAGGCAAGGAGTGGTCACAGTGAAGGTCGGTCTGTTGGTACGCATCGAGGCCAAGCCCGAATTCGCCGACGAGGTGGAGGCCATGCTGCGCGGCGCGCAGGAGCTGGCCGAGCGGGAGGAGGGCACGGTGACGTGGTTCGCGTTCCGTGAGAACGCCACCACCTTCGGGGTCTTCGACACCTTCGAGGACGAGCAGGGACGCCAGGCACACCTGATGGGTCGGATCGCCGCGGCACTGGGGGAGGCCGCGCAGACCAAGCTGAGCGCGCCGCCGGTGATCGCCCCGGTCGACCTGCTGGGGGTCAAGGTCTCCTGAAGCCGGTACGCGGGGGTGCCGCTACGCGAAACCGCCATTGCTCATGAGGAGTTGGCCGTTGACCCACTGGCCTTCCGGTGAGCAGAGGAAGTCGACGAGGTGAGCGGTGTCCCGCGGGGTGCCGAGACGGTTCAGCGGCGTCTGGCGAACCATGTGCGCACGCCCCTCGTCCGTCATCCAACCCGTGTCCACCGGGCCCGGGTTGATGACGTTGGCGGTGACACCGAGGTGGGCGAATTCATGGGCCGCGGCGAGGGTGATGCGGTCCAGGGCACCCTTGCTCGCGCCGTACGGAAGGTTGTTCACGGTGTGGTCGCTGGTGAGGGCGATGATCCGCCCGCTTCCCGGCGTGGCGGCGAACCGCCGGCCGTATTCGCGGATCAGCAGCCAGGTGGCGCGCGCGTTGACCGCGAAGTGCCGGTCGAAGCTCTCGACGGTGGTGTCCAGCAGACCGGAGTCGACCGACTCGCAGTGGCACATCACCAGGGCGGTGACCTTGCCGAGTCGCCGTTCGACCTCGTCGAAGACCTGGGCCGGAGTGTCCGGATCGGCGAGATCCGCCTCGACGGCCGTGGTGGCGGCACCGTGTTCGGCGAGGGCATCGGCGATCGCGCCGGTGGCGCCGGGCTCGACGCCCCAGTCCATGCGTTCGTCGTAGGGAGACCAGTAGGTGAAGGCGATGTCCCAGCCGGAGGCTGCCAGCCGATCGGCGATACCCGCACCGATGCCGACGGTCCGCCCTACTCCGGTGATCAGCGCGAGGGGGCGGGCAGGTGGGCGGCCAGTGCTCGTCGTCATGATCCGAGATCGTTCATGACCGGCACCGGATCGGCAACTGCCTTTCGAACGGCGAGGAGAGGCGCGACCGGCGTCGGGGTGCCGCTCCTGAGGCACGTGACGGTCGCGGTGTTCACCAACCCGCTACCGTCCGACCGTCGTGCGCCACAACTCCTGTGCCTCCGCCGCCGCGTGTGGTGCAGCGAGCAGCAACGGTTCGTCGTACGCCGGAAGTCGGGGCATGGCCACCGCGCCCGCCTCGGTCGCGATCAGCAGGGCCGGCAGGCCGTCCACGGGGTGGAACTCGCCGATCGCGGCGGCCGTCGCCCGGCCCGCCGCGACCTGGACCAGGGAGAGGGCGGTCGAGCCCATGACGCGGGCCGTGCAGTGCCGGGCGGCGAGTTGGGTGAGCAGGGCGTCCAGGCCCGGCCAGTGCGCGTGGGCCGCCCATTCCGTCAGGAACACATGGCCGGTGAGTGTGGTGTGGTCCGCCGCGTGGATCGGGATTCCGTTCAGGTGCGCGCCCTTGCCGCGCACCGCGGTGAAGACCTCGCGCCGCCACGGGTCCGCCACCAGCCCCAGCAAGGGTGTGCCGTCCGGCTCCGCCAGGCCCAGCGAGAACGAGCACCAGCCAAGTCCGTGGGCGTAGTTGGTCGTTCCGTCCACGGGGTCGATCACCCAGTGCGGGGCCTCGTCCGACGCGCCGTCCTCGGCGCCGTACTCCTCGCCGTCGATGCCCCAGCCGGGGAACTCCCGCCGCAGCACCGCCCGCACGTGCCGCTCCACCGCCTCGTCCGTGTCCGTGACGATATCGGCCGGGCTCGCCTTCTGCCGGACCGGACCCGCGCCTCCCGCGTTCCCGTCCCGGATCGCCGCCGAGGCCCACTCCGCCAACTCCACGGCCACCCGCAGAGCCCCGTCCAGGTCATGTCCGTTCGCCACAGCTCTTCACCACTCCGTTCACGTCGTTGCTTATGATCGCGTCCGCGCCCCAGGCGAGCAGTTCGGCACGCCGGTCCGCGTCGTCCACCGTCCAGCAGCTCACCAGCACGTCGCGCGCAGGCCAGTACGCCACCGACTCCTTGCTCAGGAACCGGTGCTCGGGATTGAAGTACTGCGGGCGTACGGTCCCCAACACGCCCTCGGACGGCGGCTGTTCGCCGTACCAGGAGAGGAACAGGGAGATCCGTTCGTCACGCTCGCGGACCGCGGCCATCGCCTCCGCCGCCCCGCAGAACATGGCCACCGCGACCTCCGGGTCCCGGTAGTCGCGGTACGACGACGCCGTCCGCCGTGCGTCGCAGGTCCACCTCGATCGCGGCGGCACCCGCGCCCGCCGCTCGTCGTACGGCGTCCAGGGTGTTCTCCACCGCGGCCCACGGGTCGCCCCGGTGTGCCACGGCCAGTGTGGGCCGCGTGCTCATGACGTCTCCGCTGCTATGACGGCGGCGCTCCGCGCGGACCGGGAGGACAGGGTGGAGGTGGCGAGGAGGGCGGGACGGTGGGAACGGCCAAACGTCCGGAAGGACATGGTGGTTGCTCCGGGCACTCTGGATCGGGGGCGGAACGATCTGTTCCGGCGCACGATAGGCAGGGGTGCCGGTGGGGTTCGGGAACAACCGAATGAACAGGGACTTTTTTCCGGACGACACTTCGGCGGGCGCGGTGCGGATGTCGGTCCGGTCCTATTTCGCGAACACGCCTGCCGGACAAGGCACTTCGCCCCACCGGTCGGGCGATCGGCGGGGCGAAACGGGTGCCTCAGGCGCAGAGGACGCGTGTCTCCGGCGTGTAGACCGGGCCGCCGCTCACGTTCGTCGAGTCGCTGAACTCGGAGTAGTAGTACGAGTAGAAGCCGATGTCGCCGTTGCAGGCCGAGTCGGCGGCGATCTGGAGCGTCAGGGTCACGGTCCGGCTCTGCCCGGGCGGGATGGTGGCGCCGTAGTCCGGGCCGATGTCGGTGGGTCCGACGCCGGAGCAGGGGGTGCTGCCGGTGTCCGTCGTCAGGGCGCAGCTCGTGAAGCTGTACTTGAGGTCGGGCCGCTGGGTGGTCAGCCAGGTGGGTTCCAGCGTCTGGTAGACGAACAGGATGTCGTAGGTCTTGTTGTTGGTCAGCGTCATCGAGAGTTGCACCGCGCCGCCGGGCGTCGTGGTGGCGGAGTCGGTGGCGAAGGTCAGGTCGGCGTCCGCCGCGCTCGCACTCGGGGCCAGGCCGAAGACGGCGAGGAGGAGACCGAGGACGGTGGCGAGACCGAGGCGTCTCATACGTGGTGATCGCATGGCCCGGGAGGCTAGGCGTTGGCGCGCACCCCGTCTGCCCCATGGCCGGCGCCCCGTTCGGGATCGGCTTGATGTGTTTCTCGTGTGACAGGGGTGCGGGGAGTGTGTGAAGTGAGCGCAGGGTCGGATAGATGCACGGCACAGGGAGGGCATGCGGGGCTCGCGGGGGCGGAGGCGTGTCCTCGGGCTGTGGCGGAGTCGGCGCCACTATTGGCGCGATAGCGGGCGATCGGATGCGTTGATTAAAACGAACGATGCGTTCGACGCTACCTGGAGCAGGTCGATACGCGGGTGATCGCGGTCGGCGAGAGGGACGGAACGCCATGGGCTGCCGTCGAACACTGTCCGTTCCATCCGCAGGGCGGGGGCCAGCCCGCGGACCGGGGGTGGCTGGAGGACACGGAGATCGTTCCGGTGCGGGACCGCGAGTCCGGACTGGTCGTGGTGACGGCGGCCGGGGACGGCGGCCTGCCGTCCCTCGCCGTGGGGGAGCGGGCGCGGGCCCGCATCGACCTGAGGACCCGGATGCTGCACGCCGCGCTGCACACCGCCGGGCATCTCGTCGAGGCGGTCGGGCGGGCGCAGGGGTGGGAGATGGCCGGGAGCATCCACTTTCCCGGCCAGGCCCGGATCGAGTTCCAGGCGCCCGACACGGACGCGCGGCTGGCCGACCCGGAGGGACGGGAGGAGGTGACCGCCGTCCTGCGCTCCGCGGTGGCGGACGCGGTCGCCGATGATCTGCCGGTCGCCGCTGGGCACTTCTCCGACGGGCGGCGCGTGGTGCGTCTCGGCGCGCTGCACTCCGCGCCCTGCGGGGGCACGCATGTCCGCAGCCTCGGGGACTTGGCCGACGTAGGGCTGCCGACGCTGAAGGTCAAGAAGGGCCGTATCCGCGTGTCCTACACCGCGACCCACCGGAGCCGTTGATGACGCCTCCGTCCGGCCGCCAACCGGTGAGCAGCACCGCGGCCGCCGTCGGCGCGAAGATCCGGCTGCGCCGTCAGCAGCGCGGGATGAGCGCCGCGGAGATGGCGCGGCGCGCCGGGCTGAGCAAGGCGACGCTGTCGCAGTTGGAGGCCGGCAACGGCAATCCGACGATCGACACCCTCGACGCCATCGCCATCGCCCTGCGGATCCCGATCGCCGACCTGCTGGCGCGTGACGCGGACACCGGGCCGGTCTTCCGCCGCGGCACGGACATCGAACCGGGCGAGCTCTCCAGGGAGTTGCTACGTCGGATCAGCAGTGGCAACAGTCTGGAGATCTGGCGGTTGGGTATTCCGCCGGAGACGGAGTTGGCGGGGGTACCGCATGCCACCGGCACTGTCGAGCATTTGCTGGTCGCCACCGGGAACGTCACGGCGGGGCCGGTCGAAGCGCCGCAGGACCTTGGTCCGGGCGACATGCTCGCCTTTGCCGGAGATGCGCCGCACTTCTACCGGACCGATGCCGAGGAAGTCGATATCACCGTGGTGATCGCTTCCCCCATCAGCACCTGAGACCGATGAACTCCCGTGCAGATGGCGCAGGCCGTCGCCGATGCGGCCGCCGGGCAGGTCCTGCCGTACGGCACCGCATGATTGACGACCGGGCCGGCCGGCCGCAGCGTTGGCGGGCACGAGGCCGCCGACAGTGCTTCGGCTCCAGGTGTTCGCTCCGGAGGTCGACGTCGGCGCTCGGCCTGATTGCCAGGAACGGCGCCGGCCCGAGCGGGCCCGCTCGGGGAACGACGCCTACGGCGTGCCGGGAAGCCTGACCGTGACGAGGAGGCCGCCGGCGGGGCTGGGGACGAGGTCGAGGGTCCCGTCGTGGGCGCGGACGATGCTGTGCACGATGGCCAGGCCGAGGCCGACGCCGGCGTATTCGTCGGTGCGTACCCGTTCTGTTCCGCGTTGGAAGGGTTCGATGAGGGTCGGTACCAGTTCCGGTGGGAGCCGGCGACCCGTGTTCTCGACGCGCAGCACGCTCGTGTCGCCGTGCGCCTCGGTGTGGACCGTTACGGCGCCATCGGCGGGGAGGTTGTGGACGATGGCGTTCTGGACGAGGTTGGTCACTATCCGCGTCAGGAGCTCCGCGGAGCCGCTGGTCTGAGCCGGTCCGCCGGTGACGTCCAGCGTGATCCGGCGCTGTTCTGCGAGGGGAAGCAGCGTTTCGGCGGCTTCTTCGGCGATGAGGGAGAGGTCGACGCTCTCGCGGGTGAGGATTCCGCGGTCGCCGCGACTGAGCAGCAGGAGGGCCTCGGTGAGGTCGGTCGCCCGCTGGTTGACCGTATGCAGGCGTTCGATGAGTTCATCCCCTTCCCGCGTGGGGTCCTTGCGGGCGACGTCGAGGAGCGTCCGCGAGATCGCCAGCGGGGTGCGCAGTTCGTGGGAGGCGTTCGCGGCGAATCGCTGCTGCTCGGCGAGGTGGGACTCCAGTTGTTCGAGCATCGAGTCGAACGCGTCGGACAGTTCACGGAATTCGTCCTGGCGGCCCTTCATGCGGATCCGGTGGGACAGCGATCCCTTCTCGGTCGTCCGGGCCGCATCCGTGATCTGTGTGAGCGGTGAGAGCATCCGGCCGGCGAGGATCCATCCTCCGAGGAGTCCGAAGACGAGCAGGAAGACCATCGCCGCGGCTGCGGCGGGGACGAAGACTTGCAGGAGGACGTAGCGGTTGGGTGCGATCCTGAGAAGACCAACATCGCTGTCCGGTACGTAGCGCAGCAGGAACACCCACACCACGGCAAGCAGGAGAACGCCGGCGAGCAGAACGAATCCGGCGTAGCTGAGGGCGAGTTTCAGTCGAGCGCTGAGCCCTGGGCGTCTATGCATACGTACTGCCGGGGGCGACGGTGTGCATACCGGTGTCGATCCGGTTGCCGACGCCGGGCACCGTGGCGATGATCCATGGTTCGCCGAGCCGTTCACGCAGTGCGGAGACGGTGATGTGCACGGCGTTGGCGAAGTGGTATTCGTCGCCGGAGATGTCGGCGGCAACCGCCTCCAGCCGCAGACCGTCACGGACCGCCTCGGCCAGGTAGGGCTTGTCCTCCACGATCAGTACGTGCATGCGTGAAGCCTATTGTCATCACGAAATCGGCGCCGACGGGTGCGCAGAGGCTGGTCCGACGGCATCTCCGCCGTAGTGCGCCACCGGCGGCGCGACGCCAGCCCCGACAGCACGGCGCCGGCGGCGTTGACCAGTACGTCATCCACGGACGACACCCTGTCCAGCCGCAGGACGTACTGTGCGGTCTCGACCAGGACCGAGCAGCTCGCCCCGAGTACCAGGATCCGCAGCGGCAACAGACCCACCCGGCCGGCGAACATGGTCCGGCTGGGCAGTGCTGACGGGGAGGGGCTGTGGTTCATGTTCTCCACCTCAGCCGCCCGCCCCACCGGAGGGCGCGGCGCCGGTGATGGCCTGCGTCTGCCGCTGGATGATGTCGGCCAGGCTGTCGGAGTCGCGGTTGATGAGGGTGACGGCGACCCAGCCGGTGTACGGGTAGATGCTCCAGTTGGCGCCGACACCAGGGTTTCCACCGGCACGCTGGTACTCCCACTGGCCGTTGACGATGTCGATCGCGAGCCCGTACGCGCCGAACGATGTCGGCCCGTGGGGGATTTTGGCCCCGAAGAGCACGTCGGCCCAGGGCCGGTCGAGCACCGTGCCGTCGGTCAGCGCCCGCGCGAACCGGGCCAGATCCGGCGCGGTGGCGAAGCCGCCGTCCCCGGGGGCGTCGATGAAGGTGCGACCCGGGTTCTTGCCGAGTACGTCCGGGTAGGGGCTGCCCTGGTCCAGGTTGCGGAGCGCGTCCACCACGCTGCCGTCGGCCAGTTCCATGTACGGGTGCGCGATGTGCGGGTCGGTGAGCCACTGCGGCCTGGTGCAGAACGCCGAGCTGGTCATGCCGCAGCGCTTGAAGATGTTCTCCCGGACGTAGTCCCAGTACGTCGTGCCGGCCACGGCCTCCACGATCAGCGCGGAAATGGTGACCTCCGCCTCCGCGTGGGCGGAGTCGGGAGTGCCCGGGACGCCTACCAGTTTCGCCTGCCGGGCCCGCTGCTCGTAGTACTCGCGAACCTCGTCCCGGCTCTGGAAGACGCGTTGCACGTCCTCATCCGGGGAATCCAGCCCTGATGTACCGGACAGCAGGTGGTGGATGGTCACCTGCTCGGCGATGTCCTCGGCGAAGCCGGTCAGGTGGGCGCCCACCGTGTCCGACAGCCGCAGCTTGCCCTGCTGCGCCAGCTGCAGGACGGCCACGGCGTGGAACGGCTTGCCCGCCGAACTGAGGCTGAACGCGATGCCCTCGCGGTTGGGGATCCCCTTCTCCTCGTCGGCCATGCCGTAGCTGCGAGACAGGACCGTGCGGCCCCGGTGTGACAGCAGCACCACGCCGGAGAACTTGCCCTCGTCGGCCAGTTGCGCCACGTATCGGTCGTAGGCTCCGCCGGGCAGGGTGTCCGGCGGGACCCGGTCGTCCCCGGCCGAGTCGGCGTGGCCGATGCCGGCGCCCACCAGTGGCACGCCTGCCGCCACTACGCCGGCGGCAGCCAGCCCGCCCCATCCGAACAGCCGCCGCCGGTCGACGCCCTGCACCGAATCCGTGTCTAAGAACACGGTCCTTTCCCGGTCGGACGGATCTGGCGCTGACAGTGATGCGCTCTGGTTCATGCTTCCACTGAAGGCGTACGGCTGTTGCGCCGGCGTATGCGATTTTCGATACGCCCGCGATATAGGGAGCCTGGGCCATCCTCGAATGTGCTGGTCGTGGGCGGCTGTCTCGGAGGTCCTGTCGAGGATCCGCCAGTTCTTCAGATGCGCGAGGCTGTGTTCGACAGGGGCGAGACCGACCGCCTTCAAGTCAGGGCGCCCTTGATGAGCACAACCTCCCCGCCCCGCCTGGCCATCTTGCGCAGTGCGCGGCCCAGCCGTGAGGCCCTCGCGGCGAGCAGGCGCTGGTCGTGCCGCAGCATCGCCGGCACGAGCACCGCGATCCGCCCCGGCGGCAGCGACCGTAACGGGGAGTCGATCGCCTTCAGGTGGGAACGCGCAGTGCTGGTCACAGGCGCACGGTGAAGCGGCCGTGCTTGCCCCTCACCGCCGCCTCCAGCCCCAGGACCTCGCCGACCTGCCTGACCGTGACCGCCCGTCCCGCCCGCGTTGCGCACGATGGCCAGGATGCGCTGGTACTCCGACGGCAGCGCGTCCCGGTCCACGCAGGCCCCACGGCGCGGGACCAGCAGCACCCCACGCCCGCCCGTCCGCCGCCCTCTGCATCGTCGGCGGCACGGTCGCGGTTTCCGCGGCGCGTTGTTCGGGCATCCGGCACAACCACCCCGGCCCGTGCTGTCTGTCAGTGAGCCACGGCCTGGGCGCACCCATACCACAGCCACGGGGCGGGATACCGTGCGCTGCGGTACGGGCGTGACCGGCGAACTCCCGTTGCGTCAGGGCAAGTTGGTGCCGACCGTCGTTGTCAGGCGATGACGAGGGACTGGCGCGGAGCCGTCGGTGTCGGTCGGGCGGTGTGGAGGCCCCTGGTGACTTCGGTCAGGTCGGCGATGAACATGCCGGCGAGTTCGGCGGTGAACCCGGTGCGTACCACCAGGCGTAGGACGGAGACGTCCTGGCAGGGTGCGGGGAAGCTGTAGGCGGGCAGATGCCAGCCGCGTGCGCGCATGGCGTGGGAGATGTCGAACACCGTGAATTCCTGGGTGCCGGGGGCCAACCGGAAGGCGAAGGCCGGGAGTTCGGAGCCGTCCGTGATCAGTTCGAAGGGGGCGATCGCGCGGATGCGAGCGGCGAGTGCGCGGGCCGTGGTCCGGCTCTGGGACGCCAGATTCCGCAGCCCTTCGAAGCCGTAGCGAAGGAAGCTGTAGTACTGCGCGACGACATGCGCGCCCGGGCGGGAGAAGTTGAGGGTGAAGCTGGGCGAGCTGCCGCCGAGGTAGTCGACCTCGAACACCAGGTCGTCGGGGAGGGCTTCGGCGTCGCGCCACAACGCCCAGCCCAGGCCGGGGAAGACGTGCCCGTACTTGTGTCCCGAGGTGTTGATGGACGCGACGCGTTCGAGCTGGAAGTCCCACATGAGTTCCGGATCGAGGAACGGGGCCACCATGGCGCCGGACGCGCCGTCGACATGCACGGGGATGTCGGTGCCGGTGGCCGCCTGGTATCCGTCCAACGCCATGCAGATGTCGGCGACCGGCTCGTAGGAACCGTCGAACGTCGAACCGAGGATGGTCACGACGCCGATGGTGTTGTCGTCGCAGTACGCGGTGAGCGTGTCGGCGGTGAGGTGGTAGCGGCCCGGCTCCATCGGGACGTAACGCGGTTCCACCTCGAAGTAGTTGGCGAACTTCTTCCAGCACACCTGGACGTTCGCGCCCATGACGAGGTTCGGGCGCGCGGTGTCCTTGCCCTGGGCGCGCCGGCGCTCCTGCCAGCGGCGCTTGAGCGCGAGTCCGCCGAGCATGGCGGCCTCGCTCGAACCGGTGGTCGAGCAGCCGCGGACCTGCTCCGGGTGCGGCGCGTGCCAGAGCCGCGAGAGCATCCGTACACAGCGCTCCTCCATCGCCGTGATCTGCGGGTACTCGGCGCGGTCGGCGAGGTTCTTCTCGGCGGTCTCGGCCATCAACTCCCTTGCCTGCGGCTCCATCCAGGTCGTCACGAACGTGGCGAGGTTGAGACGCGCGTTGCCGTCGAGCATCAGCTCGTCGCGTACGCGGCGGCAGACCAGGTCGGGCGCCGACGACGACTCGGGCAGTTCGTCGACCGGCAGCAGCAGGTCGACGGCGGGCGGCTGCCCGATGCCGCGCGAAACGGCCGGGGCGTCGAACTCGGCTTCGGGCATGACGTCGGTATGCGGGATGGGCATGAGTGTCTGGATGCCTTTCTGGTCCGTGCGGCCCCCGTGCACTCCGACGCTAGATCGCCAGGCGGTACGGCGTAGGTGCCGATTACACCGATCCAGTGATCGATTTGCGGACTGATGAACTGGATTTTCCCTGGTACATACTGGCCATTACTTTTTCCGGTGATTTCGGGTGGGCGGCGAGACGCGCACGCCGACCTTCACGGCATGGTCTCGTCGAGCGTGCGCAACGGATCCGAGGTGAGGAGGGTCGGCTCGGTTAGCGTGGCCTCGTAGGCACGGCGGTCGAAAGTGAAGGGGCCGATGGCGAGTTCGCCCCACTCCTTGCGGAAGGGCTGCCGGAACGTGGACCAGGTGACGGCGTCGGGAGTGCCGTTGATGACCGTCAGGAGGGGCCAGCAGCCCCAGATACCGCAGGAGCAGCCCAGCACCGGGGTCGTACCGGCGGCGGGATCGGCGAAGCTCGGTGCCGGGGCGCCGAGGAAGTGGCGTACGGGGTCGTCGATCTCGGAGACGCTGAGACCGCCGTGCTGGGCGAGCAGGAAGCGTTCCTCCTCGGCCGGGCCCTCGTCCTCGATCTCCTGACGCCAGAGGCCGCGAGTGGCGTCGGCGGCGTGCGCGCGCAGATCCCTGCCGTCGATACGGACACCCCACTGGAGGTCCAACGGCCGCTCATTGTCGGGGTAGTTCAGGAACTCGACATGCTGCGTGGCTGTCATCCTGCGAGAGGAGGACTGTCCTGCGCGACGTGTTGTGGGCCCAGACTGAGTGCCTGGGACTCGCTGTTCCGTCTGGCCGAGGGCATGTTGTCGCAGCTGTCGGTTGCGGGCCGGTCAGGTCCCGATGCCGTGGGCGAGGAGGCTCTCGGCGGTCTCCGCGATGGTGTCCTCGATGGGACGCGCTCGCCACCCGAGGAGCTTCTCCGCTTTGCTGCTCGTGGCGTCGAGATCCTGGCCGAGCTGGTGCTTGAGCAGGCGCAGTTCCGGATTCACGATGCCCAGGGTGCGGGCGACCCATACGGGCAGTTCACGGGTCGGGGCCTTCGCGGCCCGCTCACCCAGGCGGTCGTGCAGAACGCGTGCGATGTCGATGACGCGCAGGCTGTGTCCGGCGATGGCGAGGAAGCGTTCGCCGGCGGCCGCCGGATCGGTCATCGCGCGCAGGTGCAGATCCGCGACGTCGCGCACGTCGACGAAGCCCATCCCGAAAGGAGGGCACGCGGGAACCCGTCCCTCAAGCATTCTGCGAACCAGTCGGAGGGACGGCGGGTCGTCCGGGCCGAGGAGCGGTCCCAGGACCCCTACGGGATGAACCGCCGCCAGTTCCAGACCGCCGCCTTCGTCCTGGACGAACTGCCAGGCCGCGCGTTCGGCGAGTGTCTTGGACCGTTGGTAGGGCGGTATGTCGCTGTCGACGTCGGTCCAGTCCTCCTCGGTGAACGGGGTCGAGCGCGGAGGGTGTCCGATCCCGATGGCGCCGAAGGCGCTGGTCAGGACGGTTCGGCGCACTCGGGCGTCGCGGGCGGCGCGCAGCACCCGCAGGACGCCCTCGCGGGCCGGTCCCACCAGGTCGTCGTCGTTCGTCGGTGTATGGCGCAGGGTCGGCGAGGCGACGTGGAGGACGAAGTCGCAGTCGGCGACGGCGGCGTCCCAGCCGTCGGGGCGTTCGAGGTCGGCGCGTACGACCGTGAGCCGGTCGTCGTCGAACGGCGCGGCCGAGTGCAGCCAGGAGCGCAAGTCCGGCTCGCGCCGCAGGTCGCGGACCGTGGTGCGGACGGTGTACCCGGCGTCGAGCAGGGCCTGAACGCACCAGCTCCCGATGAATCCGGTTCCTCCGGTGACCAGTACGCGTGTCATGCGTGTCTCCTCTACTTGTGTCATGTGTGTCTCCTCAGCTCTCGACCAGTGCGGTAAGAGGGGTCGGCGGGTGCGTCGCACAATGCCGCTGGGCAGCGGCCACACTGCTTCCGAGGAGGGCGTGGCCGATCATGATCGGGTAGATCACGGCGCGTTCGAAGAGGCCGACGTTCCACATCCAGCCGGTGAACACGTCGGTCATGAAGAGGGGGAACGCGACCAGTCCTACGGTGCCGAAGGTGATGCTCGCGATCGACCGGCCCTTGGTGAGACCGATGCGCGTTCCGCTCGCTCCGACGACGATCGCCATGATGTTGCCCGCCAGCATGACGCCCTGCGCGCCGAAGGTGTGGAAGGCGATCAGGCCGTTGTCGACGTTGGCGTTGGAGCCCTGAAAGATGCCGACGAGTGAGACCCCGACGCCGGCGAGGACGGAGAGGATCACGATGCTGATCGCGCGGGTGCCCTTGCGCGGATCGAACAAGAGGAACGCGCCGGTGATCAGGAGGCTGCCGTAGATCACCCAGCCGGTGTCCATGACGGCGCCGAGGGGGGAGTTGGCGACCTGTCCGAACGCGGTCTGCGGCGGACCGGTGAGGCCGAGGTGGCTGACCCAGTTGTACAGGGGCGAGTACGGCGGGTCCTGCCATGCCGCGGCGGTGATGAACTCGGCGACCCAGGACACGAGCGGGCCGAGAAGGATGAGGAGGGCTCCGGCGCGGGCAGCGGCACCCGAGCGGACGATGGGGTTCACGCCAGGGCCATGCCCGGGACGCGTCGGCGGATGGCCTCCATCTCGGCTTCGTCCGAGATGCCCTGCCAGTCGTAGCGGGGGGTGTAGGGGGCCTCCAGGGCGCGCACTTCGTCGTCGGTGAGCTCGATGTCGAGGGAAGCGACGGCCTCGTCGATCTGCCGGACCGAACCGGCGCCGACCAGCGGCGCGGTGACGACCGGTTGGCGTCGCAGCCAGGCCAGCGCGATCTGTGCGCGGCTGACGCGGTGGGCGTCCGCGACCTGCCCGACGGCGTCGAGGATCGCGTGGTTGGACGCCTCCTGCTCGGGCGAGTACAGAAGGTCCGCGTAGTCGCCGTCCGTCTCGGAGCGCGCCGTCGAGCGGGCATCGTCCCACGCGCGGGCGAGGCGGCCGCGGGCCAACGGCGACCAGATGATCGTGCCCACGCCCTCGTCCAGGCACAGCGGGATCATCTCCCGCTCCTCCTCACGCGCGAGCAGGTTGTAGTGGTCCTGCATCGACACGAACCGAGCCCAGCCGTTCTCCTTCTGCAGGCGCAGCGCCTTCGCGAACTCCCACGCGTGCATGGACGAGGCACCGAGATAGCGGACCTTGCCGACCCTCACGAGGTCATTGAGCGCCTCCAGGGTCTCCTCCCATGGGGTGGAGCGGTCGTTGCGGTGGATCTGGTAGAGGTCGATGTAGTCGGTGCCGAGGCGGCGCAGGGAGTGGTCGACCTCGGTCATGATCGCCTTGCGCGACAGGCCGCGTCCGTTGGGTCCCAGCCGCATCGGATGGCGCAGCTTCGTGGCGATCACCACGGCATCGCGGTCGGCGAAGTCCTTGAGCGCGCGGCCGAGGATCTCCTCGCTGGAGCCGTTGGAGTACATGTTCGCGGTGTCGAAGAAGTTGATCCCCGCCTCCAGCGCGTGCCTGATGAGCGGGCGCGCCTCCTGTTCGCCCTTCGACCAGACGGGGTGCCCGCGGTCGGGTTCGCCGTAGGTCATCGCGCCGATCGCGATCGGGGACACGTCGAGACCGGTCATGCCGAGCTTGATGTATCGCATGACGCTCCTTAGAGTATGTGGAGAGCTCTCCGCATAACGTAGTGGAGAACTCTCCACTTAGCAAGGTGAGGTCCTGTGGTCCGCTCAGACGCCCGTGAGAACAGGGCGCGCATCCTCGCCGCCGCACGCGAAGCGCTCGCGGCGGACGGCAGTACGTCGATGAACCAGATCTCCCAGCGCGCGGGAGTCGGCGCCGGCACCCTGTACCGCAACTTCCCCACCCGCGAGTCGCTGGTCCTGGCCGTCTACCAGGACGAGGTGGCCCGCATCGTCGGCACCGTGCCCGGCCTACTGGCCCGGCTGCCTGCACTGGAAGCGCTCCGCGACTGGACGCTCGACCTCGTCGAGGCCATGCGCAGAAAGCACGGCCTCGGGGACGCCCTCGGCCCGGGCGCGCACCAGACGATCAGTGAGCAGAGCTACGGGCCGGTCATCGCCGCGATCACAGAGCTCCTCGATGCCGGCAAGAAGGACGGAAGCATCCGCGTGGACGCCGACCCCGGCGACTTCCTCCAACTCACCGGCGCGTTGTGGCGCGCCGCGTCCAGCCCCGAGGACCGGGCGCCCCACATGCTCGCGCTCATCCTCGACGGACTCCGCGCGCACCGGTGAACGGCGCGCGGGCCTCGCTCCGCGCCGGGGTTCGGGAGCAGGCACCGACGGCCGGTTCATGTCGTTCGGTGCTGCTGCCGAGGACTTACGCCTCCGTCGCGAACGACAGTGTGCCGGCGGCCGTCGTATCGCCGTCCTGGGTGACCTGGAAGGCCCAGCCGTCCTCGGCCCGTCCGCACTCGATGTGCGCGGGCGAGTCCCATTCGGTGAAGCGCAGGGCCCGCATGTAGCAGCCGCTCAGCCGCCCGGCGGAGGCGCCCGCCAGGCACGCCGCCTGTCGGGCGGCCTCCAGCAGCACCATGCCGGGGACGTGGTCACTCGGGTGGTCGAAGAACCGCGGGTGACGAAGATCGGCGGGCGCCACCAGCAGGGTCCCGGACGGGTCCTGGACCAGCATCACGCCACCGGGGGACGGGGCTGACACCTCGGTGTGCGACGGCCGCCGGTGTACGTGGTCCGGTACGGGGCCGGCGGCGGCGTACGGTCCGCGGAAGGTGTCGTACTCCTCCTCGGAGAGGACGCGGACCCGTCCGAAGGCCGAGCCGAACTCCCGCCCGGCGGCGGAGAATTGCATCCGCACGCTCAGCGCGACCGGCCACGGCACGGCGACCACGCGGCGGACGTCGTACACCTCCGCGTGGCACACCACATCGGTGGCCCCGTAACCGACCACCGGCTCCGCGCTGCTGTCGAGCCGGAAACCGACGCTCCTGATGACGGGCCTGCTGGTGCCGGGGGCGCCCAGGAAACGCTGGCAGAGGTACAGGCCGACCTGCCGGATGGTCTCGGCGGCCAGCATCGGATCGTGCCGCTCGTCGGATCCGGTACCGGGCGTGGCGTATGAGCGTGGCCACTGGGCGGCGAGGAGAAAACGGCCGTCGGCCAGCGCCAGGGCGTCGGTGAGCAGTACTTCGGCGACCGCTTTCCGGTGCACGAGAGTCCGGGACACGCACCTGTCCCAGCTCAGTGTCAGCCGTTCCGGACCGGCTTCGGGAGGTGCGGGAAGATGTGATTCGGTCATTAAATAATAGAAGCTATGGCTTTTTGGCATGCGTCCGGGAAACGACCGCATGTCGGCTAGATTCACCGGAAAAGACGATCCGACACGGAGGACAGGGGCGACCGAGAAAATGCAGGAACGTGCGGAAGTCACCCGGCGAGCTGTTCTGGCGACGGCCGCGGTGCTGTTCGAGCAGCACGGGTACGTCGGTACGAGCATCAGCGACGTGGCGCGTACGAGCGGTTACACCAGCGGTGCGATCTATTTCCATTTCGGCAGTAAAGAGGGGCTGGCCCGGAGCGTTCTGGAAGCCCATTTCGCCGAATGGCCGCGATTCGTGGAGCACTGGGAATCTCGGGACGCGCCCGTTCTCCACCGGTTGGTGGGTCTCAGCCTCGCCGTGGCCCGGGAATTTCGCGACAACGTGATCGTCCGTGCCGGCAACCGGCTCTGGAGCGAGCGCGGGACGATCCCGGTCTCCCTGCCCCGGCCCTTCGTGGGGTGGATCGACGCCACCGCACGCATCCTGACCGCCGCCGACGCAGCGGGAGAACTGGCCCCCGCCACGGATGTCGAGCGCACCGCGCGCGTCCTCGTCTCCAGCTTCTTCGGCACCCACACCGTCTCCGACGCGCTGAACGACCGCCGCAACATCGAGGAGGCGGTGAGCGATCTGTGGATGCTGCTGCTGCCGGGCCTACAGGCTTCGCCCACGGACCCGGTGAAGTGTCTGGCGGGGGCCAGGGGACTGCTGGCGGAGTCTCTGGGGTGGGCGACGCCGAGTGTGACGTGACGTGATACGAACCGCCGGCCGCTCAGTCCTCCGACGGCTCTTGCCCGGAGCGGCTTCGGCGTGCGTCGACGATCGAGTCGACGACCGGTACCACGATCCAGCACAGGTACGCCCAGCCGGTCAGGAGCGAGACCGGGATCGAGACCACGAAGCCCAGCGCCACCATGCCGATCCGGCGGATCGTCCGGGAGAACACCTCGGTCGGAGTGCCCACGCGGTACAGGTCGTCACGCGCTACCTCGCGGACCATCAGTATGAACAGGAGGCAGGCCGCGAACTGCACGACGGCGTAGAAGACGAACCGGACCTGGAACGCTCCCTCGCCACCGATCACGTCCGTCGCGAACGGGGTGATCACCAGCATGAGGAGCCAGTACATGGTCAGGGACGACAGCCGGGTGTTCGTCGCCGTGACGTAGCGGAACACCCGGTGGTGCGAGCGCCAGTGCGCGGCGATCACCACGAAGCTGATCATGAACGCCAGATAGCTCTCGCGGTGTGACGTGGCCGAGTGCCACAACTCGGAGTTGGTCTTCCCCTCCGGTACCGGCAGCTCCAGAGCGAGCAACGTCAGCGCGATGGCGACCACCGCGTCCCCGAAGAACGTGAGGCGGTCGGCGGAGACCGCCCGGATCTCCATGTCCTGTTCCCCGGACGGCAGTTCTTGATCAGTCGAGACATCCATGGCAGCAGAGGATGCCACAAGCGACGCGGGGCCCGGCCGGGGGAGTGGTACTGCGGGTCCTAGCCGCACGGCTGGTCGTCGGCGTGCCGTCAAGAGGATCATCGAATGACGGCGATCGCGCAGAACGGACAGCCACATGGCCGTGGCCTACCTCGCACAGCCCGAGCATGGGACGAGCGCAATCTCGTCGCCGGTATGTTTCCGGCAGATCGGCGCACGCGGGCGGGAACCGATCGGGGCCTGGCCGGAAACGGATCGGCTTGGCCATCCCCTCGTACGCCCCGCTGACGGCCGTGTCGGTCGTAGTGCTCGAATGCCTCAACTCCCCCTCTACAACGCGACGTTCGGGGCGTCGGCCGATTCACCTGACGAGTTCGGTGGGCTTGTCCAACTGCGTCAGCTTCCGTGGGTTGCGCACCACGTAGATCCGGGTGACCCGGCCGTCCTCGACCACGACACTGATCGCGGACGGCTCGCCGTCGATCTCGATCCGGCCCGCGGGCTCGCCGTTGAGCCACACGGGCACGGTGTCGAACGCGGCCACCAACTGGTGCGCGCGGGCGAGGATCGGCGCCACCGTCTCGGCCCCGAGGATCGGCGTGAGCGCGGCGGCGACCACCCCTCCGCCGTCGGTCACCAGCACCACGTCCGGTGCCATCACCGCCATCAACTCCTGCAACTGCCCGGTCCGCAGGGCGAGCAGGAACCGTTCCACCACGGCCTGCTGCTCCGAGCGGCTCACCCGCACCCGTGGCCGCCGGGCGGCCACGTGCTCCCGGGCCCGCCGCGCCACCTGCCGTACCGTCGCCGCGGACTTCCCGATGACCTCGGCGATCTCGCCGTACGGCAGCTCGAAGACCTCGCGGAGCACGAACACCGCCCGCTCGGTGGGCCCGAGCGTTTCCAGCACGGTCAGCATCGCGATCGACACGCTCTCCGCGAGCTCGACGTCCTCGGCGACATCGGGGCTGGTGAGCAGGGGCTCCGGCAGCCACTCGCCCACGTACTCCTCGCGCCGGCGCGACAAGGCGCGCAGCCGGTTGAGCGCCTGCCGGGTGACGATCCGGATCAGATACGACCGCGGGTCCCGCACCTGTGACCGGTCGACGTCCGCCCATCGCAGCCAGGACTCCTGCAGCACGTCCTCCGCGTCGGCGGCCGACCCGAGCATCTCGTAGGCGACGGTGAACAGCAGGCCGCGGTGGGCGACGAAGGGGTCCTCGGTCATGCCGTCGTCTTCCCCGCCCGTGCGGCCAGCGGGATCTCGCAGGCGGCGGAGTAGCCCTGCGAGGTGATCCCGTGCGCGGTGTTGCACCTGGCCGCCAGGTTGGCGAAGCCGATGTACACGGTGAGTTCGACCAGCGCGGCGGGGCCGAGCCGGTCCAGCAGACTCTTCGACAACTCGTCGGTGACGGTGGTCGGCGTGTTCGTCATGGCCTCCGCGAACTCCAGCACGTCCCGCTCCAGCGGCGAGAACACCTCCGACTCCCGCCAGCGCGGCACCTGGCTGGCCTTCGTCGGGTCCATGTCCTGGTTCAGCGCGAGGAAATAGTTGATGTCGAGGCACCAACTGCACCCGACCTGTGCGGCGACGGCCATGTGCGCGAAGGTCTTGAGGCTCGCGTCGACCGCGTCCCAGGTGCCCACCCTCGCAGTGAACTCCTGGTTGGCGGCGGCGAGTTCGGGATGGTGCCACAGCACTTCGACGGGCTCGGGCACGGACCCCAACTGCTTGATCATGGTCTCGCGGAGGTCGACGGGCAGCTCGGCCTTCGGGATACGTAGCGTCACGGTGTTCTCCTAGTTCGTGTCCCTGTTGGGCGGTCGGACATGAAGACACCGGCGGGCGCGCCGATGTGACACGGATACCGGTTCCTTCGGTCGTGGACTCGGATTGGGCACTTCGCGCACGGGTACTCGACCGCAATGACGACCGGGACACTGACCGTCCGTGCGGGCCGCCGCAGTCTCGACATCCATCGGCCCGACAAGGTGCTGTTCCCGAGCGAGGGAGACGGCGGCGGGTACAGGAAGGGCGACCTCGTCGCGTACTACCGGGCCGTCGCCCCCTTCATGCTGCCGCACCTGCGCGGGCGCCCGCTGATGCTGGAGCGGCACCCGGACGGGATCGACGGCCCCCGGTTCATGCAGAAGAACGTCCCGGAGCATTATCCGGACTGGATCAAACGCGTCGAGGTGTCCAAGGAGGGCGGCACCGTCACGCACCTCGTCTGCGACGACGTCGCCACCCTCGTCCTCCTCGCCGACCAGGCCTGTATCACCCCGCACCGCTGGCTGTCCCGGTCCGGGCAGCCGCACCGGCCCGACCGGCTGGTCTTCGACCTCGACCCGTCGGCCGGGGACGACTTCGCCGCCGTACGCGAAGCCGCCCTGCTGCTGGGCGAGTTGCTCGACGAACTGCGGCTGCGGTCCGCGCCGATGACCACCGGCTCGCGCGGTCTGCATCTGGTCGTGCCCCTCGACGGGCATCAGGACTTCGACGAGGTACGCGGCTTCGCCAAGGACGTCGCCGACCACCTCGCCGAAGCACACCCCGACCGGCTCACCACGGCCGCGCGCAAGAAGGACCGCGGGGAGCGCCTCTATCTCGATGTGCAGCGCAACGGCTACGCGCAGACCGCCGTGGCGCCCTTCGCCGTCCGAGCGAAACCCGGGGCTCCGGTCGCCGTCCCCATCAGTTGGGACCAACTCGACGATCCTGACCTCGACGCACGCCGCTGGACCATCGCCGACGCCGTGGAACAGGCTCGCACCGACCCGTGGGCGGGACTGATGGGCCGGGGGCGCGCCCTCGGCCCGGCCGCACGGCGACTGGACGGCCTGCGTACCCGTCGACCCACGCATCCGAAGATCGACCAGGACGACTGACCGGTTCCCCTCTGGGTACTCACCGGCTCATGCGAATGAGCGTGGTGGACGTGGGGTCGAATACGGTGCGGCTAGTGGTGGCGGACGTGGGGGACGGTGTGCCGTTGCCCGTGCACACGGCCAAGTGGAAGCTACGGCTCTCCGAACGCGTCGGACCGTGCGGGGAGATCCCCGAGGAAGCCGTCTGCCAACTCGTGCAGGCGGTGTCCGCCGCTGCCGAGACCGCCCGGCGGTGGGGTTCCGCGGGGCCACTGGCCTTCGCGACGGCGGTCGTCCGCGGCGCGCCGAACCGGCTCGACGTGCTGCGCTCGGTGCGGGCCGCGACCGGCGTACGGCTGTGCACGCTACCGGGGGAGGTGGAGGGCGAGTTGACGTTCCTCGGTGCCCGGAGATGGATGGGCTGGCGGGCCGGGCCGCTCGCCCTGTTCGACATCGGCGGCGGTTCCTTCGAGGTCGCCTTCGGGCGCGGCCGGCTGCCCGACTTCGTCGCCTCGCTGCCGCTCGGCGCGGGCCGGCTGACCCGGGACTTCTTCCACGGCCAGGACCCGCCGCCCGAGCAGGCGGTCAGGGCGTTGCGCCGCGAGGTCCGTCACCAACTGCGGGACGTGGCCGCGCGGATCCGCTGGGAGGGGCCGCGGACCACCGTCGTGACATCCCGCACCTTCCAGCAACTGGCCCGGCTCTGCGGAGCGGCTCCCGGGCGCCAAGGGCCCTTCGTGGAGCGGCAGTTGGCGCGCTCGCAGCTTCGCGTGGGCGTCGACCGGCTGGCCGCCCTGACGGCGTCCGAACGGGCCCTGCTACCCGGTGTCTCGGCACCCCGGTCCGCGCAGAGCCTGGCCGGAGCCGTCGTCGGGCACACGGCCATGAAGCTCACCGGCATCAAGACCGTCACCGTCTGCCCCTGGGGCATCCGCGAAGGCGTACTGCTGCGGTACATCGAGGACGGCGGGTCGTGGTGGACGGAGCTGACCCGGCGCAGTGACGAGGCGGAGCCCACCGCGAGGGCCGATCTGCGGATCGCACCGGTGCCGCGGCAGGCTCTGACGAGCCGTCAGTCTCCCAGGCGGGGCAGCACTTTGGAGCGGTAGAAGTCGAAGAAGCCCTGCTGGTCCGGCCCGATCTGGTTGACGTAGACGGTGTCGAACCCTGCCTCGACGTACTGTTCGACGGCCTCCACGTGGGCGTCCGGGTCGTCGCCACAGGTGACGTCGGCCTCGACTCGATCGGGGCCGACGAGCTCCGAGGCCTGCTCGAAGTGGCGTGGGGTGGGCAGGAGTTGGGCGAGTTCGCCGGGGAGCTGTTCATTGGCCCAGAGTCGGTGCGCCGTACGGACGGCTTCGTCCTTGTCGGTTCCCCAGCACACCTTGAGGCCCGCGGAGACGGGTTTGGTGCCGCCGCCGCTGCGCCGGAACCTCTCGATGGCGGGGGTGTCCGGCGCCATCGTGATGAACCCGTCCCCGATGCGGCCGGCGACCTCGGCGGCGTGCGGGCCGAACGCCGAGACGTCGATGGGTACCGGTTCCTCGGGCACCGTGTACAGGCGGGCGTTCTCCACCGTGTAGTGCTTGCCGCGATGGCTGACCTGGTCGCCGGTGAACAGTTGGCGCATCACATGCACCGCTTCCTCCAGCATGTCCAGGCGCACATCGGCCTCGGGCCAGGCGTCGCCGAGGATGTGCTCGTTGAGCGCCTCGCCGCTGCCGATGCCGAGCCGGAACCGGCCGTCCAGTTGTACGGCGCTGGTGGCCGCCGCCTGGGCGACGACGGCGGGGTGCATGCGGATGAGGGGGCAGGTGACGGCGGTCTGCACGGGAAGCGAGACGGCCTGTGAGAGCGCGCCGATCACCGACCAGACGAACGGGCTCTGTCCCTGCTCGTCGTTCCAGGGGTGGTAGTGGTCCGAGATCCACAAGGACGTGAACCCGGCCTGTTCCGCCATCCTGGCCTGCTCCACCAGCTCGGCGGGATCGTGCTCCTCACAGGACAGGAAGTAACCGAACTCCGTCATGGCGCTCTCCTCGGGGCAGTGGATCGTCCGCCCTCCGGGTGGCCGTGGAGCGCACCGGGAAACGTCCGTTTCTATGCCGGGCGGGCGATCTCGGTGACGGCGATGGAGATCCGCCGCTGCACATGGTCGGGCAGCGGCGCACCCTTCACCGAATCGACAAGATCCTCGGCCAGTTGGTGGAGCTTGGTGTTCGTGTGCTGGGAGACGTCGACCAGTACGTTCCAGGCGTCCTCGGGGGTGAGGCTGAAGGAGGCCATCAGGACTCCGCGGGCCAGGTCGATGACCGGCCGGGTCAGCATGGCGCGCTTGAGCTGGACCACCTCGGTGCGCAGCTCTTCGGCGTCGTCGGACACCCCGTTCTCCTCCATGAGGTCGTGCGTTGTCGTGGAATGCTCGTGCCAGGCGTGGACGACCCCGTTCGCGGGCGCACGCGCGTGGGTGAACAGCGACGTGGTGTCGGTGAGTTCGAGCAGTCTCCCGACCCCCGGAGCGGCGGTCAGGATGCCGAGGGTCTTGCCGTCCGCCAGGGCGTGCCGGCGGACCCGGAGCAGGACGTTGAGGCCGGAGCAGTCGCAGAAACCGACCCCGGTCAGGTCGAGGTCCACGCCCGCGGGCGACCGGGCGAGGGCGAGCCGAAGGGCGCGCTGCATCGTCTGTTCCGTATCGATGTCGATCTCGCCGGAGACGGTCACGACCGTCCGGTCTCCCGCCCGGTGCGACACGATCATCAGCGAGGCCGACGAGGGGTCCACCGCGACGACGGGTGATACCGCACACACACTCCGGACTCCACTCGTGGGAGTGGCGCAACGCTCGTGTTCTGACATGGCAGTCGCTCCCGAGCCGTCCACCCTGTTTTCTGCCTGTCCAAGTCTCACCCCCCGTATCTAGCACGTCAAGATATACATGAAATCTATTTCGTGTCTTGGGATACGTGAAAGGTGGGCCCTATGCTGGAGGTATGGATGGAGTACCCGAGACGCACACGGGATGGACGTTCCTCACCAGCCATGCCCGGGTGCTGGCCGCGATCGCCGAGGACCGCCGCACCCGCATCCGCGACATCGCCGTGCGGTGCAGGCTCACCGAAAGAGCGGTCCAGAAGATCATTTCCGATCTGGAGCAGGACGGCTACCTCACCCACACGCGGGAGGGCCGGAGCAACGCGTATCGGATCGAGTCGGGGGCCATCCTGCGGCATCCCGCCGAGGCCGAGGTCGGAATGACCGTCGAGATGCTGCTCTCCGCTCTCGCGCAGCACGACGCGAAGCGCGACGGCGTGCACCAGCATGCGCGGTCGGTCACGTCCGGCGAGCGCGACCACGAACCCGCCGAGTGACGGCGGGGGTTGACGAACCGGTACCGGATCGTCAACCCCTGTGTCTCACCCAGGTGTTGGACGGCGGTCCGCCGGACCCGTCCGTCACGGCTTCCGTCGACTCCCGCGCTGGTCGATTTGTCACGTTTGGTAACGTTCTGGCCGCCGGGTGTGATGGTGGCCGCGTATTTGTTTCGTGGCTCTTCGCGGGGGAAGGCGCTGGAATGAGTGCTTCGGACAGGAGGCACGTCCGTGGGAGCTGGTGTACACCGGATCGCGGGTGTGTTTCACCTGGTCAGCGTGTGCTCACTCCCATGGGACCGTCCGTCGGACAACCCCATGAGGGAGTTGTGAGCACCATGGACACGGCCACCAGGAAGCGCCATCCGCACGACGATGCCCCCCGTACCGCCGCGGCTTTCGACCGCCTTTCGCACCTGCCCGACGGACCCGAACGGGACGTCCTGCGGGACGAACTCGTCCGCGCCTGGCTTCCCATGGCGGAGCGCATCGCCGGCCGCTACCGGGGCAAGGGCGAACCCTTCGAGGATCTGCGCCAGGTCGCGGCCCTCGGCCTGGTCAAGGCCGTCGACGGCTACGACCCCGAACGCGGCTACGCCTTCGAGAGCTACGCCGTCCCGACCGTCACCGGCGAGATCAAGCGGCACTTCCGCGACCACATGTGGGCCCTGCACGTCCCGCGGCGCGTCCAGGAACTCCGCAACAGGGTGCGCATCGCCCTGCGTGAGCTGTCCGCCGCAGGGGCGGACCGGCGCCCGAGCATCGCCGAGATCGCCGAGCACACGCAGTTGAGCGAGGAGGACGTCCGCGCCGGTCTTGAGGCGCTGGACAGCTTCACCGCGCTCTCGCTGGACGCCGAGTCGCCCGGTGAGGACTCCGGCATGACACTGGCCGGCCTGCTGGGGGAGTGCGACTCCGGGTTCGACCTGGTCGTCGACCGCGAGGCGGTCAAGCCCGCCCTGCAGCAACTGCCCGAGCGTGAACGCACCATCCTCTACCTGCGCTTCTTCCGGGGCATGACCCAGAGCCGCATCGCGGAGCAACTCGGCGTCTCCCAGATGCACGTCTCCCGGCTCATCACCAACTCCTGTGCCTCCGTGCGGGAAAGGGTGCTGACCGACGCGGCCTAGCGGATGGGGGAGGTGGACCCGGCCGCCCTGGGAGAAGTCCCCGGGCGGCCGGTGGCGGGCTCACTGCCGAACCCTCCCGGGAGCGGTTGGACAGCCGGCCGCCTCTCTTTCGGACTACCGGGCTGGGCCCGCTTCAAACAACAACCGCCCCACGGAGCGGAGCCTTCGCATGCGGCCTCACGCGGACGATTCATCGGGCACGGGATGCTCCGGCCTGGGGTTTCCCGAGTGGGGTGAGCCGAGGCGTCCCGTGCCGGCCTCGTCCGTGTCGGGGACCCCGGGGTCCGGCCGTTCGTCCTCGGCCCGGCGCGGTGAGTCGTCGCCGGCCTCCCAGGGATCTTCGTCGGCGCCCGCCTGCTGATCGGGCATGTCCCTGGGCACGGGCTTGGCCGTCCGCTCTTCCTCGTCCCCGGGATTCTCCGCACGGTAGTCGTTCACGCCACTCTTCCCTTCTCTGTTCGGTCGGCCGGTGGTGCTCCTGCGGGTACCGGGGGGAGGGGGACATGAAACGCGAACGGTGCACTACTACGACAGAGAGGCCCACGGGAGTCCGACGTGATCCGGTCGCCTCGTCGCCGACTCAAAGCGGTCCGTCGTACCCTCAACAGCGCTGAACGCAGGGTGCGTTGGGCGAATCGGCCGACGGTCGTGCGGAGTGCGTACGGGACGTCCCTGCGGACCGGTATGCTCTCGACTGTTGTCTGACGGCAACTATGGTCGGGGGAAACCGTGCGGTGGGGAGGACAGGGCCATGGTGGTGCCACAGGCGCGGGCTGATGACCTGCTGCCGGTGGGGAACGAAGGGACCGGGCCGGACGCGTGGCTGACCTGGCAGCCCGCCGTCCTGCTGGTCGAGGACGACGCCGGCGACGCGCTGCTCGTGGAGGAACTGGTCGCCGACAGCGCGCTGAAGATACGTCTGCGGTGGGTGCGGTCGATGGCCGAGGCCGCCGAGGTCCTCGCGGACGACGTGCCGGACTGCGTCCTGCTCGATCTGCACCTGCCGGACGCCCAAGGACTTGAGGCGCTCTCCCGGGTACGGGCGGGCGCCGAGCGGGCGGCCGTCGTGGTCCTCACCGGCCTCGCCGAGGAGGAGACCGGACTGGCCGCCGTCGCCGCCGGCGCACAGGACTACCTGGTCAAGGGCCGGGTCGAGCCGGAGCTGTTCGGACGCGCGGTGCGCTACGCGATCCAGCGCAAGCAGGCCGAGCGGGCGGCGGTCGCGCTCCAGGCCAGCCGGATGCAGGCCCAGGAGAACGCCCGCCTGGAGCGGGGACTGCTGCCCAGACCCCTGCTGCGCGGCGAGGGCGTGGAAGCGGTGGCCCGCTACCGCCCCGGGCGCGCGCAGACGCTGCTCGGCGGCGACTTCTACGACATCGTGCAGAGCGGCGACGGCACGGTCCACGCGGTGGTCGGTGACGTGTCCGGGCACGGGCCCGACGAGGCCGCCCTCGGTGTCGCCCTGCGGATCGCCTGGCGCACGCTGGTGCTCAGCGGCGTCACCGGCGCCGAACAGGTGGCCCGGCTGGAGGAACTCCTGGTCGCCGAGCGCGCCCGGAGCGAGGTCTTCGCCACCCTCGTCTGCCTCACCGCCGTACCCGGCGAAGGCACGGCCCGCGTGGTGCGGGCCGGGCACCACGGACTGCTGATGCGGCACGGCGGCGCCGTGGAGTGGGTGGAGGTGCCCGGTGGTCCGGCGCTGGGCGTGGTGCCCGGCGTCGCGGACTGGCCGGTCACGGAACTGGCCGTACCGAAGGACGCCGCCGTGGTGCTGTTCACCGACGGACTGTTCGAGGGGCATGTCGGACGGGGCGCGGAGCGGCTGGGGGAGGACGGGCTGCTCCGGCTCGCCCGGGAGCGGGCCGCACTGGACCCGGAGCAGTTCGTCGACGAACTCATCGCCTCCGCCGAGAACCTGGCCGAGACCCAGGGCGGCCTGGCGGACGACGTGGCCGTGATGCACCTGCACTGGACGTGAGACGACTGCCCCGGACGTGATTCACTGCGCCGGAACCGAGCAGACGGGACGAGAGGCCGACGGGACGGGACGAACGGTGAGGTACATGACGGGCGGAACACGGATCGGGCGCCGGCTGACGGTGCAGGGATGGTTCTTCCTGGCACTGTCGCTCATGGTCCTGCTGGTGGTGATCGGCACCGCGATCGGCGCGAACCTGCTCAACCAGACCGCCCGGGTCAGCGACGATCTGCTGCTGCGGATCCAGCCCTCCCAGATCGAGGCGTACCGACTGCAGACCGCCCTGGTCAACCAGCAGAGCGGTGTCCGCGGCTATGCGATCGCCGCCGACCGGCAGTTCCTCACCCCGTACACCAGCGGCAAGCAGGACGAGGCCCGCTCCGCCGCACGGCTGCGCGAACTCCTCAGTGACCGGCCCGACCTGCTCGCCGATCTCCGGGCGGTGGAGCGCGGGGCGTCCGGCTGGCGGCGGGCCTACGCCGAGCCGCTGGCCGCCGCCGTCACCCCTGGCCGGCCGGACACCGTCGACCAGGCCACCCTGGACGGCGGCAAGCACGAGTTCGACCGACTGCGCACCCTCTGGGCGAAGCAGAACACCGACCTCGCGCAGGCCGTGAAGGACGGCCGGGCCCACCTCGCCCACCAGCGCACGGTGCGCGACACCGTCCTCAGCGGCATGATCGCCGCCTTCCTGCTCACCGGCCTCGCCCTCGCCGTACTGGTACGACGGCTGGTGACGCGTCCCCTGGAGGCGCTGAGCACGGCGTCGGAACAGGTCGCGGCGGGCGACTTCGCGCACCGCATCGTCGGGGACGGCCCGGCCGACCTCATCGCGGTGGCCGGAGCCGTCGAGGGCATGCGCAAACGGATCGTGAGCGAACTGGAGGCCTCCCGCGAACAGGAGGAGGCGCTCGGCCGGCAGGCCGCGGAGCTGGATGCCCAGGCGGTGGAACTGCGCCGGTCCAACGCCGAGTTGGAGCAGTTCGCCTATGTCGCCTCGCACGATCTGCAGGAGCCGCTGCGCAAGGTCGCCTCGTTCTGCCAGCTCCTGGAGAAGCGGTACGGCGACCAGTTGGACGAGCGCGGCCAGCAGTACATCGACTTCGCCGTCGACGGCGCCAAACGTATGCAGGTCCTCATCAACGACCTGCTCACCTTCTCCCGCGTCGGGCGTCTGGACGACACCCGGGAGCCGGTCGACCTCGGCGAGGCGCTGGACAAGGCGCTGCGGAACCTCTCGGTGGCCGTCGAGGAGTCGGGAGCCCGGATCGACCGGCCCGAGACCCTGCCCGAGATCGTCGGCGACCCGACCCTGCTGACCATGCTCTGGCAGAACCTCGTGGGCAACGCCCTGAAGTTCCGCCACCCGGACCGTGTCCCGCACGTGTCCGTCACCTGCGACGCCGACCCCGACAACCCCGGCATGTGGCGGGTGAGCGTCGCCGACAACGGGATCGGCATCCCCGAGGAGTTCACGGACAAGGTCTTCGTCATCTTCCAGCGGCTGCACAGCCGCGACGCCTACGGCGGCACCGGCATCGGACTCGCCCTGTGCAAGAAGATCGTCGAACACCACGGCGGCCGGATCTGGATCGACTCCACGGTCGGCGAGGGCACCCGCTTCTGCTTCACGCTCCCGTCCGGTGAGGAAGCGACCGAGCCCGCCGAGCCCACCGAAACGACCGACGTCGCTGAAGCCGCGGACGGCACCGACACCACCCCCACGGACGAGAAGGCCCTGACATGACGACCCTCCCTGACGCGACCCCGATCGACGTCCTCCTCGTCGAGGACGACCCGGGCGACGAACTGATGACCCGGGAAGCCTTCGAGGACAACAAGATCGGTAACACCCTCCACGTCGTCCGGGACGGCGAGGAGGCGCTCGACTTCCTCTACAAGCGGGGTGAGCACACCGACGCCCCGCAGCCCGACCTCATCCTGCTCGACCTCAACCTCCCGAAGTACGACGGCCGCCAGGTCCTGGAGAAGATCAAGTCCGACCCGGAGCTGGTGCACATCCCCGTCGTCGTCCTGACCACCTCCTCGGCCGAGGAGGACATCCTGCGCAGCTACAAACTGCACGCCAACGCCTATGTCACCAAGCCGGTCGACCTCGACCAGTTCATCGCCGCCGTCCGGCAGATCGACGACTTCTTCGTGCAGGTCGTCCGGCTGCCCCACCGCTCCGGCTGAGGGGCTAGGGTCAGGCTTACGGGGGAACGGACCGGGCGGGTTGGTGAGGACCATGGTGTCGCAGGACGACCGTGCCGACGACGTGACCGGAGTGTTCCTGCACCGGCTGCCGGAGGACACCTGGTGGTGGTCGGACGAGATGTTCCGGCTGCTCGGCCACGAACCCGACTCCGTCACGCCCACCGGCAAGCTGCTGCGCGGACACATCCACCCCGAGGACCAGACCCGGCTCGACAGCGCGCTGGAGCACGGCAGGGCCACCGGATCCCCCTTCAGCTGCTATCTCCGCGTGGTGGGCAACGCAGACACGGAACGCAACGTGGTGCTGGTCGGCGACGGACGGACCGGTGACGACGGTGAGGTGGTGGTGGTGCGCGGGTTCGCCGTCGACGTGACGGAGCCCGTACGGCAGGAGGCACGGCGTGCCGCCGACTCCGACATCGACCGGGCCCGCGCCTCGCAGGAGGACATCGACCTGGCACGCGGTGTGCTCATGGCCCTCTACGGCATCAACGCGGACATCGCGATGCGCGTCCTGCGCCGCCACTCCCAGTACGCCAACGTCAAGCTCCGCGCGCTGGCCCAGTCCGTGCGCGAGGCCGCGCCCACCGCACCCGGCCGCCCCCAGCACGACCTGCACCAGCGGGTCTCCGCCGTGCTGTACCCCGACCGCGACTGAGTTGCGTGGGCGCGGGAATCTCGGGTAGAGCAACCCCATGAGCGGCGAATCACCACACTGCCGACTTCCTTGAGGTGTCGAACTCGTGGCAACGCACGGCACGGACCCTGTCGCGGGCCGGATCGCCGATGCCGTGGACGGCCTGACCGACCTGTGGACCCTGGCGGCGGCCGAGGCGTCGGTGCGCCTGTCACCGCATCAACTGCGCGCCCTGCACGCCCTGGAGGCCGCACCGGGCGCGAACCTGACCATGCTGGCCGACCGGCTCGACGCCGGCCTGCCCACCGTGAGCCGGCTCTGCGACCGGCTGGAGGCGGCCGGGCTGCTGCTCAGGGACGCGGCTCCGCACACCCGCCGGGAGATCCAACTGAGTCTCACCGCGCACGGACGGGACGTGCTCGCGGAGGTCGCCGAACTCAGGGCCCGGGCGCTGACCGAGGTCGTACACGCCATGGCACCGGACGAGCGCGCGGCGCTGGAGCGCGGCCTGCGGGCGTTCGCCTCGGCGCAGAAGTACGGGCCGCCCGCCGAGAGCGGATGATCACGGTGCCACGGAACCGCGCCCGTTCCAGTCCAGGCAGACCACGGCGGCGTCGGCCGCCAGTTCGCTGCTGCCGAAGTGCTCGATCAGACTTGCCACCACCGAGCGTGCCCCCTCCTGCGGAGCCCGCGTCGGCGCCGCGTCGAGGGCCCGGCGCAGCGCTTCCTCGCCGAACAGGGTGCCCTCCGGCGAACGGGTCCCGTGCACGCCGGTGCTCACCGCCACGAGCCGGTCCCCTGGCCGTACGGCGAAGATCTGCTCCTCGTAGGCCGTCTCCTCGAACATGCCGAGCGGGAGCTGTGCCTCCAGCTCGATCTGTCGCACCGTGTCGCCGCGTCGGCGGTAGAGCCGGGGCGAGCCCGCGTCGACGGCCTGCACGTTGCCGGTCGCGAGGTCGAAGCGGAGCAGCAGGGTCGAGGCGTACACCTTGCCGCCGAACTGGGCGTACACGGCCTGGTCGGCAAGCCGGGCCTGGTCGGCGAGGCCGAGGCCGGCGCGGCGGGCGTTGCGCAGGGCGCTCACCGTGACGCCGGTGAGCAGGGAGGCGTCGATGCCGCGGCCCATGCCGTCGGTGACCGTCACGGTGAGGTGGGTGCCGTCGGTGTTCCAGTCGAAGTTGTCCCCGCCGACCATGTAGGCGGGCTCCAGATGGGCGCCGATCACGAACTCCGGGCCTTCGCAGCCGCGCCCCGGAAGGAGCTGCCACTGCATCTCGGCGGCGAGCGTGAGACGCCGGGTGCGGCGGGCCAGGAGGTACAGGTCGGTGTCGCGCTCCGCCGTGGCGACCTCGTGCCCCAACGCGGTGGCGAACTCGGCGAGTTGGCGCACCCCGGCCGGATCGGCGCCGACGGCGGGCAGTCGGGCGGTCAGGACGCCGAGCCGGTCGCCGCGCACGGTGACGGGCACATGCACGGTCGCCGTCCCGTCGTCTCCCGACGGTTCGACGACGGGCGTCTGGGCGGTGAACGTCCGTCCCGCCGGGCCGTCGTAGGCGGACAGGGGTTCGCCGGTGCCCGGGGCGACCGGACGCAGCACGCGCAGGCCGTAGTCGACGAGGAGGAGGGTGACGTCCTGGGCTCCGGCGCGGTCGCCGAGCAGGCGCCGGGCCGTCTCCACCAGAGCGTTGGGCGGGGCCGACCGCAACTCGCTCTCCACGGACGGGAGCGGCTCAGAGGTGCTCACGGCGTTCACCCTTCCGGCTCAGTGCCTTCACACTAGCGCCACGCCCGTGAGGGCGGGGGACGCCGGGGACGCACCTCACCGACCCCGCCAGTCCAGGCACACCACCAAGGCGTCGTCGTCGGGGGTCGGGGTGCCGCGGTGGCCGGTCAGCTCCCGCAGCACCGCCCTCGGCACCTCGGCGGCGGGCAGCAGCCTCGTGTGCTGGATCGCCCGTGCAAGCGCCGCGTCCCCGTAGGCCTCACCCTTGGGCGAGGCGACGGCGTACACCCCGTCACTGACGAAGACGACCCGGTCCCCGGGCTCGATCCGGAAGTCCTGCTCGACGTAGTCGGTCTCCTCGAACATGCCCAGGGGCAACTGCGCGTCGAAGGCGATCCGCTCCACCACCCCGTCGCGCAGCCGCAGCGTCTGCGGTGATCCGGCGTCCACCACCCGGGCACGCCCGGTGGTGAGGTCGAAGTCGAACATCAACACGGACATGTAGCGGCCGCCCTGGTAGTGGGCGTAGACCGCCTGGTCCGCGAGGGCCGCCTGGTCGGCGAGGGGGATGCCGGCCCGGCGCGCGTTGCGCAGGGCGTTGATCGCGAGGTTCGTCAGGAGCGATGCCTCTATGCCCTCGCCCATGCCGTTCGAGACATAGAGCGTCAGGTGGTCGGCCGTGGCGGACCAGTCGAAGTTGTCACCGTGGATCGCGTAGGCGGGCTCCAACTGCGCGCCGAGGTCGAACTCGGGGCGGGAGCACGCGCGGCCGGGGAGCAACTGCCACTGCATCTCCGCCGCCAGCGTCAGCCGGTCCTTGCGCCGGGCCCGGAGATACAGGTCGGTGTCGCGCTCGGCCACCAGCACCTCGTGGCCCAACACCTCGGCCAGTTCCGTCAGTTCGGGCAGGCGGTCGCGCGCGTGGTCACCGCCGGGCAGCGTCACCGAGAGCACGCCCAGCCGATCCCCGCGCACGCTGATCGGCAGATGGACGCGTACGTGTCCGTCGCCGAGGTTCCCCTCCACGAACGGCTCCTGAGCGCCGAAGGCCCGCCCCGCCGGGGTGTTGTGCACGGAGACCGGAGGCAGGACGTGCGGCAGGTCGGTCACGGGCTGCAGCACGGTCAGGCCGTAGTCGGCCATGAGCAGGTCCACGGAGTCCGCCGCGTAGTGCCGGCCCAGCTCCCGGCCGACGACGTCGGGCAGCTCATGGGGCGCCGCCGTGCGCAGCGCCCGCTCGACAGCCATGAATCTGTTCACGAAGTAGGTATGCCATTCTCTGGTGTGCCGCGTGTGGGTCTTGTCCATCCGGGTCCGTTGCGCGTGCTAGTAGGCTGTGGGCCGTCCCTGCGCCTGCGAGAGTGTGACCGTGACGTCCTTCCACCCCCGCCCCGAACCCGACGAGGTCGCGCGCGTCACGTCCACTGCCGCGGAGCTGCTGGAAGTCCTGTGGGGGCGCGCCTCGACAGCGCCCGCGTCCGCCTCGCAGCTACGCGTCCTGTTCATCCTGGAGCACCACGAGGGAATCAACCTGCGCACGCTCGCCGACCACCTCGCCTCGACACCGCCGTCGACCAGCCGGCTGTGCGACCGTCTGCAGGCCGCCGGATTCGTCGACCGCGAGGTGAGCCCCACGGACCGGCGCGAGGTCCGCCTGTACCTCAGCGGCCTGGGCAGGGCCTTTCTCTCGGACCTGCGGGCCCGTCGCGAGGAGGCGCTGGGGGCGGTCCTGGCGCAGATGCCGACCGCCGGGCGCAACGCGCTGCTCACCGGCCTTGAGTCGTTCTGTGCGGTGGCGTCGGCGCAGATACACGACCTTGACGAGTCCTCCGGCAGCCGGACCGCCTGACCGAGCCGCCCGGTGCACGGAGTGGCCTCCGCCGACCGGGACATCCCAGATCCTTCCCCACTGGTGCGATGACACCCGCTACTTTCTTGCCTCATGGCCATAGTTGTCAAACGGCAAGTTTCGGGGATGCCTCAGGACCTGGGATGTCCTTGTCGTCAGGTACTCAGCCGAGTTCGGCGCCCTTGGCGGCGGCCTCCTGCTCGGAGTGCGCGTCACCGGTGGCGAGCGTGCCGCCCGCGCTCTCCAGGTGCGCCCGCACGAACCACTGGAACTGCTCCAGGTCGCGCAGTTGCTCGATGAGCAGGTCCTCGGTGGCGGGGTCGATCTCACCCGCCTCCTTGATCGCGGCGCGGACGTCCTCGATCAACCCCGTGTAGACGATGTTGAGCGCGCCGAGGTGAGCGATGGCGTCGGCCCGGCCGATGGAGTAGTCGTCCCACGTGCGCTCGGCCACCAGCGTGCCCGGTGTGCCCGGCGCCACCCCGCCCAGCGCGGCGATGCGCTCGGCCACGTCGTCGGCCATCTCCCGCACCCGGTCGACCTGCGGGTCGATCATCTCGTGCACGGCGATGAAGTGCGGCCCGACGACGTTCCAGTGCACGTGCTTCAACGTCAGGTGAAGGTCGTTCAGCGAGTGGAGCCGCAGCCGCAGCACGCCGATCAGCCGGCCCGCGTCCTCGCGCCGGATGCCGGGAACGGTGTACTTCGGGGTCAGGTTCTTGATCTCCTCGGTCATGGTTCACCTCTGGTCGTTCGGTAGGGCGTGCGGTTCCTTACCTGGTCACGGGTGCCCGTGTCCGGCATGGTCAGACATCCCGTTTCTGCGTGATGCGTCACTGCAGGAAGTCCTGGACCTTGGCCTTGAAGCCCTGCCGCACCATGGCCGCGCTGTCGCTGTCGCCCTTGAGGACGGCGGACGCGGCGGCCTCGATCTGGTCCAGACCGGCGTGCGGCGGGATCGGCGGTACGGCGGGGTCGGTCACGAAGTCCAGCACGCACGGCCGGTCGGCGGCGAGCGCGCTCTCCCAGGCGCCGGTCACCTCGTCCGGCCTCTCCACGCGGACACCGTTCAGGCCGATCGAGCGGGCGAAGTCGGCGTAGGGCACGTCCGGGATCGACTGGGAGGGCAGGAACTGCGGGGCGCCGGACATGGCGCGCATCTCCCAGGTCACCTGGTTGAGGTCCCGGTTGTTGAGGACGGCGACGACGAGCCGCGGATCCCGCCACTCCTGCCAGTACTTGGCCACGGTGATCAACTCGGCCATGCCGTTCATCTGCATCGCCCCGTCGCCCACCAGCGCGATCGCCGGCCGGTCACCGTGCGCGAACTTGGCACCGATGGCGTACGGCACACCGGGCCCCATGCTGGCGAGCGTGCCCGACAGCGAGCCGCGCATCGCACCGCTCAACTTGAGGTGCCGGGCATACCAGTTGGCGGCCGAGCCGGAGTCGGCGGACAGGATCACGTCGTCCGGCAGCAGCGCGCTCAGCGCGTGCACGACATGCTCCGGGTTGACCGGATCGGCGTCCACGGTGGCCCGCCGCTCCATGACCTCCCACCAACGGGCCACGTTGGCCTGGATCTTCTCGCGCCACGCCGGGTCCTCCATCTGCTCCAGCAGCGGCAGCAGCCGACGCAGAGTCCCGGCGGCGTCGCCGACGAGATTGACCTCGAACGGGTAGCGCAGCCCGATCATGTGCGGATCGATGTCGATCTGCACGGCCCGCGCCTTCCCGAACTTCGGCAGGAACTGGGTGTAGGGGAACGACGAACCGATCACCAGCAGGACGTCGCACTCACGCATCATCTCGTACGACGGCCGGGTCCCCAACAGCCCTGTCGCGCCGGTGACATAGGGCAGATCGTCGTCCAGGACGTCCTTGCCGAGCAGCGCCTTGGCGACCCCGGCACCGAGCCGGTCGGCGACCGCCATCACCTCCGTACGGGCACCGCGCGCCCCCTGCCCGATCAGAATGGCCGCCTTGCCACCGGAGTTGAGCACCTCGGCGGCCCGCCGCAGATCGTCGTCCCTGGGCACCGCCGTGTACTGCGGCAGGCCGAGGCTGGAGGGCACCATCTTGAAGGCGTGGGTGGGGGCTGAGTAGTCGAGTTCCTGTACGTCGGCGGGGATGATGACGGCGGTGACGGTGCGTTTGGCGTAGGCGGTGCGCAGGGCGCGGTCGAGGACGTTGGGCAGTTGTTCGGGGACGGTGACCATCTCGCAGTATGCGGAGGCGACGTCCTTGTAGAGGCTCAGGAGGTCGACTTCCTGCTGGTAGCTGCCGCCCATGGCGCTGCGGTTGGTCTGGCCGACGATGGCGATGACGGGGACGTGGTCGAGTTTGGCGTCGTAGAGGCCGTTGAGGAGGTGGATGGCGCCGGGGCCGGAGGTGGCGGCGCAGACGCCGACCTTGCCGGAGAACTTGGCGTAGCCGACGGCTTCGAACGCGGACATCTCCTCGTGCCGGGACTGGACGAACGTCGGCTTGTTCTCGGATCGTCCCCAGGCGGCGAGCAGACCGTTGATGCCGTCGCCCGCGTAGGCGAAGACATGGTCCACGTCCCACTCGCGCAACCGCTGGAGAACGTAGTCGGACACCTTGGTGGACATGGTCGGCTTCCTTACTGAACGGCGGTCCGCCCGAGCGAGGACATGCGACGGGCCGGAGGCTTTCGGCCTCCGGCCCGTTCTCCGTCGCGTCAGTCGTCTCCTCTGACGATGTTGCCCTCGGGGAGCGTGCACGGCGGGGGCGTCATGCTGGTGTCCTCAGTTGCACGGCTTTCCTCTTGTCGGTGCGCGCGGTCACAGCGCTTCAACTTCTCTCTCTGTGTGTGGTGGAAATGTGTGGTTCCTGGAGCTAGTCGTCCGGGTTACCTCCGGCGCCGGGTTCAAACGGCGTGGCGCCCAAAGTCAGCGCAGAGCGATCAGCGCGACGGCGAGTGCCGCGCACACCAGGCCGACGGTCTGCCGACGGCTCAGACGTTCGCCCAGGAACAGAAGGGCGAGCACGACGGGGACGGCGGGATACAGGGACGAGAGCACTGTCGCCACGGCCATGAGCTGCCGGGCGGTCGCCTCCAGATACAGCACGATGGCGGCCGTCCCCACCATGCCCGCCGCGACGGCCACCGCCCACAGCCGGACCGGCATCCTCCACCGGCCGCCGTAGGGCACCAGCACGCAGGCGATGACCACGACGGACACCACCCGGCTCAGCACGACCGGCCAGAGGCCGCTTCCGCTGTCCACTTGGGCCATGGCCAGGAACTGCAGCCCGATCCCCGCACTGGCCACCAACGCGCTGGGCACCCCGTCGGAGGCGGCGCCGCCGTTCGCGTCACCCGCGCCCGGAGTGTTCTGCGAGACCAGCCACAGCGCGGGCAGCACGGCGGCCATACCCACCCACACGGGCGCCGTCGGGCGTTCCCCGAGGAGAAGCACACCCACCAGCACCGGCAGCGCCACGGCTCCGACATCGCTCACCGGGACGACGACGCTCATCGCGCCCTGCGACATCGCCCGGTACAGAAACGCGACGCCCACCCCTGTTCCGACGCCTGACAACGCTCCCCACCTGTAGTCCGCCGGCGAGGTGGAACCACCCGGCAGACTCGACGCGAGGACCAGGGCCAGCGCGGTCCCGCCCACCTGCGCGTGCAGGGCGACGGTCATGCCGTCGACCCGGCGGGACAGCAGCCCGTTGACGAAGTGGGTCACCCCGAAACACAGGGCGGACACCAGGGCGAGGGACTCACCCATGCCGCATCACCGAGAACATGGAGTGCGGCTGCCCCACATTCGATCAGCCATGTACCGGGACGGGACGGTGACGGCCCGACTCCTGTCGCACTGACACTGTTCACGCGCGCAGCGGACCCTCGCTGCCGACGCTCCCGTCCGGGCTGTCCGTGAGGGCGATGCGGGCCATGATGCGCTTGCCCACCGGTTCTCGCCGTGCCTCGAAGCCGCGCGCGACGGCCCGCACGATCTCCAGACCGTGCTGGCCCACGCGTTGGGCATCCGCGGCACGGGCGACCGGTAGAACCGGGTCGGAGTCCCAGACCTCCACCTGGACCAGCGCGCCGACGATCCGCAGGTCCATCAGCACCGGACCCGGCGCGTACTTACGGGCGTTGGTCACCAGCTCGCTGACCACCAACTGCGTGAGATCCATCGCACGGGCGGACACCGGCAGCCCGTACTCGGCCCGGACCCGAGCGAGGAACGACGCGGCCAGCCGGCGGGCCTCGGCGATGCACGAGCCGTCCCCGTCCAGCGCCACGGTGGAGCGTATGGCCTGGGCACGGGCCCGCGGCGCTATGTCGGCGTCCTCCGACGAATCTGGTTCCATCCGGATCTCTTCACCGCCTTCTGCGTGCCCCGCGCATACCCCGTGAGGTAACAACCACTCCGTCAATTTCCGCCGACTCCACCGGACGAAGGCATCAACCGTACGATGCGGGGCAGCACTCCGGATGAAAATCCTGATCCGTAGCGCTCACCGACCTGTGTATGAGGACAGATGGCGGACACCGAACAAGCGGGACAGCCGGGCCGGTTGGCGGTCAGCTCCGACACCGTCGACGACACCTTGGTCGTGGCCGCGGCCGGCGAGATCGACCAAGAGAGCTGCGGCTCACTGCGGGACGCACTGGAGCCGCCGGGCGGCATCGCACCGCATGTCGTCCTCGACCTCAGTGACGTCACCTTCATGGATTCCAGCGGCATCAACGTCCTCATAGCGGTCCACCGCGCCCTCACCGAGGCGGACGGCTGGCTGCGACTGGCCGGAGCCACCCCACCCGTGCTGCGCATCATCCAGCTCGTCGGCATCGACGGGATCATCGACTGCTACCCGACGGTCCAAAAGGCCCTCGACGGCTGACCGTTGGGCTGGATGCGGCGGCGGTGAAAACCGTTGTGAGTCCGCCCGCGCACGGTGATAGACAGTCGACGTGACACAGACTCTGGAGTTCCCTGCCCTGCTCCGGCTGATCGACGAGCGGTCGGTCGCGTTCCGGGCCGCGGTCGCCTCGGCGCCCGGCCTTGAGGCGAAGGTCCCGACCTGTCCCGAGTGGACGCTGCGGGATCTGGTGCTGCATCTGGGCGGGGTCCACCGCCGCTGGGCCGCGATCATCGCCACGGGGCCCGCCGAGGCTCCTCCGGCGGGGAACACCTCGGACTTCGCCTCGACCGCGCCGAACGAACCCGAGGCGTTGCTGGCCTGGTCGGCCGAGTCCACGGAGCAACTGCTGGGTGCTCTGCGGGAGTCGGGCCCGGATCGCGGCTGCTGGACATGGTGGGACGGATCGCAGTCGCCGCACACCAGCGGCGCCGTGGCCCGGCACCAGGTCCAGGAGGCCGCGGTGCACACCTACGACGCCCAGATCACCGCGGGCACCCCGCAGCCGCTGCCGGCGGAGGCCGCACTCGACGGAGTCGACGAGTTCCTGTCCACCTGCTGCGCGACCACGACGAGCCCCTGGCCGCACGAGCCCGCCGTCGTCGAGTACCACGCCACCGAGGGCCGCGCCTGGCGCGTCACACTCTCCGCCGACGGCGCGCGGTCCACCCCGCTCCCCGGGCCCGTGACGACACCCGCGGCCGATGCCTCGGCCCGCGGCACGGCAGGTGAACTGGTCCTCGCCCTGTACGACCGGATCCCGATGGACTCCCTGCACGTCGACGGCGACCGACGCCTCTTCGACCAGCTCCAGGCCTGGGACCCGGACGCGTAGGAAGCGACCGGGTGCGCCGCTACACCAACTCCCGTTCCCCGGGCGCGTTCCCGCCCGAAGGGACCCCGGAACACAGCAGCTCCACGGCGGCCATGGCCTCCTCCACCGTGCGGGTGCCGGTCAGCACGCACAGGGTGTAGGCGGCGTTCTGGAGAGGGACGGCGGCGATGTCTCCGTCGGCCGCGAGGGCCAGATAGCGGTCGACTGCCTGTCGCAGCACTTCCGGATTGGGCACGATGGAAGGACGGGGCACGATGACACTCCTCGCATGACAAGAACGGGAAGAACGCGTGCCTACTGACCGAAGCACCGGACTGCGCTCGCTTGTGCCCCGTCCTCGCGATCCGAAACAGATCCGGGTACCCGACCGGCTCGGCTAGGGTGCTTGCGGAGGTGGGCAAGTGGTCGACAGCGCACGGGAGTTGAGCACGTCACCGGAATCCACGACCGTGGTGGTGATCGGTGCGGGCCCGGCCGGTCTGACCGTCGCGAACCTGCTGCGACGCAGCGGCGTCGACTGCGTCGTGCTGGAACGGCAGACCCGCGAGTACGTGGCACAGCGCCAGCGCGCCGGCATCGTCGAGACCCGCGCCGTGCGCATGTTCGACTCCTGGGGCCTGGCCGACAGCGTCCTGGGCGGTGTCCCGCACGAGGGCATCCTGGAGATCCGGGTCGACGGCGAGCCCCACCTGGTCTCCGACAACGACGGCTCACACGGCCCTACGGCCCGCCTCTGCCCCCAGCAGATGCTGGTCCAGAAGCTCACCGCCACGTATCTCGCGGACGGCGGCGACCTGCGCTTCGAGGCCGCGGACGTCTCCCTGCACGACCTGACCGGCGAGCGCCCCACCGTCCGCTACCGCGCCCCGGACGGCAGCCTCCGCGCGATCACCTGCGCCTTCGTCGCGGGCTGCGACGGCGATCACGGCATCAGCCGTACCGCCGTCCCCGAGGGCGCCCTCACCCCGTACGCCTTCGATCACGGCATCGGCTGGCTGACGGTCCTGGCCGACGCCCCGCCGCCGGCCCACCCGCTCCTGGCCGTCAGCCCGCAGGGTTTCGCCGCCCACTTCCCACGGGGCCCGTACACCAGCCGCTACTACCTCCAGTGCCCGCCCGACGACCACCCCGACGCCTGGTCCGACGCGCGCGTCTGGGACGCCCTGCGCACCCGGCTCGGCGACCCGGCCCTCGTCTGCGGCCCGATCACCGACCGCGAGATCTTCCGGCTCCGCAGCCTGGTGCACGACCCGATGCGATACGGCCGCCTCTTCCTCGTCGGCGACGCGGCCCACATCGTCTCGCCGATGGGCGGCAAGGGGATGAACCTCGCCCTCTACGACGCCGACCTCTTCGCCCGAGCCGTCCGGGACTCCGTCCACGACCGCGACGACACCGCTCTGCGCACCTACTCGGAACGGTGCCTGCGCCGCGTCTGGAACGACCAGGAGCTCTCCCACTGGATGACCCGCATGCTCCACGACGCCGGTGACGCCACCCACTGCGGCCCTTTCCAGCGCGGCCTGGCCCGCGCCCGGCTCGACCGGCTCTTCACGTCCCCCACTGCCGCCCGCGCCTTCGCCGAACTGATGACGGGGATGGATCTCACGGGCGACGCGGGAGCGCCGTCGCCGACGCCCCGTTGAAGCCCGCTCTCCCAGGCATCCAACTCTTTTCCCCGCCCTCCGAGCGCATACGGTAGGAGGAAGATCGTCCGGGACCACAGGGGTCCACCGGATCCTGGAAGGAACCCACGAGATCATGCGCGGCGCCGACGACCCCGTACTCCTGCGTACCGAGGGACGCGCCGCGTACCTCACCCTCAACCGTCCCAAGGCGCTCAACGCCCTGACCCACGCCATGGTCCGCCGGATCGACGAGGCGCTGACGGACTGGGAGCACGACCCGGCCGTCGAGACCGTCGTCATCAGCGGCGCGGGGGAGCGGGGGCTATGCGCGGGCGGCGACATCCGCGCCATCCACGACGACGCGCGCGACGGGGACGGGTCGGCGGCGGTCGCCTTCTGGCGCGACGAGTACCGGCTCAACGCGCGGATCGCCCGCTACCCGAAGCCGTACGTCGCCGTCATGGACGGCATCGTCATGGGCGGCGGCGTGGGCCTCTCCGCGCACGGCAGCGTGCGGATCGTCACCGAACGCTCGCGTGTCGCCATGCCCGAGACCGGCATCGGCTTCGTACCGGACGTCGGCGGCACCTATCTCCTCGCCCGCGCACCCGGCGAACTCGGCACACACCTCGCGCTGACCGGCGCTCAAGTAGGCGCGGCCGACGCCCTGTTGTGCGGCCTCGCCGATCACTACACGCTCTCCGGGTCCTTGCCGTCGCTGCTCGACGACCTCGCCCACGCACCGGTGCCCGAGGTCCTGGACCGGTACGCGCGACCGGCCCCGCCCGGTGAACTCGCCTCGGCGCGGGGCTGGATCGACGCCTGCTACTCCGCCGACACCGTGGAGGAGATCCTCGGAGGCCTCCTCGACCACGGCGCAGGCGAGGCGAAGGAGACCGCCGAAACCCTGCTGACCAGGTCACCGACTTCCCTCAAGGTCACCCTCGCCGCACTCCGCCGGGCCCGGCGGCTGGGCTCACTGGAGAACGTCCTTGACCAGGAGTACCGGGTCTCCTGCCACGCCCTGACCTCGCCCGACCTGGTGGAGGGCATCCGCGCCCAGATCATCGACAAGGACCGCACCCCGCACTGGTCGCCGCGCACGCTCACCGAGGTCACGGACGCGGACGTCGAACGCTTCTTCGCTCCGCCGGGCAAGCGAGAAAGTGATGGACGAATGACGAACGACGACTGATAGGCCGTGGATATGTGGGCACTCGTCCCTCAGCCGTCGCCTTGTCCCCCGGGGGAATGTGATGGTCAGGCTCTTCCGGTCCGGACCGTGTGCCGGAGGAGTCGCCCCCCGTGGTCATGACGTCAGTGCGCGGAGCGCGACGCCCCGCCGAACAGCCGGGCGAGCGCCCTGAACGGCAGTGTCACGACGGTGGCGATCGCGCTGCCGATGCTGCGGAGCACGTCTGCGATGGCACGGAACATGAAGGCCTCCAGGGGATGTGTCGTGGATGGGTGTCGACACCGGGTACCCCGTGAGGCGTCACTCCATACGGCGATGGTCCTGCTCGCTCCACGCGCGGGTGTCACGGGGCGGGAGGTACGGCTCCGCGTCCTTGGGGTGTCCACCGACGACGGCTCGCTGGCGGGCGAGCTCCGCGTCGAACTCGAGTCCGAGCAGGATCGCGATATTGCTGATCCACAGCCACATCAGGAAGACGATCACGCCGGCGAGCGTGCCGTACGTCTTGTTGTACGAGGAGAAGTGGGCCACGTAGAACGCGAACCCCGCCGAGGCCGTCATCCAGACCAGCAGGGCCAGCACGCTGCCCGGAGTGACCCAGCGGAAGCCCCGGCCCTTCACGTTCGGTGCCGCCCAGTACAGGATCGCGATCATGATCGTGACCAGGACGACCAGCCCCGGCCACTTCGCGATGGACCACACCCTCAGCGTGGCGTCCCCGATCCCGAACGCGGAACCGATCGCGTGGGCCAGGCCGCCGGTGAACACCACGATCAGCGCGCTGACCATGGCCAGGACCAGCAGCACCACCGTGACACCGACCCGGATCGGCAGCACCTTCCACACGGGGCGGCCCTCGGGAATGTCGTAGACCACGTTGGCGCTGCGGATGAACGCCGCGATGTAGCCGGAGGCCGACCACACCGCCACCACGATGCCTACGACGGCCACGATCGAGCCGAGGCCACCGGTCGCCTGGAGTTGCCGTACCGCCTCGCTGATGATGTCCCGGGCCGAACCCGGCGTCAGTTTCTCGATGTTGTCCAGGACCTGCTGGGTCGCCGACCTGCCCGCGATGCCGAGCAGGGAGACCAGGACCAGCAGCGCGGGGAAGAGGGACAGTACCCCGTAGTACGTCAACGCGGCGGCCCGGTCGGCGAGTTCGTCGTTCTGGAACTCCCTGACCGTGCCCCTGAGCACCGCCCACCAGGACCGCTTCGGAAGTTTGCTGGGCCTGTCCGGCGTGCTGCGCTCCGTGTGCTGTCGGGGTCCCGGTGTCCGTGGCATAACACAGGGGTATCCCCGCCCGGCCGGACCATGCGTCGTCGGCGTCGGCCGGGTGCGCTCAGCCGTCCAGGAGCGTGGGCAGGGCCAGCGCCGCGAGCAGGGTCGTGCCCAGCAGCAGCCACGCCACGTAGTCGCCGATGTGGCCGGACTGCAGGCGTCGTAGCCCCGTCGTCCAGGACGGGTCGCCGAGCGGCTTCGGGCGGGTCACGGCGAGCGCGGCCAGGCCGAGGGCCAGCAGGGTCGAGGTGAGACCGAGGAGCAGTCCGGCGAGCGTCCAGTGCGGGGAGGGGGTCTCCTCGCCGGACACGGCGTGGCCGAGCACGGTGGCGAAGCCGGGGACCGCGCCCACGGCGAGGGCGGCGAGGAGCAGCACGGCCGGCACCGAGGTCATGGTGTCCGGTACCCGGCTCAGCCGGTGCCGGGTCTCCGGTTCCTCGTCGACGCCCGTCGTCTCGTACGACGACTCGTCGCCGGGCTCGGGGCCGAGGCCGAAGAAGACCCGCGCTGCCACCCGGAGCACCGCGCCCGCGGTCACCGCTGACACGGCGACGAACAGCACGGTCAGCGGGCCGCCGGCCGACTCCTCCAGCACCGCCTTCCCGAGCCCGATGCCGAAGGGCGGCAGACCGGCGAGGCTCAGCGCGCCGACTACGTACAGCACGGCGACCCCACGCAGCTCGCGGGCGCGTCCGTGGAGGGCGTGTTCGTCCACCGAGCCGTACCGGTCGAGGAGGACGCCGGTGCAGGCGAACAGGGCGGCCTTCACCCCCGCGTGGCCCAGGATGTACAGCGCGACCCCGTCGGTGGCCTCGGGGCGCAGCAGACCGATGCCGATGAGGAAGAGCCCCATGTGGGCGACCGTGGAGTACGCCAGCAGCCGTTTGATGTGCCGCTGGTACCAGCACATGACCGCGCCGACCAGACAGGTCAGCACACCGAGGACGACGAGGGCGCGCTCCAGGTCGGACGCCGGGATGCCGCCCGGGCCGGAGAAGACCGTGCGGTAGATCCGCCAGACGCCGTAGGCGCCCAGCTCGACCATGACCCCGGACAGCAGCATGCACACGGGGGTGGGGGCCACCGCGTGCGCGTCCGGCAGCCAGAAGTGGAACGGCACGGCCGCGGCCTTCACCAACAGGCCCGTCAGAACCAGCGCGAACGCCGCGAGAGTGAGGGCGTCGGGGCCGCCGTGCCGGTCGAGGCCCTGGCCGATCTTCGTCATGGCGAGCTCGCCGGTGCGCGCGTACAACAGCCCGATGCCCATCAACATGGCATACGCGCCCAGGGAGTTGAGGACGCCGAAGGACAACGCGCCCTGGACGGCCTTCGGTTCCTCGACGCGATGGCCGGTCAGCGCGTACGCCACGACGCTCATCAACTCGAAGAACACGAAGGCGTCGAACAGGTCTCCCGCGACGGCGAAGCCGCACATACCGCCCTGGAAGAGCAGCATCAGGGCCGGGAAGGCGCCCGCGTGGCGACGGGGCGGCTCGTCGAAGTAGCGCCAGGAGTAGGCCAGCGCCGCCACCGTCAGCAGCGAGGCGAGCGCCGCCATACCGAGGCCGGGACCGTCCCCCACGAGGACGATCCCGACGCTCTCGCCTCCCTGGGGGGTCCACCCGCCGACCCAGTCGGTCATGGGCGGCGAGGAGTTGAGGAGGAGCACGATCGCGAGTCCCGCCGTACCGGCGGCGAAGACACAGCCCACCGACTCGGCGGCGGCGCGGGAGAGGTGGCGTCCACTGGCGACGAGCAGGGCGGCTCCGAGCAGCGGGACGGCGACGAGTACCGGAAGCAGGTGGTGCATCAGCCGCGCAGCTCCGAGAGTTCGTCGGGATCGACCGTGCCGTGGAGTTTGGAGATCTGCAGCACGAGGGCGAGCAGCACCGCCGTCACCGTGGCCCCCACGACCACGTCGGTGAGAGCGAGGGCCTGGACCACCGGGTCGACCACGGGCCGGGAGCCGGGCTTGATGTCCGAGAAGACGGGCGCGGTCCCGCCGTCGCGGTAACCGACGGCCAGCAGCAGGACGTAGGTGGAGGACTGGCAGACCGCCAGACAGCCCACGGCGTGGATGAGGTTCCGGCTGGTCACCAGGCCGTAGCAGCCGACGAGGAACACCCAGGCGGCGACGAGGTAGGGCAGCACCGACATCACTTCCCGCCCCCTTTCCCGGTCTTCTCGATCTCCACGGCCTGGTCCAGGAAGTGCGCGAGCAGGAGCACGACCGCGCAGGCGACCTCCATGCCGATGGCCGCGTTCAGCAGGGGGACGGTGCCGCCCGAGGACAGGGTGTTGAAGGTGCCGTAGGGAAGAAAGTTGGCGAGGTAGGCGGTGCCGGCGAGGAGTCCGGCGAGGCCGAGGACGAGATAGGCGGAGGCGGCGAGGGCGTCGCCGATCTCGTAGGTGGAGACCGGGCGGACGCGTTCCAGGGCGCGGTAGTCGGCGCCCAGGTAGAGCAGGTGCAGGGCGGTCGCCACGACGACACCGCCCTGGAAGCCGCCGCCCGGGCTGAGTTGGCCGTGCGCGATCACATACAGGCCGGTGACGACGGCGACGGGGAGGACCAGGAGCGCGTATCGGCGGACGGGGAGCGCGACCCGCTCGGGCTCGGGCGCGTCACGGTGTTCGTCGCGGGTCTCGCGCAGCAGGACGACGGTCCCGAGGACGGACGCGAAGAGGATGCTCATCTCGCCGAGGGTGTCGAAGGCACGCAGGTCGAAGTTGACGGAGGCGATCGTGTTCGCGGTGTGCCGGGCGAGGGAGGCGCGCACCACCCGGTCCCCGTACGGGTGTTGGCGGCCGCCGAAGCCCGGCAGGTCGAAGCAGGCGGCGACCAGCAGTACGGCGAGCCCCGTACCGCCGACGGCCATGACGAGCAGCCGCGCCCGCCGGGTCATCGGTCCGTCTCCTTGCGCCGTCTCGGCCGCCGGACCTTGCGCACGGACAGCATCAGCAGCAGGGGAGTGAGGGCGGAGCCCACGGCGAGCTGGGACAGCGCCACGTCAGGGGCCTGGAACACGGTGAACAGGACGGCCAGGACCGTCCCGAGGACGGCCAGGACGAGCGCCTGCCGCGAGGGATCACGGGTGGCCACGGCGGCGGTCGCGGACGCGGCGACCAGCAGCAACGCCACGACGATCAGCGGATCATCCACGCCGGCTCCCCGCGAAGCCACCGGACAGGGCACGGGACGCGGTGAGGTTCCCGCCGATCAACAGGGCGCCGATCACCAGGAGTTTGACCAGCGCGCGGCCCGGACCCGTGGCCACGCCCACGGCGACCACGACCGCGGCCCCGAAGGCCGCGACCGCGTAGGTGAGGCCCCAAGCCCGCGGTGGATCGTCCGCCAGTTCCTCCGCGAGCAGCCGGGCGAAGACCAGGGTGCCGACCGGACCCAACAGGGCCAGCAGCAGAGCGACATCGACATAGGCCGGCCGGTCGTAGCCCTCGGACAGGAGCAGCAGCGCGGGACAGGCCAGCGAGGTGCACAGGTTCTGCGCCACGACCCGGCGCCGCAGCGGGCCCGTGGCGACGCCCCAGACCGTGGCCCCGACCGCCGCGGCGAGCGAGGCCGTCGCGGCGACGGTCCAGCCGTTCACCACCCGCTCACCGCCCGGCGCGCACCCCAGGCGGCGAACGCCCCGAGCAACGCGGCGGACGCGCCGACGACGAGTTCCAGCGTGTCCACCGCGCTGATGAACACCAGCCACAGCAGGGCGAGCGCGGCCCACCACGCCAGGACCTCGCCCACGCCGAGGAGCGCTGTACGCCGGTTCACATGACACCTCCGTGAAGGAGAGCAACTCGCCCTGTTTGACTGGCTATTTCCGATACGTCATCAAAGCATCGCCACTCCACCGCCAAGGGGCGACGCGCGACGACCTGGCAACCGAAGTGCCCTGGTAGGGCGAAAGGAAACCGGCCGACGAACCTGCCGGGCATACAGGGTCAGCCGCGCGGCAGGCCGGCGTCGAGGGGCTGCGGTGTCACGGCCGGGGTGGGGAGGTCGGTGTCCTGCCGGGGCAGCAGCAGTTCCTCGTATCTGCCCAACGCGAGCACCAGGCCGAGCATCAGGGGCGGGATGAGCACCGCGAGCAGTGCCATGGCGTGTCCTTCGTCAGAAAGGTGCGCGGGGCGATATGCGGGTCTCCCCGGAGCGACCGGACAAACCTCCGTGTCGGTCCCCGGTCTCCGGGTACGCGGTGGCCACGCCCGAAGATCCGGGTGCGGCACCGCCCGCCCCGAACCCCCCAACGGCGAGGAGAACCGTGTGACCGCCTTCCGCCCCTTCACCCGACCGGCCGTCCGGCAGCAGCGAACCGACGTCGGCGACGCGACGACCCGCTACCTCCTGTACGGGCTCCTGCCCGGCTGGTTCGCGCCGGGCCTGGCGGACTGGGTGATGCACCGGCGCACCAGGATCGAGGACACCTCCGGCACGAAGGAATCCCTGATCCACGCGCTGATGATGACCGAGGTCGGCATCCCCATCGCGCTGACGCTGCGCTACGAGGTCAACCCGCTGCTCCTCGCGGTGCAGCTCGGCGGGGCGGCGGTCCACGAGGCGACCGCGCTGTGGGACGTACGGACCGCGGTGCGCAGCGAGCGGGAGGTCAATCCGATCGAGCAGCACATCCACAGCTTCCTCGAATCCCTGCCCTTCGCCGCGCTCACCTCCCTGATGTGCCTGCACAGCGACCAGGTCAAGTCCTTGGTGAACGGCGGCCGTTCGGACCCGGACGCGTGGCGGCTCGTGCCACGCCGGCGACCGCTGTCGCGCGGCTATCTCGCGGGCATCGCCGCCGGCATCGGAGCGTGCGTGCTGCTGCCGTACGGGGAGGAGCTGCTGCGCTGCCGCCGAGCGGCCCGGGCGCGGCGCAAACCGTCCCCGGACGAGACCACCTGGCAGGCCGAGCAAGGAGATCGATGACCATGCGTATCGCATTCCTGATGGCGCCCGAGGGCGTCGAGCAGATCGAGCTGACCGACCCGTGGCAGGCGGTCACCGACCAGGGCCACGAACCGGTCCTCGTCTCGACGGAACCGGGTCAGATCCAGGCGTTCAACCATCTCGACAAGGCGGACGTGTTCCCGGTGCAGGCGACGGTGCGCGAGGCGTCGGCCGAGACCTTCGACGGCCTCGTCCTCCCGGGCGGGGTCGCCAACCCCGACCTGCTGCGCACCGACGAGGACGCCGTGTCGTTCGTGCGTGCCTTCTTCGACCTGGGCCGTCCGGTCGCCGCGATCTGTCACGCACCGTGGACGCTGGTCGAGGCGGGCGTGGTGGAGGGCCGCACGCTGACCTCGTGGCCGAGTCTGCGCACGGACATCAGTAACGCGGGCGGCACCTGGGTCGACGAACAGGTCCGCGTCTGCGACCACGGGCCGAACACGCTGGTCACCAGCCGTAAGCCCGATGACCTGAAGGCGTTCCGCGAGACCCTCCTCACCGAGTTCGCCAAGGCCCGGAAGGACTTCCGGTGACCGACAGTCACCGAGTACGGGCACCCGGATAGGGACGTTAGCCATCTAGATCACCGGGAACCCGTCCTGGTGCATCCGTACGGCCCCTTCGCTCGGGGCCCTCGCAGAGGGGATTCAGTGGTGGTCCAGGCAGGTGGAGTCGAGACGGCGCTGGACGTACGTGCCCTGGAGCAGGCGCTCCGCGAGCGGGTCGACGGCGAGGTGCGGTTCGACAACGGCAGCCGGGGCGCCTACGCGACGGACGGATCCAACTACCGACAGGTACCGATCGGGGTCGTCGTCCCGCGCACCGTCGACGCCGGAGCCGCCGCGGTCGCGGTGTGCGCCGACTTCGGCGCCCCGGTGCTCTCCCGGGGCGGCGGGACGAGCCTGGGCGGCCAGTGCACCAACACCGCCGTCGTCATCGACTGGACGAAGTACTGCCACCAGGTCCTGTCGATCGACGCCGAGCAACGCACCTGTGTGGTCGAGCCGGGGATCGTACTCGACGAACTCAACCGCCAACTCGCCGACCACAAGCTCCAGTTCGGCCCCAAGCCGTCCACCCACAGCCACTGCTCGCTCGGCGGCATGATCGGCAACAACTCGTGCGGCGGATCCGCCCAGGCCTACGGCAAGACCGTGGACAACGTCCGCCGTCTGGAGATCCTCACCTACGACGGCACCCGCTGCTGGGTCGGCCCCACCTCCGACGAGGAGTACGCGGAGATCATCGCCGCGGGCGGCCGGCGCGCCGAGATCCATCAGGGACTGCGCGAGATCATCGACCGCAACCTGGCGGACGTACGGCGCGGCTTCCCCCGCATCCCGCGCCGCGTCTCCGGATACAACCTGGACTCGCTGCTGCCCGAGAACGGATTCGACGTGGCCCGGGCACTCGTCGGCAGCGAAGGCACCCTCGCCACCGTCCTGCGCGCCGAACTCGACCTGGTCCCGCTGCCACCGTGCGAGGCCCTGCTCGTCCTCGGATACGACGACATCTGCGCGGCGGCCGACGACGTGCCCCGGCTGCTGAAGCACAGCAAGCCGACCCAACTGGAGGCGCTGGACGGGCGGATGGCCCAGTTGATGCGCGAGGAGGGCGCCTATCTCGACTCGCTGCACGAGCTTCCGGAGGGCGAGAGCTGGCTGCTCATGCAGTTCACCGGGGACAGTCAGGACGAAGTCGACGAGCAGGCCCACCAGTTGATCCGGGCCCTCGGACGCGAGGCGGACGATCCCACGGTGGCCTTCTCCGACGACCCCGCGCGCGAACACAAGATGCTCAAGGCACGCGAGGCCGGCCTCGGGGTCACCGCCCGGCCGCCCGACGGCCGGGAGACCTGGGAGGGCTGGGAGGACTCGGCCGTGGCACCCGAGGTGCTCGGCGACTATCTGCGCGACCTGAAGAAGCTCTTCACCGAGTTCGGCTACGACCACCCATCCCTGTACGGGCACTTCGGGCAGGGCTGCGTCCACACCCGCATCCCCTTCGAGCTGACCACCGCCCAAGGCGTCGCGCACTTCCGGGAGTTCCTCCTGCGGGCCGCCGATCTGGTGGCCTCCTACGGCGGTTCGCTCTCCGGCGAGCACGGTGACGGGCAGGCCCGCGGCGAGCTGCTGCCGCGCATGTTCGGGAAGGAACTGGTCACCGCTTTCGGGCAGATGAAGGCCCTGTTCGACCCCGACAACCGGATGAACCCCGGCAAGGTCGTCGACCCGTACCGTGTGGACGAGAACCTGCGCCTTGGACCCCTGTGGCGGCCTGACAGCCACTCCACACACTTCAGCTACCCGGACGACGACCACTCCTTCGACCGGGCGGTGCTGCGGTGCGTCGGCATCGGCAACTGCCGTACGCACGAGGGCGGTGTGATGTGCCCGTCCTACCGGGCGACCGGCGAGGAGGAGCACTCTACGCGTGGCCGGGCCCGGCTGCTGTTCGAGATGCTCGACGGCCACGCCGACTCCGCGATCACCGACGGCTGGCGCTCGACCGAGGTCCGCGACGCCCTCGACCTCTGCCTCGCCTGCAAGGGCTGCAAGTCCGACTGCCCGGTCGGCGTCGACATGGCGACCTACAAGGCCGAGTTCCTGTCCCATCACTACGAGGGACGGCTGCGGCCCGCGGCCCACTACTCCATGGGCTGGCTGCCGGTGTGGGCGCGGCTGTCCCGACTGGCACCGCGCCTGGTCAACGCCGCGCTCGCCGCACCCGGCATCGCGGACCTCGGCAAACGCCTGGCGGGCGTGGCCGTGGAGCGCGACGCACCGGTCTTCGCCGAGGAGTCCTTCGTCGAGTGGTGGCGGGCGCGGGGGAGCACGGAACCCGATCCGGGCGACCCGCGCACCGTCCTGCTCTGGCCGGACACGTTCAGCACCTACTTCCACCCGGATGTCGCGAAGTCCGCGGTCCGGGTCCTGGAGGACGCCGGGTTCAACGTCGCCGTCCCCACCAGCCCGGTGTGCTGCGGCCTCACCTGGATCTCGACGGGCCAACTCACCACCGCCGAACGGGTGTTGCGCCGTACGCTCGATGTGCTGCGGCCCTGGCTGGAAGCCGGTACACCCGTCGTCGGGCTCGAACCGTCCTGTACGGCCGTCTTCCGCGCCGACGCCCCCGAGTTGCTGCCGGACGACCAGGATGTCCGGCGCCTGGCGGGGCAGTTCAGGACCTTCGCCGAGCAACTCCTCAACCACGCCCCCGAAGGCTGGCGACCCCCGTCGCTCACCAGGACCGCGACCGTGCAGACCCACTGCCACCAGCACGCGGTGACGAAGGACGACGCCGACCGTGAACTGATGCGCCGCGCCGGGATCGACGCCGACGTCCTGGACGCCGGCTGCTGCGGCCTGGCCGGCAACTTCGGCTTCGAACAAGGGCATTACGACCTGTCCATGACCGTGGCGGAGCAGGGGGTGCTGCCCGCGGTGCGGGAGACCGCCCCCGGCGCGCTGGTCCTCGCCGACGGCTTCAGTTGCCGTACGCAGATCGAACAGGGCGACACCGGCCGCCGCGCCCTGCACCTCGCCGAGGCCCTGGCGCTCGGCCTCGACGGTCAGCACCTGCCCGCCGACCACCCCGAGAAGCTCGCCGCCCGCCCCGAGCGCTCCGCCCGTGACGGCCGTCTGCTGACGGCGGGCGCCGCGGCCACCGTCCTCGGGGCGGCGGCGGCCGGAACCCACTGGATCCGCAACCGGCGATCAACGCGATGAAAGGAACTCCCGTGTCCACCAAGGTGTCCGACTACGTTCTCCAGCGGTTGCGCGAGTGGGACGTGGACCATGTCTTCGCCTACGCGGGCGACGGCATCAACGGTCTGCTCGCCGCCTGGGGACGATCCGAGAACAAGCCGACGTTCGTCCAGTCCCGGCACGAGGAGATGTCCGCGTTCGAAGCCGTCGGCTACGCCAAGTTCTCCGGCAAGGTCGGCGTCTGCGCCGCCACCTCCGGCCCCGGCGCCATCCACCTCCTCAACGGCCTCTACGACGCCAAGCTCGACCACGTCCCCGTCGTCGCCATCGTCGGACAGACCAACCGCAGTGCCATGGGCGGCAGTTACCAGCAGGAAGTCGACCTGCTGAGCCTGTACAAGGACGTCGCTTCCGAGTACTGCGAGATGGTGACCGTCCCCGAGCAGTTGCCCAACGTCCTCGACCGGGCACTGCGCACCGCGTACGCCAAGCGCACGGTGACCGCGGTCATCATCCCGGCCGACGTGCAGGAGCTGGACTACTCGGCACCCACCCACGCCTTCAAGATGGTGCCGTCCAGTCTCGGTCTGACGCATTCCGCTCCGGTCCCGGCCGCGTCCGATCTCGCCCGTGCCGTCGAGGTGTTGGACGCGGGGGAGAAGGTCGCGATCCTGATCGGACAGGGCGCGCGCGGTGCCCGGGCCGAGGTCGAGGAGATCGCCGACGTGCTCGGTGCCGGGGTGGCCAAGGCTCTGCTGGGCAAGGACGCGCTGCCGGACGACCTGCCGTACGTGACCGGTTCGATCGGCCTGCTCGGCACCCGGCCGTCGTACGAGCTGATGCAGGACTGCGACACCCTGCTCGTCATCGGTTCCAGCTTCCCGTACACCCAGTTCCTGCCGGAGTTCGGCCAGGCACGGGCCGTGCAGATCGACATCGATCCCTTCATGATCGGGCTGCGCTACCCCTTCGAGGTCAACCTCGTCGGCGACGCGAAGGAGACGCTCAAGGCCTTGCTGCCGCAGCTCAAGCGGAAGGAGCACGGCAAGTGGCGCAAGAAGATCGAGAAGGACACGGCGCGCTGGTGGGAGGTCATGGAGCGGCGCGCGGCCGTGGACGCGGACCCGATCAACCCCGAGTACGTCGTGCACGCCCTCGACGCCCTGCTGCCGGACGACGTGATCCTGGCCGCCGACTCCGGCTCCGCCGCCAACTGGTACGCCCGGCACCTGCGGATGCGCGGGAACATGCGCGGCTCCCTGTCCGGCACCCTTGCGACCATGGGGCCCGGCGTGCCCTACGTCATCGGCGCCAAGCTCGCCCACCCCGACCGACCCGCGCTCGCCATCGTGGGCGACGGCGCCATGCAGATGAACGGCATGGCCGAACTCATCACCGCCGCGAAGTACTGGCCCGACTGGGAGGACCCGCGGCTGATCATCGCCGTCCTCAACAACCAGGACCTCAACCAGGTGACCTGGGAGATGCGCGCCATGTCCGGCGCCCCGCAGTTCCTGCCCTCCCAGTCGATCCCGGACGTGCCCTACGCCGACTTCGCCCGCTCGATCGGCCTCGGCGGGGTGCGGGTGGAGAAGCCCGGGGAGGTGGCCGACGCCTGGCAGCGGGCCCTTGGCGCCGACCGGCCGTTCGTCATCGACTTCCGGACCGACCCGGCCGTACCGCCGATCCCGCCGCACGCCAGCCTCGACCAGATCGAGGCCGCCGCCTCCTCCGTCCTCAAGGGCGACAGCGATCGGGCCGGCATGATCCGGCAGGGGCTGAAGGCCAAGGTGCAGGAGATGCTGCCCGGCGGGAAGCACCGTGAGGACAAGCCCGACGCGGGGGAGGGCCGGGAGGACCGATGAACCCGCGCACCGCCCGGGGGAGTGAGCCGCTCGTCGACGGCGTCGAGACCGCCGTGTACACGGTCCCCACCGACGCACCCGAGGGCGACGGCACGCTGGCCTGGGACTCGACCACCATGGTGGTGGTCCAGGTCCGGGCGGGCGGTGTCACCGGCCTCGGCTACACGTACGGCGCGGCGGCGACCGCCCAGGTCGTCGCCGAGCAACTCGCCGACGCTGTCACCGGGTTGAGCGCTTGGGACATCCCCGCCGCCAATGAGGCGATGACCAGGACGGTCCGCAACGCGGGCCGGCCCGGTCTCGTCGCCGGCGCCGTCTCGGCCGTCGACATCGCCCTGTGGGACCTGAAGGCCCGCCTCCTCGACCTGCCCCTGACCCGGCTGCTCGGAGCGAGCCGCACCGACGTGCCCGTGTACGGCAGCGGCGGCTTCACGACCTACGACCGGCACCAACTGGATCGTCAACTGCGCCACTGGACCGAGGAACAGGGCATCCCCCGGGTGAAGATCAAGATCGGGGAGTCCTGGGGCCGGGCCGAGCGGCGGGACCGCGAGCGGATCGCCCGGGCCCGCCACACCATCGGCGACGCGCCGGAGCTGTACGTCGACGCGAACGGCGGCTACGGGCGCAAACAGGCGATCCGGATCGCCTGCCACCTCGACGAGCACGGGGTGACGTGGTTCGAGGAGCCGGTCTCCTCGGACGACCCGGCCGGGCTGGCACAGATCCGGGCCGCCGTCGCCCCGGAGGTGACGGCGGGGGAGTACGGCTACACCCTCGCCTACTTCGGTCAGATGCTCGGCGCCGGAGCCGTGGACTGCCTCCAGGCGGACGTCACCCGCTGCGGCGGCATCACCGTCTGGCTCCGCGCGGCAGCCCTCGCGGAGGCCGCCGGACTGGAACTCTCCGGGCACTGCGCCCCGCACGTCCACGCCCACGCGGCGGCCGCGATCCCCAACCTCCGCCATCTGGAGTGGTTCCACGACCACACCCGCATCGAGGACCTCTTCTTCGACGGCACCCTCGACCCCCAGGGCGGCAGCGTCCGCCCGGGCGCCGACGGCGCCCCCGGTCACGGCCTGACGCTCCGCACCGACCGTGCGGAGAAGTACCGCACCGGATAGGCCGGGACAGGAAGGGAGTTGGGATGAACACGCCGCACACGCGGGAGATCGACGAGCACGACGCCTACCCGCCCCAGGCGTTGCACGACTACGCCTTCCTCGCCGACGGCGAACGCGGGGCGCTGGTCGGCCCGCGCGGCGAGATCGGCTGGCTGTGCGCGCCCCGCTGGCACAGTGGGGCGGTCTTCTCCGCCCTCATCGGCGGAGCCGGTCTCTACGCCGTCACACCGAGGGGCCGTTTCGTACCCGGCGGACACTACGAGGAGGGCTCCCTCATCTGGCGCGGCCGCTGGGTCACCGAGGACGGGATCGTGGAGTGCCGGGAAGCACTGGCGTATCCAGGCGAACGGGACCGGCTCGTCCTGCTGCGGCGCGTGTCGGCGACCGAGGGACCGGCCCGGGTCCGGGTGGTGCTGCACCCCCTCGCCGAGTACGGCGCCCAGCCCCTGCACGAGACGCACCGCGACGACGACGGCGTGTGGACCGCGCGAATCGGCGACCAGTACCTGCGCTGGACCGGCGGCAGCGACGCAACGCTCACCGAAACCCCCTCCACGGGCGGGCAGTTCACCCTCGACCTGGCCCTGGACGCCGGAGAGCAGCACGACCTGGTGCTCGAACTCGGCGGGTCCCCGCTGTCCGACGTCCCCCTTCCCGTCGCGTCCATGGCGTGGTCCCGGACCGAACGAGCCTGGTCGGACGCCGTGCCCGCACTCGACCGCACCGTCGCCGTCCGCGACGCCCGGCAGGCCTACGCCGTACTGCGGGGCATGACCAGCGCGGACGGAGGCATGGTCGCCGCGGCGACGACCAGTCTCCCCGAGCGCGCCGAGGAAGGACGCAACTACGACTACCGCTACGCGTGGATCCGCGACCAGTGCTACGCGGGCCAAGCCGCGGCCGCGGCCGGCCAACACCCCTTGCTGGACGAGGCGGTTCGCTTCGTGGGCGCACGGCTGCACGAGGACGGTCCGAAACTGAGACCGGCGTACACGGTCGACGGCGGCCCCGTGCCCGATCAGCGCACGCTCCGACTTCCGGGCTATCCGGGCGGCTTCGACCGGATCGGCAACCAGGCCAACCGCCAGTTCCAACTCGACGTGTTCGGTGAGGCGTTGCTGCTGTTCTCGGCCGCCGCGCGACAAGGCCGGCTCGACCGCGCCGGGCGCCGGGCCGCCGAGATCGCCGTGGCCGCCATCGGAGCCCGCTGGAGCGAACCGGACGCGGGCATCTGGGAGTTGGACGAACGGGCCTGGACCCACAGCCGGCTGATCTGCGCCGCGGGACTGCGCAGGATCGCCGACGTGGCGCCCGACGCGGCCCGCAGGCGCGAGTGGACCGAGCTGGCCGACATGATCCTCACGCACACCGCGGCCCACGCGACGCACCCCGACGGACACTGGCAACGAGCCCCGGACGACACCGGGTTGGACGCGGCCCTGCTGCTGCCCCCGGTACGGGGACTGCTCCCGGCCGACGACCGGCGCACCCGCGCCACCCTCCGCGCCTACACCGAGAACCTCACGCAGGACTACTGCGCCTACCGCTTCCGGCACGACGAACGCCCACTGGAGGAGGCCGAAGGAGCCTTCCTGCTCTGCGGGTTCGTGACGGCACTGGCCGAACACCACCAGGGACGGGAGGTCGAGGCCTTCCGCTGGTTCGAGCGCAACCGGCAGGCGTGCGGAGCGGCGGGACTGTACTCCGAGGAGTACGACATCGCCCAACGGCAGTTGCGCGGCAACCTCCCGCAGGCCTTCGTCCACGCCCTCCTGCTCGAAACCGCCGCCACCCTCGCCGAGCCCTCTTCACTTCCGCGACGAACAGGACGAGCATGAACCAGCAGACCGTTGTCATCACCGGCGCCAGCGCCGGAATCGGCCGGGCGACCGCACGACTCTTCGCCGAGCGGGGCGCGAACGTCGTCCTCCTCGCACGCGGCAAGGCGGGCCTCGACGCCACGGTCGCCGAGGTCGAGGACGGGGGCGGCCACGCCCTCGCCGTACCCACCGACGTGGCCGACCGGACACAGGTCGAGGCCGCGGCCGTCGCCGCCGAGGAGGCCTTCGGGCCGATCGACGTGTGGGTCAACAACGCGTTCACGTCGGTGTTCGCGCCGTTCATGGAGATCGAGCCCGCCGAGTACGAACGGGTCACCGCAGTCAGCTACTTGGGTTTCGTGAACGGCACCCGGGCCGCGCTCCAGCGCATGATCCCCCGGGACACCGGCGTGATCGTGCAGGTCGGCTCGGCGCTGGGCGACCGGTCCATCCCGCTCCAGTCGGCCTACTGCGGCGCCAAGCACGCGGTCAACGGCTTCACATCGAGCGTGCGCACCGAACTCATGCACCAGCACAGCCACGTCAACATCACCGTGGTGCAGATGCCGGCGGTCAACACCCCGCAGTTCTCCTGGGTGTTGTCCCGGCTCCCGAAGAACCCGCAGCCCGTACCACCCATCTACCAGCCGGAGGTGGCCGCCCGGGCCGTGGTCAACGCGGCGGACCATCCGCACCGCAAGCAGTACTACGTGGGCGCGTCCACCGCCGCGACCGTCCTCGCCAACAAGGTCGCCCCCGGCCTGCTGGACCGCTACCTCGCGCGCACGGGCTACGCCTCGCAGCAGACCGACGACGGCGCCTCGGCCGCCCGGCCGGCCAACCTATGGCACCCGGCGGACGAAGCCCCGGAACACGACTACGGAGCCCACGGTTCCTTCGACGCGACGGCCCACCCCCGCTCGGCGGAGGCGGCACTCGCGCGCCACCCCGGCCTCGTGCTGGGCGCCGCGACGGGCGCGGCGGCGGTCGCGTTCGGGGCGGTGCTACGGCACCGGCGCGCGCGGTAGCCGGCGGCTCAGTCCGCCGGATGACCCGGGGCGATGTCGAGAGCGTCGGCCAAGGTCAGCAGAGGCGTGTCGCCTCCCACGAGGTTCTCCGCCGCCTCCGGCGCGAGCAGGAAGCCGACGTGGTCGCCGCCGTCGACCCGGTTCTGCACACGACCGACGAACCAGGCGGGAGCCTCGTCGAGGACCGGCGGCCCGCCGGGCCCCGGATGCCAGGCGACCGCCGCGAACTTGTCGGTGCGGTCGCCGGTCTCCCCGCCGAAGAGCCGGGCCAGCCGGTCCTGGTCACGGCGGAGCAGATGGACCGCGAGCCGCTCGGCACGCTCCGCCACCCTGTATGTCCGGTTGGCCCTGGACAGCCACACCATGAACCGGGCGGGCCGGATCGAGCACTGCGAGGCGAATCCGACCAGACAGCCGGATCTCTCCCCGTCGGCCTCGGCGGTCACCACGTACATCGGGTAGTCGAGCAGGTCGGTGAAGGGATCCAGATCGATCACGCTGAGTGACTCCCGCCGGAAGAGATCGATGCGATACGAGCGAAGTGCGTGGGTACCCGGGAACGGTGCCACCTACCCGTGAGAGGCGTCGCGATGTCTGCCCAGTCCGAGCCCGAGTCCGCTCGGGAGGAGCACGGCGCGCCGGAGCAGGCCGGTGTGAACGGCTCCGCGCCCGGCTCCGGGAACATCCTGGAGCCCACGCGGCGAGAAGCACGCGGCGGACGCCGGCGGTCCTGGACGCGGGTGGGCTTCGCCCTGGGTCTGGGCGCGAGCCTGGCGTGGCTCGCCGTGCAGACCGTGCTGCGGGTCAGCTCGATGCTGACCCTGATCCTGCTGGCCGTGTTCATCGCCATCAGCCTGGAACCGCTCGTCGTGTGGTTCACACGCCGGGGTCTACGGCGTGGCTGGGCCGTCACGATCGTCCTCACCGGGTTCATCGTGGTACTCGGCGGCTTCCTGGCCCTGGTCATTCCGCCGGTGACCAAGGAGATCAGCTCACTGGTCGACGCGGTGCCCGGCTGGCTGGAGCAGCTCCACAACCACCAGTCGACGATCGGCCGCCTGGAGGACCGCTACCACGTGGTCGAGAGGGCCAAGCAGGAGATCGCTTCAGGAGGCAGCGCGAGCGGCCTCGCAGGGGGCGTCCTGGGCGCCGGCCAGATGGTCCTCAGCACCCTCACGTCCACGGCGATCGTGATCACGGTGACCCTGTACTGCATGGCAGCGCTGCCGGCCATGAAACAGTTCTGCTACCGCTTCGTGGCCGTCAGCCGCCGTGAGCGCGTCGAGGGCGTGGCCGAAGAGGTCATGAGCCGGATAGGCAAGTACATGCTCGGGAACCTCATCACCTCGGGGATCGCCGGAGCCGCCACCTTCGGCTGGTGTCTGGCGACGGGCGTCCCCTATGCCGCCGCGCTGGGCATCTTCACCGCTCTGATGGACCTGATCCCGATCGTCGGCTCCACCCTCGCCGGAATCGTCGTCAGCCTCGTCGCCCTCTCCGTGTCCTTGCCCATCGCGATCGCGACCGCCGTCTTCTACATCGTCTTCCGGGTGGCGGAGGACTACCTCATCGTGCCGAGGACCATGAAGTTCGCCGTCGACGTCCACCCGCTGGTCACCATCGTCGCGGTGCTGGTCGGCGGAGCGCTGCTGGGCATCATCGGCGCCCTCGTCGCGATCCCGGCCGCCGTCGCCATCGGCCTGGTCCTCGACGAGTACGTCTTCCCCAAGAAGGAACGCACCTGAGGGCCACGGCACACGTCCGTCCGCGTCAACATCGCCGTCCTGGGTACTCGCGCCTCAGATCGACTTCGTACGGGTTCACACGAACCTTGCCCCCACCCAGGAGAGAGCCCCTGATGGCCACTGTGTCCCTGACCGGAGCGTCCAGGGAGGACGCCGCCACCGTCTTCGGCGTGCTGCGGACGGCGTTCCCCGGCGACCGACCCCACGACGACGTGCCGCACGAGCAGCCGGGCGACCAATTCCCTGTGTGGACCGCGGAGTTCGAGCCCACACGCGAGCGCGTCCCGACCGACCCGAGGCCCCTCACCGGCTCCGTCTCCGCCACACTCCAGGGCGGCTACCTCGCCGTGGACCAACTGTTCGAAGCCCTGAGCGCCACCTTCGCCGTGGACCACTGGGGCGCGGCGTCGGGAGACCAGGAGAAGGAGGTCGACCTGCGGCTCACCACCAGGCGGTGACGGAAGACCGTCCACCCGCGACCCACGACGAGGAGATGAGCGACATGGCGAAGATCGGGTACACGATGATGACCGAGCAGACCGGTCCCCGGGAACTCGTCGACCACGTGGTCGGCGCCGAGCGGGCCGGCTTCGACTTCTCGGTCACGTCCGACCACTACTTCCCCTGGCTGGAGTCCCAGGGCCACGCCTCCTACGCGTGGAGCGTGCTCGGCGCGGCGGCGCAGGCCACCGAACGCATCCCCCTCATGACCTACGTGACCTGCCCGACGACCCGCTACCACCCGGCGGTCGTCGCCCAGAAGGCCGCCACCCTCCAGCTGCTCTCCCAAGGCCGCTTTCGTCTCGGACTCGGCTCGGGGGAGAACCTCAACGAGCATGTGGTGGGCGGGGGTTGGCCCGCCGCACACGTCCGCCTTGAGATGCTGGAGGAGGCCGTGGAGATCATCCGGTCCCTCTTCGCGGGGGAGAACGTCAACCATCACGGCGCCCACTTCGACGTGGAGAACGCCAAGTTGTGGGATCTGCCCGCCGAGGCCACGCCGATCGGTGTCGCCGTCTCGGGTGACAGCTCCTGCGAACTCGCCGGTCACGCCGCCGACTTGATGATCGCCACCGAGCCCAAGCCGGAACTGGTCTCCGCCTTCGACGACCACGGCGGCACGGGCAAGCCCAAGGTCGGCCAACTGCCGATCAGTTACGACACCGACCGCGACGCGGCCATCGCCCGCGCGCACGACCAGTTCCGCTGGTTCGGCGGCGGCTGGCCGGTCAACTCCGAACTCCCGGGGCCCGCCGCGTTCGAGGCCGCCACCCGGTTCGTACGACCCGAGGACGTGGCCGAGTCCATCCCCTGCGGCGACGACGTCGAGGCGGTCGTCGAGGCCGTACGCCCCTACGTCGACGCGGGGTTCACCGAGGTGGCCCTCGTCCAGATCGGCGGCGACCAGCAGGAGCCGTACCTGGAATGGGCCGAACAGAAGCTGCTCCCCGCCCTCCGGGAACTGTGAGAGGGCGAGGGCATCCGTCATGACCACGAAACGCGCCGCGATCTTCGACGTCGACGGAACACTCGTCGACACCAACCACCTGCACGTCGTCACCTGGTGGGAGGCGTTCCGGCAGGCGGGCCACCACGTCCCCATGCGGGACATCCACCGCGCGGTGGGCCTCAGCGGCGACGACCTGCTGGACCACCTGCTGGGCGACGTCGACCGGGATCCCGACGAGGACGAGCAACTCGCCGCGGCCCACCACGCCCTCTACGCCACGTACTTCGAGCGGCTCCCGTCGCTGGACGCGGCCGGCGACCTGCTGCGCGCCCTGGCCGGGCGGGGCTGGGAGATCGTCCTGGCGACCTCGGCGAGCGGGGCGGAACTCTCCGCGCTACGGCGAGCCATCGACGCGGACGACGTCATCCGCCAGGCGGCCAGCGCGGACGACGTCACCCACGGCAAACCCGCCCCCGATCCGGTCCATCAGGCCAGAGAACTCGCCGGCGTACCGAGCGAACGAGCCGTGTTCGTCGGCGACACCGTCTGGGACATGCAGGCAGGCGTACGGGACGGGGTGGTCCCGGTGGCGGTCCTGTCCGGCGGGATCCCACGCGCCGACCTGGAAGAGGCCGGCGCCCACGCGGTGTACCGGGACCCCGCCGACCTGCTGGGGCACCTGGACTCCAGCGTCTTCGCCGAGATGGAGTGAGGTACCGGGTCCCTGCGGGCGGGCCGACCCGAGGCCGCGGTGGCCACCGTCCCCCTGTGTACGGTGGCCACCGCGCCCGCGAGGTGATGTGGCCGGTGTGGCGTCAGGCATGCTCGGCCTTGGCCGGGCGGGCGGCGGGTGACAGCACGGGCGCCAGCATCGCGACGGCTACGGCGGTGCCGGCGATGAGGACCGCCACGACGGTCCGGGCCCAGTTGGGCGCGTCCGAGGTGAAGAACACCGGGATGCCGAGGAGGGCCGAGACCACCCGCGAGCCGACGACGACCCGCAGGGCGCGGATGTCGCCCCGGTCTGCGGGCCGGTAGGCCGCCAGGGTGACGGCACCCAGCACCGCGCCGGTGATGGCGACGCCGGGCGGCGGCCCCGCATGCTGCCAGAGGCCGATGATGCCGACCAGGTCGACTACGGCAAGAACTGCGCAGAGGGTCATTCCTATGGTGCGACGCATCAGGTGCTCCGTTTCTCGTGCGAGGACTTGAGCCGGTCGGCGCCGTCGCCCCGCAGGGTGTGCAGACAGGCGGTGCGTCCGGTCGAGAGCAGCAGCAGGGCCAGGGCGGGCCCGGCGATCTCCGGCCCGTCGCCCGCCGTCCAGTCGGTGTCGGTGGCCCGGAGGGTGAAGCCGGCCAGGCGGCGCTCGGCGTGGAACGGCCAGCCCATCGCCCATACCCGCCGCAGCGCTTCCCGGCTGTGTTCGGCCGGGACGGGAAGCTGTCGAGCGAGCGGGAGGGCGATGTCCTGGCTGTGGACGATCGCGTCGAACAACGCGTTGCGGGTGTCCAGCACCTTCGCCGTGCGCCGGGTGCCGGCGTGGCCGCGGATGGCGGCGACCAGGTCCGCGGGATCGCGGGAGCCGTGCCGGCGGGCCAGCACGGTGTTGATCCGGTCGGGGCTGAACCGTGCGCGCGGTGCGACCGCGAGCATGTCCCAGGTGGTGATGGTGGGCACCAGCGCGAGGTGTCCGGCGACGTCCCGCACCCGCCAGCCCCGGCACAGCGACTCCTGCTCCCATTCGGCCGGGCCGAGTTCCTCCAGCAGGTCGGCGATCCGCAGACGGGTCGCGCGGACAGCGGACCAGTAGGGGTCAGAGTCGCCCATAACAGCCTCCAAAAGTCCGAACCTCGGACCATATTAGTACGAGGTTCGGACCTTCTGCAATGATGGCGGCATGACCGACGACGACACCGACGAGCTCAACCTGGGACTCCTGATGTTCATCCCGTACCGCTTCATGGAGTCGGCCGTGATGGCCGCCCTGAAGTCCGCCGGGCACGACATCTCGCTCACCCAGGCACGGGTCTTCCAGCGGATCGGCCCGGAGGGCTCACGACTGGCCGAGCTGGCCGAGGCGTCACAGGTCAGCAAGCAGACCATCGGGTCGATCGTCGACCAGCTCGAACGGGCCGGCTACGTCCGGCGCGTACCCGACCCGCGCGACGCACGAGCCCGGCTGGTCACACTCACCGCCCAGGGCCACGAACTCGTCGAACTGAGCCTGCCCGTCGTCCGCGACATCCAGGCGAAGTGGACGGCCCACCTGGGCCCCGCGCGCACCCGTCAGCTGAGACAGGCGCTGGAAGCACTGCGGGAGATCACCGATCCACACCGCTGACCGCCGGCCACGGTGTGGCGAGGCGTGCCATCTCCTCCTCCGAGAGCCGCAGCGCGCCGGCCGCCGTGTTCTGCGCGAGGTGGTCCGGATCACCGGTCCCCGGGATCGCCAGCACATGCGGTCCCTGCTGCAGAGTCCAGGCCAGCCGCACCTGCGCGACGGACACACCGTGCGCACGGGCGACGGCGGACACCTCCTCGCTGTCATTCGCGGCCGGACCGGCCTCGCGTCCGGGACCGGCGATCGCGAAGAACGGGACGAAGGCAAGGCCGAGTTCACCACAGAGCCGCAGGAGCGCCTGGTCCTCGCTCGGCGCACCGATCCCGTAAGGGTTCTGCACGCACACGACCGGGGCGATGGCCTGGGCCTCGGCCAGTTGCTCAGGCGTGACGTTGGAGATGCCCAGGTGGCGGATCAGCCCGGCATCGCGGAGTTCCGCCAACACACCGAAGTGCTCGCCGATCGGGCTGGTCCGCCGGCTCGGTGGCACACGCAGGTTCACCACGTCCAGGTGATCGCGGCCGAGTTGGCGCAGGTTCTCCTCGACCTGGCCGCGCAACTGCGCAGGCTCGGCCCACCACCACGCGCCCGAGGGATCGCGGCCCGGCCAGACCTTGGTGGCGATGACCAGGTCCTCCGGGTACGGCGCCAGCGCGCGGTTGATCAGCTCGTTGGCGGAACGCGTCGCCGAGAAGTAGAACGCGGCGGTGTCGATGTGGTTCACGCCGAGTTCGACCGCCCGCCGGAGCACGCCGATCGGCCGATCGCGGTCCCGCGGCACCCCGCGGTCGAAGGGCGCGGTCCCCGTCAGGCGCATCGCGCCGAACCCGACGCGGTTGACGGTCAGGTCACCGAGTCGCCAAGTACCCGCTGCTGCCGCGGTGTTCGTTCGTGGGCTCATGACATGGATCTCCTCTGGCGGGTGGGGAACGGGGACCCGACGGGTGGGGCGAGCGCCTCACGGTGGGTCGACCAGTGCCGGGGCAAGCGGCCCCAGGGCATGAAGAAAGCCTCCTCGGCGGATCGGAGTCCGCGCCGAGAAGGCTCATGTGGTGGTCGGCAATCTAGCAGGGCAGCAAGGATGTTCGCGAAGTGGCCGAGATGTGCGCGGCGCCCGTCCCTTTTCCCCGGCCTATCGGTCCAGCAGCCGTAACCCCAGAGGCGTCGCCGAGTGCCGGACGTACTGGCCGTCCCGATGGCTGGCGATCAGGCCCCCGTCGCGCAACACCCCGAGCTGGTAACTGGCGCTCGGCAGCGCGATGTTGGCCGCCGACGCCACCTCGGACGTCGTACGCGCCCCGTGGGTGGCCAGATGCGCCAGGACGACCGTCCGGGTGCGCCCGAGAAGCCGTTCCAGCCCGTCCTTGCCGGCGCGGACGATCTCCAAGGGCTGTTTGGTGACCGGGAAGACCAGCACCGGACCGAGCGCGGGGTCCGCGAGGGCCGTGGGCCTGCGCCAGCAGAAGTAGGAGGGGATGAGCAGCAGACCGCGTCCCTCCAGATGGAGTTCGCGGTCGACGGGATACTCCACCTCAAGCACGGGAGCGTGCCAACGGGCGTGCGGGCGCAGCGTGTTGAGCAGGGCGGAGGTGCCGCCGTCGAGGAGTGTGCGGGAACGCAGTTCGACATCGTTGGCGACGGCCGTCTGGACGCGGGGCCAGTACGGTTCGAGCAGTGTCTTGCAGGACAGTTCCAGGGCTCGCGTCAACGCCCCCAGGGCCTTGGTACCCGGCCTGTTGAGGGTGGACACCCACGAGGGGAGTGGCCGGGACTCGGCGAGCCGGGTCAGCTCGCGGGTCAGCCGACCGCGCGGAGTGGCCCGTACCTCGTCGAGGCCGCCCGCCAGACCGCCGCTCGTGACCGAGGGCGTGAGGAAGTCGGGAATGTAGCCGACAGGAGGAATCAGGGTCTGCAGGGGCAACAGGGCGCGTCTGGCCACCGGATCCCTGGCCAGCCCGTCGCGCACCGAACGGCGCCAGTGTCCGAATTCGAGTGCTCCTTGCCGCGCGTCCAACCGGCAGACTCCGCACACGAGTTCCCAGAGAGCATGCGGCTGGCGAGCGACTCGGATGTTCTGCAGATCCTGCGAGGTGAAGTGAACGCGGAGCATACGGCCTCATTCCTGCGCGGTGCCGGTGCGCAGTGTCGGTGGGGGTGCGGCCGCGCGAAACATGCGCGCCACCCATGGTGACGAGTGAGGGCCGCGCATGGTTGTCGAAGGGGGGACAGAGGGCTGGATCGCGTCGCAGCGAGGCCGCGGTGGGTCGGTGCGCTTCCATGGAACGGCCGCCTCGGACCAACTCGAAGGAGAGCCGGACATGAGCACGTTCCCCACCGCGCGAGACGTCAGGACCACCCCCGAAGGACTCCTGTGGGAGCCGAGTCAACGGTGGGTACGCGGCCGCAAGGGCGAGGTCACCGTCGTCGACAGCAGGCATCCCGTCCTCGTGTGGGAGCCCGGAGTCCCCGTACCGCTGTACGCCTTCCCGCGCGACGAGGTCCGCCAGGACCTGCTCCACCCGGCGAAGAACCCCGCGACCGGCACGCACACCGGATCACGGATCTTCTACGACCTCGAAGCGGACGGCGGGCTGGTGGAGAACGCGGCCTGGACGTTCCCCGCGGACGACCTGGCCGGGTACATCGCCTTCGAGTGGTTCCGCCGTGTCGGCCGGGGACTGGACCACTGGTACGAGGAGGAGGAAGAGATCTTCATCCACCCCCGCGACCCGCACAAACGGGTCGACGCCGTCGCCGGCAGCCGGCATGTCCGCGTGGAGATCGACGGCACGGTCGTCGCCGACACCCACCGCCCGGTCCTCCTCTTCGAGACCGGCCTGCCGACCCGGTACTACATCCCTCGCGAGGACGTCCGCCTGGACCTGTTCGAACCGACCGACCACAGCACCGGCTGCCCCTACAAGGGGACCGCCACCTACTGGTCGTGGCGGGCCGAGCCCGCGGCCCCCGGCGTTCCCGGTGTTCCGCCGAACATCGTCTGGAGCTATCCGGAGCCGCTGCCCGCCGTGGGCGTGGTCAAGGATCTCCTGGCCTTCTACAACGAGGCGGTCGACATCACCGTGGACGGCGAACTCCAGGAGCGCCCCGTGACCCCGTTCACCGAGACGCTCAGGCCGAGTTGAGGTGAAACAGCCCCGGCAGGGCAGTCGTCCCTTTGCACATGCCGTCACGACGGCTGTCGTGTTCCGGAACTGTCGAAGGACGTCGAAGGACCTTGATGGAGACTCACACAAAGGAAGTGAAGAAGCAGGCGCCGAAACGCAAGGTGCTCGATCTGACCGCTGTGCAGGTGGTGGCGAGTGCGCTGGCCACCGTGGTGGGAGCCGTACTGGCGTCCCTGCTGGGAGTGGCGGGGACGATCATCGGCGCCGCCGTGGTCAGCGCCAGTGCGACCACCGGCGCGGCGGTCTTCCAGCACGCCTTCCACCGGACGGGCGAGGGGATCCGCAAGCGGGTGCCGTCGGTGGCGATGGCACTGACCCCGAGCGAGGAACGGGCGGCCCAACGCGCGGACGCCCGGGCGGCGTTCGCGTTACCGGCCGACGCCACGACCGATGACGCGGGACCGCCGGGCGCCGCCTCCGAGGAGGAGTCGGTGACCGTCTATCGGAGCGGCTCCTCATGGACGTCCTTATGGAAGTCCGTCCGCTGGAAGAAGTACGCGCTGGCGACAGGCCTGATCTTCGCGCTGGCGATGGTCACGGTCACCGCGGGGGAGCTGATCATGGGCAAGCCGATCGCCGCCGTGGTCAAGAACGAATCGGGCAACGGCACTTCGATGGGCGGCGGCTCGGCCGGCACGCACACTCCCGCACCCAGCCCGACACCCACGCCCCTCACGTCCGGCAGCGCGCAGTCGCAGTCGGGCGGCGCCACCTCAACGTCGCCGAGCGAGACACCGGAGACCAGTACCGGCACCGGTACGAGCCCGAGCACCAGCACCGGCTCCAGCCCCGAATCCTCGGCATCCAGTGTGCCGTCCGCGAGCGGCGGTGCCGTGAGCAGCTCCGACACCACCGCTCGTTGATCGTGAGCTACTGAGGTGTCCGGCCAGCCCCGGCCAGCGGCCGGTGGTCGGGAGGATCGGGAAGGCCGAGCTGCCTGCCGAACCTCCGCGAGGCGAGCAGCGCGAGCAGCGCCGTGAGCGCCGCCAGTGCGGCGAGGACGGCCATCAGCCCCGCGAACCAGGGCGGCGCGGCCGTGATCCGCAGCGCCTCGGACAGCCGCGTGGAATGGAACCGCCCGTTGAACAACTGGATCGCGGCCAGCGCGGCCGGCACCACCATGGACAGGCCGAGCACGGCCAGGCTGCCGTGGAGGATCAGCGCCGGAGCGAGCAGAACGCACAGGATCGAGACACCGAGCGCGAACCCGTAGGCGTCGGCGGAGGCACCGTCGCGGTGCAGCGGGAAGTACGACAGTCCGCACAGGACGAGCGCCACCGCCGCGATCAGCCGCGGCCACACCGGAGGAGCGCCGCGCCGGGGCGTCGTACTCGGGCGTCGTCGCGGACGGCGCTGACGGGCCGTACGGTCGTCGGTGCCCTCCGGACCGTACGGGTCCGCCGGGGCGTGCCTGGGTGGCTCGGGCGGTGGCGCGTCCGGGGCGGTGGACTGAACCGGGGCCACTCCCAGGGCGCGGGCGGGCGCGCTCTGTTCCTCGGCCAGGCGGCCGATCAACTGGACGAGTTCCTCGACAGGCCTGGCGGCCGCGGCCCGAACCGCCTCCTCGCCGCAGTGCGGCTCCAGCGGTGCCCGGTGCAGCAGGGCCATGAGCCGGGTGACGTCCTCCACGGGCCGGTTCTCAGCGGCCGCGCGGATCGTTTCGTCGGCGCAGTCGGGATCGCGCGGCGGCCGGGTCAGGAGGGTCACGAGGCGCGTCACGTCCTCCACGGACCGGTTCACACCGACCGCCCGCAGGGCGTCTACGGTGGCCTGCGCGTACTTCGGCGACTGCTCCAGCAGCGTGATGAGCTGGAGCACCTCGTCGAGCGGCCGGTCGGCTACGGCGGCATGCACCAGGCTGTGCATCGGATCGATGTACGCGCCCTCGGCGGGCACGAGCGGGTCGGCCGCGCTGTCGCGAGATATGTCGGGTCGGTCCGGGCTGGGCGAGAAAGAGCTGGTGGTCATGCTCGGCTCCTGAAGAGACTGATGCTGCTATCGCCCTCGAAGCGCGATGAACAAGCTGATCCAGTCCATTACTAGGCGGCCGCCCGCCACCACGCCACGTGAATGCGCCACCCGTGTGACTCCGCCCCGCCGCCGGGGCAACGCGTTCTACGGGCCGGGTGAGGAGCAGCGGACGGCGGGTACCTGGGAAATCGTCCGAAAACGTGTGGGGCGTCGGCCACGGCCCGGCCCCCATGCCCCGCCCTGTCCAAGGAGAGTGACCCCATGGCCACCGTGTCCCTCACCGGAGCGTCCAAGGAGGACGCCGCCATCGTGTTCGACGTGCTGCGGACGGCGTTCCCCACCGACCGGGTCGTCGACGACGTGCCGCAGGAACAGCCGGGCGGCCAATCCGCCGTGTGGACAGCGGAGTTCGAGCCGACACAGGAATGGATCCCCACCGATCCCGTCCCCCTGGAGGGCTCGGTCTCCGCCACACTCCAGGGCGGTTACGTCGCCGTGGACCAGCTCCGCGAGGCCCTGAACGTCGCGTTCGCCGTGGAAGAGCGGGGCACGGCATCCGGCGACCAGGAACAGGAGGTCGACCTACGCCTCACCAGCAAGCGTGACAACAGGCCTGATTGACGGCCTGGAGAGCCGCGCCGTACGCTCCCCGTGTAGTGATGGCATAAGGAAGCTGGTGAGATTCCAGCACGGTCGCGCCACTGTGAGCCCGCCGCCGGAAGGTGGCAGGCGAGTCAGACACTGAACCCTCACTCGCCCGTACACGCAAGGGACGCACGATCCCGAAGGAGGGCTCACCTTGAGCAGCATTTCCACAACCCGCCCGGTGTCCACGCCGGTTGTCCTGCCGGTCTCGAAGTCGATCGTCTGGCTGGTCGGCACCGCGCTGATCGCGCTGGCCGTCTACTACTTCATCGGTGTCGACCAGGGTGCCGTGTCGGTGTTCGGAAACGACATGCACATCCACGAGTTCGTCCACGACGCCCGCCACTTCCTCGGCTTCCCCTGCCACTGACCCTCCGCCGGCACCCGGACGTACGGACAACTCGACATGGAAAAGAAGCTCATACTGCGCGGCATACTCGCCGGCGCAGTCGCGGGGCTGCTCGCGTTCGTGTTCGCGCGGATATTCGCCGAGCCACAGATCGCGAAGGCCATCGACTACGAGAGCGGCCGTGACGCCGCCCAGAACGCCCTGGACAAGGCGGCGGGCGTGCCCGTCGAGGCCGCCGACCCCGACCTGTTCAGCCGGACCATCCAGGCCAACGTCGGCGTCGGCGTCGGCATGATCTTCTTCGGGATGGCGATGGGCGCCCTGTTCGCCGTCGCCTACACCGTCTGCCTGGGCCGCACCGGCGGTCTGCGGGCCCGCAACCTGGCGCTCCTCGTCGCGGGCGGCGGCTTCCTCGGCATGTACCTGGTGCCGTTCCTCAAGTACCCGGCCAACCCGCCCGCGATCGGCCACGAGGAGACCATCCAGCAGCGCAGCGCCCTGTACCTGATCATGGTCGTGTGCTCCGTCGCCTTCCTCGCCGGAGCCGTCTACCTCGGCAAGCACCTCCAGGCGCGGTTCGGCAACTGGAACGCCACGCTGCTCGCCTCCGGGGCCTTCGTCGTCGCGATCGGGATCGTCATGCTGCTCCTGCCGCAGCTCGGCCATCTCTCGTACAACCAGGCCAACTTCGGCGACCACGCCACCGAGACACCGCTGCCGCTGACCGACTCCAAGGGCACCATCGTCTACCCGGGCTTCCCGGCCGACGTGCTCTTCGACTTCCGCTTCTACTCCGTCGCCGCGCAGTTCATCCTGTGGGCGGTCATCGGCCTGGTCTTCGGTCCCCTGGCGGAACGACTGCTGAATCCCGTACGTCCGGACGTCACCGCCCCCTCGCAGGACCCGGTCCCGGCCTGACCACCCGATGGTCGATCTTGATACGTTGTGCGGGCCAGTCGTGCCACAACCGAGGCCAGGGAATCCGGTGGAAATCCGGAACTGACGCGCAGCGGTGAGGGGGACGGGCGGGGCACTCGACGCCACTGGGGCGACGCGGGCCGGCCGAAGGAGCCGGTGCGTGACGCGCCGGGAAGGCGCCCCGCCCGGACGAACCCGAGTCCGAAGACCTGCTGGCGCCTTCTCGCCCTCGGCGAGGGGGAGTTCGTAGGCCAGGCTCCGCGTTCGAGCCCCGACAGGCAAGGCATGCCCGTGATCCGTACCGCCCCCGTTCCACCGCGCCGCCGTACCGCGACCCTTCTCCTCGCGCCCGCCCTGCTGCTGACCGCGTGCGGCGGCTCCGCCGAGGACAGTACCGACGGCAGGGCGGAGAGGTCCGCCGCGGGCTTCCCGCTCACCCTCGACAACTGCGGACACAAGGTCACGCTGAAGTCGGCCCCCGAGCGGGTCGTCTCGCTCAACCAGGGCACCACCGAGATCCTGCTCTCCCTAGGTCTCGCCGACCGCATGGCCGGCACCGCCACCTGGACCGACCCGGTGCTCAAGGGTCTGGAGAAGGCGAACGCGACCGTGCCGCGCCTCGCCGACAACGCCCCCTCCTTCGAGAAGGTCCTGGACGCCGAACCCGACTTCGTCACCGCCTCGTTCGTGTCGACCCTCGGCAGGGGCGGTGTCGCCACCCGCGAACAGTTCGGGAAGCTGGGCGTGCCGACGTACGTCTCTCCGGCCGACTGCGCGGGCAAGGACAACGACGGCGGCGGCGACGGCTCGCGCAGCACACCGCTCACCCTCGACACCGTCTACGGCGAGATACGCGACCTGTCCCGTGCGCTGGGTGTGAAGGAACGCAGCGACAAGCTCATCGGCCAACTCAGGGAACGGGTACGGAAAGCCACCACCGGCCTGGACGCCTCCGGCACCTCCCTCATGTACTGGTTCGCCAACTCCCAGTCGCCCTACCTGGCCGGCTGCTGCGGCGCCCCCGGAGCCATCACCCGCGCAGTCGGCGCCAAGAACGCCTTCGCCGACACCCACGACGAATGGCCCCAGATCAACTGGGAGACGGTCGCCGACCGCGACCCCGACGTCATCGTCCTCGGTGATCTCACTCGCAAGTCCCAGACCGCCGAGACCGCCAAGGCGAAGATCCACTTCCTGGAGACCAACGCCGCCACCCGCAACCTCACCGCCGTCAGGAAGAAGCGGTACATCCTGCTCAGCGGCCAGGCGATGAACCCCTCCATCCGTACCGTCGAAGGGATCGAGCAGGTCGCCGCCGGCCTGCGCGGCTTCGGACTCGCCAAGTGACCGTCCGCACCCTGCTGTTGACGGGCGGCGGACTCGCGGCGCTGGCCGTCTCCGTGGCCTTCGCCGTGACCATCGGACCCGCCGACATCTCCACCGCCGACGTATGGGCGTCCGTCGCGTCACACCTCGGCGGCGGCGACAGCACGCTCGCCCCGCTGCGGGACGGCATCGTCTGGGACCTGCGGATGCCCCGCACCCTGCTGGCCGCCGTCTGCGGGGCCGGGCTCGCGCTGTGCGGCGCGGTCATGCAGTCACTGCTGCGCAATCCGCTGGCGGATCCGTTCGTGCTCGGCGTCTCCTCCGGGGCGTCCACGGGGGCGGTGGCCGTCGTGGTGCTCGGCGTGGGCGGCGGGGCCGTGTCGCTGTCGGCCGGGGCCTTCGTCGGCGCACTCGTGTCGTTCGGTCTGGTGATGCTGCTCAGCCACAGCCTCGGCGCGAGCATGGACCGGGTCGTCCTGTCCGGCGTGGCCGCCATGCAACTCTTCTCCGCGCTCACCTCGTTCACCGTGCTGACCTCAGCGGACGCGGAGACCACCAAGGGCGTCCTGTTCTGGCTGCTCGGGTCGCTCTCCGGCGCCGACTGGGGCCAAGTACTGCTGTGCGCGGTCGCGTTGGCCGCGGTCCTCGTCGTGTGCCTCGGCCACGCCACCACCCTGGACGCGTTCGTCTTCGGCGAGGAGGCGGCCGCCGGGCTCGGTGTGAACGTCGTCCGGGCCCGGCTGATCCTGCTGTGCGCCACCGCGCTCCTCACGGCGGTCCTGGTGAGCTGCGCCGGCGCGATCGGCTTCGTGGGGCTGGTCCTGCCGCATGTCACGCGGGCACTCACCGGTTCCGGGCATGTACGTCTGTTGCCGGTCACCGCACTGACAGGGGCCGTGTTCCTGGTGTGGGTGGACACCCTCGCCCGTACGGTCGTCGATCCGCAGGAGGTGCCGGTGGGCGTGGTGACATCCCTGATTGGCGTACCCGCGTTCGTGGTCGTGCTGCACCGGGGCCGGAGGAGGACATGACCGCCCTCGATCCTGACGGCGGCCTCCGCGCCGACCGTGTCGCCCGCCGCACCGACGGCCGGCTCATCGTCGACGGAGTCACCCTCGTCCTGCGCCCAGGCGAGACCGTCGGCCTGCTCGGCCCCAACGGGTCAGGAAAATCAACCCTGTTGCGCCTGCTCGCCGGTGTCCTGCCTGCCTCGACCGGTGTCGTGACGCTGGACGGTCGCCCGTTGCCGGCGGTCGGCCGCCGCGCCACCGCCCGCCGTATCGCCTCGGTGGAACAACACACCCACACCCAGACCGAGTTGACCGTCCGCGAGGTCGTGGCCCTCGGCCGCATCCCGCACCGCTGCGCCTGGTCACCGGCGCAGGCCGCCGACTCCCGCGCCGTCAGCGAGGCCCTGGCACGCACCGGCCTCACCGACCGCGCCGCCCAGTCCTGGCACACCCTGTCCGGCGGCGAGCGTCAACGCGCCCAGATCGCCCGCGCGTTGGCCCAGGAACCCCGCGAACTCCTGCTGGACGAACCGACCAACCACCTCGACATCCAGCACCAGTTGGACCTGCTCGACCTGATCGCCGACCTCCCGGTCACCACCGTGATCGCCCTGCACGACCTCAACCTCGCCGCCATGTACTGCGACCGCCTGCTCATCCTGAACACCGGCCGCACCATCGCCGAGGGCACCCCGACCGACGTCCTGACCCCGGCCCTCATCAAGGACGTCTACGGTGTCCAGGCCGAGGTCACGCACGACCCCGGGCACCCCGTGATCCGGTTCCTGCGCCGGGGGAGCGGGTTGCCGTAGACGACGACCACTGCTCTCTCGACCGGCCTCAGTGCACGGAGAACCCGCCGTCCACGAAGACCGACTGCCCGGTGACATAGGCCGAGGCCCGGCCGGCCAGGAACACCACCGCGCCCGCGAAGTCCTCGGCGAGACCGTTGCGCCCGACCAGTGTGCGTGCGGCCAGTGCCGCCACCTTCTCCGGGTCGGAGGACAGGCGCCTGTTGAGCGGTGTCATCACGAAACCCGGGACCAGTGTGTTGCAGGTGACGCCGTGCGGCGACCATGCCTCGGCCTGGGAGCGGGCCAGTGACTCCAAGGCGCCTTTGGACACCCCGTAGGCGCCGCTCTGGACGAACGCCCGGTGCGCCTGCTGGGAGGTGATGTGGATGATGCGGCCGAAGCCCCGCTCGGCCATGCCCGGGCCGAAGCGCTGGCCCAGGAGGTGGGGCGCCTCCAGGTTCAGGGCCATCGTGGTGTCCCACACCTCCTCGCTCAACTCGCCCATCGGCGGGCGCAGGTTGATGCCGGCGCTGTTCACGAGAATGTCCGGCTCACCGAATACCCCGGCTGCGGCCTCCGCCGCCGACCGCACCCCGGCACGGGTTCCCAAATCGCCGCTCACCCAGGCCGCCCGGCATCCCTCCGCCGTCAACTCGTCGACCGTGGCGGCCAGTTCCGCCTCCTTGCGGGCCACGACGACCACGGAGGCCCCGGCCCGCGCGAGCGCCCCGGCGGCGGCCCGGCCGATGCCGGAACTGCCGCCCGTGACCACGGCGACCCGGCCGTCCAGCGAGAACATGTCGAAGAGGTAGTCGCGAGAGATCATTCCCGCAGCCTAGACGCCGGGTCCAGGAGGACACCTCCCACTTATGGCACCAACTAGGTACCATCGATGTATGCCATCGCTGAATGTGTCCTTCACGGAAGAGGAACTCGACGGAGTCCGCGCCGCCGCCGCGGCCGAGGGCAAGAGCCTCAAGCAGTACCTGCACGACCTCGGTGTGCGGGAGATGCAGCGCGGCCAGTTCGTCGCGGGTGCGTCCGCGTGGGCCGAGCGGCTGCGCGGCGAGTTCGACGACGCCTTCCCCGACGAGGTGCCGCCCTCCGAGCGCGACGGGGCCGCGGCCGCCTGATGCACCTGTACATCGACGTCTCCTGGCTGCTCGACGTCCAGGAGGCCGCCCTCTCCGACGAGGACATGTCGGTCTCGGACTACTCCGCGCTCGTGGCCGCCGTAGCGCGTCACAAGACCAAGCTGCCGACGCTCGCCGCGGCCGACCCGGACGCCGCCTGGCGGGCCGCCGCGCTCATGCACACCATCGTGCGCCTGGAGCCGCTGCCGCACCGCAACAGCCTGTACGCCGCGTTCGTCGCCGCGCAGTACATGGGCCAGTCCGGCGAGGGCATCGACCCGCCCTACGGCGCCCTGTCCGACCTCGTCCGCAAGATCCGCGACACCGGCGTCGGTGTCCTCGCCGTCGCCGACCAACTGCGGTCCTGGAGGGTCTGACCTGGTCCTTCCGGGTCCCGGCGGTCGGGTGGCCGTAGCGCTGCGTAGGCTGTTGACGTGTCAGCCGCCCGCCTCCGCCGTGTCGCCGTCCTCGTGCTCGAAGGCGCCAAGCCGCTCGACGTCGGTATCCCCGCGCAGGTGTTCACGACGCGAGCGAGCATGCCGTACGAGGTGCGGCTGTGCGGTGCGGCGCCCGGGCTGGTGACCGGGGGCGACGGGCTGTCGTACCACGTGGCGGACGGGCTGGACGCGCTGGAGTGGGCCGAGATCGTCTTCCTGCCGGGCTATCGGTTCCCGGACCGCGAGGACCCGCCGCGGGCCGTCGTCGACGCGCTGATCGCCGCGCACGACCGGGGTGCGCGGCTGGCCGCGATCTCGACCGGTGCCTTCGCGCTCGCCGCCACGGGCCTGCTCGACGGCAAGCGGGCCACGACGCACTGGCACTACACGCGGGCGCTCGCGGCGAAGTACCCGCTGGTCAAGGTCGACGAGAACGTGCTGTTCGTCGACGAGGGCGACGTGCTGACCTCGGCGGGCGCCGCCTCCGGCATCGACCTGTGTCTGCACATCCTGCGCGGCGACCTCGGCGTGGCCGCGTCCAACCACGCGGCCCGGCGGCTGGTCGCGGCCCCCTACCGCAGCGGTGGGCAGGCGCAGTACGTGCCGCGCAGTGTGCCCGAGCCGCTCGGTGAACGGTTCGCCGCCACCCGCGAGTGGGCACTGCACCGGCTCGGCGAGCCCCTCACCCTCGAAACGCTGGCCCGGCAGGCGGCGGTCTCACCGCGCACGTTCTCCCGCCGCTTCGTCGACGAGACCGGCTACACGCCGATGCAGTGGGTCATGCGCGCCCGCATCGACATGGCCCGCGAACTGCTCGAACGCTCCGAGCGCAGCGTCGAGCAGATCGCCGCCGACGTCGGTCTCGGCACCGGCGCGAATCTCCGGCTGCACTTCCACCGCCTCCTCGGCACCACACCGAGCGAATACCGGCGCACCTTCGCCCAGGGCGAGTAGCCGCGGCCCCGCCGAGCGGCTTGGCGACATCCTTTTGAACCGTGGCGATCACGCCACTGTCACCGACGGTCGCCGCGCGCGAGCCTGGTGTCGAACCGAAGGGACATCACTCATGACTCGCATTGCCATCAACGGATTCGGCCGCATCGGACGCAATGTGCTGCGCGCCCTGCTCGAACGCGACAGCGACCTCGAAGTCGTCGCCGTCAACGACCTGACGGAGCCCGCCACCCTGGCGCGACTGCTCGCCTTCGACACGACGTCCGGCCGGCTCGGCCGCCCCGTGACCGTCGACGGGGACACCCTCGTCGTCGACGGCCGACGCATCAAGGTGCTCGCCGAGCGCGAACCGGCGGACCTGCCCTGGGCCGAGCTGGAAGTCGACCTCGTCCTTGAGGCCACGGGCCGTTTCACCTCCGCCAAGGCCGCCCGCGCCCACCTCGACGCGGGCGCGCGGAAGGTACTCGTCAGCGCGCCGTCGGACGGTGCCGACGTCACCCTCGCTTACGGGGTCAACAACGACGCCTACGACCCGGCCACCCACACCATCGTGTCGAACGCCTCCTGCACGACCAACGCGCTGGCACCGCTCGCCGCGGTGCTCGACGAACTCGCCGGCATCGAGCACGGCTTCATGACCACGGTGCACGCCTACACGCAGGAGCAGAACCTCCAGGACGGCCCGCACCGGGACGCCCGCCGCGCCCGGGCCGCCGCGGTCAACATCGTGCCGACCACGACCGGCGCCGCCAAGGCGATCGGCCACGTCCTGCCGAACCTCGACGGCAAGCTGTCGGGCGACTCGATCCGGGTGCCCGTGCCGGTCGGCTCGATCGTCGAACTCAACACCACCGTCGCCCGCGACGTGACCCGCGAGGACGTCCTCGCGGCCTACCGCACCGCGGCAGAGGGACCCCTCGCCGGCGTCCTCGAATACTCCGACGACGCGCTCGTCTCCTCCGACATCACCGGCAACCCCGCCTCGTCGATCTTCGACTCCGCGCTCACCCGGGTCGACGGCCGTCATGTGAAGGTCGTCGCCTGGTACGACAACGAGTGGGGCTTCTCCAACCGGGTGATCGACACACTCGAACTCCTCGCCGCCGGCTGACCGAGGCGGTTGTGAGTGTCAAGGGGCGGGCGACCGGTGGTGCCGTAGTGTCTGGCCATGCCCGTGTCGCCCAGCCCCGATCCGCCGGGGCCCACCACGCCCCGCCGAGCACGTGAACTCGGGCTCGGGGTAGGGGACTTGCTCACCGGACCGCACAATGCGATCACCGACGTCCCCGGCATCCGCGTCGGACACACCACACTGATCCACCCGCCACGCGTGCACAGCGGCGTCACCGCGATCGTGCCCGACGGCGTCGGCCCCAACACCCCACTCCCCGCAGGGGTGTTCGCGGGCAACGGCTACGGCAAACTCCTCGGCACCACACAGCTCGCCGAACTCGGCGCGATCGAGACACCTGTGCTGCTCACCTCCACCCTGTCCGCCTTCCGGGTCGCGGACGCCCTGGTCGGCTGGATCCTGGAACGGCCCGAGGGGGCCGATGTTCGGAGCCTCAATCCGGTGGTGGGGGAGTGCAACGACGGGCTCCTCTCCGACATCCGGTCCCGGCCGATCCGGGAAGCCCATGTGCGCGCGGCACTTGAGACCGCGTCCGCCGGGCCGGTCGCCGAGGGGTCGGTCGGAGCGGGCACCGGGATGACCGCGCTCGGCTTCAAGGCCGGCATCGGCACCTCGTCGCGACGGGTGCCGCTCGCGGGCGGGGAGGCGCTGCTCGGCGTGCTGGTGCAGGCCAACTTCGCGGGGACGCTGCGCATTTCGGGCCGTACGATCAGCCCCGCCGACGTAGGTGTCCCTGCCGGAGATCCCGGCCCCGAGACCGGCTCCTGCATGATCGTGACCGCCACCGACGCACCCCTCGACGCCCGCCAGCTCACCCGGCTCGCCCGTCGCTCCGTCTACGCACTGGCCCGGGTCGGCGCCGGCTACGGCCACGGCAGCGGCGACTACGGACTCGCCCTGGGCACCCGGCAGTTGAGTACGGCCGCTGGTCCGGCAGTGGTCCCCGACGTCGTGCTCGACCCGCTCTTCCTGGCCGTGTTGGACGCCGTGGAGGAAGCGGTCCTCAACTCGCTGCTGACCGCGACCCGGGTCACCGGCCCGCAGGGGCACACGCGGTATCCGCTGCCCGCGGCACCGCTCCTCGCCCTGCTGGGCGGCGGTCCGGGAAGCTAGAGATCGCGCTCGTACCAAGTGCCGTGCTTGCCGCCGAGGTCGGCCGGGCCGGCGGGGCCGACCGGGCTGAACCCGGCCTTGGTCAGCACCTTTTGGGACGCGATGTTGGTGTGCGAGGTGGCCGCTCTGAGCGTGCGCAGACCGTGCCGTTCGGCAGCCAGCCGGCACAGTTCCTCGACGGTCGCGGTCGCCACGCCGTGCCCGGCGACATCCTGGGCCACCCGGTAGCCGAGGTCCGCGGCGCCTCCCTCGACCATGTCGAACAGGTTGAACCTGCCGAGGACCGAGCCGTCCTCGTCGACGAGCACATAGAAGGCACAGATACCGGCCTCCTGCTCGGCCAGCAGCGCGTCGTAGCCTTCGGTGAACTTGTCGAAGTAGTCGTCGCCCCGGTCGGAGATCGAGAGGGCGAAGTAGGCACGGTTCGCCAGTTCGAAGGCCAGGACCGCCGGGGCATGGTCGGCACGCAGCCGCTGCAACTCGGGCATGGCCAGACTGTATCCAGGACGGCCGGGGGAGTGCCTTCCCGATTCAGGGCCCATGACGGACGAGCCGGCTGCTTCTGCCTCAACTCACTTCTGTCCCAACGCTGTACGGGCGCCCCGTGTTCGAGATACTGTCACCACGCACCTGAGGAGTGAAACGATTCAATCCGCTCGCGCGCAAGGGGACGGCATGGCGTCGAACAGCACACCGGACAAAGGCATTTCCCGTCGTACGGCTCTGGCCGCGGCCGGCACGTCCGGACTCGCCGCGGTGTCCCACTCCACCGGGCTGCCCTCGGCGCAGGCGCTGCCCGCCGAGGGGGTCTCCGCTTCGGGCGCCGGCGGTCCGTCGCGGCGGGCCGGCGGATGGCACCGATACGTCCAGGGGCCGTCCTCGCGCACGGTCCGGCCGCCCCGGATCGTCTCCGCGAGCGGAGACGTGCGGGACCCCGACGCGCTGCTCAAGCCCGGCGGAGCGAGAACCGTCCTGCGGCGTCCGCAGCCCGAGGCGGCGCCGCGCTGGCCCGACGGCACCACGGCGGAGGCCTCGTCGGCGCACGCGGGCAACAACGGCAACGACGGGCAGCCGCGTACGTACGACGCGGCCAACGCGATCGACGGAAACCCGGACACCTTCTGGAACGACGACACCCTGGGCGTGTTCCCCGACGTCCTGACCATCACCGCACCGCAGGTCACCACCCTGCGGGGCATCACGGTGATCTCCGACAGCGACGGCGTGCCGACCGACTGGACCGTCGACGTGTGGCGCGACGGCGACTGGCACACGGCGGCGACGGTGACGGGCAACGACGCGGTCCAGCGGGCCGTTCCGTTCACGGAGGAGGTCGGCACCGATCGCGTACGCATCACGGTGACCGACGCGCAGGACACCTCGCACGGCTACTTCACCCGGATCAACGAGGTCTGGCCCGCACCGGTCGAGCCGATCCCCGTACCGAGCGTCACCGTGGACTTCGGCAAGGTCGTGGTCGGATATCCGCAGATCCGGTTCACCTCCGCCTCCGCCAACTCCCCGGGCGTACGCGTGGCGTTCTCCGAGACCCGCCAATTCCTCACGGACCGCTCGGACTTCACCCGTTCCGACCAGGCGGGCGGCGCCGGACAGGGCACCGACCAGTTCGCGGTCCCCGAGGGCGGCGCCAACTGGACCGACCACAAAGGCTTCCAGGCCGGCGACAAGGTGTTCGCCGACGGACTGCACGGGTTCCGCTACCTCAGGATCAGCCTCGACGCGCTTGCCGCCGACAGTCCCGCCGCCCAGCCCTGGGGGACGGTCGAAATCGACTCCGTGGCGCTCCAGTTCACGGCGTATCTCGGCACACCGAGCACCTACCGCGGCTGGTTCCTGTGCTCCGACGACGAGTTGAATCGTTTCTGGTACGGGGCCGCATACACCAACGAACTGGTCACCGACACCTTCCGCCAGGACGACGTCGACCCGCGCAACGCCTGGAGCGCCACACTGGAAGGGAAGTTGGTCCTCCAGGACGGTGCCAAACGCGACCGCGACCCCTACGTCGGCGACCTCGCGGTCTCAGCGCGCACCCTCTATCTGACCCACGACGACGCCTCGGCGGCGGCCCGCAACGTCCTGGCCGACCTCGCCGACCACCAGCGCGCCGACGGCTGGATCCCGCCCGCCTCCATCGGCGACTACACGCTGCCCCTCTTCGACTATCCGCTGTACTGGGTCACCTGCAGTTGGGACTACGTCCTCTACACCGGGGACCGCGAGTACGCGAGCCGCTACTACCCCACACTGCTGAAGGTCCTGGACACCTGGTACCCGAGCGTCACCGACGACGCCGGCCTGCTCAGCAAGGGCCTCAACGGCACGGGCACATACGGCGATTACGCCTTCCTGGGCCGCACGGGCCGCGTCACCTACTACAACGCGCTCTATGTCCAAGCCCTCCAGGACGCGGCCCGGTTGGCCGGGCTGCTGGGGCAGAAGGCCGACGCCACAGGCTGGAGCGCGCGGGCCGACCAGGTCGCGCAGGCCGTCAACTCCCTGCTGTGGGACGGCGATGCGGGCGCCTATCTGGACTCCTCGACGGGCGCGGTGCGGCACGCCCAGGACGGCAACTCCCTGGCCGTCGTCACCGGCATCGCCGACGCGGACCGCGCCGGCTCGGCGCTCGCCCACCTCGACGCGACGACGAGGCGGCCGTACGGAAACGCGTTCATGGACAACGACACCCTCTTCGCCCAAGCCTCCCAGCGCGTCTACGCGTTCACCTCCTATCCGGAGATCGAGGCCCGCTTCCTGAGCGGTCGGGCCGAGTCCGCGCTCGACCAGATCCGCCGCACCTACGGCTGGATGGACAGGAACGACCCCGGCATCACCCACTGGGAGGGCATCGGCCCCGACGGGTCCCTGTACGAGGACGGTTACACCAGCATGGCCCACGGCTGGTCCACCGGTGTCCTGCCCGCCCTCACCCACCACCTTCTCGGCGCCCGGCCGACCGCACCCGGATACGCCACCTGGGAGGTACGCCCGCAGCCCGGCGGCGTCGCCTGGGCAACAGGCCGACTCCCCACACCGCACGGCCCGTTGGGTGTCGAGTGGGAGAACAGCGCACAGGTCTTCCGCCTCACCGTCCACGCACCAGGGCACACCCGGGGCTCGGTCACGCTTCCCGGCGACGCTCGCCATCAGCGTGTGTCCGTCGGCCGGCGGACGGTCTGGGACGGGCGCCGGGCATCGACCCGCGACGTGACGGTGACCGACGGGACGGTCACCGTCTCCGGCCTCGGAGGGGGCGATCACGGGTTCGTGTGCGAGCAGTTGGGCCAGTGACCTCGATACCGCTCCGGGACTTCGTCGGGCCCGGAGCGGTTTACTCCGTGGCAGCCGGGAACTAGTCCATCTGTCGGAGGACAGCCTGTGAACTGGGCGAACTGTGCGTCGGCTTTGGCCAATTGTTGCGGGTGTTTTGCCGGTGCATGCGTTGTCCGCTCCACCGCTCCGACCTAACCTGACCGGCGGACGAAGGGAGGGTCGGCATGCTGAAGACCGTCCGGGAACAGGCAGCGGGACTCACCAAGGATCAGCGCAACGCGTTCGTCGCCGCCTACTTGGGCTGGGCGATGGACGCCTTCGACTACTTCCTCGTCGTCCTCGTCTACAGCGAGATCGCCGACGACTTCCACGTCTCCCTCACCGACATGGCCTTCCTCACCACGGCCACCCTCGTCATGCGGCCGGTCGGCGCCCTCCTCTTCGGCCTGTGGGCGGACCGCAAGGGCCGCCGCACCCCGCTCATGGTCGACGTGGCCTTCTACTCGGTCGTCGGATTCGCCTGCGCCTTCGCCCCGAACTACACCGTGCTCCTCGTCCTGCGCCTGCTCTACGGCATCGGCATGGGCGGCGAGTGGGGCCTCGGCGCCGCACTCGCCATGGAGAAGATCCCCGCCGACCGGCGCGGCTTCTGGTCGGGCCTCCTGCAGAGCGGCTACTCGCTGGGCTATCTGCTCGCCGCGGTGGCGTTCTTCGGCATCGAACCCTCCTTCGGCTGGCGGGGGTTGTTCGCCTTCAGCCTGGTGCCCGCACTGGTCGCGCTCTGGGTGCGCACCCGGGTGGAGGAGAGCGAGGTGTGGGAGAAGAGCGTCCGGCTCAACCGCACCCCCGCCTACCAGGTGTTCAAGAACCCTGCCGTCCTACGGCGCTTCGTGTACCTCGTGGCGCTGATGACCGCCTTCAACTGGATGTCGCACGGCACCCAGGACATCTACCCCACCTTCGTCAAGAAGGGCCTGGGCCTCTCCCCGGACACCTCGATCGCCATCGCCGTGGTCTACAACATCGGCGCCATCATCGGCGGCATGGTGCTGGGCGCCTACTCCGAGCGCCTGGGCCGCCGTCGCACCATCATGATCGCGGCGGCCGGAGGCCTGGTCGTGGTGCCCTTCTTCGTCCTGTCCACCGCCGTGGGCTGGCTGATGCTCTCCGCCTTCCTGATGCAACTGTGCGTACAGGGAGCCTGGGGCGTCATCCCCGCGCACCTGACCGAGATGAGCCCGGACACGATCCGCGGCTTCTACCCGGGCGTCACCTACCAGCTCGGCAATCTGATCGCCGCCCTCAACCTGCCGCTCCAGGAAGCCCTGGCCGAGCGCCACGGCTATCCGGCGGCGATGGCATGGACGGTGACACCGGCCCTGGCCCTGGTGATCGTGCTGAGCGCGATCGGCAAGGAGGCCAAGGGCATACGGTTCGGCAGCACGGGGGCGCAGGCGCCGAGCACGGCGGCGGCCGACACCTAGAACGCGGGGCGCGTCACACGTTCACCCGGCTCAGGAGCGTTCGGTCCTCGCCGACAGCCGAATCCAGCGGCTTCACCGGCACCACCGACTCCACCGGCCTCGGCCGGCGCACGCGGAACCGGCCGCCTCGCAGCAGGGGCCGTTCGACGAAGGCGTACGAGGCCAGGGCCGCGGCGAACGTCGCCGCGAGACCGGCGGAGAGCAGGTGGTCGGCGGGGACACCGAGGTCGTGCAGCAGCCGGATGACGGGGTAGTGCCACAGGTACATCCCGTAGCTGAGGTTGCGTCCGACCCAGGCCGGAGCGGACAGCGACAGCAGGCGGGTGGGCCACCACCGGGGGCACAGGTCCAGTGCGGCCACCACACAGGCCGTCAGCAGGGCGGCGGCCAGGAACCCGACCGTGTACCAGACCGGGTTCCACCCGCTGGTCTCGGTGATCGGGATCTGCCAGGCGATCAGCGCCAGCAGCCCGAGCGCGGGCCAGCAGAGCCGTCCCGCCCAGCGACGCAGCAGCGCCAGCCGGGGGTCGTCGGCGCGCAGCCGGGCCAGGACGAGGGCCAGCAGGGCGCCGACGAGGAGTTGGTCGGCGCGGGTGTCGGGCCCGTTGTAGATACGGTGCGCCGCCGAAGGATCCCAGAGCGCCCACCGCCAGAGCACCGGCAGCACGCACAGCACGGCGACCCAGATGAGCACCGCCCGCGCCGACGCGCGCCGCAGCAGTACGAGCAGCAGGAGCGGCCAGGCCAGATAGAACTGTTCCTCCACCCCCAGCGACCAGGTGTGGCTGAGCGGCGCGGTGAGATCCGCGTACGTCCCCGGGTTCCCGGCCCGCACGAGATTGACCACCGATCCCGCGGCCAGCACCGCCGCCACCCACGCCCCGCGGAACAGCGGCAGTGGGAGCGTCACGGACAACAGGGCGGTGACCGCGCACATCACCAGCAGGGCGGGCATCAGCCGCGTCCACCGCCGCCGATAGAACGACCACAGCCCGATGCCACCCGTACGGGCGTACTCGCCGACCAGCACGCGGGTGATGACGAAACCACTGATCGTGAAGAACACGTCCACGCCCACCGAACCACCGGGCACCAGGTCCGGCTGCACGTGGTAGACGATCACCAGCACCACTGCGACCGTGCGTAGACCGTCCAGCCCCGCCACCCGCCCACCGCCGCGCGGCGCCGAGGAAAAGCCCCGTGAGGGGGTGACGGGTGGCGCCGTCGCTCGCACATGAGGGCGCTGCTCCGGGGCCTCGTCTACCGCGTTCCGATGGAGGGTGCTCATAACGGCGGCGTCTGCCCAGGCGAACCCGGATCACACAAATTCTCATGCTCCGCTCAGACGGGCGTCGCGATCCGGCCGACGGGAGAGCCGTCCGCTACGGGGTGTCGTGCCCGTCGAGGAAGCGATGCAGCACGGCGGCCTCGGCGCGGAGCCGCGCGACCCGGTCGGCGTGCGCGGGCGCGGTCAACTGCGCCGCCGCCTCCAGCCGTTCGCCGGCCTCGGCCCGCACGATGTCCACCACACCGCTCTCGCTCAGCTCACGGCGCGCCGCCTCGGTGGCACCGACACCGACCGGTGACAGTTCGAGGGCCGGGCTCCGGGTCCCGCCCTCGTCCACGGGCACCGCCTCCGCGTTGTCCAGTGCGGCGAGCGTCGCGCGCAGGGCACTGACCGCGACCTTGTCGCGGGCGCGCATCGCTTCGGGGAGGGCTTGACGCATCCGAACACGTAGGGACATGCCGGGACCCTACGGTCGTGATCCCGGCCCTCACAACGGGATATCCGGGCTCCTCGTGCCCTGGTGACCCGCTGGGCTACATTCACCTCATGTCCGCTCCGGTCCGGCAGATGCGGCCGCTGTACGCGGCCGGGTTCACCACCGCCTTCGGCGCGCACGGCATCGCCGCCAGCCTCGGCGCCGACACCGACGACGCGGTCACCTCACTGCTGGTGCTGGGCGGACTGCTCGCCCTCTACGACGGTGCCGAGGTCCTGCTCAAGCCGGTCTTCGGCACCCTCGCCGACCGTATCGGCGCCCGCCCGGTACTGCTCGGCGGACTCTTCGCCTTCGCCGCCGCGTCCGCGGTGTACGCCGTCGCGGACAGCCCGGGCTGGCTGTGGGCCGCGCGGCTCGGGCAGGGAGCGGCGGCCTCCGCGTTCTCCCCCTCGGCATCCGCCCTGGTCGCCCGGCTCAACCCGGCCGCCAAGCACGGCCGTGCGTTCGGCAGTTACGGCTTCTACAAATCCATCGGCTACACCCTCGGCCCGCTGCTCGGCGGTGTCCTGGTCTGGGCCGGGGGCCTGCGGCTCCTCTTCATCGTCCTGGCGGTGCTGGGCGCGGTGGTCGCGGTGTGGTCGATGGTCGCCGTCCCCGTGGTACCGCCGCTGCCCAAGGTCCGGCAGACGGTGCTCGACCTGGCCCGGCGGCTCGCCGACCCCGTCTTCCTCGCTCCGACCGCCGCCCTCGCGGCGGCGACCGCGGCGCTCTCCGTCGGCGTCGGTTTCCTGCCGGTCTCCGGGCGCACAGCCGGGCTGGGCGCGGTCGCCACCGGCGCCGCGGTGTCGGTGCTCGCCGCCTGCGCGGCCGTCGTCCAGCCGCGGGCCGGGCGGGCACGGGACGACGGTCGCCTCAGCACACGTACGGGCCTGGCCGCGGGCCTGTCGGCCACCGCCGCGGGACTGGCCTGCGCCATGCTGCCGGGCCTGACCGGAATCCTCCTCGGCGCCGCCCTCATTGGCATTGGGACCGGGCTGATCACGCCCCTCGGGTTCGCCGCGCTCGCTTCCTCGACCCCGCCGGAACGCCTGGGACAGACCATGGGTGCGGCGGAACTCGGCCGTGAACTCGGCGACGCGGGCGGCCCGTTGCTGGTCGCCGTAGTCGCCTCACTCACCACGCTCACCTACGGCTACGGGGCGCTCGCGGTTCTGATCGGGGCGGGGGCGGTCCTCGCGTTCGTACGCCGTCGCGTGGCAACGGCAGGGGCCCCTCGCCGGCGGTGACGCCGACCAGGGGCCCCTGACCAGTCGATCAGCCTGCGTCAGCCGTCGTTCTCCGAGGACGGGAGGTAGGCGCCGGGTACGTCGTTCGGTGCGTAGACCTTCTTGTCACCGGGGTACGGCTTGGTCCAGTTGTGGGTCTGGTACCACGTGTAGCGGTTCATCTGGGTGGGGTTGGCGTAGTCCGGTACGGCGTTCGGGCCGGTCAGGCGCTGGTGCGAGGCCCACGTCTGCCACTGCGCCGCGAGCGCCTTCTCGGCCGCCGGCACCGCCGTGGACGTCGGCGCGGGTGCCGCGTCGGCGGCCTGGGCCGCCGGGGTGTCCGAGCCGCAGGACGGCTGCGGGCTCACACCCAGGGTCAGCGAGGTCCGGTTGGGCACCGCCGTGAACGGCGTGGTGTCCGCCTTCGAGGTGAAGGCGCCGTACATCGGGGTGGCCGCGCTGTCGAGCTGGTTCATCGGGTGGATGCCGAGGATCTGCTCGATGGTGCGGACCATGGTGATCTGCGAGTAGTAGTGGCTGTCGACGGTGCCGTGCTTGGCGTAGGGGCTGATGACCTGGACCGGGGCGCGGTGGCCGTCGACGTGGTCGAGGCCGGCCTGGGAGTCGTCCTCGACGACGAAGATCGCCGAGTCCTTCCAGTACTTGCTGTGGGTGATCTCGTCGACCGTCCGGCCGACCGCGAGGTCGTTGTCGGCGACCTCGGCGGCGGCGTTCGCGGGGCCGCCGGTGTGGTCGTTGGAGTACCAGAACATGTTCAGGTTGGCAGGACCGTTCTTCTCGAAGTCCTGCTGCCAGATCTGCTCTTTGTAGATGTCCGGGACGTCGAGGTCGAACAGCGGGAAGCCCTGCACCGACACGTCGTTGAGCGAGGGGATCGCCGAGCCCGTCTTGATGGGGTACTGCGTCTGCGCCCCCGTCGAGGCCATGGTCTTGCTGTCGCAGTACAGGTTCTGCCAGTTCGCGCCGGCCGGCTTGGTCTCCAGCGACTGGAACTCGCCGAAGTCCTTGACCGACTTGCCGGCCGCCTGCGCGCCGGTCCAGATGAAGCCGGACTTCTGGTGGCCGAGGACGTCGTTCTCGGTGTCGTAGCTGCGGGTGTACTCACCGGCCGACGACTCGGTGTACTCCGGGTTGTCCGACTGCATCAGCCAGTTGTGGCCCTCGGCGGAGTTGGTGCCGATGTCGTAGAAGTTGTCGTACAGCCCGAACTGCTCGGCCAGCGCGTGCTGGTTGGGCGTCACGTTCTCGCCGAACTGGGTGAGCGAGGAGTCGCCGTTGCCCTGCGCGATGTCGCCGAACTGCTGGTCGTAGGTGCGGTTCTCCTTGACCAGCAGGAAGACGTGCTTGATCGTCGAAGGGTCGCCGATGCGCGTGGGGACCGGGACCGCCTTCGTGTTGCTCTTGCTCTTCGCCGTCTGGACCGAGCCGGCGGTCCAGCCGTTCTGCTTGAACACCTTGGCCGTCTGCGACCTGATGACCAGGTCGCTCGGCAGCGTGAACTGCGTCAGGCTCGACGTGGTGTCGTGGGTGTTGTGGCCGGCCGCGTCGGGGCGCAGGGCGTCCACACCACGGGTGTTGGCGACGACGACCTTCTTGCCGAGGGCGGTGATCCCCGACGGGAAGTAGTCGGTGGGCAGCAGGCCGACGTAGCGGGCCGGCATCTGCGGGGAGCTGTAGCGGTAGACGGCCACGGCATTGGCGCGGCCGAGCGTGACCAGCAGGTGTCCGTCGTCGGTGAGCGTCACCGCGTTGGGCTCGTAGCCGACCGAGGCCTCCGGCCACGGCTGGGTGGAGATGGTCTGGACGACCTTGTCCTTGCGGCTGTCGATGACCGACACGTTGTTGTCGGCGGTGTTGGTGACGAACACCGCGCCCTTGCTCGCGTACACGGCGGTCGGGTGCAGGCCCACGGCGATGGTGCCCACGGCGGCGGACGGGCTCGCGGTGTCGATCACGCTGACCGTGCCGGTGGTGGCGGCGCCCGTCTTGGGGTTCGCGACGACGTCGGTGCCGTAGGAGTTGATGGTGGTGTCGCCGGCCCTGGCCGGGCGCCCGCCCTCGTTACTGACGTACAACTTGCCGCCGACCAGGGCGAGTCCGCGCGGTGCGTTGCCGACGGCCCACGTCTGCTTGATGGTTCCGGTGGCCGCGTCGATGGCGACCACCTTGTTCTGGCCGTTGACCGCCGAGTACACGGTCGAGCCGTCGGCCGAGAACACGGCCGCGCCCACCAGCGCCTGCTTTGTGCCGTCGGCCGCGATGTTGACGGCCGTCGGGTTGGCGAGGGTGCCGTCGGCGTTGACAGTGAACTTGGTGTAGCCGTTGGCCTGGCCCAGCCACAGCTGCTTGCCGTCGGGCGAGTAGGTCGGGCCCTCCTGGCCGACCGCGGCGGTGCTGATGCGCAGGTCGTCCGCCGCGTTGGTGCCGACCTTCTGCTTGACCTGACCGGTCGCGAGGTCCATGACGACCAGGGACGCGTCGCCGTCGGTGACCGAGGCCGCGAGGTGGGTGCCGTCCGGGCTCACCGTCGACGACATGATCTTGCCGTCGTTGATGACCGTGCGGCTGCCGTACGGCTTGATGTACTGGTCGGCGGAGACGACCTGGCCGTTGGCGGTGGTCTGGCCCACCTGTTGGGTGCCGAACTGGTAGGTCGAGGCGACCGCGGTGCCCGTGACGCCGAGGGCGACGGTGATGCCCGCGGTCACCAGCAGGGCGCGGCGGCCCACGCGTCTGCCGAAGAGGTTGACGTCATTCTTCTCGTTGATCCGACGCTGGCGTGTTACCTGCACGGAGCTGTTCCCTTCAGTGGATGTCGAGCAGGTCGACGTTGCCGTCGAACTGCCACAGCGGATTCGGGGCGTCTCCGGTCGACGTCCGTACGAGGAAGTAGCCGTTCACTTCCTTGGGACCGTCGCCGTCCGCCACGAACCGCCCGTCCGAGGTGATGTCGAGCTGGTAGATGGCCGTGCCGGTGACCGGGACGCCGGGGAGATGCCAGCTCACGACGCAACGCCAGTCGTTGCCCGCCCCCTCCTGGGCGGCCTGGCCGTCGCTCTTGGTGCACGCTGCCGTGGCCCGCAACTGCGCCTCCGTCACGGCAGGGCGGTGGAGTTCCCGCGTCTGGAGGCGGTAGAGGTGCCCGAACGCGGTGGCCAGGGACTTCTGAACCTTGGCCTGCTGGATCCCGGAGCCCGTCGACGGGGTGGCCACGGCGACCGCGCCGACGGTGACGGCGGTCAGCGCGGCCAGCGGCAGCACGCCGAGCATGATCGCGCGGCGGCCGGAACCGTCGTAGGCCGGGTTGGTGAAGTCCCTCCGTACGAGCAGCACATGGGCCAGGGCGGTCGCGAGCACGGCCCACGCCAGGCTGACCGCGACGGCGATCAGGAGCGGGGCGAGCTGGGACGGGCTGGTGAACAGGCCGTTCCAGGAGATGAAGGCGTAGGTGGGCAGGGCGAGGCGCACGGAAACGGGCAGTGGCAGCATCTGGGCGACCGACATCGCGAGCGCGACGATCGGAGGCAGCAGCAGCCCCATCGGGGAGCGGCCGAGCGCGACCGAGCCGAGGAGTCCGATCGCGGCGAGGGCGAGGGTCGGGGCGAGGGCCGCGACCCAGGCGAGCAGGACGCGGAACGCCGCGTCTCCGGGCGCCAGTTGGTGCCCGTCCAGTCCCACCAGGGGCTGGTTGCCGACCGCCAGCAGCCCGCCGACCGCGCTGGAGACGGCGAGACCGGCCACCAGCAGCAGGATGACGGTGAGGCTGGCCAGTACCTTCGCCACGAAGATCCGCGTGGGTGAGCGGACCGCCACCAGCAGATGCCGCCAGGTGCCGAGCCGGTCCTCGGCGGCGAACACGTCACCCGCGACCACCGACGTCAGCAGCGGCAGCGCCCAGGTGCCCGCGAAACCGAGCATCACCAGCGGTCCGGCCCACCCGGTGGCGTGCATCCAGCGGCCGAAGAGGGTGTCGGAGGGCAGCGTGCTCTGCTGGCCGACCCCGGCGACGAAGAGCGCTGGCGCGATCCAGCAGGCGAGCACCAGCAGCCGGATCCGCCACTGCGAGACCAGCTTGACCAGTTCGAAGCGGTAGCCGCGCGAGACCGGGACGAGACGGGCGGGGGCGACGCGGGCTTCGGCTGCGGTCGCCGTCATCGGCCGGCCTCCTGCTGCTCGGTGAGGGCGAGGAACGCGGCTTCCAACGGCGATACGACGGGGGCGAGTTCGCGCACCGCGACGTCCGACCGCACGACCTTGGCGACGAGTTCGTCGAGGGCGGGTGTCAGCGCGCGTACGACGAGCACGTCGGCGTCCTGCCGTATGCCGCTGTCGTCGACGATCCGGATGCCCGGCGTGTCGGCGGCGACCCGGCGCGCGGTCTCCGGGTCGGAGGTGCGCAGCCGGTAGTCGAGTTCACGGTTCTCGGCGGCCAGCTTGCTCAGCGGGCCGGAGAAAACGACACGTCCGGTGGCGAGGATGGTGACCTCGGAGCACAGTGCCTCCAGGTCGTCCATACGGTGGCTGGAGAGCACCACGCCGGTTCCTTCCGCGGCCAGCCGGGTGAGGACACCGTGCACATGTCTCTTGCCCGCCGGGTCGAGGCCGTTGGACGGCTCGTCGAGCACGAGCAGCCGGGGGCGGGTGAGCAGGGCGGAGGCGAGACCGAGTCGCTGGCGCATGCCGAGGGAGAAGCCGCGGGTCTTGTCGTCGGCGACATCGGTGAGCCCGACCTCGCCGAGCACGTCGTCGATGCCCGCCGTTCCCGCGTCGAGGCCACGGAGCGCGGCCAGCGCGGCGAGATTCTGCCGGGCGGTGAGCGAGGGGTAGAGGCCGGGCGCGTCCACAAAGCCGGCGACACCGTCGGGAGCGGCGAGCGCCCGCTCGACCGGTGCGCCCAGGATCTCCAGCCGTCCGCCGTCGGTGACCGCCAGCCCCAGCAGCAGGCCGAGCAGTGTCGTCTTGCCGGCACCGTTCGGTCCGACCAGACCGTGGATCTGACCTTGCGTCACATCCAGGTCGACGCCGTCGAGTGCGACGATGTCGCCGAAGCATTTGGTGATCCCGCGAGCCCGGACCGCGAAGAGTGCGTCCATGAGTGCCTTCCTTCGAAACCCTCAGGGACCTTAGGGGCGGCACACAACACAGGCACAGATGACTGGTTGAACGGGTAGGGAACGGATCGTCAAGGCGTCGGCAAGTCCATGTGCACAAATGGCCAGTATTCGGCCAGACTTGGGCACTCGGGTGTGATACGCACGGGAGAGCGGGCCATGGGCGGGGCATCGGCGGCGGGGGGTACCAGGGAGCTTGAGCGGCGCCTGGGGGTCTTCGACGCCGTGGTGATCGGGCTCGGCTCGATGATCGGGGCCGGGATCTTCGCCGCTCTCGCCCCCGCCGCCTCGGCGGCCGGATCCGGGCTCCTCCTCGGCCTGGCTTTCGCGGCGGTGGTCGCCTACTGCAACGCGACCTCCTCCGCGCGGCTGGCCGCCCGGTACCCGCGGTCCGGCGGGACCTATGTCTACGGCAGGGAGCGGCTCGGCGAGTTCTGGGGCTATCTGGCCGGGTGGGGCTTCGTGGTCGGCAAGACCGCCTCGTGCGCGGCCATGGCCCTGACCGTCGGCTCCTATGTGTGGCCCGGCCATTCCCACGCCGTGGCCGTCGCGGCGGTGGTGGCGCTGACCGCGGTGAACTACGGCGGGGTGCGGAAGTCCGCGCTGTTGACCCGCGCGATCGTCGCGGTCGTCCTCGCCGTGCTGGCCGCCGTGCTCGTCGCCTGCCTCACCTCGAACGCCACCGAGACGGCCCGCCTCGACATCGGTACGGACGCTTCCATCGGCGGCGTGCTCCAGGCGGCGGGTCTGCTGTTCTTCGCCTTCGCCGGGTACGCGCGCATCGCGACCCTGGGCGAGGAGGTGCGCGAGCCCGAGCGGACCATCCCCCGCGCCATCCCGCTCGCGCTCGGCATCACCCTGGTCGTGTACGCGGCGATCGCCGTCTGCGTCCTGCTGGTCCTGGGCCCCGGGCGGCTGGCCCACAGCGCCGCCCCGCTCGCCGAGGCCGTACGTGCGGCGGGCGTGCCGGGACTGGTCCCGGTCGTGCGGATCGGCGCGGCTGTCGCGGCGCTCGGCTCGCTGCTCGCACTGATCCTCGGTGTCTCGCGCACCACCCTGGCGATGGCCCGCGACCGGCACCTGCCGCATGCGCTGGCCGCCGTCCACCCCCGGTTCCAGGTGCCGCACCGCGCCGAACTCGCCGTCGGCGCCGTCGTCGTGGTCCTGGCCGCCACGGCGGACGTGCGCGGCGCGATCGGCTTCTCCTCCTTCGGGGTGCTGGCGTACTACGCGATCGCCAACGCCTCCGCCTGGACCCTGTCCCCGGCCGAGGGCCGCCCGGCCCGGATCGTGCCGGTCATCGGCCTGGTCGGCTGTCTGGTCCTGGCTTTCGCCCTGCCCCTCGACTCCGTTCTCGCCGGAGCCGCTGTGATCGCGGCGGGGGCGGGCGTCTATGGCGTGCGCCGGTATGCGGCCGGCCGCGCCTGACGGGGTGTCCGGCCGGCTCGTGTTCGCGAGGTCCCGTCGTCCACTCCCGCGACAGGCCGGGGGCGGGAGTGGTCGTCGGCGGGAAGCGGTTCACGGACCGGTTCCGCCAGGGGCTACCACGTATCGGACGTTCGCGCGGCAGCCCGTCGATGAACCGGAGCTGCTTTGGCGGCCGGGGCCGTCACGGCGTGACGAGGGCCTTCAGGACCTTGCGGTCGGCCATGGCCCGGTAGGCGTCCGGTGCCTGGTCGAGGGTGAAGGGCCGGTCGAAGACGCGGCCGGGGGTGATGGTGCCGTCCAGGACGTCGGGCAGCAGGTGCTCGATGTAGGCACGGGCGGGGCTGGCGCCGCCGGTCAGGGTGATGTTGCGCATGAAGGGCGGCCGGCCGATCGGCCCCTGCTCGTACTGCGGGGCGCCCAGGCGGCTGATGATGCCGCCGTCCCGGACCGCGCCGAGGGCGGTTTCGAGGGCCTGGAGGGTGCCGACGGCCTCGATCACCTTGCCCACGCCGCCGGTCAGTTCGCGGATCCTGGCGATGCCCTCCTCGCCCCGCTCGGCGACGACGTCGGTCGCCCCGAACGCGCGGCCCAGGTCGGTGCGCGCCTCGTGGCGGCCGGCGAGCACGATGCGCTCGGCGCCGAGTCGTCCGGCGGCGATCACCGAGCACAGGCCGACCGCGCCGTCCCCGACGACCAGCACCGTGTCGCCGCGGCCGACGCCGGCGGTGACCGCGCCGTGGTGGCCGGTCGTCATCACGTCCGAGAGGGCCAACAGGGACGGCAGCAGCGCGGAGTCGGCGGCCACCGGCAGTCGGACCAGGGTGCCGTCCGCGTACGGGACGCGGACGGCTTCGCCCTGCCCGCCGTCGACGCCGTCGAAGCCGTACCGGCCGCCGTTGCGACAGGAGATGTGCAGGCCCTCGGCGCAGTAGTCGCAGGTGTTGTCGCTGTAGGTGAACGGGGCGACGACCAGATCGCCCGCCTTCAGCCCGGTCACGTCCGTGCCGGTCTCCTCCACGACGCCGAGGAACTCGTGCCCCATCGGGCGGCCGGTGCCGGTGGCGGGCATCGAACGGTACGGCCACAGGTCGCTGCCGCACACGCACGCGGCCACCGTGCGCACCACAGCGTCGGTCGGCTTGACGATCTTCGGGTCGGGCCGGTCCTCGACGCGGACGTCGCCGGCTCCGTACATCACTGCTGCACGCATGAGAGGAACTACTCCAAACGGGGGTTGTGCCGAGAGCTGCGGATGGTCAGCGTTCGAGCATCCGTGCCTGGGCCTCGGTGTGGGTGTCGCCCGCGGCGGGAGGCAGGCTGCTGAGCCTGTCGAGCTGGTCCGAGGTCAGCGTGATCGCGTCGGCGGCGGTGTTCTCCTCGACGCGGCCGACCCGCTTGGTGCCGGGGATCGGGGCGATGTCGTCGCCCCGGGCGAGCAGCCAGGCCAGCGCGACCTGGGCGGGTGTGGCACCGACCCCGGTGGCCAGGGCCTGCACCTCGTCGGCGATCGCGAGGTTGCGCCGGAAGTTCTCGCCGGTGAAGCGCGGGTTGTCGCGCCGGAAGTCGGAGGCGTCGAACTGGTCGGTGGAGCGCACGGTGCCCGTCAGGAAACCTCGGCCGAGCGGTGAGAAGGGGACCAGGCCGATGTTCAGTTCCCGCAGGACGGGCAGGACACGGTCCTCGATCCCACGGGTCCACAGCGAGTACTCGGACTGCACCGCGGTGACCGGCTGGACGGCGTGCGCGCGCCGGATAGTGTCCGGGCCGGCCTCCGAGAGACCGAAGGCGCGCACCTTGCCCTCGGAGATCAGCTCTCCGACCGCGCCGGCGGTCTCCTCGATCGGCGTGTTCGGATCCACCCGGTGCTGGTAGTAGAGGTCAATGTGGTCGGTGCCGAGCCGCTTCAGTGAGCCCTCGACGGCGGTCCGGATGTTCGCCGGGCCGGAGTCCAGCTTCCAGGCCCCGTCGCCGGCGTGGGAGACCAGGCCGAACTTCGTGGCCAGCACCACCTTGTCCCGGCGCCCCTTCAACGCCCGGCCCAACAACTCCTCGTTGGTGTAGGGGCCGTAGATCTCCGCGGTGTCGATGAGCGTGACGCCCAGCTCCAGCGCCCGGTGCACGGTCCTGATCGACTCGGCCTCATCGGTGCCGGAGCCGGTGTAGGCGTGGGACATGCCCATCGCCCCGAGGCCGATCCGGGAGACCTCCAGGTCACGCAGCTTGATGTAACGCATTCCGCCCTCTCCGATACGTGGTGACGCCCAGCACCCTCACTCCGGTGGTGTGGGGGAGGGGCCGGCGTCCTGCCCCTTCACTCTCGCCCGGCTGGGCATCGCTGCGGCAGGGCGGGCTCTTCGGGGGTAATGACAGGGCCTCCCTCGTGGCCGCGCGGCAGCTACCGGTCGGGCGAGACTGGAGTCATGCCATCCGAGAGCGCGCACAGCGAGGGCGCCGAGCTGGGCCGCTACCTGCGCGCCCGCCGCACCCAGACCAGCCCCGACCACGTCGGCCTCACCATCGGTACCGGCATCCGCCGCACGCCCGGTCTGCGCCGCGAGGAGCTGGCCACCCTCGCCGGCATCAGCATCGACTACTACGTGCGCCTGGAGCGCGGCAAGGAGACCCGCCCCAGCCCCGCCGTCCTCGACGCACTCGCCCGCGCCCTGCACATGGACGACCAGCAGCACCAGCACCTGCGCGAACTCGCCGCCCGCGCCGCCCGTTACGTCGCCGAACCGCCGCCCGCGCCCAGCCGCGCAGTGCGCCCCCATCTCAAGCTGCTGCTGGAATCCCTCCGCCCCAACCCGGCGTACATCATCAGCCGCAGCATGGACCTGCTCGCCTGGAACCCCGGCGGCCTCGCCCTCTACGCCGGTCTCGACGACTGGCCGGTCAAGCACCGCAACCTGGCCCGCTACTTCTTCCTGCACCCCGCGGCCCGCGAGCTCTTCGCGGACAACTGGGACCGGCAGATCACCGGCTGCGTAGCCCGCCTGCGCGCCGTCGCCGGTACCGCCCCCGACGCCCCCGATCTGACCAACCTCGTCGGTGAACTCCTCCTCAAAAGCCCGGAGTTCGCCGGTCTCTGGGAGCGCTACGAGGTGACCGGACGCAAACCCGTCGACAAGACCTTTCACCACCCCCAGGTCGGCACGCTCACCCTCACCTCCCAGTCCCTGCACGTCGAAGGCAGCCCAGGCCAGCGTATCGGTGTCTACACCGCCGAACCCGGCAGCCCCGAGCACGACGCCCTGCTCCTGCTCGACATGACCGCACCGCGACCGGTGCGACGCCCCACGCAACCGACCTAGACGTGTTGATGCGCAGGGCTATTGGCATGGCTGACGGGCGGTCGGCCGGGCAGTGGGCACCGTCAGTCCCGTGGCGCCCCCTGGGCGGAGTGTTCTCCTGACACGGCGTCCCGGACGGCACCGCCAGGCTTTCCGCCCCTTCGCCGGGCAGGCCTCGGCGAGTACGTCAGCAGGGGCACCGTCAGTTCGGTGGCGTCCTTGGGGCGGAGTGTTCCGCTGACGCGCCGTCCCGGAGGCCATGGCCGGGGTTTTGGCCCCTTCGCCGGGAACGTCTCGGCGAGAACGTCAGCAGGACGGCTCCGAAGCCTGCCGCCACGATCTGCGCGCCGGCCGCCATGCCCAGCAGGGGAGCGGCACCCCATCCACCCAGGGCGCCGATCCCGGCCGCTCCGGCCGCGGCCGCCGTGCTCTTCAGACCGGCACCGAGGGTGAAGACCTGTGTGCGCAGCTCCGGTGGCGCGTACCGTTCGCGCGCGGTGAGCAGGGCACTGAACAGCGGACCGGTCGTCCAGCCCGCGACGGCGAACAGCGCCGTGGTCACTGCCATCCCGGACACGCAGGCGGCCAGGGCCAGGGGGAGCGCGGTGAGGGGCAGGCACAGCAGTACGACCCGTTCGGGCCGGGTACGGGTCCACGGTCTGACGGCGTAGGTGAGGGAGCCCGCCATCGCGCCTGCGGCGAAGGCGGTCATCAGGCCCCCTGCCGCCCAGTCGGCGTGGCGTTCACCGGCCAGCAGGGCCGCGATGACGGGCAGCGCCCCGATGCCGATCTGGCCGATGCCGCTGGCCCAAGTCACGGACCTCAGCGGTGAGTTGTGCACGATCTCCCGGGCACCGGCCACGAGCACGGCGGGTCGCAGCGCACCGCTGTGGTGCTGGGCGGCAGAGCGAACGGGCAGTCGCAGCAGGGCAACGGCGGAGGCACCGGTGAGCGCGGCCGCGCCGAGGGTGAAGAGCGCCGCGCCCGGCCCGATCGTGGCGGCCAGCATCGCCGCCAGCGCGGGGCCGAGGACGCCCGCCAGGTTGTAGGTGGTGGAGTCGACGCTGAAGGCCCGCGTGAGGGCCCGCTGGGGGATGAGCTCGGCGAGCAGGCTGGTGAGTCCTCCGGTGACCAAGGGGGCGCAGCAGCCGGCCGCGAGGACCAGGAGCAGGACGAGGGCCGTGGGCAGACGGCCCAGCGCCCATGCGGTCGCGGCCAGGCCGGTGCCGTAGGCGGCCAGACCCAGACCGTGGAACAGCCTGCGGTGACGGACCCGGTCGGCGAGGGCACCGGCCACCGGAGCCGCGACCACGTGGGGCACCATCAGCCCGGCGACCGGGAGGCCGCCGAGGCTCGCACTGTGTTCGCGTGCCAAGGCCAGCAGAACGAGTGCGACGCGCGCTCCCTCGTCGGCCAGACGCGCCGGTACGGCGACGCCGAGATAGCAGGCCGTGGGCGCGGCGACGGAGGCGGTGGCCATCGGAAACCTGCCCGTCATCAGGGGGCCGGCGAGGGTAGGGAGCAGGCCCCGGATTCCCTGAGCGTCATCGGTCAGAGGTCTGAAGCGTCATCGGTCAAGGGTCTGATTCCACGATCTTGCCGATGTATGCCGGGGTGAGCGACACTGCTTCGGTGGAGTTCACTTTCGTCAGCGGCCATCTGGCCCTGGACCTGGCCGCCACGCTGACGTGGCGCAGCACGTACCCGATCGAACTGCTCGCCGGTCCACGGGACTTGTCCGCGTGGATCGTGCAGGCAGGGCTGGTGGACGTGGCCGGGCGGGTCGGCGATGCCGATGTCGAGCGGACGCGGGAGCTGCGCGAGGCCATCTACCGCACGGCGTCCGCGAATCCGCTGGAGCGGCAACCCCGCGCCGGAGACCTGCGGCTCATCAGCAGGACGGCGGGCGGCAAGCAAGTCACCCCGGTGCTGGGGGAGTTGGGCCACGCGGTGTGGCGCGGCAATGTCGACCAGGCCCTGGCCACCGTCGCCCACCAGGCGTGCGTCCTGCTGGGCGGCCCCGATCACCGGCGCATCAGGGCGTGCGCGGACGCGCGGTGCACCCGGCTGTTCGTCGACCATTCCCGGTCCGGGAGCCGCCGTTGGTGCGACAAGTCGACCTGCGGCGGGCGGGCCAACGCGGCGGCCTACCGCCAACGCCGTTCGCAGCACGGGTCGTTGGGTGGCCTGGTCGCAGGGCCGGACGAGTAGCCGGACCCGTTCACGGCGTCGGCGGTCGGTCCGTACGGCGAAGGGCGGGCACCGGCAGAACGCCGGTGCCCGCCCCTGCGGGGTGACGGTCAGGCTCGGTGCTCTCCGTAGTAGCCGCCGACCTGCTCGTGGTAGCCGGGGTCACCGATGTGCTTGTCCTTGTCGAACTCGGGGGAGTTCTTGATCTCCTCCTTGGTGCGGCCGACGTGGACCGTCCGCTCGGCGACGTCGATGGACGAGATGACACCGGCAGGAAGCAGAACCTGCTTGCCGAAAATCCACACACCGGTGTCGACGACGATGTACGCGGCTCCGACGTCCTCGGAGTGCTTGTCGACCTTGCCGATCGAGCCGTCGCTCGCCTCGACCTTGAACCCGGTCAGGTCCATTCCTGTCTGGTGGCCCGCCTCGGCCTGATAACCCCACATGTTGTCCGTCATGCGAAACCTCCCCTTGTAGTGAATGAACACCGAGGAAGCCCGTCCGGTATTCCGGTGGACGTTCCTCGGTGAAGCGAGTTCCCACCGTTTTCGGTCCCACACAATTTGAAATTTCGACTTCAGCGCGATCCAATATCGCGATTCACCTTTCCGAAAGGCCGTCATACCCGCACTGCCGTATGACATACGGATGATTTCTGGCCTCGCGCATGCGACGGGTCATCCGGGTTACTCGAGGGGGGAGTGCTGAGAACCGGACCGGAATGATCGCGGTGGTCGTGGGTGCCGCCCCCCGCACTGGTCGTTGCTGCCGTGTCTGGGGACCTGACCCAGCGGCGGCACTCGGTGCTGCGCAACTACCCGGTGCCCGGGCACGCCCGCTACCTGCTGGAACGCATCCGCCCGAACTGCAGCAGTACTTCGTCGAGCGGAACTTCGACGGACGACCCTTCGACCCGGACGTGCGCAGCATCGTCCAATCGTCTACGAGCGGGCCAGGGCACCGCCGCCGAGGAGCCGTTCGAGACCGAACGCGACGTGTACCGGACGGGCTACGAGTGCCTGGTGTCCTCGATGGCGCCCCACCCTTCGGCTCGCTGTCGGCCAACGCCGTACTGGCCCTCAACCAGGGGGCCGCGGCAGGCGATTTCGCACACGACGCCGGCTACTTCGGCTGCCGGACCCGGGACGGGGAATTCGCCGAGAAGGCGTCGGGCGACAGCGTCAGGTGTGTGTCGCTCAAGCTGTCTCAGGGCGCTAAACCCGGTGTCGGAGGTGTGCGGCCCGGGGCCAAGGTGAACGCGGAGATCGCCCTGGGCACCGCACCCGACTTCATCGTCGACGGCGCGGAGGGCGGCACCGGTGCGGCACTGCTCGAATTCGCCGAGCGCGTCGGTACACCGCGCCTGATCCAGGGCGCCGACTACGGCAACGCGGCCCGCGCCATGATATTCGCGGTCCGCTGTATCCAGGCCCAGCGCTGCCGCGTGGGTGCGGCGCCTCCAGAAGGCCACCGTCGACAGCGCACTCCAGATCATGGCCTCCATGGGAGTCACCGACCCCGGACAACTGCTCCTTGAGCCGCCCTCCGACTGGAAGGCCGCCGACTCCGACCACTTCCCGATCTGACCATGCGGTACGAGGAGTAAATGTCAGCCGCGGCGCAACATCATGACGATGGCGACGATGACAATGATGACGACGATGGTACCCAGACCTATGTACACGGTTTTCCCTTTCGTTCGGGCAACGGCACCCATCGGCGCCGCGAAGAACCGAGTGCCCCCGGAAGAGCTTTTCAGGCCGCCCCGGTGAGTTGAGAATCTGTTGGAGCCAATGGACGAGCATGCCGGCTCGGTGTCGCGCGTCAGCGGTGGCCGACGTAGGCGACGAGTCCGCCGACGGTCAGGCCCGTGGCGCGTCCGTGACGCCTCGGGCTGCACGTGGTGGCAGTTGCCGACCGCGTCGTCCGGGCCGTCGACGCGACGGTTCACCAAGTGAACGAAGGGCCAGGGGTGGGCCAAGCTCCACCGCCTCGTGCTCGACGAACTTCGATCCCGTGGAGAGCTGGACTGGTCCCGGTGCGCGATCGACTCGGTCCACATGCGAGCCCTGAAAAGGGGGAGCTGATAAGTCCGAATCCTGTAGACCGGGCAAGTACGGGTCAAAGATCCATTTGATCACGGAGCGGGCCAGGCTACCCCTGTACGTTGGTCTCTTGGTTGCCAACACACACGTCAGCCAGGCGCTGATCCCGCTGGTGAAGGGCATTCCTCCGATCCGCTCCCGCCGCGGGCCCCGGCGGCGCAGGCCCCACAAACTCCACGCCGACAAGGGCTATGACTACAACCACCTGCGGCGGTGGATATCCAGCCGGGGGATCCGGCACCGCATCGCCCGCAGGTATCGCTCGCAACGGCTCGGCCGCCACCGTTCGACGATCGAACGCACCATGGTTCTGGCTCGCCGTGCCGACGCCTGCACCGCCGCTACGAACGCAAAGCCGACCACTTCCTGGCCTTCATCAGCATCGCCTGCCCCCTGATCCGCTACCGCACGCTCACCAAAAGAGATGACCCCTACGATGCCTTGGTGACCAACGGGGCGACCGCGCCGTCCGCGACTCTGCTGGCGATCGCCCGTACCGAACTGTCGGCGTGGGTGGCGCGGAAGGCGGGATGACCGCGAAGGAGACGGCGCGGAGGCGGGCGGCGGTCACCGTCGCCCGCCCCCCGCCGTGCCCTGGCGTGTCCTGTCGTGCCGGGCGGTCGTCAGCTGCCGGTGCCGGTCCAGTCCGCCGCTACATGGCCGAGCCGGATCCGCTGCGGATGGTCGCCCACCGGCACGGAGAGGACCTTCTGTCCGGTGGCGAAATCGATCGCGGTGATCTGGTCGGCGCCGCTCTCGGAGATGACGCAGTCCTTGCCGTCGCCGCTGACCGTGGCCCAGTAGGGCTTGGAGGCGCTGACCAGGGGGCCCTCCTGGAGCGTGGCCCGGTCGACCACCGTCGCGTAGTCGTCCATCGTGCCGGCCACGCACAGCTTCGCCCCGTCCGGGCTCATCGAGAGGCCGTGGTGGCGCGAGTCGTTGACGAACGTGGTGCGGTCGTCGCTGGTCGCCGGGTTCTTCGGCAGGGTCTTCGTCCGGGTGATCCGGTCCGAGGCGAGGTCGTACTCGAAGAAGCCGTTGAAGAACGAGACCTGGAAGTACAGCTTGGACTCGTCCGGCGAGAACACCGCCGGGCGCACGGCGTCCGAGTAGTCCGTGAGTCCGATGGCGTCCAGCCGCTGTCGCATGTCGATGATCTTGACTTGCTTGTAGGTGGTCGCGTCGACGACGGTGATGTGCCGGTCGCCCTTGGTGAAGTCCTGCCACGGGGCGTCCTGCGAGGTGTTCACGTCGCCGATCGCCATGTTGTAGATGTACTTGCCGTCTTTGGTGAAGATGTTCTCGTGCGGCTTGTCGCCGGTCGCGAACGACCCGAGCTGCTTACCGGTGACGATGTCCAGGACGTGTACGGTGTTCGAGGTCGACGCCGAGACCGCGACCCGCTTCCCGTCGGGTGAGACGGCCATGTGGTCCGAACGGTAACCGGACACCGGGAAACGCCAGTTGATGTTCCCGGTGGCCAGGTCGATGGAGACGACGTCGGCGAAGCTCGGCCGCGAGACGACCACCGACGCGCCGTCCGGCGTGGTGTACATGTCGTCCGCGAACTGGTCGTGGCCCTCGCCGACCCCGTTGCGGATGGCCATGAAGTAGATCCACTTGATCGGGTCAGCGTTGATCTCCGCCATCCGGGCGGCCTTGTCGGGGATCACGTTGATCCGGCCGACCTTGGCGAAGTCACCGCTGGACTTGACGACGTCGGCGGTGCCGTCCCAGTTGTTGCCGACGAAGAGGACCTCGCGCAGGGCGGCGGCGGTCGAGGCGTCGGCGGCGGTGGCGGCGGTCGCCGGGGCGGCGACGATCAGGATGAGGGCGGCGGCTACGGAGCAAAGGTGCCTCGATCTGAAGGCAGGCATGCTGCTCTCTCCTCTGGGTGGCTGAAGGCGTGGGGGCAGGGCGGAAGGGCCGCCCGAGACTGAACACCGTTGCGTTCAGATTGACTTACTGGAAAGTAAGTTCGAGGCGCCCTACGCCACAAGACTCCGTGCACGACAAAATTGGCGGCGGGGGGCACGGGCCGACGAGGCAGGGCCAGTGACGGGCAGGCCCCAGAGCGCCGACCGGCGGTTACGGCGGCAAGTCGGCCGAATAGCGGCAGGCCGAGTGCCGGGGAAGATTCCTGGACGCGGCGCTGCGGCTGTTCGGCGGCGGGCCCGGCTACCGCGGGACCGCGGAAACCACGACCGGCAAGCTACTGATCCAAATGGGATGACGTCATACACGGTCACCGTCGATCCACAGGGCGCTGCCCCGCTCAGGCGGGGGCAAGCCGGGGCCGCCGGTGATCCAGCGGTTCCCGCAGATCCCGCTCGGTCTCGGCCTGGCCTTCGCCCTGTGGCGGCCCGCAGGCCTGCTCCTGCGCCGGCCCGCGTTTAACCGGTGTGCCCTGCGAGGAAGTTCGTGATGTAGCCCATCGTCTTCTTGGTGGACCAGGGCTTCGCGGCGCCGTCGGACGAAGCCTCGGCGCCGGAGGAAGTGCTCGGTGAGGCGCCGGAGTTGGTCGGGATGCTCAGGTCACCGTGGCCTGCGCCGGTGAGTACGACGCGCTTGGCGTCGACGCCCTTGTCCTTGAGGGCCGTGAACAGGTTCAGCGTCTGGCTGGGTGAGACCAGAGGGTCGGCGCTGCCGTGCAGGAGAAGGAAGGGCGGCGTCGAGGAGGAGATGCGGGTGGCCGGGTCGGCGGCGGCCACCTGGCTGGTGTACGTCTTGATGGACTTCGTCGTCCCGGGGCCGTAGACCCATTGCGCGGCCGAGTTGCCCGCGGCGTAGTTGCTGTCCTTGGCGACCTGGTCGTAGTCGGAGGCGATCTCCGACAGGTTGGCGGGACCGAACTCGTCCACCACGCCCTGGACCTTGCTGCTCTGGTCGAGGTGGTCGCCGACGTCGTACGCCTTGTCGCCGTTGGTGACACCGGTCATGGCCGCCAGGTATCCGCCCGCCGACTGGCCCCAAACGTAAACGTGGTCCGTGTCGATCCCGTAGGTGTCGGCGTTGGCGCGCAGGTATCGGATGGCGGACTTGACGTCCGCGAGGGCGTCCTTGTAGGTGGCACCGCTGGCCGTGGTGCGGTACTGCACACTGGCGACCGCGTAACCCTGGTCGGCGATGTATGTGCGCTGGTCGAGGTTGCCGGTCCGTTCCGCCAGGACCCATTCGCCGCCGGTCAGGTAGACCACCAGCGGCTTCTTGCCCGAGGACTTGGGTATCTGGATGTCGAGCTTCAGGTCGGTCTTCTTGCCGTGGGTGGTCGGTGAGGAGTACGTGATGTCGTCGGTCGTCGTGACCGCCGACGTGTCACAGGTGATCGCCGGACCGTCGGGGTCGATCACCGTGCTCGTGCTGTTGTCGGTCTTCTTGATCGTCTTGGCCTCGACGATTTTCAGGCCCCCGCCGTCCGAGCCGCTGGACGGCATGCCGCCGGGCGTGCCGGTGGAGGCGCCACTCGATGCTGTCCCTCCGGTGCCTCCCGGGGTGGATGTCGGACAGGCGGAGGCCGACGCCGATGCCGATGCCGACGTGGCGGACGATCCGGCCGCATTGTCGTCCGACCCGCAGCCGGTCAGGCCGAGACCGGCCACCAGGGTGACCGCGGCCAGGGCGGCGATCCGCCTCGGGTGTCGAGGCCGTCGCCCATGCTTCCCCTGGTCGTGGCCCGTAATCGCGTCGTGTCCATGCATCGAGTCTTCTCCTGCCGCTGCCGTGTCCGTGTGAAGGTGAATCCGGAGATTGCATCTCCGTTTCGCTGAGCGGCACCGTAACACAAAGCGGAGATTCAATCTCCGGTTGGGGTGGGGGGTGCGGTCATACGATGGCCGGAACGATCACCGCCTCTGATGAAAGTGAGATCCCTGCGTGGCGACTCCCTCCGCATCCGGCGCGACCGGCGAGGCGCGTGCACCCAGGCCGCGGCGCGACCGCGAGGCGAACCGCGGCAAGCTCCTCGCCGCCGCCCGAGAGGTGTTCCGTGATCACGGCCTGAAGGCGACCCTGGACGATGTCGCCCGCCATGCCGGGCTCGGCGTGGGGACGGCCTATCGCCACTTCCCGAACAAGCAGGCTCTGATCGACGAGTTGGTCGACGACATGTTCGCCCGCGTCGAGGAAGCCACCCGGGAGGGCGCGGAGGACGGTGACGCCTGGCGCGGGTTGACGGTCAGTCTGGAGCGCGTGGCCGAACTGCAGGCGCTCGACCGTGGCCTGCGCGAGGTCGTGCTCCACAGCGACCGTGCGGTGCCGGCCGGGCTGCGACACCGGGAACAGATCAGGCGGAACGTCGATCTCGTGGTCGAGCGAGCCAAGGAGCAGGGCGTTCTACGCGCGGACGCGGAGCCCTGGGACCTGGTCGTGGTCCAGCAGATGCTGGCCGCGGTGACCGAGCGAAGTGGACAGCCGGAGCTGTGGCGGCGCTATCTGAGGTTGCTGTTGGACGGGTTGCGGGCAGGCCCCGAGCGCACGGAACCGCTGCCCGGCGAGGACTACGGCAAGCGGCTGGATACGCAGGGATCGAACTGGATCGGGCCGCCGCCACCGAGCGCGGATGTCCAGGGCCCACCGCGCGACTTGTAGTCCACGGGCAGAACCGTCTCGTCCACGTCCCGCTCGCGTTGCGGTACCGCCAGTACCGCACGGCGCGGCGACCCGCTCGGCCCGCGGCAAGCCGCCGGCCGAGCGGCCTCGGCGCGCGCCTGCTCGACCGGCCGACGCGCGAACCCGTCGGCGACAGCAAGTTCCTCCAGCACGTCGCGGTTTCTGCGGCACCTGCTGGCTCAACTTCTCTGCCTGCACATCCAGTTCGGCCCTGCGGGCCCTGATCAATTCACGAAGGTCCGCTTCAGCGCCCTGCGCCACGTTGATGTACCTGCCGCCCGGATCGTACGGATGATGTCCGTCTCGCACATGCCGGAAAACACAGACTTCGCCCTACGGCGAGGGACGCTCAGGCCCCGCCGTCGCGCAGCGCCGGCAGTGTCGCGGACGTGAGGGGACGAGGTGTCCTGTCGGGGTCGACGAGGACGACCGTGCAGGTGGCCGCGTGGGTGAGGGCGGTGGTGAGGCTGCCTTCCGCGAACTGGGTGAGGGGGCCGTGCGGTGAGCGGCCGACGGCGACGACGCGGGCGTCCGTGTCGGTGGCGTGGCGGGCCAGTACGCGGCCGGCTGCGGCGTGGTCGCCGACCGTGGTGAGGATCTGACCGGTCGCCGCGATGCCCTGCCGGGCGAGGCGGTCGAGGTGGGCGGTCACGGCGGCGCGGGCCTGGTCGGGTGTTTCGGTGTCGGCGGCCTGTTCTTCGACCACGGCGGTCAGTTGGACGTGCACGACCTCCAGCGGGCTCTGCGTGTCGCGGGCGAGCCGGGCCGCCGCGTCGACGATGGCGGGGGCCCGGTCATGGGCGGCGACGGCGACGATGACCGGTGAGGTGCTCCCGCTCGGGACCTTGCCGACGGGGATGAGGGCGGGGGTGACGGACTCGCCCTCGCCGACGCCCTGTTCGGCCTCGCGGAGCAGGCGGTGGCCGCTGGCGAGGACCGGGATGGCGAGCAGGAAGGTGACGGCGCCGAGGTAGAAGGGGACGCTCAGGTCGGTCGCGTCGGCGAGTTTGCCGGCCACGTACGGGGCCAGGCCGCCGCCGATGAAGCGCAGGAAGCCGTACGCGGAGGAAGCCACGGGCCGTTCCACCGGCGAGACGAGCATGACGGCCTGGGTGGTCAGGGTGTTGTTGATGCCGATGAAGGCTCCGGAGACGATGACCGCCACGATGACCACGGTCGGCGTGGCGACGCCCGCGGCGATCACGGCCATCACGACGGAGAGGCCCGCCAGGTTGGCGTAGAGGACGGGCGCGGTGCCGTAACGGGCCTGTAGGCGTGGGGCGAAGAAGACGCTGAAGGCGGCGACGAGCAGGCCCCAGCCGGTGAAGACGAGGCCGAGTTGATGGGCGCTCAGTTCCATGGGATAGGGCGCGTAGCCCAGCATGGTGAAGAAGCCCCAGTTGTAGAGCAGGGCCATGATGCCCATCGTCAGCAGTCCGCGATGGCGCAGCGCCTTCAGGGGTGCGAGGGGCGAGGTGACACGTTCCGGCTTGGGAAGGCTCGGCACGAACAGGGCGGTGGCGACGAGCGCGACGGTCATGAGGACCGCGACGCCGAAGAACGGGCCGCGCCAGCTGATGCCGCCCAACTCGCCGCCGAGCAGCGGTCCTACGGCGATGCCGAGACCCAGCGCGGTCTCGTACAGGATGATCGCGCCACCGAATCCGCCGCTGGCCGAGGCCACGATGACGGCCAACGACGTGGCGATGAACAGAGCGTTGCCCAGGCCCCAGCCCGCGCGGAAGCCGACGATGCCGTTGATGGAGCCGGACGTGCCGGCCAGCGCGGCGAAGACCACGATGACCGCGAGGCCTATGACGAGGGTGCGCTTGGCGCCGAAGCGGCTGGAGAACCAGCCCACGAACAGCATCGCCACCGCCGTCACGATCAGATAGCTGCTGAACAGCAGGGAGACCTGGCTCGGCGTGGCGTGCAGGCTGTCGGCGAGGGCGGGCAGGATCGGGTCGACGAGCCCGATCCCCATGAAGGAGATGACGCAGGCGAACGCGACGGCCCAGACGGCCTTGGGCTGCCGGAACGGGCTGGCGGCAGTTCCGTGTGGTGCGCTCATGTGTGCTTGTCCTCCTGGGTGTCGATCGCTCTGGCCAGGGCCGGGAGGGCTACCCGCACCGCCCGCTGTTCCGGACCGGTCAACTCCTCGATGAGCAGGTGCAGGGCGTGGGCGCGTTCCGCGCGCCGCTGCCGGGAGACCTCAAGACCCGTGTCGGTCACCTCCACCAGGACGCCCCGGCCGTCGCTCCGGTCCGCGGTGCGCCGCACCAGGTCCGCGCGCTCCAGCCGCGTGACGAGCTGGGTCATGTTCGGCTGGGAGACGCCCTCGGCCCGGGCCAGATCGGTGAGGCGGCACGGGCCCTCACGGCCCAGGCGTCCGAGGACGGCGGAGGCGGCCATGCTCAAGCCGCCGGTGACGGCGCTCTGGCGGACGTAGCGGACCATCCGTTCTACGGCGATGATCAGGTCCTCCGACGAGGTCTCGGAGGACGTCGGATCCATAACCCGCTTATGCATAACGGCATTATGCACTTACGTGTAGCGTGAAACAAGATGTGGTGCGGAAAGGAACCGGCCGGTGCCGGACAGTACGGGTTGTGGAATCCATGACGGAACAGGAAGCGAGCCGGATGCGGCGCGCGCGCTTCGAAAGCCTGGCGCACGTGGTGGTGGAGCCGCTGCACCGGTACCTGCTGCGACGGACGGGCGTCGACCTGGTCGAGGACGTCCTGTCGGAGACGATGCTGGTGCTGTGGCGTCGTATCGACGATGTCCCCGGGCTCGGAACAGGCTCCATGTCCGGTTCGGGGCCCGGTCCTGATCCCGATGACGTGTTGCCGTGGTGCTACGGGGTGGCGCGTGGCTGTCTGGCGAACGCCCGCCGTGCCGACGGACGCAGGCTCCGGTTGGTGGAGCGGCTGGGCCGGGCGCAGGAGCGGGCTCCCGCCGATGCCGCCGATCACGGCGAACTGCATGCCGCGCTCGACGCCCTCGCGGAGCAGGACCGTGAGGTGGTGCGCCTGTGGGCGTGGGAGGGGCTGGCGCCGCGTCAGATCGCGGAGGCGACCGGGATGACGCCCAACGCGGTGAGCATCCGGCTCCACCGGGCGAAGAGGAAACTCGCCGCACAGTTGGGGCGAAAGGATGCCGAACACGCCGGACACAAGAGTGATGAAGGAAGGAGCAGTCAGTGAACGACGACGAGCTGCTGGCGCTGCTGAAGTCCGCGGACCCCGCACTGACCCCGAACGCTCCGCTGCCCGACGTCGACCGTCTTGTGGAGGCCACCTTGAACACCGCTACCGCACTCCCGTCGGCGACCGCCGCCGACAGCCCGACCCGCCCCGCGAAGACGGTGGCGGGACAGGGACGCCGCCGTCTCCTCGGACTCGCGGCGGCTGCCGCCCTGTTGATGCTCGGCGGCGGTATCGCCGGAGGAATCATGGCGAACGACGACAACGGTCACTCGACCTCGGCCGGCCCCCTGACTCTCACCACCGCGAGCGGCTCCGCCAACGCGAAGTGCGCGGAGCCCAGCCCCGACACACTGCGCCCGTACCCGACCCTCTTCGCGGGAACGGTCACCTCCATCAAGGGGCAGATGGTCACCTTCCATGTCGAGTACTGGCTCAAGGGCGGTGGCACGGAGACGGTCGTGCTCGACAGCGGCACGGACCAGCCGGAGAGGCTGACGTTCCTGAACGGTGAGCGCTACATCGTGGCTGCCAAGGACGGCGTCGTCCCGATGTGCGGCGCGAACGCGGCGTCCGCCGGGACCGTCAACGAGTTCCGGCAGGCGTTCGGCAAGTGAGCGCGTGAACTCACCGCCGGATCAAGGGGATTCGTCCAGCAGGCGTCGGGCGAACTCGTGCGCCGGTGCCGCCAGGGCCTGGCGCAGGGTGGAGAAGAGGTCCGCCGCGGTGGTGCCGGACCAGGTGGCGGGGAGGAGGGTGCCGGGCAGGCCCGGGTCGAGGTAGGGCAGTCGGCGCCAGGCGGTCAGGACGTGGACGTAGTCGACGAACGCGTCCTGCTGCTTCCCGGTTTCGGTCCAGCGCGCCGCCATCGGCGTGAACTCGGCGACGAAATCGTCGTAGAGCTTCTGGAGCGCGTCCAAGTCCCACCAGCGGCCCACCTGTTCGGCGGGGTCACCGAAGGCCACGTAGTCGGCGCGGAACAGGTCGACGTACTGGTCCAGGCCGTGCCGGAGCAGGTGGTCGCGGGTGTCGTCGAGTGCGTGGGCCGGGGCGATCCAGACCCCGGACGAGACCGTGCCGAAGCCCAACCAGGCCAGTCGTGAACGGAGTTGGTGGCGGTGCTGCCGTTCGCTCTCCGGCACGGAGAACACGGCGACGACCCAGCCCTCGTCGGTGGCGTCGTTGCGTTCGAAGATGCGCCGGTCACCGGTCTCCAGGACCGCACGGGCGTACGGCGAGAGCGCGTAGCCCGCGCGGCCGTCCCGGCGCTCGGCCACCAGGATCTCGCGGCGCTTGAGCCGGGAGATCGACGAGCGGACGGCCGGGGCGTCGACGTCGAGTTCGGCGAGCAGCCGGATCAGGGTGCTGACACTGATCCAGCCGCCGACCTCGCGCGCGTAGAGGCCGTACACCGTCACGATCAGGGATCGCGGCGGTGCGGGCTGGCCCGGGCTGTCGTCAACGAGGTCGCTTGCCGTCACGATCGTAGTATTTCAGTGCGCTTCGGAGACATCGGCCGCACCCAGCGCCGCGCGCCACGCGGCCGGCCAGGGCGCGCTGCCGCCGGTCTCCTTGTCGGGGACGTGCACGGTGACATAGCTGCCCCGGGCGGCACGCAGGCGCGGCCTCTCGCCGGAGGTGTCGCGCCACACCTCGAAGCCGAAGGTCATCGAGGACCGGCCGAGACGGATCAGTTCGACCCGCGTCTCGACCTCCTCGCCGAAGCGGATGGACGCCTCGAACTCCACCTCGTAGCGCACCCGGGGGGCCACCGGGAAGTAGCCCGGGATGTCGTACGCGCGCATCAGCTCGGCCTCCGCCGCCTCGGCGAACCGGACGACCGTGGTGTTGTGGTAGATCCCGGCCGCGTCCGTGTCGATCCACTCCACCCGGGCCCGGTGGACGCCGTAGGGGCCGCTCATTCCGGCGCCCGGCCGGGAGTCCACCGCAGGTGCACGGCGTCCCGCGGAGTGTCCCGAAGCAGCGCGAGACGCGGGCGGACCGCGTCCGTCCGCGATGTGGGCGGCTTGCGGCGGCCGGCCGCGAACTGCGTCGGCCAGTCGGCACCCGGGCCCCGGTACTCCTGCTCGGCGGCGGCCTGAAGGGTCCACTGCGGGTTGTAGAGGTGGGTGCGGCCGAGCGCGCACAGGTCGGCGCGGCCGGCCAGCAGGATCGAGTTGACGTCGTCGTACGACGAGATCGCTCCTACGGCGATCACGGCCGCGCCCGCCGGAGCGGCGACCTCGTGCCGGATCCGGTCGGCGAACGGGGTCTGGTACGAGCGGCCGTAGGCAGGCTTCTCGTCCTTGGTGACCTGACCGGACGACACGTCGACGGCCGCCGCGCCATGGGCGACGAAGGCCCGTGCGATCTCGACCGCGTCGTGCTCGGTGTTCCCGTCGGGGGCCCAGTCGGTGGCGGAGATCCGGACGGTCACCGGGCGGTCGGCGGGGAAGGCGGACCGTACGGCGTCGAAGACCTCCAGCGGGAAGCGCAGCCGGTTCGGCAGGTCGCCGCCGTACTCGTCGGTGCGGTGGTTGGCGATGGGGGAGAGGAAGGAGGAGAGGAGGTAGCCGTGGGCCGCGTGCACCTCCAGCAGGTCGAAGCCCGCGTCGGCGCCGCGCCGGGCGGCGGAGACGAAGTCGGCGACGACCGCGTCCATGTCGGCCCGGGTCATCTCGCGCGGCACATGGCAGCCGGTGCCGTACGGCAGGGCGGACGGGCCTACGACCTCCCAGTTGTCCTCTTCGAGCGGCTGGTCCATGCCCTCCCACATGAGGCGGGTCGAGCCCTTGCGGCCCGAGTGGCCGAGTTGGAGGCCGACCTTCGCGGTGCTGCGGTCGTGGACGAACGAGGTGACCCGCGCCCACGCGTCGCGCTGTGTGTCGTTCCACAGGCCCGTGCAGCCCGGGGTGATGCGCCCCTCGGGGGAGACGCAGACCATCTCCGTCATGACCAGACCGGCGCCGCCGAGCGCCTTGGAGCCGAGGTGGACGACATGGAAGTCGTCCGGCACGCCGTCGGCGGCGGAGTACATGTCCATGGGGGAGACGATGATCCGGTTCTTCAGCTCCAGGCCGCCGATGGTGAACGGCTGGAACATCGCCGGGGCGGACTCGGCCAGGCCCTGGGACTCGGCGAAGCCGCGTTTGATCAGGTCGGCGAAGCCCGGGTCGCGGTCCTTGAGGTTGTCGAAGGTGATCCGGCGGGAGCGGGTGAGCAGGTTGAAGCAGAACTGCGCGGGATCCTGCCCGGCGTAGCGGCCGATGTTCTCGAACCACTCCAGCGAGGCCTGGGCGGCACGCTGGGTGGACTCCACCACCGGGCGGCGCTCGGTCTCGTACGCCGTCAACGCCTCGTCCACGGTGGGGTGTTCGTGCAGGCAGGCGGCGAGGGCGAGGGCGTCCTCCATGGCCAGTTTGGTGCCGGAGCCGATCGAGAAGTGGGCGGTGTGGGCGGCGTCGCCGAGCAGGACCACGTTGTGGTGGTGCCAGCGCTCGTTGCGGACCGTCGTGAAATTGAGCCAACGGGAGTTGTTGGTCAGGAGTTTGTGGCCGGCGAGTTCCCCGGCGAAGATCTCGCGGATGCGGGCGATCGACTCCTCGTCGCTGACGCCGGGCGGGAACTGGGTGCCCTCCGTCGCGTCGAGGCCTGCCTTGCGCCACACATCCTCGGCCATCTCGACGATGAAGGTCGAGCCGGCGTCGGAGTAGGGGTAGCCGTGGATCTGCATGGTCCCGAACTCGGTCTGCTTGACGAGGAATTGGAAGGCCTCGAAGACCCGGTCGGTGCCCAGCCACATGTATTTGTTCGTGCGTTGGTCGAGGGAGGGGACGAAGGCGTCGGCGTACTTGGTGCGTACGGCCGAGTTGATGCCGTCCGCCGCGACCACCAGGTCGTAGGACCTGCGGAGTTCGTCGACGTCCGGGGCGAGGGTCCGGTAGTGCACGGTGACGCCCAGTTCGGCGGCCCGGTCCTGGAGGATGTGCAGCAGGTCCTTGCGGGCCATCGCCGCGAAGCCCTGGCCGCCGACCGTGAAGGGGTGGCCGTTGAACTCGATGTCGATGTCGGTCCACCGGGCGAACCGGCTCTCCATGGCGTCGTGGACGACGGTGTCCGCGTTCTCGATGCCCCCGAGGGTCTCGTCGGAGAAGACCACGCCGAAGCCGAAGGTGTCGTCGGGGGCGTTGCGCTCCCACACGGTGATCTCGTGACCGGGGTCCAACTGCTTCATCAGCGCGGCGAGATACAGACCGCCCGGCCCGCCGCCCACGATCGCGATCCTCATGCCTGGTTCTCCTTCTCGACGATCCGGCGCAGCAGGAAGTGCTGGAGCTTTCCGCTGGTGTTGCGGGGCAGCTCGTCGCAGAACCGCACCGCACGCGGGTACTTGTAGGGCGCCAGCTGAGCCTTGACGTGATCCTGGATGTCCTTGACCTTGGCGTCGTCGCCGACGACCCCCTCGCGGAGCACGACGAAGGCGCACACGACCGAGCCGCGCTCGGGGTCCGGCTTGGCGACCACCGCGGACTCGACGACGTCCGGGTGGGTGTTGACCGCGGACTCGACCTCGGGACCGCCGATGTTGTAGCCGGAGGACACGATCATGTTGTCGGTGCGGGTGCGGTAGTAGAAGTAGCCGTCCTCGTCGCGGACGAAGGTGTCGCCCGTGACGTTCCAGCCGCGCACCACGTAGTTCTCCTGCCGCCGGTCGTCGAGATAGCGGCAGCCGACCGGGCCGATCACGGCCAGCCGCCCCTCGACACCGGGGCCGACCTCCTCGCCGTCCAGGTCGAGGATGGTGGCCCGGTATCCGGGGACCGGCCTGCCGGTCGAGCCGGGCCGGATGTCGTCACCGGCGGCGGAGATGAAGATGTGGATCATCTCGGTGGCGCCGATGCCGTCGATGACCTTGATGCCGGTCTCCTCGTGGAGCTGCTGCCACACCTCTTCCGGTATGTGCTCCCCGGCGCTCACCGCACCGCGCAGACCGTGCAGCCTGTCCGCCTTCCCGGCCTTGAGGATCTGCCGGTACGCCGTCGGCGCGGTCGCCAGTACGGTGACCCCCGCCTCGGCGACCAGCTCGGCCAGCGGCTCCGGCGCGACGGCCTCCGTCAGCAGCGCGCACGCCCCGGCCCGCAGCGCGCAGACGACGAGGATGCCGAGCCCGAACGTGAACGCGAGCGGCGCCGTGCACGACACGAGATCGTCGGGCCGCAGCCGGAGTGTGTGCCGGCCGAAGGTGTTGTCGATCGACAGGATGTCCCGGTGGAAGTGCGTGGTGATCTTCGGTACGCCGGTGCTGCCCGAAGTGGGTCCGAAGAGGGCGACGTCGTCGGCGGCGGTGTCGACCGCGCTGAACTCCGCCGGTTTCGCGGCCACTTGGCGCGTCAGGTCGTCGGGCGTGTCGCCGCCGTACGCCACGATCCTGAGGTCCGGCAGTACGGCGTCGCGTACGGCCTCGACGTCCGCGATGAACCGGTGGTCGACCAGGGCGACGGCCGGGCGGGTCTTCTCCACCACGGGGGTCAGCTCGCGGGCCCGCAGCGCCGCCATGGTGGTGACGACGATGCCGCCGGCCTTGAGGACGCCGAGCCAACACGCCACGATCCACGGGTTGTTGGGGGCGCGGAGAAGGACCCGGTTGCCGGGGACCAGGCCGAGGTCCTCGGTGAGGACGTGGGCGATCTGGTTGGCGCGGCACAGCAGTTCGCCGTAGGTCCACACCTCGCCGTCCGGCGTGCGCAGGGCCGGACGGTCGGGGCCGAAGGCGGCGGTGGGGACGTCGATCAGTTCGGTGCCGGCGTTCAGGCGCTCCGGGTACTGGAGTTCGTCGGTGGTGAACTCCAGTACCGGCCACAGGTCGCGGGGTGGAAGGTGGTCGCGGGCGAACGTGTCCGGATAGGCGGAGGGCGCGAGGCCCATCGGGTCCGGGTGATCCTTGTGGTCCATCGGGAGGTTCCTTTCCGCAGGTTGAGGGTGGGCCGTGCGGGAATCAGGAGCTGCGGATCAGGCCTTCCTGAACGACGGTGGCCACGTGCGTACCGGTCGTGGTGAAGAAACGGCCGACGGCGAGGCCGCGACCGGCGTCGGCGGCGACGGCCTCCTGGGCGTAGAGGAGCCACTCGTCCATGGGGCCGGGCCGGTGGAACCACATCGCGTGGTCGAGGCTGGCGGTGACCAGTCCCGGCAGCGCCCACGGCAGGTCCAGCACGCGTAGGACCGGTTCGAGGATCGTGTAGTCGCAGACGTAGGCGAGCGCGGCGAGGTCGCGCTGCTCGTCGGTCAGGCCCTCGACGGGGCGCAGCGTGTCGAACGGTCTTACCCACACGGCCTGTTGGGGCACGCGCTCACCCTCGACCGTGAGGTAGACGGGCCCGGGCACGTGCCGCATGTCGAAGCTGCGGCCGCCGCTCCAGTACTCCTCGGAGGTATCGGTCATCGTGCCCCGGGGCGCTGCGGTGTCGCGCAAGTACGAGGCCGAGCTGGGCAGTTCGGTGGGTTCAGGTACGCCGACGGGGGGTTCGGCGGCGAAGGTCGCTCCCGGCTCGCCCGCGGCGAAGTTGGCGAGGCAGGTGTAGACGGGCTTGCTGTTCTGGAAGCCGCGGACCTGCCGGGTGGCGTAGCCCCGGCCGTCACGGAGCAGCTCCACCTCGTAGCGGACCTCAGCGCCGATGTCGACCGGCCGCAGGAAGTAGGAGTGCATCGAGTGCAGGGTCTTGCCCTCGACCGAGCGCATCGCGGCGGCCGTGGCCTGGGCCACCATGTCGCCGCCGTACGCCTTCGGCCATGGGCAGGGCTGGGTGGTCGCGGTGAAGGCGAGGTCGAAGTGCTCGGGCTCGACGGGGGTCAGCGCGATCGCGTCGGTGAAGGTCGCCGAGGTCGGGTCGGAGCGGACGTCGGCGCCGGTGCTGGTGGATCGGGAGTCGGTCACGGCCGGTCCAGCCAGTCGCGCAGGTCGGCGTCGGCCACCTGTTCCAGGTTGACCACGATGTTCTCCGGGGTGCGGGTCGTCATCCAGGTCAGCGGGTTGTTCCGGTCGAGATTGCACTCGACGTGCGGCATGAACGGCGGGACGAACACCCAGTCGCCCTCCGACAGGTCGAGGTAGTCCTCGAACCGCTCGCCGAAGTAGATCCGGGCCCGGCCCGAGAGGACATAGCCACCGGTCTCGGCCTCGCCGTGGTGGTGGGGGACGGATCGGTACCCCGACTCGTTGCTCACCTTCCCGAACCACAGCTTCGTGGCCGGCGTGTGCTGGACGGAGACCCCGGAGATCCGGCTCGCGCCGGCGGACTGGCCGGTGGCACCGACCTCCAGACCGGCGCGGGTCACGACCGGTACGACAAGGCCGGACTCGTTGGCGTAGACCGAGTTGTCGCCCTCTAGGACGTACTTGGAGAAATCGGGTTCCATGATCAGCTCCTGGAGTCGGTGAGACGGAGACGGTTGCGGAGGGTGCCGATGCCGGGGATCTCGGTCTCGACGAGATCGCCGTCGGCCAGATGGACCGGCGGGATCATGCCCGACCCCACACCGCCGGGGGTGCCGGTGAGCACGAGGTCGCCGGGACGCAGCACCGTGAAGGTGGAGACATAGGCGAGCAGATCGGCCGCGTCGAACACCAGCGTGCGCGTGTTGCCGCGCTGCCGCTCGACGCCGTTGACCCGGCAGATCACCTCGACGCCCGCGACCGGGTCCAGTTCGTCGGGGGTGACGACCACCGGCCCGAGCGGGGTGGTGCGGTCCCAGGCCTTGCCCTGGAACCACTGGAGCGTGCGCTTCTGCCAGTCCCGCACGCTGATGTCGTTCGCGACTGTGTACCCGGCGATCGCCCGCCCGGCCGTGTCCCGGTCCGCCCCGCTCAGCTCGGCCCCGACGACGACCGCCAGCTCCGCCTCCCAGTCCACGTCCAGGCCGTGCGGCAGGACGAGGTCGTCCTCGGGGCCGGTCAGGGTGTCGGCGTACTTGGCGAAGAGCGTGGGGTGGGCGGGCAGCTCGCGGCCCATCTCCGTGATGTGGTCCGCGTAATTGAGCCCGCAGCACACGACCTTCCGCGGCGACGGCAGCGGCAACACCGGGATGGCGCCGGGCAGTTCGGGCCCCGCGAGGCCCGAGACACGTTCCGGTGCGGTGGTCGCCAGCAGCGCGGAGAGGTCATCGGCCGGCAGCGCCCGCCAGCGGTCGCCGTCGAGGACGGCGGCCGTAGTGCGGCCTTCGTGGGCCACGGTGGCGAGCTTCATGGGTGATCTCCCTCGGGCTGGCGGCGGCCGGAGCGGCCGGGCTGCGATATAGCGAGATTTTCACGACCGTCGAAAACAGTCAATAGATGGGTTAGGCTGACCGCACCAGCCCGTCCGAGGAGGAACCCGCAATGACGACTCCGATCCCGGTGAACCCGCCCTCGCTCCCCGCGCCGAGCGGCTACTCGCACGGCACGCTCAGCGGCAACACGCTCTACCTGGGCGGACAGACGGCCCTGGACGCGGACATGCGGATCGTCCCCGGCGGCATCGTCGAGCAGTTCCGGCAGGCGTTCGGCAACGTGCTCACCACACTGCGGGCGGCCGGCGGTATCCCCGAGGACCTGGTGAGCCTGACGATCTACCTCACCGACATCCCCGACTACCAGGCGCACGGCAAGGAGATCGGCAAGGTCTGGCGCGAGCTCGCGGGCCCGGTCTACCCGGCGATGGCGGGTATCGGCACCACCGCGCTCTGGCAGCCGGAGGCGATGATCGAGATCCTCGGCGTCGCGGTGATCCCGGAGGAGCGGCTCAGTCCTGAGCTATAGCGCCTGGCGGTACGGGGCCGCCGCAACTCGCCCGTCTGTGGACGGAGTTACCGGAATGCGAGGATTCCGCCACGAGAGCCGTCACTTCGGCGCTACGGTGAGTAGTCGCGTCGTTGGGGGAGGGGGCGGCTTACTTGTCTGGTGCCGCGGACGTGCCGTCCCCGGGCGCGGTGCCCGTCGTGACGACGCCCAGGGGAGGGCGGCGGGTCTCGCCTTCGTGGCTTCGGATACGACGACTGCCGGCCCGCCGTGAGGCCGTTGTCCTGGCCGTGTCCGGCGCGGTGTTCGGGACGTACGTACTGATCGTGACGGCGCCGGGCCGGTACACCACCACGACCACGATCCTGTTCTCGGGAGCCGTCGGCGGCCTGTACCTGGGCGCGGGGCTGCTGGCGCGGCTGCGGCGGCCCGGCAACCGGGTCGGGCTGATGATGCTGCTCGTGGGGATCGGCTGGTTCGCGGAGGACCTGCAGATCAGCCCGGATCCGGTCGTGCACACCGTGGGACTGCTCGTCCGTTCGGCGTCCAGCGGGTTCCTCGTCCCGCTGCTGCTGATGTTCCCGGACGGCCTGCTGCGGTCCCGGATCGACCGGGTACTGGCCGGCGCCGGATATCTGACGGCTTTCGGGCTGATGCCGGTGAGCGTGCTGTTCTCCACCTCGGTCGTACGGAACCTGCTGCTGGTGCACCCCGTGGACTGGTTGCGGCAGGCGACGGACGTGGTGCAGTTCGTCATGAGCGGAGCGGTGGTCGCTGTCCTGCTGGTCCGCTGGGCGACCGCCACCCGCCCGGCCCGGCGGGTGCTCGCCCCGCTCTTCGCCGTCGGCCTGGTGGGCGGTCTCGCCTCCGCGCTGGACGGGATGCTCGGGACCGGGCCTTCCTGGACGCACACCCCTCTCATCAACATCGCCCATGTGTCCGTGCTCCTGCTGCCGCTGGCGTTCCTGGCCGGGGTGTGGCGGGTCCGGATGGGCCGGACCGCCGTGGCCGACCTGCTCCGCCGGATGCCGCTCGCGTCGGAGGAAGACCTGCGGGACGCGCTCGCGAAAGCGCTCGGCGACAGCTCCGTAGAGGTGGGTTTCCCTGCCCCGGACGAGACCGGATACGTCGACAGCCGGGGCCGTACGCTCACCGCCGAGCCCGGACAGCAGGTCAGCCCGCTGGAACGCAACGGCCGGCGGGTCGGCGTCCTCCTCCATGACCCGGCGCTGCGCGAGGACCGGTATGTGCTGGAGGCGGTCGTGTCGGCGGTGGCCCTGGAACTGGACAACCAGCGGCTCGCCGCCGAGGTGCGCGCGCAGTTGGCCGAGGTACGTGCCTCCCGCGCCCGCATCGTCGAAGCGGGCGACGAGCAACGCCGACGGATCGAGCACGATCTGCACGACGGCGCGCAGTCGCGGTTCGTCACCGCGCTGGTCACGCTCCGGCTGGCCCGCCGACAGGTGGCGAACCAGCCCACGCGTGACCAGGACCTGGCCGAACTGCTCGACCGTATCGCTGAGTTGATGGGCGAGGGCATGGACCAGCTACGCGACCTCGCGCACGGAATCCACCCGGCTGTCCTCAGCGAGACGGGACTCGTGGCCGCCCTGGAGATGATCGCCGCCCGGTCTCCGTGCCCGGTCCAGGTCAGCGCGGCAGCGGTGCCCGAGCTGCCGCGGCCCCTCGCGGCCACCGCATACTTCGTGGCGGCGGAAGCGGTCACCAACGCCCTGAAGCACGCCCACGCGACGGCCATCGGCATCGACGTCCGGTACGAGGACGGCGTGCTGCGGCTCACGGTCGCCGACGACGGTGTCGGCGGTGCCGACCCGGACGGGGGCACCGGACTGCTCGGTCTTCGGGACCGGGTCGCGGTGTTCGACGGCGAGATGACGGTCAGCAGCGCGCCGGGTCGAGGGACGGTCGTGTCGGCCACGTTGGTGACCGGAAGCTCCGGGCAGCCAGGTTCCGAGGACGCGCGCTCCGGGCGGGCGGCTTCGGCCGAGGGGGAGGACGGACGAGGATGACGGCTTCGGGAACGCCGCCGGAAGGGGGACGGCCAGGAGACGAGCCGGCGGCCCGCCCTTTGAACATCGTGCTCGCCGACGACGAAAGGCTGTTCCGGTCCGCGCTGGCCGCGCTGCTGGAGAGCAGAGGGCACCAAGTCACCGCGCAGGTCGGCGACGCCGACGCACTGCGCACGGCGGTCGCCCGCACCGAACCCGACCTCGCGGTGATCGACATCAGGATGCCGCCCACGAAACGGCTCGAAGGCCTGCGGGCCGCGGTGGACATCCGGCAGTCCCATCCCGGTGTCGGGATCCTCCTGCTCTCCCAGAGCGTCCAGGTCACCCATCTCACCGAACTGACGGGTTCCGGCGTCAGGGGCGTCGGCTATCTCCTCAAGGAACGGGTGGCCGACGAACACTTCCTGGACACGGTGCGCCGTATCGCCCAGGGAGAGTGCGAGTTCGACCAGGAGGTCCTGCGCCTGCTCTTCAACGGCCCCCACCGGGACGACGGTCTGGCCAGGCTCAGCACCCGGGAACTGGAGGTGCTGAAGCTCATGGCGCAGGGGCTGACCAACCCGGCCATCGCGAGTCAGCTCGTGGTCACCGTCAAGACGGTCGAGACCCATGTCGGCAGCGTCTTCAGACGACTCGCACTCCCCGACGAGAGCGAGGGCGAGTACCACCGGCGGGTCCTCGCCGTTCTGACGTATCTGCAGTCCGACCGAGCCGTCTGACCGCCACCGCGTCTTCAGAACTCCGGGCCGAGGTGAGGAGTCTCGCCGCCCGTGCGCGATTGCCCGTGACCGGCGCCGTCCGGGGCGGCGAAGCGGGCCAGCGCGGCGGCCGACAGCCGCGCCTTCGGCAGAAAACCGGCCGCCGGAGAGCAGGCGATCCGCCCGCCGAACTCGTCGGCCTCGCGCACGGAACACAGCACGATCACCACGTCCGTCGCCAGCGCCTTCAGCTCGTGGGCGGCGGCGAACACGTCCTCGCCCGGCAGCCCCAGATCCAGGAGCACGAGGTCGGGCCGTTTGCCCCGGGTGATCTCCGTGACGGCGGCCGACGCCGAAGCGGCCTCCGACACGGCGTACGCACCGTCGGCCTCCAACAAGGCGCGCACGGCGGCTCGGTAGGCGGGATCGTCGTCCACGACAAGCACGCTGCGGCCCATGACCTCATGCTGGCGGACTCCATGGGCGAGGGCATCAGGGCCAGCACCGAGAACACCGGTCCAGGGACGGGTGGCTGCCCCGAAGACCCGGACCCCGCTTCGAAATCACACTGGTCGGACAGCCCACGAACGCGGGCGCGACCCGGTGTGCTCAGCCCGGCGTACGACCCGCGGATCGGGATTCGTTTTCGGGGGGAACGTATGCGGGGTTCCATGGTGAGGCTATCCGTGCCGGTACTGCTCGCGGCGCTGCTGGCCACCGGTTGCAAGAAGCCGGCCCAGGAGGTGACGGGTTCCTTCAAACCCGCTTTCCTGCCGGTGACGTTCACGATCGACTCGTCGGGCAACATCAGCGTCACCGCGGACGCGTCGATCGTCACACCGCTGGGCGAGGTGTCGGTGTCGGGATTCCAGCAGGAGCTGGGCAACCCCAAGCCGTACCTCGTGGCGGCCATCCGGCATCTGACGCGGGGTACGGCAGCCGACCAGAGCGCGTACGTGGACCGGACCACGGGGCCGGTCCACGTCGCGTCCGCGGGATACGCCAACTACGCCGAAGAGAGCGGAAGTTCGGTCTACTCGCTCTACAGGATCGAGGCGAAGGGCCGCAATGTCCGGCCCGCGCTGAACGGACAGCCCCTCGCCCTGGCGCAGAGCGGCACGATCGTCGTCGACGCCACGCGGACACGGTCGGGCAGCGTGACCCAGTTGCGGATAGCCGACGCCCCGAAGGAACAGGACTCGCCCGTGCCGACCAGTACGGCGTCCTCGTGCGCGGGAACCGACGCCATCGGCATCACGCTCCCCGAGGTGTCCGCGGGAGCCGAAGTCACCGACACCGTGGCCCAGTTGACGGCCGACTGCCTTCAGGTGCAGTACGCGGCGGAGCAGGCCGACGGTACGGCGGAGGGCACCGTCTCGCGGGTCGTGATCCCCACCGAGGGCTCGGCCGACCCGGTGCGACTGCCCCCGGTCGACGAGGGCGCCCCGAAGCCGGGGGACCACGTGACCGTGAGCCGACGATCGCCGGCCACGGTGTATGTCGCGGCGACGGCGCCCTCGCCTTCGCCGAGCGACACCGACGAACCCTCCGACCAGCCTTCGGAGCAGCCCTCCGACACTGCCGTGCCGGGGACCACACCGGTGGAGGGCGCCGCGTACGCGCCCGTCCGCACTGCCCCTGGAACCGCCGGGGACCAGACCAGCCACATCGAACCGGGAGGCGAGTACAACGCGGTGTGCGTCACCCACGGCGAGACGGTGCAGGCCCACGGCTACACGAGCGACCTGTGGGCCGAGTTGCTCCTCAGCGCCGGCGGCACCGGCTGGGTCACGGCCACTGCGCTCGCCGGCGGCCCCGACGGTCTGTCACTTCCCGACTGCCCGGACACCGGGACCGCGACCGACAGCCCTTCGCCGACGCCTTCGGATGCCACACCGACCGGCTGAGGACCGACGATCACCGGACTCGGCCGAAGTGCCGGATGCGCGCGGGAGTTTCGGGTGTGTAAGGCAGCCAGTCGTCGACCGAACCGGTCGTGACGAACTGGGTGACCGCGGTCGCGAACGTGCGGCCCAGCGCCCGTACGGCGTCGGTGGGGCGGCCCAGCATCGGGCTGTCCGGGTAGGCGTCGAAGGTGTTGAAGAGGAAGGGCAGTTCGGAGCAGTGGGTGGCGCCCAGGGCGTGCTCGTCCTCGGTCGGACGGTAGTCGAACCGGTAGACGTAGGTCGCGTTGCCGCCCGCCGCGTGGTGGTCGGCGATCCGCAACGAGCCGTCGCGGAACAGCTCGTCGGTCTGCACCGCCGTGAAGACCTGCGCGGCGGTGGGCGCCTCAAGGCGGGCGGCGTACCGCTGATAGATCTCGGTGGCCCGGTCGCCGACCTGGCCGGTCAGGAGGTCCAACGCACCGGCGGGGGTGAGGTTCTGGATGTGCGGGTCGAAGGTGGTGAAGGCCGTCGCCTCGTCCCGGGTGGTACCGATCAGCAGCCCCTTGCCCTCCAGCGCACCGTCCGTGAGCGCCCGCAGCAGGTCTTGGGGGACGCCGGGGCCACCGAGCACCGGATACATGGGCGGGGCGGCGTTGCCCGGACGCGCGAGTTGGCCGGCGAGCCGTCCGTAGGCGGACAGCAACTGTTCGGCGGGCAGGGCGCGCAGTGCCTTGGCGGCATCCGCTCCGGCCGGCACGTCGAGCAGCCGTAGATAGGCCTCGGCGTTCTCGGTCGCGCTCTGCGGGTCCTGCGGCACCAGACCGAAGGGACCGCTCTGCAGCAGCACCCGGTTCACGCATCCCGAGGTCTTCGGATCGAGTGCCAGCGACAGCGCCGAATACGCTCCGGCCGACTGCCCGCCGACGGTCACCCTGCGCGGATCGCCGCCGAAGGAGGCGATGTTGTCCCGCACCCAGGCCAGCAGGGCGGCCTGGTCCTGGGGACCGAGGTTGGCCGCGCCGATCTCCGGCATGTAGAGGTAACCCAGCGGACCCACACGGTAGTTGGCGGTGACCACCACGATGTCGCCCAGCGCGGCCAGTCGGCCCCCGTCGTACCAGTCCCAACCGCCGGAGCCGCTGGTGAAGCCGCCCCCGTGCCACCACACCAGGACCGGGAGGGACGCGTTGTCCTCGAACGCCCGTGGAGGAGTGTGGACGTTGACGGTCAGGCTGCCGTCCTCGTCCCAGTCCGGCACCCGGTGCCCCATCACCTGTTCCAGGCGGGAGGCGCCCTGCGGGACGGCCGGTCCGGCCTGCACCGCATCCCGCACCCCGGTCCATCCCGCGTGCGGTCGCGGCGGCGCGAAGCGCAACTCACCGACCGGCGACGCCGCGTACGGGATTCCCCTGAAGGAGATCGCCTCGCCCTGCGTGATGCCCCTGACCTTGCCCCGATCCGTCTCCGCGACAGCCGCCATCATGCGCACCTCTCTCGTTCCGGTTGCTCTGACACGTTTCTATCCCTGAGTATTGATCCGAGCCAGAAAGAGGAGTTGAAAGCGAGAATGAAGGACAAGAGTCCCAGGAATACGGCGAAAGCAAGCCATCCGTTGAACGAGACGGACAGCCGGATCGCCGCCGCGCTGCTGGCCTCCCCGCGGGCTTCGTGGCGCACCCTCGGACGCGTCCTGGGCATCTCGGAGCGCACCGTGGTGCGGCGCGCGGCACCGCTGTTCCACGACAGGACCCTGCGCGCCACCGCCGTACGCAACCCCGTGTGGTTCCCCGACCTGATTCCGCTGGCCCTGCGCATCCGGTGCCGCCCCAACCAGATCAGCGCCATCGCCGCCACCCTCGCCCGCCGCGCCGACACCGTCTGGGTGGACGTCCTGGGCGGCGGCGACGAGATCTGCACCATCCTGTTCCTGGACGGGCCGGACGCGCGCAACTCGCTGCTGCTGCGCGATCTTCCGGCCACCCCCGCGATCCAGTCGTGGACCTCGCACGTCCTGCTACGGGTCTTCCCGGCGGCCTTCGACTGGAGCGGCGGCCTGCTGACGGAGGCCGAGCTGGCGAGCCTGAGACCGGACACCTCCGCCCCTGCCGCCCGCTCGGCCCTCCAGCCGCTCGACCAGGCGCTGATCACCGCTCTCGTCGAGGACGGCCGAGCCTCCTACACCGACCTCGCCCAACGCGCCGACACCACCCCCCTCACCGCCCGGCGCCGACTGGAGGCGCTGGTCGGCGACCAGGTCCTCAGGCTCGCGACCGAGGTCGACCTCGCCCGGCTGGGCATCCGTGCCGAGGCACTGCTGTGGATCACCGTGGCACCCGGCGGCCTGGAGGAGACGGGCCGGCAACTCAGCCGCCACCCGCAGGTCCGCTTCGCCTCCGCCACCACCGGCGCGGCCAATCTCCTCGTGGCCGTCGCCGCCGCCGACCTCGACGCGCTCTACCACTTCCTGAGCGACACCCTCGGCGCCCTCACCCACATCACCACCGTCGAGGTCACCCCCATCCTGAGCGGCGTCAAGAGAACCGGTCTGGTGCGGCCTGGCAGTCTCTGACCTGGCCCAACTGGCGAGGTGCCACCGGAATCGGCGGGTTCGGCGGCGCCCTTGAGCACGCGCGGACACCGCCACCGCGCACCAGCCGGTTCAAGGCGGTGGCGTCCCGTGACTCGCCCGCCGTGGATCAGGATCCCGAGGACGCGTCCCGATCGGGGAGTGTGCTCAGGTCGATCCCGTGGTTGTCGGCGTCGGAGGTCACGATCCGCGTCGCCAGCCGCGACAGCCGCTTCCGGTCGGCCTCCGACAACGGCGCGACGGATCTCTCGATCAGCTCCGCGAACCGCGCGCCGATCTCCTCGCCGAGGCGGCGGCCGTCGTCGGTGATCGACACCTGAAAGGAGCGGCGGTCGACCGTGCTGGCGGTGCGGGTGACCAGCCCGCGGCGTTGGGCGCGGTCGACGAGGCCGGTGATCGAGGACTTGTCGAGGCCGAGGTGGCGGCCGAGCTGGTTCATCGTCGGTTCGCGGTCCCGCAGAATCCCCAGGAGCCGTGTCTGGGTGATCGACAGGTCGTACCGTCCCGCGATCTCGGCCAGGCCGTTCTGTACCAGGAACGACAGTTGAGCAAGGGCGTCGACCAGCCCGAGATCCTCTTCCTTGGGTGACGTCATGTGCGGATTCTACTTGTAAAGGTACGTGGCACCTACTATTTTAATTTGTGCCACGTACCAAAACCTTTGGGTCGCGTACCAACTTCGAGGAGAACCCCATGGACGTGCACGCCGCCGTCGTCAGCTCGTTCGACAACCCGCCCCGCTACGAACCCTTCGACCTGCCCGAACCCCGCGACGAGGACCAGGTGCTCGTCGACGTCCTCGCGGTGGGCCTGCACCCCCGGGTGCGCAGCGGAGCATCGGGCAGTCACTACACCAGCACCGGGAAGCTGCCCATGGTGCCCGGCGTCGACGGGGTCGGCAGGCGCGAGGACGGCCGGACGGTCTACTTCGTCGCCGACGAGGAACTCGTCGGCCCGATGGCCACCAGGACCGTCATCGACAGCCGCCGCAGCGTCGTACTGCCCGAGGGCGTGGACGTCGTGAAGATCGCCGCGGCGATGAACCCGGCCATGTCGTCCTGGGTGGCGCTGCGCCGGCGGGTCCCGATCGCTGCCGGGCGGTCGGTGCTGATCCTCGGCGCAACCGGCAACGCGGGGCAGATGGCCGTCCAGGTCGCCAAGCGGCTCGGCGCCGGCCGGGTCGTCGGCGCCGGCCGCGACCGGGCCCGCCTGGCGACCCTCGCCGGACTCGGCGCCGACGCGACCGTCGCGCTCACCGACGACGCCGACGCCACCGCGGCCGCCCTGGCCGAGGAGGCCGCCGAGGTCGACCTGGTCATCGACTACCTGTGGGGCAAGCCCGCCGGTGACGCGATCATGGCGCTGCTGCAGGCCCGCGCCGACCGCGGCCGTGCCCTGGACTGGATCCACATCGGCGCCATGGCCGGCCCGAGCGTCGAACTGCCCTCAGTGGCACTGCGTTCGGCGAACTTCCGCCTCCAGGGCGTCGGTCAGGGCGCGGTGTCGCCCAGGACGTACTTGGAGCAACTGCCGTCCCTCATCGACGAGATCGAGAACGGCGGCCTCGCGGTCACCGCCGACCCGGTCCCCCTCGCCGACGTCGAAACGGCGTGGAACGCACCCGACGTCCCGGGCATACGCACCGTCCTGGTGCCCTGAACCCAGCGCGATCACCAGCCAACTCATGCCGGAAGCGACCAAACTGAGGGAGCGTCATGCCGTGGAGCCGTAGCGTCGCCGGGTCCGCGGCGCCGCCCAGCGGCGACTCCCCATCGGCCAGCGCGAGTTGCACCGGCCCTCCCGCCACGTCCAGCGCGCTCTGAGAACCCGTCCACGGACACGGCGGTCCGCCGTCATCGTCACGCGCTCGCACCTCGCCGAACCCGCCGTCGAGGGCATCTCCCGGCCGGCGGCCCCTCCGGACGGACGGCACCGGCCAGCAGGCCCGGTCGCGCGTCTCTCAGCCCTCGTCCCCGAAGGGCAGCGCGTCGAGGTCCCCGGTGAAGTCCTCGACCTTCGGGAACATCAACTCCAGGGCGTCGGAAGGCAGTTCCTCCCGGACGCCCGAGGTGAGCAGTGACTGCTCCGTCCAGATGCATTTGCCGGTCGGTGTGTAGCGCGTGCCCCAGCGCTGGGAGAGCGCGGTGACCAGTTGCAGGCCGCGGCCGCCCTCGTCCGTGTCCGTGGCCCGCCGGATACGGGGCATCGTCAGGCTGCCGTCGAAGACCTCGCAGATCAACTCGGCGCCGTGGAGCAGGCGCAGACTGACCGGGCCCTTGGCGTGACGGACCACGTTGCCCACCAGCTCGCTGGCCAGGAGTTCCGTGGTCGAGGTCAGGTCCTCCAGACCCCACGTGCGCAGTTGCTCCCGGACGTGGCGGCGGGCCTGCCCCGCCGCTCGTGGATCCTCGGGCAGCGGCCAGGAGGCCACCCGGTCGCCCGTCAGGGCGTGGAGACGGGCGACGAGGAGCGCGGCGTCGTCGGCCGTCGGGTGTTCGGCGGGGAGCAGGCCCGCAGTGAGCGTGTCGCAGAGCTGCTCCAGGTCCGCCGGTCCGCCGGTGCCGGTGGTGTGCGCCGTGCTCAGCAGACGCGCGAGGTCGGCCATGCCCTCGTCCATCTCGCGCTTCGACGACTCCACCAGGCCGTCGGTGTAGAGCACCAGGAGACTTCCCTCCGGCACCTTCAACTCGACCGTCTCGAAAGGGGGTTCAGCGGCGCCGAGCGGCGGGTCGGCCGACAGCTGAGGGAAGTGCACCGTGCCGTCCGGGTGGACCACGGCCGGTGGCGGATGACCCGCCCCGGCGATGGAACAGATCTGGGTCGTCGAGTCGTAGAGCGCGTACAGACAGGTCACGTACGACTCCTCGCCCATACCGGCGACGAGTTCGTTGAGGTGGCTCATGATCTCGTCGGGCGGCAGCTCCAGGTCGGCGAGGGTGTGCAGCGCGGTGCGCAGCCGGCCCATGGTCGCCGCCTCCGGCAGACCGTGGCCCATCACGTCGCCCACCACCAGGGCGACTTGGCCGCCCGAGAGCGGGATGATGTCGTACCAGTCACCGCCCACGTCCATGCCCTGGCCCGCCGGGAGGTAACGGGCCGCCGCGGTGCACGCCGGCAGCTCGGGCAGGGCCCGGGGGAGCAGGCTCCGCTGGAGTTCGCGGGACCGGGTGTGCTCGGCGTCGTAGAGCCGGGCCCGTTCCAGAGCCTGGGCGACGAGGGCGCTGATCGTGGTCAGCAGGGTGCGTTCCTCGTCGGTGAGGCGGCGGGCGCGGTCGAAGGCCACGACGCAGACGCCGAAGGTGTGTCCGGACGCCGTCAGCGGCAGGAACGCCCACGCCTGTTTGGCGGCCCGGGACGGTCGGCCGGCCAGTTCGGGGTAGTGGGCCGTGTACTCCTCGACCGAGGAGAGGAACATCGGCAGACCGGACGCGATCACGTCCCAGGACGGCTCACCGGGCCCCTGGGCGCGGCCGTCGACGGTGGCCAGGAAGTCGTCCGGATAGCCGTCCGCCCCCACCGTATGCAGCCGGTCGCCCTCGACGGCCTGGACCAGGAGCCCGGTGGCGGCGAACGGCGGCAGCACCCGGCGGGCGACCGCGGCCACCACGTCCCGCGAGGTCGTCGCCTTGGCGAGAGCCGCCGTCAACTCGCCCATCCGGACGGCGCGTCGGGCCGCCGCCAGCTCGGACGCCCGGCGCTCCTCCTCGTGCTGCCGCTTCTCGGTGACATCGGTCAGATAGAGCGTGACGCCGTCGGGCCCCGGGACCAGCCGCAGGTGGTAGCGGCGGCCGGCGTCCCCCACCTGGGCGTCGAAACCGACGGGCTTCTCCTCCGCGGCGGCCTTCCGGCAGCGGTCCTCCAGACCCGGGACCTCCCGCGCCGTGGGCAGCTCCCACAGGAGGCGTCCGAACAGCTCCTCCTCGGAGAGGCCGAGGATGCGTTCCGCCTCCAGGTTGGCGAAGGTGATCCGCCACTCGTCGTCCACCGCGAGAAAACCGTCGCTCATATGGCGCAGGGCGCGGCTGAGCGAATCCCGGGCGGAGCGGGACTCGTTGCTCTCCCAGCCGACGCCGATCATCCGCTCGGCCTCGCCGTGCTCGTCGTAGGTCGCCCGGGCGCGGGCCCGGGTCCAGCCATACGTGCCGTCCAGGCGCCGTACCCGGTACTCGGCGTCGAACACGCCGTGGTCGCGGATCGCCCTGCCGACCGCGTCCAGGGTGGGCGCCAGATCGTCGGGGTGGACGATCCTCATCCAGTTCTCGACCCTGCCGGTGTAGTCCTCCGGTCTGGTGCCGTACAGCTCCAGGGCCGCCTCGTCCCACAGCAGGTCGCCGGTCTGGATGTTCCAGTCCCACGAACCGACACTGACCTCCTTCAGAGCCTGCCGAAGGCGGTCACGGTCGCCGGCCGACTCCGTCTGGGAGGGCCCTACGGGCGGCGGAGCCTGGCTCAGCCGTTCTTCGGCCCAGGCGACCAGATCCCGCAGGAAGTCCCACTGACGCGGAGTGGGCTCGCCCTGCTCGCCCATCAGGACCGTGAGCGCGCCGATGCTCCGGTCCCCGCTGGACAGCGGTACGGCGGCCAGACCGGTGCCGGGCCACACAGGGTCGCGGCCCACCGCCTGCACCCACACACCACTGCCCTGGTGCAGCGCCCGCGCCGGGGCCGTCGGGCCCTCCTGGTCGATGATCTCCCAGGGGCCGGTGAGGGCGGGCGGCAGTCCCGTCGACGAGACCAGCCGCAGCGCGGACATCGGACCACGCAGGTGGATCGCTCCACCGAGGGCGCCCAGCTCGGCCACCGCGTGCTGCAGTGCCAGCCGGAAGACCTCGCTCTCGGTGACGCCGGGGTCCACAGCTCCGAGCAGGGCCAGACGTGCGTTCATACCGTAAATTTTACCGTTCCCGCCTCATGTAACGCGGTGCTGCGCACGATTCACACCTTTTGCGCCGACTGCCGGGCAGGGCTCCCAACAGGCAGCATTCCAGGCCGAGTTGCATCGGCGTTCCGCCGGTGTCGCCTCGGACGTCCGGGTGACAATACTCGGCATCCGGGGGAACCGGACCCCGGAAATCAGGGTCCGGCGAGGGCCGGGTGTCCGGGCGGTCGCGGAGGTGGTGGCCGGTGCCGTTCGGAAGACCTGCCTCATGGCGCCCGACCACATCCGCAGGCATCCTGGAACCCCTTGATCACACACGCACGTTGTCACACCGTCAGGTTTTTCCCCTGCCCACGAGGAGCGGCATGGACATCGGCGTATTCATCCCGATCGGCAACAACGGCTGGCTGATATCGAAGAGTTCGCCCCAGTACCGGCCGAGCTTCGAGCTGAACAAGGCCATCGTGCAGAAGGCCGAGGAGCACGGGCTCGACTTCGCGCTGTCCATGATCAAGCTCAAGGGGTTCGGCGGCGAGACCGAGTTCTGGGACCACAACCTGGAATCGTTCACGCTGATGGCCGGCCTGGCCGCCGTGACGGAACGCATCAAGCTGTACGCCTCCACACCGATCCTCGCGCTGGAGCCCGCCATCGTCGCGCGCATGGCGGTGACCATCGACTCGATCGCCCCCGGCCGCTTCGGCATCAACATCGTCACCGGCTGGGCGCCCGGCGAGTACTCCCAGATGGGCCTGTGGCCCGGCGACCAGCACTTCGGCAACCGCTACGCCCGCGCCGCCGAGTACGTCACCGTGATGAAGGAGCTGTGGAGCGAGGGCGTCAGCAACTTCAAGGGCGAGTTCTACGAGATGGACGACTGTGTGCTGTCGCCGCGCCCGGCGGACGGGCACATCGACATCGTGGCGGCGGGACAGAGCACCACCGGAATACGGTTCGCGGCCGAGCACGCCGAGTACAACTTCATCCTGGGCAGCGGCGTCAACACCCCGCTCGCCCTGTCGGACACCACCGCCACGCTCGTGGACGCGGCGGCGGAGACCGGCCGTGACGTCGGCGCGCTCTCCCTCTTCATGGTCATCGCCGACGAGACCGACGACGCCGCCCGGGCGAAGTGGCAGGACTACCACGACAACGCGGACCTCGCCGCGCTGGCGTACATGGCCGGGGAGTCGGCCACCGACACCACCGCCGACGAGACGTCCACGGCCCGGACCATCGTGCTGCCCGAGGGCGCGGTGAACCTCAACATGGGCACGCTCGTGGGCTCGTACGAGACCGTCGCGAAGATGCTCGACGAAGTCGCGGAGGTCGCGGGCACCAAGGGCATCATGCTCGTCTTCGACGACTTCCTCGAAGGACTGGAGAACTTCGGCACACGCATCCAGCCCCTGATGAAGTCCCGCTCGCTTCCCCGGTAGGCACCGCACGAAAGGCGTCATCATGGCCGGTTCCCAGGAGGAGGACTACGAGCGCGCCGGGCTCGGCGGGCGGCTCACCCCCGGTTCCGCCCCCGCTCTCCTCCTGGTGGATCCCGCCCGTGCCTACGTCGATCCCGAGTGCCCGCTCTACGCCGGCGTCGAAGCGGCCGTCGACGCGATGAAGGTGCTGCTGTCCGACGCGCGCCGGGCCGGGATTCCGGTGATCGTCACACGGGTGCGGCTGCGGGCGGACGGCAGCGACGGCGGCGTCTTCCTCCGCAAGGTGCCGGCCCTGCGGGCGTTCGTCGAGGGCAGCCCTTTCGGTGACTTCATCGAAGGGCTGGCCCCGGCGGCGGACGAACTGACCGTGACGAAACAGAGCCCGAGCGCCTTCTTCGGCACCGGGCTGGCCGCCCGTCTCACGGCCATCGGGATCGACACCCTCGTCATCGGGGGACTGTCGACGAGCGGCTGCGTCCGCGCCACCGCCCTGGACGCCATGCAGCACGGGTTCGTGCCCGTCGTGGTCGAGGAGGCCGTCGGCGACCGCGATCCGGCGGTCCACGCGGCGAACCTCTTCGACATCGGCCACAAGATCGGCGAGGTCTGGTCCATCGGGCGGGTCCGCGAGTACCTCGCACCGCCCGGCTGACAGCCACCAGTTGCCCGGACAGCGGTCGCCGTCACCGGGACGGGAATGGTGCCATTGGCGGTACATGACGTGCGACACCGCACGCCCGACGGTCAGATGGAGGGCGTGCGAAGATCCATATCAAACACGTCATCCCGTTCCCGGTACAGCCGCTCACGCCTGCGCCTGACCGTGATCCTGTCCGGACTCCTCCTCACCGGGGCCGCCGTGCCCGCCGCGCCCGCGGCGACCGCCCCCACGCCGATACGCGGCAGCGCCTACATGGGCATGGGCGTCATGGCCCACGAAGGCACAGCCGGTACGCCCGACGCGATACCCCCGGCCACCCGGGCCGGGCAGACCGAGGGCGTCGACGTCTCCAGCCACCAGCGCGACGTCGCCTGGTCCACCCTGTGGAGCAGCGGCACCAGATGGGCCTACACGAAGGCCACCGAAGGCACCTCCTACCAGAACCCGTACTTCGCCGGGCAGTACGGCGGCGCGTACGGCGTCGGCATGGTCCACGGGGCGTACCACTTCGCCACGCCGGACTCCAGCAGCGGCACCGCGCAGGCCGACTACTTCGTCGACCACGGCGGCGGCTGGTCCGGCGACGGCCGCACCCTCCCCGGGGCTCTCGACATCGAGTGGAACCCCTACGGGGATTCCTGCTACGGCAAGTCCACCAGCGGAATGGTCAGCTGGATCGGTGACTTCCTGAAGCGCTACAAGGCCCGTACCGGCCGCGACGCCGTCATCTACACCTCCACCAGTTGGTGGACGAGTTGCACGGGCGGCTACCGCGGCTTCGGCTCCACCAACCCGCTCTGGGTCGCCCGGTACGCCTCCTCGGCGGGGACGCTCCCGGCGGGCTGGTCGGCGTACACGATGTGGCAGTACACCTCTTCCGGGGCAACGGTCGGCGACCACGACAGGTTCAACGGATCCCCGGACACACTGCGGGAGTTCGCCACCGGATGACCGAGCCGGGCACCGGGCTCCCGGAACGGCCTCCGGGACCCGGACCCGGCGTCACCGCCGTCATCCGCTCCGAGGATGCGACGGCCCGGCCAGCAGGACCGGCTCGATGGCTTCGTAGCGGTTGCGTTCGCGCGCGGTGGCCCTACGGCCCGACAGGACCGTTCCGAGCAGACCGCACAGGAAACCGACCGGGACCGACACCAGAGCCGTGGTCGTGAACGGGAACCAGTTGAAGTCGGCCTCGGGGAAAGCCGATTGAGGTGAGCCGGAGACAAGGTTGGTGCCGGTCATCAGGACGAGCACGCTGACGCTGCCGCCGATGAGTGTCCACAGCAGGCCGGTCCGCGTGTAGCGGCGCCAGAAGAGGCCGTAGACCAGAGCCGGGGCGATGGCCGAGGCGCCCAGGCAGAAGGACACGATGGCGAGCGGCTGCAGACTGCGGTGCTGGGCCAGCACCGCCAGCCCGATCACCGGGACGCCGACAGCGAGCGCGGCCAGCCGTGCCAGCGCCATCTCACGCAGCGGCGGCGTGCCGGTGCGGGCGACGACGTCGTGGGCAAGGGAGTTGGCGCACGCCAGCGTCATGCTGGCCACGGACGCCAGCAGGGTCAGGAAGATGGCCGTGGTGACGGTGGTGAACAACAGGCCCTCCGCGCGGGAGAGATCAGTACCGAACGCGGCCCGCGCCCCGAGGAGATAGGCGGTGTTGCCGCGCGGGTCCGCCGCCGCGATGGTCTTCCCGCCGATGAGGGCGGTGGCGCCCACGGCCACGACGGTCATGACCGCCATGAACAGGGCGACCGCCGAGACCGCCCAGGACATCGCCCGGCGCACCTGACGGGTGCTGCCGGCGGTGTACATCCGCATGGTGACGTGCGGCAGACAGGCGCCGCCCAGCACGATCGCGCACTGCGTGCTCACCATGTCGAGGGCGGGATGCTCGCCGCCCGCGAACTGGAGGCCGTAGCGCAGGTAGTTGGGGCCGGCGCCGCTGTTCTCCGCGGCGCTCTGGAAGAGGGTCCGGGGGCTCCAGCCGAAGGTGTGCAGGATGAGTGCGGCGACGACCAGCCCGGACCCGAGGAGGATCACCGTCTTCAGGATCTGGATCAGCGCGGTCCCTCGCATGCCCCCGATGGCGGCATACGTGATCATCAACGCGCCGGCCCCCACTACGCACCCGGTGCGCATGGCACTGTCGTCGAAGCCGAGGATGAACGCCAACAGCTGCCCCACACCGGCCAGTTGCACCACCATCATGGGCACCAGCGCCGCGAGGGTGACCAGGCACGCGGTGATACGCACCGCGCGGCCGGGCATACGGCGCCCGAGCACATCACCCATCGTGAACCTGCCCGTGTGATGCAGCGGTTCGGCCAGCAGGAACATCAGGAGTAGGAGCGAGAGCAGGGTGCTCAGGGCCAGTACGACACCGTCGTAGCCGCACAGCGCGATGATCCCGCCGACCGTGAGGACGGTGGCCGCGGAGATGTAGTCACCGGCGATGGCCAGGCCGTTGCGCAGCGGCGACAGGAAGCGGTAGCCGGTGTAGAACTCGTCGAGGTCCTCCCGGTCGGGACCGGTGATCACACACAGCAGGAGCGTGAGGGTCACGACACTGCAGAACGCCACGAGGGACCAGGACTGCGCGGCGCCCTTGAAGTCCGTCACGACGCCTCCCCTTCACGAGCCTGGGCGGCCTGTCGGCGCACCCGGCGGGCGAGCGGATCGACGAACCGGCGCGCGGTGGTCTCGTAGAAAATGACGGCCAACCAGGTGACAGGGACCTGCACCAGCGCCAGGAACAGCCCGGCGGGCAGACCGCCAGGGGCTGGACGGGTCATCACGGAGGGGACTTCGACGGTGAGGGTGAGGAAGACGGCGAAGTAGCCGAGCGCGGCGAACGCGGCCACCCGCCGCTGCCAGCGGCAGGCCCGGCGCAGCAGCCGCAGATCGCGGTGCGGTCCCGTCCAAGAACGAGCGCGGACCACCGGTCGACGCTCGATCTCCGGGGTCGGCGACCGCGGTGCAGGGGTGGGGGAGGCGTGCCGTCCGGACCGGTGCTGAAGCGGGTATAACTCGGAACTGTCGGAGGACATCCCAAGGTCTCCTAGCGGGTCGTGGGCCCCAAAAGGTGTGGACCGCGGGAACGCGTGTGCGGTCCGGCATCCGCACGCTATGCGGGTGCCGGACCGTGCGCAGGAGTTCCGGAGAACTTCCTGGTGAGGGCCGCTACGGCGCTCTGACCTCGGATGTTGTGGATGTGCAGGGTGTGATGCGAGCTCACGGCAGTGCCGCGTGGGACCCGGACCTCAAGGCGTGGCGATGCCGGCCGAAGCGCGGGGTGGGCGGGTGAAGCGGACCGGGACCCCGGGGGAGTAGAGGACGCTGACCGGTGGCCCGGCCGGGGCGGGCAGGCCGGCCGTGGTCACGAGGTTCTCCTCGCAGTGCAGAAGGTCGGCCCGGTGCAGCGGCCAGCGGGGATGTGTGTTCGGCAGATAGCGGGAGCGGCCGAAGAAGGCGCTGTGCATGCCCCAGCGGGCGGTGAGGAAGTGTTCGAGTTCGGTCGGATCCTGCACCCGCTCGCCGATCCGTATCGCGAGGCTGCTGTGCGCACTGCGGGGACCGGGCCAGCGCCGCCTGCTGGTGTAGGTGACCGCGGTGCCCTCGCGGCGGATCTCCATCCGCGACCAGACGTACGGCAACCGGAACGCGGTCCGGCCGACGGCGACGGGGATCAGGCGGGAGGCGTCCAGGGAGCGGAAGACCACGCCGCGTCGGCCGTGGGCGTCCACCGAGTAGAGGCGGACATTGGTCTCCGGGAAGGTGCCGAGGTAGGGGACACCGGGAAGACGGAACCATCCGACGCGGTGCATCCGGAAGGCGACGAGACCGACGTAGGTGGTGCCGTGCAGAGTGTCCGGCCGGGTACCGGCAGGCAGCAGCGGGGCGACGTCCGCCGGGTCGGCGGCCCAGTGGAGGAAGGCCAGATCGAGCCAGGACTGGGTGAGGAGGGGCCGGTCCGCGGTGTGCGGGGGATCGGCCGTTATCGGTTCGGGTTCCACGGCGAGCTGCGGCTGCGGCATGGGGCCAGTATGGCGAAGCCCCCTGAGCGGCCGGTGCCCCGGGCGTCCGCTGGTAAAATGGGGCAACGCTTCGACGCAGCCGGGGCCCGTACCAAGGGGTACGGGCCCCGGCGCGTTGTGGCCATCAGACCGAGGAAGGTTCTCCATGAACGCGAAGCCGCCGGCGTCCGGATTCTCCCGTGCCGACGAGCACGGGTCTCCGGCAGCACCGGGGACGGCACCGGCGGGTCGGCCGCCCGCCGCTTCGTTCGACGCGCTCGGGCTGCCGCCCGAACTGGTCGGGACGATGACCGGCCTCGGGGTGACGGAGCCCTTCCCGATCCAGGCGGCGACTCTGCCCGACGCGCTGGCCGGCCGGGATGTCCTGGGCCGGGCGCGCACCGGCTCCGGCAAGACGCTGGCTTTCGGGCTCGCGCTGCTTGTGCGGACCGCGGGCCTGCGGGCGGAGTCGAAGCGACCGCTCGCGCTGGTCCTGGTGCCGACCCGGGAGCTCGCACAGCAGGTGGCCGACGCGCTGGCGCCGTACGCGCAGACGATGGGTGTGCGGCTGGCGACGGTGGTAGGCGGCCTGTCGATCAACCGGCAGACCGCGCTGCTGCGCACCGGCGCCGAGGTGGTCGTCGCGACGCCGGGACGGCTGGCCGATCTCGTGTCGCGCCGGGACTGCCACCTCAACCAGGTGCGGATCACGGTCCTGGACGAGGCGGACCAGATGTGCGACCTGGGGTTCCTGCCACAGGTCTCGGAGATCCTGGACCAGGTCCGCCCCGACGGGCAACGGCTCCTGTTCTCGGCCACGCTCGACCGCGATGTCGACCAACTGGTCCAGAACTACCTTCACGACCCGGTCGTGGCGTCCGTCGACCAGGCCGCGGGCTCGGTCACGACGATGGAACACCACGTGCTGAACATCCACGGCGCCGACAAGTACGCGACGGCGACCGAGATCGCCGCGAGGGACGGCCGGGTGCTGATGTTCCTGGACACCAAGGCCGGTGTGGACCAGTTCACCCGCCACCTGCGGGCCAGCGGGGTACGGGCCGCCGCCCTGCACAGCGGCAAGTCGCAGCCCCAACGCACGCACACGCTCGCCCAGTTCAAGAACGGCGAGGTCACCGTACTGGTGGCCACCAACGTCGCCGCCCGCGGCATCCACATCGACGCGCTCGACCTCGTCGTCAATGTCGACCCGCCCGCCGACGCCAAGGACTACCTGCACCGGGCCGGCCGCACGGCACGCGCCGGGGAGTCCGGGCGCGTGGTCACCCTGGTCACCCAAGGCCAACGGCGCGAGGTGAACCGGATGATGTCCGACGCCGGCATCCGTCCGACCGCCACACAGGTGCGCTCGGGCGAGGAGAAGCTGACCGCCATCACCGGCGCCAAACGCCCGCCGACCGCGCCCAAGGCCAGCGGCGGCAACGCCCCCTTCCGAGGCATCGGCACCCGTCCGGGCCGCCCCGCCAAGGAGTCCCGCAAGGCCGCCGAGGCCCGTAAGGCCGCGGAGGCCCGCGCGGCGGCCCGGGTGCGCAGGAGCCGTTAGATCTCGTCCTCGGTGCCCTCAGGCGAGGGTGAAGTCGTCGGCGTTGACGTTGGATTGGCCGTACCAGCCGTGGACGTAGACGCTGACCGCGCCACTGCTGCCGGTGGTGAAGCTGACCTTGAGCTGGTTCCAGGTCGAGCTGTTCGACCAGGTGCTCGCGGAGGCGCCGCCCGTGACACCGAGGTAGGCGTACGGGCCCTGCACCCAGGCGGTGAGCGTGTAGGTCGTGTTGGGGGACAGGGCGACGCTCTGGTCGCATTCGCCGGTGCCGCTGGAGCTCGGGGTGACCTGGAGACTGTGGCTGCCGCTGTGGACCGGCGTCGAGACCACCGCACTGCCGCCCGTGCAGGTCCAGGGGCTGAGGCTGCCGGTCTCGAAGCCGGCGTTGGCCAGCGAGCCCCCTCCACCCCCGCCGCTTCCACTGCTGGTGACCGTGAGCGTGTAGGTCGCGCTGTGGCTGCCGCTCGCGGCGGTGCCGGTGACGGTGATCGGATAGGTACCGGCGGCCACGGACGAGCCGACCGTCGCCGTCAGTGTCGAACTCCCGCCGGATGTCACGGATCCCGGGCTGAAGGAGACACTCACGCCGGAGGGAGCGCCCGAGGCGGAGAGGCCGACGGACTCGGCGCTGCCGGAGGTGACGGCGGTGGACACGGCCGTGGTCGCCGAAGCGCCCTGGGCGACCGAGGCGGAGCCCGGTGACAGGGACAGGGAGAAGTCGGTGGTGGTGCCTCCGCCGCCGCCCGAGCTGCCCTCGTAGGGCACGAACGCGTCGGTGAACGCGAGGCTGTTCTGGCTGATCTCACTGCACGTGGGCAGCGAGTTGGCGCTTCCGCCGCACGCCTGGTCCCGGGTGATCGCCCAGAACGCGAGCCGCCCGACACCGTTCTGCGCGGCGAAGCTCTCCACCGTCTGGGCATCCGCCAGGGTGAAGGTGGAACCGTCGTCGTTCTTGCCGATCATCGGAGTGATGCCGAGGTTGGCGTAGGTGTAACCGGAGTCGACGGACTGCATCTGCGCCAGGGTGGCCTTGGCCGCGGAGACCGCGCCCTGGCCCATCTCGGTGCCGGTGCCCGCGTAGTAGTCCATGGCCATGATGTTGACCACGTCGATCTTGACGCCCGCGTTCTTCGCGGCCTTGAGGATGTTGACGCCGTCACCCGTGAGCCCGCTCGTCAGCACCGGCAGGGTCATGGAGAACTGCAGGTTGGGGTTGGACGCCTTGAGGTCCTTCATCGCCTGCATCTGGCGGGCCGCGGCCGCGGTGTCCGCGATCGCGGCGCCTTCGATGTCGAAGTCGAGCTGGGTGACGCCGTAGTCGTTGATGATGGCCTGGTATCCGGCGTCGATGCTGCTCTGGTTCGAGCACGTCCAGGCGAGCGGCTCACCGCTGGCTCCGCCGGAGGAGACGATGACGGAGGCGCCCTCGGACTTCGCCCTGGCGATCTCGGGGTCGGTGTAGGAGTCGTTGCCGATGGGGAGCGTGTCGCCCCATATCTGCGTGCAGCCGACGCCGAGTACGAAGGCCGCTGTGTACGCCTTCAGGTGGTGTCCGGTGATGGCGGTGTCGAGCAGACCTTCCTGACTGTTCGACATGTCGACGTAGGGAGCCACGGAGTAGACGCTGCTCGCTGCGGCGCTGCTCGCGGGGGCCAGGGCGACGGTGGCGCCGGTGAGCGAGAGCGCGAGGGCGGACACGGAAGCCGCCAGTCTTGCAAGGTGCATGACAGTGACACCTCTCGGGATGCCCGTCGGGGCGGAGTGGTGGGGGTGGAGGTGAGAGCCGTGAAGGGTATTGGTACATACCAAACAGCTCGCAGAACCCTCCGTCAAGAGGACTAGACCAACTGGGCCCGCCCTGGGCTCCGTTCGCATCGGCCCGGGTCAACTCCCGCAGCGCTAAAACGCGTTGATCGCGATCCAGCCGCCTGACTACGTTGGCCGCCATGACGATCACCCCGGACGCCGCCGACTGGCGCGCGGCCAACCGCGCCAACTGGGACGAACGCGTTCCGATTCACGTCGCCGGCCCGTTCTACGACCTTCCCGGCTTCGTCGCGGGCGGGGACACGCTCCGGGACTTCGAACTCGCCGAGGTCGGTGATGTCGCCGGCAGGACGCTGCTTCACCTCCAGTGCCACATCGGCCTGGACACGCTCTCCTGGTATCGGCGCGGAGCCGTCGTCACCGGCCTCGACTTCTCCGCGCCCGCCGTCGACGTGGCCAGGGACCTCGCCGCGCGGATCGGCGCTGCCGCCGATGCCCGCTTCGTGACCGCCGACGTGTACGACGCCGTAGCCGCGCTTGACGGGCAGACCTTCGACACCGTCTACACCGGATTCGGCGCGCTGTGCTGGCTTCCGGACATAACCCGGTGGGCGCAGACGGCGGCCGCGCTCGTCGCGCCGGGAGGCTTTCTCTATCTGGCGGAGTTCCACCCCTTCGCAGATGTCCTGGCCGAGGACGGCCGTTCCATCGAGGGCGACTACTTCCGGCGCGCCCCCATCGTCGTCGACGAGCCCGGCACGTACGCCGACCCCGGTGCCCTGACCTCCGCGACGCTGACTGTCGAGTGGCGGCATGGCATCGGCGATGTGGTCAGCGCGCTGGCTGCCGCCGGCCTTCGAGTGGAGTTCCTGCACGAGCACGGCCATGGGCACTTCCGGCTTCCTGAGGGGTTGGGGGTCCCGCAGGTGTACTCGGTGCGTGCGGCGAAGGGGTGGTGAGGGGGCCGGTGGACTTCGTGGACTGGTTTGTCGCAGCGGTCTGTTGATGGCTGCAGCGAGGGTGGATTCTTCGGAGCGGACGGCGCGATTGTCGTACGGCGTGGTCCTGGCGTGCTGGCTTCCGAGTCGGTAACTCACCTGGGCGCACGTCGACTTGGACCTCCAGTGCCGGTAGCCGACATCTACCCGACTGGCGTCGAGCTGTCCCGGGTGACTCCGGGCGCTTACGTACTTCGCGACCGCACGGAGTGGATCCATCGGTCCCGAGCCCTGCCCGCCGAGGCCCGGTTCGGCGGAGGGTCGAAGGCTGTCGACCCGGGTAACGTGCGTCTCCCGGCGTCGGGTTGACCTAGTGCTGGGAAAGTCTTGGCGGAATGGCTACCGCACGTCTTGCACAGGTGCGTCTCCCGGGCCGGACCCCGTCTCTGGGGCGCGTTTGCGATGGGGTTTGCGCCCGAGGGTGAGCGGGGCGGGTGTGACGGGAATCCGTGAACGGTGCGTTGTCGGCGAGTGGCGGTGCGTGTCCTGGGTAATGCGGCGGGAGTGGCCGCGAGCAGGCCGCAACTCCCGCAGGCTTGCTGATGGTTGAGCTCAACCTCCAACCCGGAGCCGTGCCGCCCCGCCCCCACCCCTCCCCGCGAACTTCGCTTTCAGAAAGTCCCGTTGACCTCGTTGACATGCCATCAACACACGCGTTTCACTCGACACTCGTGCATGGCAACGTTGTCAGGCCGGCCGTGGGAGTGACCGGAACCGTTGCCTGTCGCCGGCACTCCGGTGTCTTTCGGTGCGCCGGCATCTGATGTGCGAAGCACGAACTGCTGCGGAGGCAACCGATGGTGAGACCCCGACGTTCAGCCGCACGACCCGACCGCGCAAGATTCCGCCAACGCCTCGCCGTGATCTGCGTTCTGGGCATGGCAGCCCTTCCGCTTCCGGCGATCGGCAGCGCCGCCGCCGCGAGTGCCGCGACGCCGGCTCTGGTGACGGACCCCGCGGCCCTGGTCAACCCCCTCATCGGCACCTCCGGTGCCGTGGACACCTTCCCCGGGCCCGACATGCCGGCCGGCATGGTCCAGTGGGGTCCCGACACGACGCCCGACCGGCCCGACGGCGGCGGCTACGAGTACAACGACAAGAAGATCTCCGGCTTCAGCCTCACCCATGTGTCGGGCCCCGGCTGTCCCGTCGCGGGCGACCTGCCCATCCTGCCGGTGACCGGCGCACTGTCGGGCAACCTCAGCGACGCGTCCGCGGGCTTCAGCCACGACGACGAGCAGGCGGGGATCGGCTCCTACAAGGTCACCGACGCGAACGGCGTCCAGACCGAGTTGACCGACACCACCCGCGCCGGTCTGGGGCGTTTCACCTTCCCCGCGGGGCAGCAGGCGAACCTGCTGTTCAAGCTCAGCGGCGGTGCGACGCAGGTCGACGGAACCCGCGTCCAGGTGGTGAACGACAAGGAGATCAGCGGCGCGATCGACAGCGGCCACTTCTGCGGTGCCGCCAACAGGTACACCCTGCACTTCGACATCAAGTTCGACCAGCCGTTCACCGCGAGCGGCACCTGGGTCGGCGGCACCATCAACCCCGACGCGACCTCGCTCAAGGCAGGAAAGGTCCAACAGGCCCCGAAGACCTCGAAGTCGGCGCCGTTGAAGGAGAAGCACTTCACCGTCCCGGCGAAACCGGCCCCGACGATCCACGCGAGCGGGAACAAGAAGTCCGGTACTCCGTCCCCCTCCGCGAGCGCCGCACCTCGCTCCTCCGCCGCGACCAAGGCCGCGCAGCCCCCCACGACCGGCGCGAACGGCATGTATCTGACCTTCGACACCGCCGCGAACCCCACGGTGAACGCGAAGGTCGGCATCTCGTACACGAGTGACGTGGGAGCGGCGAACAACCTCTCCACCGAGATCAAGAAGTGGGATGTCGCCGCCGTCGAGAAGGCCAACCACGATGCCTGGAACGGGGTGTTGACGAAGCTTCAGGTCGGTGGCGGCTCCTCGGACCAGCAGACGCAGTTCTACACCGCGCTCTATCACGCACTGCTGCACCCGAACGTCTTCTCCGACGACGACGGGCAGTACATGGGCATGGACAACCAGGTCCACAAGCTGGCCAAGGGGCAGAAGGCCCAGTACGCCAACTACTCCGGCTGGGACACCTACCGCTCCCAGACGCAGTTGATGGCGATGGTCGAGCCCAAGGTCGCAGGTGACGTCGTCACATCGATGCTCAACGGATACGACCAGACCGGCCTGTTGCCCAAGTGGGCCTCGAACAACGGCGAGAGCTATGTGATGGTCGGTGACCCGGCCGCCGGGATCATCGCCGACGCGTACGCCTTCGGCGCGACGAACTTCGACACCGCCAAGGCGCTCGCCGCCCTCCAGCACGAGGCCACCGTCCCGAACAACGACCGCCCCGGCGAGTCCGTACGGGACGCGAAGGGCTATCTCCCGCTGGACGAGGGCGACTACGGCTGCTGCAACTTCTACGGCCCGGTCTCCACGCAACTGGAGTACGACTCCGCCGACTACGCCGTGGCCGCGTTCGCGAAGTCGCTGGGCAAGACGGCCGTCTACGAGAAGTTCGCCACCCGCGCCCAGGACTGGATGAACGTCTTCAACCCGCAGACCGGCTACATGCAGGCCAAGAACAGCGACGGCCAGTTCGCGAGCGGTTTCACCCCCGGCACCTCCAACGGCTTCGTGGAGGGCACCTCCGCCCAGTACACGCCGATGGTCCCCTTCAACCTCCAGCAGCTCATCCAGGCCCGCGGCGGCGCCAAGGCGTACTCGTCCTACCTGGACAGCCTGCTCGACGACATCACGCATCCCGGCAACACCGACGCCGACCTGAGCAACGAGCCCAGTGTGGAGATCCCCTGGGAGTACGACTACACGGGCCAGCCGTGGAAGACCCAGGCTGCTGTCCGCGCGGCCCAGCAGGACCTGTACTTCAACGCGCCGGTCGGCTCGTTCGGCAACGACGACCTCGGCGCGATGAGCTCCTGGTACGTCTGGTCCGAACTCGGCATGTACCCGGAGACCCCGGGCACGGACACCCTGGCGCTCGGCAGCCCGGCGTTCCCGGTGGCCAAAGTGACCCTCGGCAACGGCAAGACCGTGGGGATCAACGCTCCGCAGGCCGCGCCGGACGCGCCGTACGTGCAGGCTCTCGCCGTCAAGGGCAAGGCGTGGGACAACTCCTGGCTGAGCTATCAGCAGTTCCAGGGCGCGGGCACGCTCGACTTCACGCTCGGCAGCCGGCCCAACACCTCCTGGGCGTCCGGCACTTCGGCGGCACCGCCGTCGGACACCACGGGCGGCGGCCGGGTGCTGGCCGCGACCGGTCCCAGCAACGGGCTGGTCCTTCAGCCGGGCGCGTCCGGTGACAGCACGCTCGACCTGACCAACCTCGGCAGCAAGGCAGTCACGGTCGACTGGAAGGCGACGGCGCCCTCGGGCGTCACGGTGGACACGTCGTCCGGCTCGCTGACGGTCCCCGCGACGGGCAGCGCCGAGGCGAAGGTCCAGGTCACGGCGGGCGCGAGCGAGGGAACCTACCCGGTCACCTTCGCGCTGACCGATCACAGCACCGGGGCGGCGCTGAGCGGGGCGACCCTCCGCGTGGCCGTCGCCAAGGCCGGCGCCCTGTGGCCGTACGACACCAACGAGGGCATCTACCCGGACGGCACCACCTTCTCGGGCGGCTTCGACAACGGAGGCTGGGCGTTCTCCCAGAACGCCCTGTCGGCGGCGGGCGTCACGAGCGGCTCGACCGTCACTGCCGACGGCATCTCCTACACCTGGCCGACGGTGACGTCCGGGCAGTTGGACAACCTGGAGATGGGCGGCCAGACCATCACGATGCCGGCCGGCACATCGGGCGCCTCGCTGGGCCTGCTGGGCACCGCGACCAACGCGCCGACCGACGGCAGCGGGGTCTCGGGCACGGTGACCGTCACCTACACCGACGGCACCACCGCCCAGGCGACGATCGGGTTCTCGGACTGGACGCTCAACGGCGGCGGCACCAAGCCCCTCCCGGGGGACACGACCGCTGTCACGACGGCCTACCGGAACACCGGGAGCGGGGGCCGGGACACCGTCAAGGCCTATGTCTTCGCCACGAAGGTCCCGCTGGACGCGTCCAAGCAGGTCGCCTCGATCACCCTGCCGGTGACGGGCTCCTCGGGCGCCGACCACCTGTTCGCGTACGGCTTCGGTCAATGACGCAGTCGATGTGCCGGCGGTCCTGACGACGCCGGGCCGGTTCCCGGACGTGAGCCCGGGAACCGGCCCCTCGACCGAGTTCTCCCGCCCCATTGTGGTGTGCCTGTCACACCCTTACTGTTCGGCTTTGCCTGAGTCTGTTTGATGCTGTTCGCCCAGTCGGTCTGGAGGCCGCAGTGCGGGGAAGTCGGATCGGTTCAGAAGGTGCGAGACCCGGTCGCCGTCGGTGGTGGCGGGCCATCCTCGCCACGGCCGCGACCTTCGCCCTGGCGGCGGGCATGACCGCGCCGGCCAGAGCGGCGGTACAGGACGTCGGAGAACAGACGCCCGCCGTCAGCCCGCAGGCGCACACCGTGAGTCTCGACGGCTACTCCTTCCTCGTCGACGGCAAGCGCACCTATCTGTGGTCCGGCGAGTTCCACTACTTCCGCCTCCCCAGCCCGGACCTGTGGCGCGACATCTTCCAGAAGATGAAGGCCGCCGGCTTCAACTCGACCTCGTTGTACTTCGATTGGGGCTACCACTCGCCGAAGCCGGGTGTCTACGACTTCAGTGGCGTCCGGGACGTCGATAAGCTCCTCGACATGGCCCAGGAGGCCGGCCTCTACGTCATCGCCCGCCCGGCGCCCTACATCAACGCGGAGGTCGACAGCGGCGGCCTGCCCGGCTGGCTGACCACCAAGGCCGGCAACAACCGCAGCGACGACCCCAAGTTCCTGAAGTACGCCGACGAATGGCTGACCCAGATCGACCGCATCATCGCCCGCCACCAACTCACCAACGGCACCGGGTCGGTGATCGCCTATCAGGTCGAGAACGAGTACTACAACGGCTCGGACGCCGGCCGCTCCTACATGCGGCACCTGGAGGACAAGGCCCGCGCCGACGGCATCACCGTCCCGCTGACCGGCAACAACAACGGCACCTTCAACTCCGGTACCGGCGCGCTGGACGTCGACGGCCCCGACTCCTACCCGCAGGGCTTCGACTGTTCCAACCCCTCGACGTGGAACGGCGTTCCCGACATCAGCTACGACCACCCGGCCGGAAAACCCCTGTACTCACCGGAGTTCCAGGGCGGCGCCTTCGACCCCTGGGGCGGCCCCGGCTACGACAAGTGCGCCCAACTGATCAACGACCAGTTCGCCAACGTCTTCTACAAGCAGAACATCGCCGTCGGCGCGACCGCACAGAGCTTCTACATGACCTACGGCGGCACCAACTGGGGCTGGCTGGGCATGCCGGAGAACTACACGTCGTACGACTACGGGGCCGCGATCCGCGAGACCCGCCAGCTCGATCCGAAGTACGACGAGGACAAACTCATCGGGTACTTCACGCAGTCGGTGGCCCCGCTCACCAAGACCGAGGCGATCAGGGCCACACCGCCGGACGACTCGGCGATCGTCGACACCGCCCGCATGAACCCCGACACCAAGACGCAGTTCCACGTCCTGCGGCACGGCGACTCCACCTCCACCGCAGTCGACAAGACCCATATCTCGCTGGACTTCAACGCCCAGCCGACCGCCGACACCACCTACACGTGGGACGACCCCGACTCCGCGCTGCAGTACGGCGGTTCGTGGTCCCATGTGGCCAACACGAGCTACACCGGCGGTGATTACCAGCACACCGAGTCGTTCTCCAACAAGGCCGGCGACTCGCTCACCGTCCCCTTCGACGGCACCGCGATCCGCTGGATCGGCTCGAAGACCAACAACCACGGCAACGCCGACGTCTACCTCGACGGAACCAAGGTGGCCACGGTCGACGACTCCGGCAGCGAGAGCCAGGCGGTGATCTTCCAGAAGACCGGCCTGGCACCCGGCGCGCACACGCTGAAGATCGTCGTAGCAGGGAACCACAGCTCGGGATCCACGGACGACTACGTGGCCGTCGACGCCATCGACGTGCCCACGGCCGCAACCGCCGAACCGACCTACCCGGTCGTGCCACAGCAGCCGGGTACCGCGATCACCCTCGACGGCCGCGACTCCCATGTGATCGTGGCCAACTACCGCGTCGGTGAAGCCCAGTTGCAGTACTCGACCTCCGAGATCATGACCAGCGCGACCATCGGCAACCGGGACGTCGGCGTGCTCTACGGCGACGAGGGCAGCGACGGCGAGACCGTCCTGCGCTACGCCGCCAAGCCCACCGTGACCGCCACCGGCGGTACGGTCACGACCAGTTGGGACGCGGCCACGGGCGACCTGCGGTTGAACTACACGCACAAGGGTCTGATCCGCGTCGCCATCAGCGGCGCCGGACAGCGCCTGCTGCTCCTGCTCGTCGGCGACAAGGCCACGGCCAAGACCTTCTGGCGCCAGGACACCGCGAGCGGTCCGGTGCTCGTACGCGGCACCCACCTGCTGCGCACGGCGACCAGTTCGCATGGCGGTCACACCCTGGCCCTCACCGGTGACAACGCCGACGACAAGAACATCGAGGTGTTCACCTCCGCCGCCCAAGTTACTTGGAACGGCAGGACATTGGGCACCAACGCCACCGGCACGGGGAGCCTCACCGGCAAGATCCCGGTGGCCGCACCGATCCACCTCCCGACGCTGACCAACTGGAAGCACGCCGAGGAATCCCCCGAAGCGGCAGCGGGCTTCGACGACTCCACCTGGCAGGTCGCCGACAAGTCGACCACCAACAGCGTCTCCGGCGTCAACTCGCTGCCGGTGCTCTACGCGGACGACTACGACTTCCACACCGGCAACACCTGGTACCGCGGCCGCTTCCGCGCCACCGGCAAGGAGAGCGGCATTCACCTGGTCTCGGACTCCGGCGGAGGTGCCCAGGCGTTCTCCGCCTGGCTCAACGGCACATTCCTGGGCAGCTCCACCACGGGCAGCGCCGACTTCGCCTTCCCGGCGGGCTCGGTGAAGTCCACGGGCGACAACGTGATCTCCGTGCTCACCGTCAACATGGGGCACGAGGAGGACTACAACTCCACCAACGGCAACAAGACCGCGCGCGGCCTGACCAGCGCCTCCCTCGTCGGCGCCCCGCTGACGACCGTCACCTGGCGTCTCCAGGGCGTGCGCGGCGGCGAGGACCTCCAGGACACCGTGCGCGGCCCGCTGTCGACGGGCGGCCTGTACGGCGAACGGGCCGGCTGGTCCCTCCCGGGCTACCCGGACGCCACCTGGAACCCGGTGTCCCTGCCGACGACCGACACCACCCCCGGGGTCTCCTGGTACCGCACCGACGCCGCCCTGAACCTGCCGCACGGCCAGGACACCTCGCTCGGGCTGACGTTCACCGACGACCCGTCACGCAAGTACCGCGCCACGATCTTCGTGAACGGCTGGCAGGTCGGCAACTACGTCAACTACCTCGGCCCGCAGCACACGTTCCCCGTCCCCGACGGGATCCTGAACCCCAACGGCCACAACAGCATCGCCATCGCCGTCTGGAACCTCGACGGCAGCACGGGCGGCCTCGGCAAGGTCTCCCTGACCAACTACGGCAGCTACGCCTCCTCCCTGCGCGTCGCGCAGAACGACAGCCCGCGCTACGACCCCCGGAGCTACGCGATGCCGAAGCGCCCGGGAGCCGACGTCGCCCTGAACGTGCCCGACACCGCCGAGCCGGGACAGGCCTTCACGGCCCGGGCGACGGTACGGGTACCCGAGGACCGCCCGTCCGCATCCCAACTGACGGCGTCGCTCGCCACGCCCGACGGCTGGAGTGCGAGCGCCACGAGCCCAACTTCCGTCAAGCGCCTGCAACCTGGCGCCACCGCCACCTTCACCTGGCAGGTACAGCCGCCGACCGGAACCCTGCCGTCTGCCTCGGCACTCATCGCCACGGTCCACTACCGGCAGAACGGACGGCCGGCCGCCGGCGACGACGAGCGCATCGTCGGCGGCATCCCACCGGCTCCACCGGCCGGGGAGAGCGAGGTGAGCGACCTGCCGTTCCTGTCGTCCACCAACGGGTGGGGCCCGGTGGAACGGGACACCAGCGTCGGCGAGCAGGCGGCCGGTGACGGCCGTCCGATCACCATCGCCGGCGTCGGCTACGCCAAGGGGCTGGGCACCAACTCGGTCAGCGACGTCGGCCTCTACCTCGCCGGAAACTGCTCCCGGTTGACGGCGGACGTCGGCGTCGACGACGAGACAGGTGGTGCGGGCACCGTGACGTTCTCCGTGATCGCCGACGGCAGGACCCTGGTGACCACACCGACGATCAGCGGCAGACAGGCGGCGGTACCGATCGACGTCGACATCAGCGGCGCCCAGGTGGTCGACCTCAAGGTCGGTGACGCGGGCGACGGCAACGGAAACGACCACGGCGACTGGGGGACGCCGACGCTGACGTGCGGTTGAAAAGCGGCACGATCCGCCGTACAGCACCCGACGGAGCCATCCTTTCGGCAACTCGGCGCCTACTTAACGTAATTGACGGGGCGAATGTGGGCCGTCTCCGCACTAGGATGTGTGGCCTGGCGAGCCGGTCCACCCGGCGCGGCTTGGATCTGGGGGAATGATGCAGCCTGACAAGCAGGTGTCCACGAAGATCGATGCCGCCGTTCCGACGGCCGCACGCATGTATGACCACTACCTGGGCGGCAAGGACAACTACGCGTCCGACCGGGCGGCCTGCGAGGAACTCGACAAGGTCGTGCCCAGCACGCGAGCCCTCGCGGTGAACAACCGGCGCTTTCTGCAGCGGGTGGTCGCGACGCTGGCCACCGACTACGGCATCAGGCAGTTCCTCGACCACGGCTCAGGTCTGCCCACCCAGGACAACGTGCACCAGGTCGCGCAGCGGATCGACCCGGCCAGCCGCGTCGTGTACGTCGACAGCGACCCGATGGTCCTGGTGCACGGCCGGGCCCTGCTGGACCAGAACGAGCGCACCGCCGTCATCCAGGCCGACATGCGGGACACCGACGGGATCCTCTCCCATCCCGACACCAAGCGCCTGATCGACTTCTCGCAGCCGGTCGCCCTGCTGTTCAACTCGGTCTTCCACTGCATCCCGGACAGCGACACCGACGGTCCGCAGGCCGTGGTGCGCCGGGTTTCCGAGCAACTGGTCCCCGGCAGCTGCATGGTGATGTGCCAACTGGTCAGCGAGGACCCCGAGGTCCGCGACTTCGTGACCGACTTCATGGACAAGGCGACGCAGGGGCACTGGGGCCGCGTACGCCAGGAGAAGGACGTCGCGGAGTGGTTCGAGGGCCTCGACATCCTCGATCCGGGTCTGGTGGAGGTGTCGACCTGGCGGCCGGACAGCGAGGTGGCTCCCCGTCAGGCCACCCAGGAGTGGATCGAGTTCGGCGGCGTCGGCCGCGTCCGATAGACCAGACCAGGGCCGCACGCCGGCTCCCCGCGCGTTACGGCATCGGATCAGCCGGTGCCGTAACGCGCGCGCAGGGTGTCGCGCAGCCGCACCAGGGACTCGCGCGGGCTGAGCGCCTCGTCACCGAGCCGGTCCAGGGCCAGCCGGTACTCCTCGGTCTCGTCGCGGTCCTCCAGGAACACGGCGCTCTTTATGTGCTCCAGGTACACGATGTCGGGCAGGTCGAGGCCGCCGAAGCGGAGGTAGGTGAGCGGGATCGCCGGCGCGGACGCGTTCGTCACGTCCAGGGGCACGATCTGCACGGTCACACGCGGGCGTTGAGCCATCTCGACGAGGTGCAAGAGCTGCTCGCGCATCACCTCGGGACCGCCCAGGACACGCAGCAGGACGGACTCGTCGATGATCGCCCACAGTTGCGGGGCCTCCGAGCGGTCCAGCAACTCCCGGCGGCGCGTGCGCAGTTCGAGACGGCGCTGCACCTCGCGGGCCGGTGCCGTCGGCAGACCGCGTTCCACGACCGCCCGGGTGTAGGCCGTGGTCTGCAACAGGCCCGGAACATACTGGATTTCGAAGGTACGGATCGCGGTGGCCGCCTCCTGCAGGCCGACCAGCCTGTCGAACCACTCGGGCATCAGCCGCTTGTCGTAGCGCTGCCACCAGCCCGGCTCACCGGCGCGCCGCAGCAGTTCGAGCAGGACCCGCGCCTCGTGTTCGTCGGCCTTGTACAGCTCCAGCAGCGCGCGGACGTCGGCGTCGGCCGGAGGGCGGCGGCCCTTGCCCGACTCGATGCGCGACAGCTTCGGCGGGCTGAATCCCACGGCCCGCGCCGCCTGGTCCTGAGCGAGGCCGAAGTCCTCGCGCATACCCGCCAGTTGGACACCGACCAGCATCTTCAGCAGGGTCGGAGCGGGCTCGGTCCGACTCAGATACGGTTCGAGGCGCGCGATACGAGGTGACTCCGCGGACATCCTGACTCCCCGTGAACCGGCAGACGACAAACCGCAGTATCGCACCCCGCCCACCCCGGCTGCAGGCGTCTACAGAAGTGAGAACGACCCGCTCCGCTTCACAGCAGGTGGTCGAACTCGCCGTCCTTCGCGCCCGCCACGAAAGCGGCCATCTCGGCCGGTGTGTAGACGAGCGCCGGGCCTTCGGGATCACGGGAGTTGCGTACCGCGATGCCGCCCTCGTCAAGGACGGCCACCTCGACGCAGTTGCCTTCGGCGGTGCTGCGCCGGCTCTTGATCCATCGGGCGGCCAGTGAACTCGCCCGTACTCCGTTCGGAACTGATGACATCGCAGTCTCCTCGCTCACGTTCGCCACGCCCGCGACCCCGCCACCCACCGGCTCGGACCGCATCGCGTGCCGCGCGCTTCAAGCCATGTGCGTGCAATTCCTCGTGAAATTGCACGGAAGCGCCTTCAGTTGTGGAGAATAGCCCGTGGCGTCAACCGGCGTGTCGACGCCCACAAGCTGACGCCCCATCAGGGAGACGCTGTGTCCTCACCCGCGCACCAAGTGCCCCGAGTTTCCGGCACGGCCGCGCCATCACCGGACCCCACCGCACCGCTCGACGCCCCCAGGCGCCTGCACCAGAAACCGACGCGCAGTTCATCCCGGACCGCCGCACTGCGCCTGCCCGGCACCGCGCAGGGATGCGCCCGGGCCCGCGACTTCACCCGACTCACCCTGGGCAACTGGGACTTGGACCACTGCCGCGCCGATGCCCTCGCCGTCATCGCTGAACTGGCCGCCAACGCTGTGGTACACGCCCTGCCGCACACCCCGGACGGTGACGCCGAGGTGTGGGTCAAGCTCACCCAGCGGGCCAACCACCTGGTCTGCGCCGTCATCGACCCGAGCGACAGCCCGCCCGTCTACCGGCGGACGGGTGACCCCCTGGACGAGGACGGCCGCGGCCTGCGCATCGTCGACGCCCTGTCCGAACACTGGGGCTGGACCAAGCGCTACCGAGCGGGCGGGACCCGCCCCGCGGGCAAGACCGTATGGGCCATGCTGGCGACCGGCCCTCGGACCTGACCCCGGGCACCTCGGCGCTGCTCCTCGCGGAAGGTGCCCGGGGTCAGCCCCGGGTCCCGGCGACGATCTCCGCGAGCGGAGTGGCGGGACGGCCGGTCAGGCGTGGTACGGCATCGGTGACGCCGTCGAGTTGGCCGGCGGCGATGGCCGTATAGGTGGACACCCAGGCGTCGAGCTGCCACTGAGGGGCGCCGTAGGAGGCGCGTGAGGCGTAGGCCTCCTCGACGGTCTCGGGCTGGTATGTGACGGCATGGCCGAGGACCTCGGACAGGACGGCGGCGGCCTCACCGAGCGTCAGGGACTCGGGGCCGGTCAGGTCGTACACCGCCCCGGCGTGGTCGGCCGGCCGGGTCAGCACCGCCGCGGCCGCGTCGGCGATGTCGTCCTGACCGACGAACGCGGTCCGCCCGCTCCCGGCGGGACCGCGGATCACACCGTCCTCGCCGACCAGTTCGGGGACGAGTTCCGCGTAGAAGTTGTCGCGCAGGAACGAAGTGGAGTGTCGACGGGTTCGTCGGCGGACGGCCTGCGGGTGTTCGAGCTGTTCACCCAGGCTGACCGCGCCAGCTCGTCGACCACTCGAATGGGTGAAGATATGCGAGTAACTCGTAGATTTCAGGATCTAGTTCCGCAATTTGCATGTCCGTGGTGGATTCCGATACCCGTCGCTTCACGCTGATTGGTGGACGCGGCGAGCCGAGCGGGACCGCTGGGCAGGAAGAGGGCCTGGCGGACGTCCTCACCCTGCAGCGCCGCAGTTTCCACCCCTCGTCCCGGGAGGCCGAGGAGGCGCTCTACCAGGACACCCTCGCCGAGTACTGCTGGGCCCGTGATGTTGCCGGACTCGCGGCGACGACGCTGAACCAGCTGGTGCAGCCCGTGATCGAGATCTGCACCTTCCACGGCGTCCTGCCGTGGGAGCTGTCCTCGCGGATGCTGGACCAGTATTTCGCCGGGCCCGGCAAGCGCGCCCATTCCACGGTCCGCAAGAAGATCACGAGCATCGACCAGTACTTCGCATTCCTGGAACAGCGGTACGCCGGCGAGATCCTGCGCAGGTTCGGTACGGCGGTCGAGTCGCCGGTCGACGCCTTCAACCGGCCGCGCCACCGGGGGGATTTCGGGCTGCGGATTCCTCCGTCGCGGGCTGAGATGAAGGCGTTCTTCGCCTCCTGGCGCCAGGAGCTGGAGACGGCGCGCAAGTATCCGGTGGCCGTCCGCAACTACGTGATGGCGAAGACGGCCTACCTCTCCGGGGCGCGCGCCACCGAACTGTGCCTGGTCCGGCTCGGGGACCTGCACTGGGACAGCGGCCAGTGGGGCCGTTTCCTGGTCCGGGGCAAGGGCGCGAGCGGGAGGCGTTCATGTTCGCCGAGGGGCGCGCTCTGCTGTGGTGGTACGTCGAAAACGTCCGGGGCCTGTTCCCGGACAACTGCCTTGATCCGTATGCCCCGTTGTTCCCGTCCGAGCGGCTGCCGACCGCGCTGGGCGCGGACCTGCCGATCGCGCCGGCGATGTGTGCCGACACCTTCCGCCGCTCGTTGCGCCGGGCCTCGCTCGCGCACCTCAAGGGCACGGTGACCGTGCTCTTCCCGCATCTGCTGCGCCACGCGTGCGCGACCCACAACTACGAGGACGGAATGCCGCTTTGGGATGTTCAGGTGCTTCTGGGGCACGAGTGTCCGACCACCACGGTGGGGTACCTGGCGACGGCGAAGGGGGATCCGGAGCGCGCGAGTCTGGAGTCGTCCCGGCGCGCCGTACGCCGGCTGAGCGGGGAGGCGTGAGGCCGTGAAGTGGAATCTGCGCTGGGTGGCGGCGAAGCGGGACATCTGGCGGCCCAGTGATCTGAAGACCGCGTTCGAGCAGGTCGGGTTCACGCCCTCGCTGAGCAAGGTGTGCGCGCTGTGGTCGAGCAAGCCGGTGACCGTACGGCTCGATGATCTCGACATGATCTGTGCCGCCCTCAACTGCACAGTCGCGGACCTGATGACGGCGGAGCCGCTCGCGGCCGAGCACACCGGGCAAGGGGAGCGGCCCCAGGCCGTGGGTGAACATCCGCACGCGGGCAGCGGCGGCCGTCCCGTACCGATGCAGACGGGCGGCGCGGTCGGTCGGCGCCGCCCGCTGCCGCCCAACTGACCTTGCAGGCAACGAAGTTGCCGGCGTCGTGCGCCCTGTGCGCCGGCTGGGGACCGGTCACCGCCCGCGGCCTGTGCCCCGGCTGCCGCGACGGCCGCTACCGGGTCGCGCAGGGACGGCTTCACGACGACGTCTGTCGCCGGTGCGGCTGGCCGGCGGTCGTGGGCGCGGACGGCACCTGCCGGGGCTGCCGCATCGCCCTGCGCCTGGGCGAGGACGACGCATGGATGCGCGCCGAGATGGAGGGGCGCGCGCTCCCCGTCCGGGAGGCCGCTCCAGCTGGCCCTGCACATCGACGGCGTACGGCTCTCCAGCTTCCCGCTCCACCACACTCGTACGGGGCGGCGAGTCCGTGAGTGTGTACCCCGGCGGGTACGCGCCCCGGCGCCGGCCCCTCTGGACGATCCGCGGGTCTGTGTCGAGGAAGTTCCGGGGCAGCTGGGGCTGTTCGCGCCGTGGCCGCGGTCCTTCACCCGCGAGCACGGGCGCCGGCTCCGCGGCCGGAGCATCGCGGGTCTGCCGCGCCTCCTGGCAGTCCTTGAGGAGATGGCCGCCGAACGCGGGGTGGGCGAGACCTGGATGTTCCACACCGGCGACTGCGCCCGTCTCGCGCTCGCCTCCCGGCCACCGGACGAAGACCTGGTACGGCCCGAGTCGCTGGCGGACCTGCCGCAGATGCGCCCCACACTGCTGCAAGCCCTGGACCGGGCCGGCTTGCTGACGCGGCGGCGGCCACGACTCGTACCGTCCTGGATGGCGCGGGGACACGGCAGTTGCCGGGAGTGCCTGGCCTGGACGAACGAGCGGGAACAACGCTGCGCACCTTGCCTCAACTGGGGCACGGACCGCGTCGACGGGCCGTGTCATCGCTGCGGGCGTGTCCTGCCCCTGCGCGACGACCACTGCCGCCGGTGCGTCCTCTTCCTCTCCGAGACCCAGTACGACCTCGACGGCATCGCCCTGGACGGCGGCGACCAACTTTGGCTCGGCGGACCGTTCGCCCCCCCCCACCTACGGGTCGACCCCGACCGGGCCGACGAGCCGGACGGCCTCTACGGCCGGCGCCGGCTGCAGGCCAAACGCCGCACCGCCATCCAGACCTCGCGCGCCGCCCGCCCCGTCTCCCCGCATCTCGCACTCCCCGGCCAGCTGGACCTGTTCCCCCTCGCACGCGACTGGTCCCGCGTCGAGGACCGGCGTCTTCCGGCGCTGACTCCCAAGGCGCAGGAGGTCCTGGACGGCTTCGTCGCCCACATCCGCGAGCGCGGCTGGACGCGGAAGGCCCTCGGCACGAGCATCCGCACCCTGCGGGTCCTGCTCGCCCACCTCGGCGCCGACGCACCCCTGCGGGAAGAGGACATCCGCCTCCTCGCCCGCCGCCACCACTTCAACGGCGCCCGGGTCGTCAACTACCTGCGAGTGACGGGCCGGCTCCTGCCCGACCGCCGCTCCGATGCCGCCTCGGCCCGCGCCCGCCGCCTCGCCGACACGGCCCCGCAGCCCTTCCGCTCCGCGGTCCACCGGTGGATCGATGTCCTCTCCGGCCAGGCCACCCGGCCCAGCGTGCCGCTGGCCCCGACGACGGTCTGCGCCTACGTACGCCGCGTCTCACCGTGTCTTCGCGCCTGGCACGAGACCGGCATCGGCGATCTGCGCGCAGTGACGGGCGAGCACGTCCGGGAGACACTGAAGGCGTTGAAGGGCGAGGACGCCAAGGCCCTTGCCACACCGCTGCGTTCGCTCTTCCGCGCGCTCAAACGCGAGAAGCTGATCTTCCGGGACCCCACCCGCTCCATCGTGCTGTCCACCAGCCGGAAGCTGCCCGTCCCGCTGCCCGACCACCGCCTCCACGGTGTCCTCGACCAGCTTCCCGACTCACGCAACCAGCTCAGCTTCGTGCTGGCCGCCGTCCACGCCCTGAGCACCCACGACCAGCGCGGACTCCTGCTCGACGATGTGGACCGCAGCCGGGGCCACCTCACCGTCCGCCGCCCCGGACGGCTCCACCACACCGTCTATCTGGACGACATCACCTTCCACCTCCTCACCCGGTGGCTGACCGAACGGCACCGGAGATGGCCGGCCACCACCAACCCCCACCTGCTGGTCACCGCACGGACCGCCACGGACGACACCCACCCCCCGGTCAACGCGCAGGCCATCACCAAGACCCTGCACCGCCTCAACCTGCAGATCAGCAGCCTGCGCGCGGACCGCATCCTCGACGAAGCGAAACACACCCGGGACCCGCTCCACCTCATCCGGCTCTTCGGACTGTCCCCCATCACGGCCATGAAATACCTCCGGGCGGCCCACCCCGCGGGCACACGCCCCGATCCCATCTCCGGATGACCCACCCGCCCTCACCAACGGCGCCCCGATCCGCCTGTCTGTGAACCCCGACCGCGAGGCCAGTGCCTGCGGCGGCTGGGACCAGCGGACAGCCAGTCCTCGGTCCGCAGTCCGTCGCGGACATCCCGACGCTCCGGCCGCAGTGCGGTGTGCCGGTTGATGGCGCCGGCGCGCTGCTCGGCGTGTTCCCGCGACTCCCGGCTTCCTTGAACGTCCTGTTCAGCGAGCCGGAGTGCCGACCGGTGGTGAACTCCGCTCTTTCAGTCGTGCCGGGTTGCGTGCAGCCCGGCCACGTCCCCGCCGCCTCGTACGCGCCCGCGCCCGGAGCCCGGTCGGGGCCATGGGACGCGGTCGTCGTCTCACTTGCTGATTCGGTCCCGGAGCAGGTCGCCTTCGGGGTGGCCGAGTGAATCGAGTATTTTCAGTGCGTCGGTCCATGCCTGATGGGCTTCGTGCGGGGAGTCGGGGGAGTGCACGTCGCCGATGTGTATCAGTGTGTCGGCGATCAGGTATGCGTCGTTGAGTTCGCGGTAGAGGGCCAGCGCCCGGTGGAGTGCCTCAAGCGCTTCCGAGTGCCGTGCGAGGCGGTGGTAGGCGACGCCGAGGCTGTCCCATGATGCTGCTTCGATATTCCGGTTTCCGACCTCGCGGGCGATGCCAACGGCGTGACGGCAGGATGCTGCCGCGCCTTCGAAATCTTCGAGAAGGATATAGGTCCATCCGACCTCGTTGGTTACAGCGGCCAGCCCGACCTCGTACATTGCGCTCCGATACAGGGATGAGGCGGCTTCATAATGTGACAGGGCTTCGTGATGCCGGTTTCTGGCGTTGCTGAGAAAGGCGAGGTAGCGATGGGTGAGTGCCGCTCCCAGCAGGTCGCCGGCGGTGGAAAATATTGTCAGTGCTTCGTGCAGGTGGGTTTCGGCAGCGGAATCGTCGCCGGTGCGGCCGAGTGCGAAACCGAGGGATCTGTGCATCTGTGCCTGCCCCTCGGTGTCGCCGGCCTGTTGGGCGGCTGATAGCGCGGAGCTTTGAATGGCGATCTGCTCCTGGCGCCGGCCGCTGCGATCAAATACCAGCTCAAGGACAGCCGCCAGGCGCCACACCTGTGCGCCTGCGCCGTAGTGGTCGTGGCCGAGGACGATGGCCTGGAGTGCGGGCAGCTCCTGGTGCAGCCATTCGGCTGCGTACTCCGTGCTGGTGAAGGAGACGACGTGCGTTCCGGGTGCGGCGGCCGTGAGCGCGGGGTGTTCCCGGTGTGTGTTGATGGCGCTGGATGCGTGATGTGCCGTGTGTAGGTAGTGGTCGTAGAGGCGACGCCGTGCGGCCGTGAGGGTGTTTCCGGACGTGGTGCGGGCGATTTCCTGACTGAATACTTTGAGGAGATCGTGCGTGATGTATTGCTCGGTCTTGTATTCAGTCCACAGGTTGGCCCGGTGAAGTTCCGACATCACGCGTCGGGTGTTTTTCACGGTGAGTCCGGTCAGGCTTGCCGCGGCGTGGATCGACACACTGTGCGCGGGGCTCAGGCACAGGCGTATGAATGCACCGGCGGCCTGTTCGGTGAGTGCACGGTATGACCAGGAGAAGACGGAGCGGGTATCCGTGGCGGGGTCGCTCTCGCCGGTCAGTGTGAACGCGCGGAGGCTGTCGCGGCTTGCCGCGAGTTCGGCCGCGATGTCTGACAGCGGAACGGCCGGCCGGCTGCTGGCGCGTGCGCAGACGATGGCGAGGGCGAGAGGAAGTGCGCCGCAGTGCGCGGCGATTTCGATTGCTGCGCCGCGTTCTCGCTCCACTCGTGACTTCCCGAGTCTTCTGGAAAGAAAATCGAGTGACTCCGCCGCGGTGAGTGTGCTCACGTTGAGGAGGCTCGCTGCTGCGGAGGCCGTCAGGCCGGTCATTTCCTCGCGGCTGGTGATGACCGTGAAGCAGTCTGGATTTCCGGGCAGGAGCGGGCGTACCTGCTTTGCTTCTCGTGCGTTGTCGAGAACGATCAGGCAGCGGCGTCGTGCCAGGATGCTGCGGTAGAGCGCGATCCGGCTGTCGAGGCTCGGGGGAATGCGTTCGCTCGGTATGCCGAGCGATTCCAGGAAGTAGCAGATCGCCATGGACGGGGTCAGGGGATCTCCTGCGGGGTCGTAGCCCCGCAGGTTGATGTAGAGCTGGCCGTCCGGGAACCGGTGGGAGTTGCGGTGGGCCCAGTGCAGGGCGAGCGTGGTCTTCCCGACGCCGGGAGCTCCCCCGATGGCGACGGCTGTGTGGGCGTCGGCCGGCAGCAGCGAGTCCAGGTGCTCCAGTTCCTCACGTCGTCCGGTGAACACGTGCAAGGTCGCGGGTAGTTGGGCCGGCCGGACCGAGGACCAGCTCTGTTCGGGAGACGCTGTGGACGCCGTGGTGCTGGGAGTCGTGTCCGGGGCTGTGTCTGTTCCGTGCAGGACGTCGGCTTGCGCGGCGCGGAGTTCGGGGCCCGGGTCGACTCCCAGTTCGCCGGCCAGCCGTGCGCGGACGCTTCGGTAGTGCTCCAGGGCTTGTGCGGTATGTCCCTCGGCCGCCAGGACACGGATGAAGCCGGCCTGGAGGAGTTCGTTGAGGGGGTCGCCCTGGGCGGCCTGCCGCAGGAGCGGGAGGGCGGCCTTGGTGCGTCCGGCCGCGAGGGATGCCTCGGCGGCGGCCCGGGCGGCGCGGTAGTACTCCGAGTCGACCGCGGCGAAGACGGGGTGCGAGCGCAGCTCATGTGGCAGGCCGGCCGCCGTAGGGCCGTGCCACAGCGAAAGCGCCTTCAGGAGCAGGTCCGCAGCCTCCTCCGGTCGGCCGTCGTCGGCGGCTTCCTGGCCCGCGTCGCGCAGTTGTCGAAACTGCAGGAGATCCGAGGCATCGGATCCGAGGTTGAGCCGGTAGCCCCCGGCGGCCCGTACCAGCACCTGCGCCCTGCCTCGCTGTGTGAGACCGGGCTCGAACAGCCTCCGTAAGGCGCCCACATGACGGTGCACCACGTTGACGGCCCGCCCGGGAGGGTCGTCGCCCCACAACGCGTCGACCAGGTGATGCAGCGGCACGGGCTGCCCCGCCTGCACCAGCAGCAACGCCAGCACGCCTTGCTGTTTGGGAGGTCCGAGGTGCAGCTCCGTGTCCCGGTACCAGGCTCGCAGCGGGCCGAGGATCGAGAAGCGCAGCGGGTGCTCTGTCGCGGGCGCCGATTCTGGCTTCATTTTCGCACCTCCCGAGTGGAGCGAAGGGGTTGGGGTGTTGGCGGAGGATCATGGCGGTACTCGTGTGGATCTCCGTGCGGCGGGCGCAGCGGCGCGATGTGACGCTGCGGCCGGCGCGGACTGCTGATGTGCATGCACGGGACTTGCCCTGCGGCCGGTCAGGGCGACGACGGGGTTGCCGCATGCGTTCGCCGCCAGGGCGGCCTGCGCGTCGGCGCGGGCCTCTGGCCGTGTGCTGAGTGCGCAAACATCGCAAGGGTCCAACGGCGTTGCCACGTATGGCAGTTGGGCGCCGTCAAGGGGTGTCGACACAGATTGCGTCGGCGACACCTCTTGACGGGGGGATTTCCTCCGGGACAGCGGGGAGTGGCCGCGGCCCCGGTCGGTTTCAGACGTGTGCAGGTACGCCCGCCCGTCATCCGGATTGGCGGCCGGCCACGGCCACGTGGGCGGCGGGCGCGACTCGACCGAGTGCGCCGGCCGGTCGGACGCGCGGCCCGGTGGACCGGCAAAGGGAGCGAGCCCGTGGTCGGGTGACGGTGTTCAGCGGGTCACGGAGTGGTGGGCTGTTGGATCTGCCCCGGGGTCTGTCCCGGTCGGGTTGTGGCGTTGTGCCGCAGGAGTTCGGCCAGGGCGGAGACGCCGTCACGATCGCCCAGTCCTGCGGCCATGGCCTGGTCGATGAGCCCGTGGCTTGCGTCCAGCCGGGCCATGGGCACGCCCACGGATGCTGCCAGGGCGTCGATGAGTGTGAGGTCTTTGGCGACGAGGGACAGGGTCATGTGGATGGCCGCGTCGTGTGGTCGTACGAAGTTGTCGCGGTTGTAGAGGACGAAGGGGGCCGCGGCGGGGCTCTGGGTGAAGGCGTCGTAGGCGTCGGCGCGGTCGATGCCGGCGCGTTCCGCGAGGACGAGTGCTTCGGCCAGTGCTGTCGCCAGCGACAGGAGGAGGGAGTTGATGGCCAGTTTCATGATGTTGCCGTTGCCCGATTCTCCGAAGTGGAGGATGCGGGTGGCCAGGACGTCCAGGACGGGACGGACCCGGTCGAGTGCTTCCTTGGGGCCGCCGGTCAGGAAGGTGAGTTCGCCGCGGGTGGCGAGTTCGACGGAGCCGGACATCGGGGCGTCGAGGAGCGTGGCGCCGCGTGCGCGGACCCGGGGTGCGAGGTCCCGGGTCGTCTGCGGAGCAACTGTGCTGGTCTCCAGGACAGTTGCTCCCTCGCGCAGTCCGGCGAGGACGCCGTCGGGCCCGTCGTAGACCTCGCCGACCGCCGTGTCGTCGGTCAGGGAGACGATGACGATGTCGGCGGACGAGGCCGCCTCGCGCGGGGAACCGACCACGCACGCGCCCGTCTCGCCCGCCACGTCGAGGGCGCGTCCGGGGGTGCGGTTGGTGACGGTGACGCTGTGCCCTGCCCTGCGCAGGCGCACCACCATGGGGCGGCTGATCCGGCCGATGCCGATGACGGCCAGTGTGGGCAGGGCGTGGATCATGCGTGGCCGCCGTTGAGATCGAGGTTCACGCCGTTCGCGGCCGGGTTCTCCAGCAGGAACAGGGAGCCCTCGACGATGTCGCGCATCGTGGGGACGACGCCGGTCAGGATCCGCGCGCGTGCCACTTCGACGGCGGGCTGGTTGCCGGCCCAGTAGGGGCTGTCGCCGACCATGCCGGGGTGGATGGCGTTGACGCGGACCGGCGCGAGCTCCTTCGCCAGCGTCGCCACCAGGCCCGTCACCCCGGCGTTTACCGTGGTGATGGTGGTGGAGCCGGGGTAGGGCACGTCCTTGGCGAGCCCGCCGAAGAGCAGCACGGAGCCGGTGGGGGAGATACGCGAGCGCAGGGTGTGGACGACCGTGGTGTAGCCGACGACCTTCGCGATGGCCAACTCCGTTGCCCCGGCGATGTCGTAGCCCGCGATCGTGTTGTTGTCGCGCCGCATGCCCGCGAGCACGATCGCGTCGACATGCTCGATGCCGCTCAGCGACGGTTCGAGGCTCTCGGGCTTGGCGAGATCGGCCGCGATCCCCCGCACATGGCCGGCATCCGTCTCGGAGTTGATCTCCTCGGCTGTCCTCTCCGCGCGGGCGCCGTCGCGCCCGGCGACGATCACGGAGGCACCCTGGCGGGCATACGCCGCGGCCAGCTCGCGGCCGATGCCCGAGGTGCCTCCAACGATCAGAACCTGCTTGCTCATGACCATCCCTTCATCGGGCAGCGGGAGTTGCTGCCGCTGAAAGCCTGGCGCAGAAGGCATATCGAGTCCAACGAAAAACATTGACATGTGTTATCGAGGAAATCGATAATTGGCCGGTGGAATTAAGGCAGTTGCGTTATTTCATCACCGTGGCCGAGGAGCTCAGCTTCACCCGCGCCGCGGCCCGCCTCTTCGCAGCTCAGTCGACCGTGTCGGCGGCTGTCCGCGCCCTGGAGGACGAGCTTCAGGTGTCGCTCTTCGACCGGTCGACCAGGACGGTGGCCCTGTCGGCGGCGGGTGAGGCGTTTCTGCCCGAGGCCAAGGCGGTCGTCGTGGCGGCGGAGCGGGCGAGGGAGGTGGTCGGCGAGGCGTCGCGCACCCTGCGGGGCAGCCTGCGCATCGGCACGATGACCCGCATGACGGCTCTCGATCTGCCGCGCCTGGTGGGGGCTTTCCGCCAGCGCCACCCTTTGGTGGACATACAGATCCAGGTCTCCGGGTCCGGCGCGGGAGGGATCGCCGAGGACGTGCGACGCGGCCGTCTCGACGTCGGCGTCGTGGCCCTGGCCGCCGCCGACGCGCACGATCTGGAGCTGAGGCACTTCGCGACCATCCCGTATGTGGCGATCCTGCCGTCCGAGCACCCCCTGGCGCGGCGGGAACGCGTCGCGCTCAAGGACCTCGCCCACGAGAACTTCGTCTCCGGTGCGAACGGCTTCGGCTCACGCGCCGCCATGGACCGTGCCTTCGGTGAACTCGGCATCACGCGCCGGGTGTCCGTCGAGATCACGGACATCGCCTCGGCCGCGTCGTACGTGCGGGCCATCGGCGGTGCGGCGGTCGTCCCGCGCTACGATCAGGCAGATACGACTGGGGTGGTCATCAAGCCGGTGTCCGGCCCTGTCCCCTCGCTCACCCTGTCGTTCGCGGTCCGCGCGGGACGCGAACCGAGCCCCGCCGTAGCGGCGTTGCTGCACCTCAGCCCCAACTACACGCGCGACGACGGGTCGTTCTGAGCCCGGACGGTGCGGCGAGCGTGGATCGCGTCGGTCTCGGCTGCCGCCGCGTGCGCGGGAGTTGACGCGCACAGGGGCTTGTTCCGGTGTCGACGGCGATGGCATGCTGCGGGTCATGATCGGAAGAATCGAGTGCTCCGTCCGCCGATGAGCGAGACGGCCGGGCCAGGGCTGCCCGGATCACCGACGACCCTGTTCGAGCACGCGCTCCGGCTGCATCGGCTGACTCCGGGCAAGCCGCTTGCGCGCAACGGGGAACCGTATCCCGACGACGGATGCCACCGTGGTCGGCGAGGCCCGAGGTCACCGGTCGACCGGTCCCTGGCCGGCCAGGACGCGGCGCTCGTCCTGGACACGCACTTCGCTCAACTCGCCGCCCTTCCTAACGAATTGGCCGACGCGTTCCACGACGTCTACGTCCCCTCTCGCCCAACGAGCACACCGCCGCGGCGGCCGAGCGGGCCGACCGGGAACGTGTTCGCCGAACGGGGCGTTGGCTCGTCCGGCACGGGACCGACCGATGTGCGGTCACCGTGGGGCTCGCCCTGCTGGCCGCGGTGGGTACGGCCGCCGACATCCCGCTGATCCAGACGATCGGGCTGCTCTCCCATCAGTTCGGGCCACTGGCGGTGCACGCTTTCGAGACGGGGCCGGGAGGCGTTGAGGCCCTGTTGTGGCTCGCCGAGCGCGTGACGGGCTGGGGGCGCGTCTACGTCGTCGACGCGCTCTGCTGGCTCGACGACGACCCGGTCGTCCGGGCATGGCTGCTGCGCCGGGCCTGCGACGGCGACCTCCTCAACGGATACTTCGCCGGGAAGGTCGCCACGGTCACCAGACTCCACGAGGAACTGGGAGCCCTCGACCATGACCACGAGATGGTCGATCACATCGGCCGGCTCCTCCATGTCATGAGCGGCTGCCGCGGGATGGGCCGCACGCTTGCTCTCTACCCTCATGCGGGGACGGTTCTGGAAGCTCACGCCCGGCATGCGGGCTCGCTCCGTCCGACCATCGCGCGCTACTTCACGCTCGCGGTGCTCACTCAGCACCTGGCCACGGAATCTCCCGAAGCTGTCGGGTGCACCGCGGCCCAGCAGGAAACGCTCCGGGCGACGTACGGGGACATACTCGACCGGGAGGAGTGGACCCGGACCGCACGCGCCGGGATCGCGGCGGACGACCGCCGGATGCGGTGGCTCGCCGACTACCGGGCTCCACAGCTGAGACTGCGGGCGTTCCCCGATCGAGAACCGGGTACCGGGGAACAGCCCCGGAGAGGTAGCTGACCCGCACCGCCGAGTGCGGCCTATGGCGCGGCAGGGAAGTCCGCGCTGCGCGAGGCAGCCTCGTAGGTGCGCAACTCCTCGACCATATCCGTCAGTTGGCCGCGGACGGCGTCGTAGCCGGCCGTGCCCAGGACGAGGCGGTGCGGAGGCTCGTCCTGGTCCATCGCGTTCAGGACGGCCCGCACCCCCCGGCAGGGGTCGCCCGGCTGCCGGCCGTCCTGGTCGATCATGGAGGCGCGGACGGACCGGACGAGCGGCAGGTAGGCGTCGACCATCTCGGACACGGGCTCCTCGGCGAAGGAGGAGTACGCGCGGGTGCGGAAGGCGCCGGGCTCGACGGCCAGCACCCTGATGCCGAACGGGGCCACTTCGCGCCGCAGTACCTCGGTGAGGCCCTCCACAGCGGACTTCGCGGCGCTGTAGTAGCCGAAGCCGGGCACGCCCCGCAGTCCGGCGACGGAGGACATGTTGACGATCCATCCGCTGCCGCGGGCCCGCATGCCGGGAAGGACGGCACGCAGCATCTCGGTGACGGAGAAGAAGTTCAGCTCGAAGGACCGCCTCACATCGGCGTCGGACGTGCCCTCGACGGAGCCGTACCAGCCCCGGCCGGCGTTGTTGACCAGGACATCGATACCACCGAACCGTTCCTCGGCGGCACGGACGGCCGCACGGATCTGCTGGGTGTCGGTGACATCCAGCGGCAGGACAAGTGCCCTCTCCCCGTGGGGACTTGCCCAGTCGTCGAGCAACTGCGGGCGGCGGGCGGTGAGGACGACGTTGTCACCGCGCTCCAGGGCGAGGTCGGCGTAGGCCGGGCCGAAACCGCCCGGGGTCCCGCCGGTGACGAACCAGGTCTTCATGCGTCCTCGCGATCTGAGGGAGGGAGACGGATCGGTGAGTCGGGCGGCAGGCCGGCGGCCGTCAGGGGGCGATGACGAGCCGGCTGATCCGTCCGTGCGCGTCGAGGTCGAAGCGGTAGCGCAGATCGACCTTCCCGCCCGGGAAGTCGCCTTCGGGCTGCTGGACGACGGTGTACCCGTCGCGACCGTGGCGCTCGGCCCCGAGTGGCGTGGTGGTGTAGGTGTACTCGGAGGCGGCCCGCTCCAGCCAGCGCCCGATTTCGGCCGGACCTCGGTAGGTGTGGCCGTCGTCCGTGACGGTGGCCTCGGGCGCGAGGACGGCCCTGGCGGCCGCGCTGTCCCGCGCGTCGTGGGCCCGCAGATAGCGTCGGACGACCTCCGGCAGGTCGGCGACGTCGACAAGGTCGTGGTGATCGGTCATGTCTGCCTCGCAGGTGCGTTGGATGGTGGCAGCCCGGGCGGGGCCCGCTCCCGGCGTGGACGCAGGACGGCCGTGTACGGGCGGTCCCGCCGGCCGGGGCCCGATGGGCACCGCGGGTGACTGCTAAAATAGAAGCAAGTGGCTTCGACTTTAGCAGGAACTCCGGAGGGTGCCATGCCGAGCAGGATCCGACTGGAGGACCGCGCGTGTCCGCTGTCGACCACGGCGCAGCACGTCGGCGAGTGGTGGACGCTGCTGATCCTCCACGACGCCTTCGACGGCTATACACGCTTCGACCAGTTCCAGCAGAGCCTGGGCATTTCCACCAGCATGCTCACCGCACGCCTGAAGACCCTGGTCGCCGACGGCCTGCTGGAACGCCGGCCCTACCAGGCGAACCCAGTCCGCCACGAGTACGTCCTCACCGAGCGGGGACATTCCCTGCGCCCTGTGATCGTCGCTCTGGCCGCCTGGGGCAACCGGCACCTCGACCCGTCGGACCGCTCCATGATCCTTGTCGACGCCGAGACCGGCCAGGAGGCCGAACCTGTCCTGGTCGACGCCCGTACCGGAAAGCGCCTCGACGACAGCGACGCCTACGTGTTCACCGCCGGACCGGCCGCCGGCGAGGCGATGCGGGCCCGCTACGACGAACTGGACCGGCAGCGGCGATCACGAAGCGCCGGGCCCGAGACGGGCGCGAGGTAACCGCACCGCCCCCCACCCCGGGCCGGCCTCCGAGCCGGGCCTCCTCACCGCGGAGCGCCTGGCACGTCGAACGCGGTGGCATGTCTGCATCGTGTGTATGGCGATGCTGTCACGTCAGATGTGGCAGTACCGAGCGTGAGGACTGTCGTGACAAGGCTTGAACAAGGGTTGCGGATCGCGGCGGGGGCAGTTGCACTGTCCTTCCTTCTGTCCGCGTGCGGTTCTGCGGAGGGAACCCAGCCGAGCAAGACACAGCAGGTCAGCCTGCTCCCGACCAGCCCGACCGGCGATCCCTCCTTGAACGTTTCGCAAGGGAACGTCAAGGCAGCCACTCCTACGGGTGTGTCCGTGCGGGTCGACGACGAACTCAAGTCCGTGGTGGTCGACGGGAGCGGTAAGACCGTCTACGTCTTCGACAAGGACGAGGCGACTCCGGGCAGGTCGAACTGCGTCGCGGAATGCGCCAAGACGATGCGGCCCGTTCCCGCCGACGCCGCCACCTCGGGCAAAGGCGTCGATGAGGACCTTCTGGGGTCGATCACCCGGGTGGACGGATCGAAGCAGCTGACGCTGGCGGGGAAGCCGCTCTACACCTACGCGAAGGACGAACCGGGCGACACCAAGGGGCAGGGGTACCAGAAGGCGTGGTACGCCGCGGCCCCGGACGGCGCCAGGGCAGGTGCCGGCAGACCGGCTCTGGGTGTCCTCGACAGCCCGAAGCTCGGCAAGGTCCTCCAGGACAGGAACGGCCGCACGCTCTACCTCTTCACCAAGGACACTCCCTGGCCGATGACCACGGCCTGCGACGCCAAATGCCTCCAGAAGTGGACACCGAGCGCCCCGGTCACCGCCGCCGATGCCAAGGCCGCCGGACTCAGCCCGAAGATCCTCTTCACGTTCACCACACCGGGCGGAACCGCGCAGGAATCGTTCAACTGCTGGCCCGCCTACACCTTCAACGGGGACAAGGAGCCCGGCGACACGAACGGCCAGGGCGTCAACGGAGTCTGGTTCGCGATCAAGGCCGACATCCCCAAGAGCGACCGGGGCAAGACAGTTCCCGCAGCCGGACGGAGCCAGTACTGACCTCCGGCACCAGCAGAGCCACACGGCCCGGAAGCCCGGTCTTCTGGGCCCGCATTTCATTCCAGTCGATTCCACCGGTGACGAAAGTCGCCGCCCAGAAAGGCAGGACCACGACATGACCTCGGCCGCCGGCCACGCTGACGCAGACCCGCAGGACTACCCCTTCGAGGGCGCCAGCGCCCTCGAACCGCCCGCCCAGTGGGCCGGGTTACGCGAGAAGTGCCCCGTGACATGGGTACGCACACCCGGCGGTGACGAGACCGCGCTGCTGACCCGCTACGAAGACGTCCGCAAGCTGTTCGCCGACCGCAGATTCCGCCGGAACCTGGCCGCGGAGGACACCGCCCGACTGGGCGATGCCGAGGACGGCGGACTGTTCTACAACCCAGATTCCGGCGGAGAGGGGATATCGGACGCCGACCGCGACGACCGGTCCGATCACACCCGCTGGCGTGCCGTCCTCACCCGGGCCCTGACCGGGCGGCGGCTCGACGCACTGCGCCCCCGCATCGCCGCGAAGGCCGACGAGCTCATCGACGCCATGACCGCTCGCCCGGGACCCGCCGATCTGATCAGTGCCCTCGCGAGGCCACTGCCCCTGTGGGTGATCTGCGAGGCCCTCGCGATCCCACACCAGGACCACGACCGGATTCTGCGCTGGTCGACGATCCTGCTCAGCCTCACCCGCCACACGCAGAGCGAGATGGACCAGGCCGGAGGCGATTTCTACGAGTACATGATCGCGCACATCGAGAACCGGCGCGCCACCCCCGGCGACGACGTCATCAGCGAACTCACCGCGATCGTCGACGCGGACGACGGACGCTTCAACGAACCCGAACTCGCGAGCGCGGGAATCGGGTTGCTCGTCGCCGGACACGAGACCACCTCCCAGATGATCGGCAAGATGACCGCGATGCTGCTCGCCGATCGCGACCGCTGGCGCGAACTGCTGGCCGACCCTGGGCTCGTCCCCACCGCGGTGGAGGAAGCACTGCGCTTCGACGCCAACCACGGCTTCGCACTGCCCCGCTACCTCTCCGCCGACATCGAGTTCGGCGGCACCACGCTCACCCGCGGCTGCACCGTCATGGCCGAGATCGCCGCGGCCAACCGCGACGCGACCGTCTTCCCGCACCCGGACCGGATGGACCTGCGGCGCGCCCCCAACCCCCATCTCACCTTCGGCTACGGTCCTCAGATCTGCGTGGGCCGTGAATTCGCCCGCAACGAACTGAGGACCGTTCTCACCACCCTGCTCACGAGACTTCCGACCCTCGAACTCGCGGTACCGGCCGAGCAGTTGAAGCGCCGGTCGGGGATTCTGGTCGGCGGTCTGGAGGAGTTGCCCGTCCGCTGGTGACGGCCCGGGCCACCGGCGTGAGCCGTGTCAGGACCGGTAGCCCGCGTGCATCTTGCGCAGACCGCGCAGCGCGTAGTGATGGCGTGACTTCACGGTGCCCGCCGGAATGCCCAGGAGGTGCGACACCTCGTCCGCCGTACGCCCGTAGATGTAGATGAGGACGAGCGCTTCCTGGTGTTCCGGGGACAGGTCGCGCAGGAGAGAGGCCACGTCGAGGGAGAGCAGGAGCGAGTCGGTCTCGTCGCGCAGTGCCGTATCGGGAATGTCGCGGGTGAGGGCTTCCCGGCGGGCGTAGGCACTGCGCATCCGGTCGATGATCAGGTTCCTGGTCACCTTGAGCAGCCACCCCCGGACGGATCCCTCCTGGTTGAGCAGGCGGTCGGCGTGGTGCCAGGCCTTGATGAACGCCTCCTGGACGACGTCCTCGGCAAGGTGATGGTCCGTCAGCATGGTCCGTGCGTAGGCGAAGAGCGCGGAATTGTGCTCTTTTATCAGGTCGTCCAACGCGCGTGATGCTGAAGAGGGCGCTGTTTCGTCGGTGGCCACAAGCGGCGTCATCGTGCGAACTTCCTGCTTCTGTGCGGTACCGGCGGTCCGTTCCGCGAGGGCGAGGCCCACTGGCCCCGGATCCGTCCGGCTCTCGGTCGAGGGAGCGGCGAGAGTAGACAGCCACCAGTGCCGAAAGAGTGCCGAAGGAACCGGAGAGCACATCAGCTCAAGCGGAGGGTCGGCGAACAGGGTTTCGTCGTGCGCGAGCGCTGCGGCAGCTTGTCGGGGAGGGCGAGGCAGAAATGGCCATCGCGGGGCGGCAACGCCTGTTCTCGATGCCGCGGACCTTGTGGAGCGAGCTGTCGCGCGAGCGGACTCAAGATGATCCAGGAGCAGGTCGGCGACGGCGATCTACAGCCCTGGCCCCTGCTGGCCGTCAGGTCATCTGGCGCATCGACACATGACTGCCGGGCGCGGCCGCGGCATCGAGAGAGGGCAGCCCCGGTCAGCAGTCGGTTCCTCGGCTGGACGACGCGGTGCGTGGGCGGGTCGCCGATCACCAGGCCCTCCCGGGCGGCGCCGAGACCACCGGGCCGACGCTCTTGCCGTCCGACTTGCCAAGCGCTTATCGAAAACGTATTGTCGAAAACGAGTTTTCTATTCTGCTCGTCCGGGCGGACGGGCATGGACCGGCGACTTGGACTGCGGGAGTTACTGATGAGCGAGCAGGCACCGGCCTCCAACCGGCGCAAGCGGCTGACGGAGGAGCGCGAGCGGAAGATCCTCGACGTCACCTTCGACCTGGTCGCCGAGGTCGGCTACGAGCAGGCGACCGTGGACGAGGTGGCCAGGCGGACGCAGGCGAGCACGGCCACGCTGTACCGGCGGTGGGAGAACAAGCCCAGGCTCGTGATCACGGCGATGACGGCACGGAAGTACCCGCCCTTGCCGCGCATCGACACCGGCGGCCTGCGCGATGACCTGGTGGCGTTGGCTCGCATGATGCCGGCGCCGCACCCGCAGGGTGCCCCCACCCTGGGGATCTGGCACGCGGTCGTGTCCGACCCGGCCCTCGCCCAAGCGCTGCGGGATGTCCTGTTCGCCCCCTACCTCGACGCGCTGCGCACCATCCTGGCCCGGCACGTCGAGCGCGGAACGATCCGTGCCGACAACCCGGCCCTGGCGCACGTCGAGATGTTCCTGATGGGCAGCGTCTTCGTGGAGAAGCTCTTCACCGGCACCGAGGCCGACGCCGACCGACTCATCGCGGTCATGGACGCCCTGCTGCTGCCGGCGCTGACCAGTCAGTCGCAGCCGCCCCCTTCCTCCTCTGGCTGACGTCAGGCGGACCCCCATTACGCGTACCGAAAGACAAAGACAAAGGAGCTCGGCCATGAACAGCACTTCGCCCGACACGTCGACCGATACCGTCCTGGTCACCGGAGGCTCCGGGTTCCTGGGCGGCCGTGTGATCGCCCAGGCGCTCGGTGAGGGCTACCAGGTCCGCACCACGGTGCGGACCCTCAGCCGCGAGACCCAGGTCCGCAAGGACATGGCGACCATGGGCGTGGATGCGGGTGAGCGGCTCACTTTCGTGGCGGCGGACCTCACCGCCGATGAGGGGTGGGCCGAGGCGGTGGCGGGCTGCCGCTACGTCCTGCACACCGCCTCACCCTTCCCCGGCGGTGAACCCGACCACGAGGACGACCTGATCGTTCCGGCCAGGGAAGGCACGCTGCGCGTCCTGCGCGCGGCCCGGGACGCAGGCGTCGAACGCGTGGTGGTCACCTCCTCGTTCGCCGCCGTCGGCTACGGCAGGCCCGCCACCGAACAGCCCTTCACCGAGGACGACTGGACCGACCCGGACAGCGACGTCCCCGCCTACATCAGGTCCAAGGTGCTGGCCGAGCGGGCCGCCTGGGGCTTCGCCGAACGCGAGGGCAAGGGCCTCCAGCTCACCACCGTCGCCCCGGTCGGCATCTTCGGCCCCGTCGTCGGCAGCGACCACTCCTCCTCGATCGACATGATCACCGGCCTGTTCGGCGGCGCCATGCCGGGCACGCCCCGCCTGTACTTCGCCGTCGTCGACGTCCGTGACGCCGCCGACCTGCACCTGAAGGCCATGACCGACCCCAGGGCCGCGGGCGAACGCTTCATCGCCGCCGCCGGCGACGCCGTCTCCCTGCACCAGATCGCACTCGCCATCCGCGACCGGCTCGGCGACGCCGCCGGCGCCGTCCCGGCCGTCGAACTCCCGGACGAGACGGTACGCAGGGTCGCCGAGGCCAACCCGGCGCTGAAGGGCATGCTGCCCAACCTCGGCAAGGTCCGCCACGTCAGCAACGAGAAGGCCCGCAAGGTCCTCGGCTGGAGCCCCCGCAGCAGCGAGGACGCCGTCGCGGCCACTGCGGAGAGCCTCCTGGAGCTCGGACTTCTGCCCGTGGCGCATCCCGCGTAGGCGCAAGCCGGAGACCGATCCGGGACGCCCTCTGCGCACAGAGCCCCCGCCAGTGAACTGACGGGGACTCATGAATGATCGGGAGCAGCAGTTCAGGAATCGCGATCAGAGAGTCAGCACGACGCGCTCGTGCACCTGACCGCTCTCCAGCAGACGGTGCGCCTCGGCGGCGTCCTGCATGCGCATGGTTCTGTACTCCCGCAGCCGGAGCCGCCCCTGCGCCAGCAGGGGCATGGTGTCCTCCAACGCGTGAGGAGCCCGCTCTGGAGTCGGATGTGACAGTGCGACACCGAAGTCCGCCGCAGCGGGGTCGGACAGGGGCATGACCCGGTCGGCGGCGCCGGTCAACGCGATCGCGTCCGCCAGTACTCCCTTGCCGGACGCGTCGAACGCGAAGTCGACGTCCCCGACACTCCGGACCGCGTCAACCAGTTCCGCGCCGTAGCGTACGGGCGTGGCACCCAGGGACGTGACCAGTGCGTCGTCCCGCGCGGCTACGGCACTCATCACTCTGATGCCCTGAGCGACGGCCAACTGCGTGGCGATCAAGCCGACGGCTCCGCCACCACCGAGCACCAGCAGCGTGTCGCCCGTCTTCACCCCCAACTACCGCACAACCCCCGCCGCCGCCTCCGCCGAGGCGGGGAGAGAGGCCGCGGCCGCCCACGGGACGGACGGAGGCTTCTCGACCCACATCGAGGCGACCGCGTATTCGGCGTATCCACCGAGGTCGAAAAGCAGCGCTGCCACTTCGTCGCCGACCTGCGCTCCGTTCACTCCGGGCCCCACCGCGTCGACGGTGCCGGCCACTTCGAAGCCGAGGACAGCGTTGGGCTGCAGCGAAAAGGCCTTGAGCCTCCCCGACCGCAGAGCTAGATCGGTCGGCCGGACACCTGCGGCCTTCACCTTCACCCTGATCTGCCCCTCGCTCGGCTGAGGCAGGGGCACGTCAGCCCACTGCAATACGTCAGGATTGCCGAAGTCCGTCAGTTTGATCGCTTTTGGCATGTTTCCTCCGTCGGGAAGTCCATGATGTCGTGCAACATCGTTGAGAGTGCTCCGCAGGGCGGACCTCCGGCTGGTGGGCAGCGGCAGCAGCGAGTCCGGCCCTGACGGCGGGCGCCGTGCTCCTCCCACTCCAACCGCCCTCTCAGCAAAGACACTTACGCGGTGACAGTCTCTAAAGGTCGCTGCCGTCGCCCTTGCCGCCGTCGCCCGTGGTGGAGCTCGGGCGGTTGTTGCCCAAGTGCTTGACGATGACGACGCTGCTGGATTTGCCGTCGTTGGACCCGTCGCTGGAGGGCGGGCCGGCCGGGCCCTGGGTGACGTTCACGGGGCCGTTGCCATGGATCTTGATGACTGCGCTGCCGGCATCGCCGCCGATGCCCTTGCCGCCTTTGCCCAAGGTGACGTTCGTGGTGCCGTCACCAGAGACGCCGAGCACTAGGCCGCCTCCTCTGCCGCCTTTGCCCTCCTTGGTGCCGTCGCCGCCGTCGCCCAAGGTGACGTTCGTGGTGCCGTCACCAGAGACGCTGAGCTGTACGTCGCCTCCTCTGCCGCCTTTGCCCCCCTTGGTGCCGTCGCCGCCGCGGCCCGTGTTGACTTTGCTGACATCGCCAGTGCTCGTGGTGAGGCTCACGCCGCTGCCGTCGGAGTTGTCGACGCCTATGTCGCCGCCCTTGCCGCCGACGGACCCGAGGCCAGAGCCGTTGCCGCCTTTGCCCGCGTCGACGTCGAAGCCCCTAGAGCCGTTCTTGATGGGGATGGGCGGTGGATTGCCTTTCCCTTTGCCGCGGCCGCCTCCGGTCAGGGCTCCGCCGGCTGCCCCGGCTGCGCCCGCCCCGAAAATGGCCCCCGCGTCGAAGCCGTCCCCGCTGATCGCCTGGTTCGCCGCCTCCCCCGCCGCCGATTCCGCGAAGTCCCCACCGGCATGCTTGATCGCGCTGCCGAAGGACCCGCCCAGTGGACCCCCCACCGTCTTCGTCGAGTCGATCGTCGACTTGATGTTCTTGATCGAGCCGTCGACGTTCTTCGTGATGTTCGGGAGGAACTTGGCCGCGCCGCCGCCGATGCCCTTCAGGATCGATCCGCCCGGGATGAAACTGAGCAGCCCCACGGCGAAGTCGCCGAGACTGAAGTGGCCCGAGGCGATCGCGCTGATCTGGTCGATGGCGAACAGGGCACCGCCCAGGAGGGCTCCGACGACAGGGAAGATCAGGGCGACGATCCCCGCCAGGACACCGAGGAGGATTTTGACGAAGGGGAAGTCCTTGAAGAAGTCGGCGATCTTCTGGAAGACGTTCCGTTCGGGGATCGCCTCGCGGGCGGCCCGGTCGAGGACGTCCTCGCACTGGCGCTGCGCGCTCTCCCGCATCTGCCGCGCCTGCTCCGCCAGACTCTTCGCCGCACCCAGCGCCGACTTGCCCGCGTCGATCTCGTTCTGCTGACGCGTCGCCGCCGCGCGCTCGTCGTCCGTCGGGGCGTCGGAGAGTTTCGTGGGGGTCTGGTTCGCCTGCGGTGCGGCGCTGTTGGCCTGGTCGACCGCCCTGTCGAAGGTCTCCTGCGCCTCCCGGAGCCGCGGAGCGTAGTCCGTGTACGCCTGCGCCGCATCGTGGTACGAGGTCGCGGTCTTCCGCAGCTTGTCCGGGAGATCATCCCCGATCTTCTTGTTCAACGCGTCGATCGCTTCACCACGGCCACGCGAGATGTCACCATCCCGCTTCAGGACGTTGAGCGCCTTCTCCGCCGCATCCCCCACATCCCGATACCGGGTGATCAGACCCTGCATCAGATCCGGATCACCAGGCGTGGGGTCGCTGTCCATCCCGACCGTCTCGAAGTCCTGCTGACTCGCATGCCGCCGCGCCATACCGATCCCCTCCCCTGAGACGTTGAGTCGCTTGCCCGTACGACGTCTCCGTTCCGGGCCCGGACGGCAAGCAAGGCCGCCTCGGCACCCCGCACCACCCGTTACACGAAACGGAACGACCGCAGAGTTCACCATCAGCCCGAGCATCTGGAGGGCAATCCGGCGCGTTGAGCAGGACGTTCAGGACAGCGAGCGGGAGCAGGAACGCGACGAACCACGCACCGAGGTGTGGCTACTCACCGACCCCAGCCGTCCACTACGCCTGTGGGGGGCCTTGAAGCGGGGCGTGGCCCCAGGGCCGCCGCGCAAAGCTCACCGTCGACACACTCGCCGCGCTCGCCGGGCTCGGCCTCGACTGGGCGGTGTGAAAGGAGGGGCGGGGGGGTGATGTGGAGTGCGGAGGATGTGGCGCGGGCTTCGGTCCATCGGCAGGGCACGGGACTGAGCGCGGCGCAGGTCGCGGACAAGAGCACGGATGCCGCGCGACGAGAACAGGAGACCAGCACGCGGGTGGACTCCCCCCCGGCCGCCCCAGGCCATGCGCGACGAACGACGCCGGCGTACGGCGCACTGGTGATCGGAATCGACCGCCACGTGCGCGAACGGCACGCTTTCTGCTGGCAGGGGTCCTGGCATGTCCGTGCCATTTTAGCTGCGCGGGACGCCGGTTCACGGGCGCGTCTGAGTGAGAGGGAGTGCGCGGATTGCGTTTGGGTGCAACGTCTGTATGCCGACGGGCGGTTGGATGGTCGCGAGTGTTGACGCGGACTGTGGCGGTGGCATCCTCGGGGGATTTCGGTGGGGTGGGTGGGGTGGTTGTTATCCCTGGACGGTTGGGCGGACGTTGATCTCGCCGATCTCGACGTCGTGAGGCTGTTCGATGGCGAAGGCTACGGCGCGCGCGATGGCGGCTGGGGGGATGCCGATGGCGTTCATGTGCGTACGGATCTCGTTTTTCATGTGGGGGTCTGTCATGGAGTCGGCGAGGTCGGTGATGACGTATCCGGGTGAGATGACTGTGGTGCGCACGACGCCGTCGGTGGATTCTTTGCGGAGACCTTCGTGGACTGCGCGTATGGCGTTCTTGGTCGCTCCGTAGACGGCCATTGCGGGGGCTGCGACCATGCCGGCGGTGGAGGCGATGGTGACCAGATGTCCCGAGCCTTGCTTGCGGAAGACGGGCAGGGCGGCGGCGACTCCGTTCAGCATGCCGCGCAGGTGGACGTCGATCATGGCCGACCAGCCGTCGGTGTCGAGGTCGGCCAGGCGGCTGAGGGGGGCGATGCCGGCGTTGGTCACCAGAACATCGATCCGGCCGTACTGGTCGACGGTGGTGGAGACCAGGCGGCGCAGGTCCTCGGGCTTGGTGACGTCGACGACGCAGGCAACAGCGCGGCCTCCCTCGTCTCGGATGTCCTGCGCTATCGCGTCGATCCGCTCACCGCGGCGCGCTGCGAGGACGACTGCGGCATCGCGTTGTGCGAGCAGGCGGGCCGTGGCTTCGCCGATGCCGCTGCTCGCTCCGGTGATTGCGACGACCTTGTCGTGAAGAGAAAGCGCCGCTGCCTCCGAGCTCGTCGACCAGGTGGCCGTGCAGATTGGCCCCAGACCCAGACCACGGAGGTCTTGAGCTGGTTGTGCTCCACGACGATCAGGTCGCGGTAATCCCGCCAGGTGAAGACGGTCTTCACCTCGTCTTTCCGTCCCCGGTTCCCGTGCAACCGGCAGACCAGGCGGAACCGTTCGCCGCTCCTGTGACAGACCACGTCCGCCACGGAAACCCGTCCCCGGTTCGAGCCGCGCACCACGGGCGTCTGCCCACGCGGCGCCCACGTGTGCCCTTCGACGGCCTCAGCCCTTTGTTCCGCCTCGTCCTCGAAGCAGATGAAGGCATCCCGGGCCGCCGCAGTGGCTCTACCGTCTCTCCCCACCTCACTCCGCCACCGCCCGGCACCGGCGTCGTCCCGCTCCAGTGCCCGCCTCGCCGGCACCTGCGCAGCCCAGCCGTGCCGCCGCACCCCCTGCACCGTGTACTCCACCCCGGACAAGCGGATGACCAGCGCCCGGATCCGCACCAGCGTCGAGCCGCGCTCCTGGTCCCAGCCGTGCGCCAACGTGCCCCGCTCCACCTGCCACTGCCACACGGAACGCAAAGCCACTGCGCCCACTCAAGTGGTGAACGTCATCCCTTGCCGGTGACCTTCTCGCCCTTGGGGCCGACGGCGAACCACTTCGCGTCCACGCCCTGGCCGTTGAGGTCGCCGGGCTTGCTGTCGCCCGAGTAGCGGTAGATCGGCCAGCCGCCGACCGTGATCTGGATCTGGCCGTCCTCGCGGCGGATCGCTCCGACCTCCTTGGGATCCACGCCGGCCATGTAGACCTTGCCGCCCTCCTCGACGGTGACCGGCGGCCACTTGCCGGTGCAGGCGCCGGTGCAGGCCGATTTCGAGGGGGATGCCGAGTCGTCGTCGAAGCGGTACAGCGCGGCCTGGTTGATGTTGATCAGGTGCTGTGCGGGCAGTTGGTCGCTGGTGACGGCGGAGAGCTGGACCCATCGGGGCGGGGCCTCCTGGACGGCGACACCGACGACGGTTCCGCCGTTGCCGTGCAGGCCGGCCTGCGCTGCCGTGGAGTCGACGACCTGCAACGCCGCGTTGCCGGCGGTCGCGGCCGGGGTCGATGCGGCGCCGTCGGTCGTGGCCGCGGTCGGCGTGGAGGATGCCGGGCTGGAGGACGCCGGCTGTGATGTGTCGCCGATCTCGATGGTCTTGCCGCAGCCCGACAGTGCGGTCACGCAGCACAGCGCGAGCGCGGGAACGACGACAGCGCGCCGGAGCACTCTGCTGCGCGTTGTGTGAGGGGGCATCGGGCCGGTGGAGAACGTCATGCCTGAAACACGAGACAGCCCCGGCCCGGAGTTCAGCGATCCGCCGACTTTCGCCCGCCGCTCCCGGAAGCAGCGCGGCGGTGAACGATCCGGGACCACGGCCCCGTGTTTCCGATGGATGTGGACCTGTTCTCGCCGACCATGAACAACGAGGAAGTACATGGCATCACACATAGTCATCCCCGGCGATGAGTTGGAGGAGGCCCGCTCAACGCTGGGTTTCGTCCACGACTTCATCGACATCGGTCATCACACGTTCGACTTCGACGCGATGTTCGGGCGGGAGCTGTCCCGGGGCTCCGCCCAGAACTTCGAGAACAAGTGGGAGGACGGGAAGAACCAGCTGAAGAAGCAGGTCAAGGATGTCCAGGACGCGATCGGGAACGTCCTGGACTCGTTCGCGAAGACCGACCAGGACGCGGTGGCGAACCTCGATGACGGGAGCGGCGGATGACACCTGCCCTCAGTTTCCAGGACGGCCACGACGGCCACGACCATGACGACGCCGGCCGCACCGAGCCGCGGACCGCACCCGCGCGCGGCTTCCTGCTGGACATCCCCGACCGGTGGCAGCAGGCCGACCTCACCGGCGCGGCCATGGCCGAGGTGCGGGCGCGTGCGCTGGCCGCCGCTGCCACGCCGGGCGAGCAGGCCCGTATCAACGACATGTTCCGCCAGGGCAGGGAACTGGCCCGGTCGGCCCGCCGTCACGGCGCGCTGCTGGCCGTGGGCACGGCGGACATGTATGCCGACTGGCTCTTCCTGGCCTACGGCATGGTGTTCGCGGTGAGCATGCCGGTCGGGCAGGAGCTGACGCTGCCCGTGCTGTCCGCCCAGCTCGGCACCTCCACGGACGGGGCGGTGCCCGCGGACCGACTCGTCACGACGGCGCAGGTACCCCACGTGGGCACCGTCGCCCGGGTCACGGGGACGGAGACCGCCCGGATCACGGCCGACGTCGACGTGAAGCTGCTGGTCATGCACACGATGATGCCGGTGCCGGGCAGTGCACAGGAGTTCCTCGTGGTCACTCTTGCGAGTCCCAACCTGCCGTTGAAGAACGAGGTCTACGACCTGTTCGACGCCATCTCCGGCACCTTCCGCTTCGCGGAGGAGAGCGTCGCCGTCTGACGGGTGCAGGTGTGAGTGGAGGCGCCCCCCGGGCCGGGGGGGCGCCTCCACTCACATCAGGCAGCCGGACTCAGCCTCAGCAGCCCGCTACATGCCGGGCTCGGTCTCGGCGAAGGGCACCTGCACTCCGCGCAGGGTTCCGTCGCCCAGGTGCAGCAGCCCGCGCCCGGGTTGAGGGGCCGCGCCGACCAGTCCCCGGGTCAGCCTGACCCCGAGGAGCTCGCCGTCGGCCAGCCCTTGGGGGGAGAGGAGCATGCCGCAGCGGTTGCGTTTCATCTGGCCCATCCAGCCGGCGAGGCTCAACGCCAGCGACTCGGCGTTGCCGGCCGCGAGCACGCCCCATCCCGCGCCGGCGCCGCCGCGCGCGAGCAGTGCGAGGTCGGAGTCGATCTCGGAGCCCATGTAGAGTTCCGCGTCGTCGATGACGACGACTCCGTGCTCCTCGCCGATCTGACCGAGCGTGCGCCGGAAGTCGTCCGAGGACACCTCGGCGTCCGTGATCACGTCCGCCACCCCCGCCCAGCCCTTCAGCGCCCGCAGCGGCGAGCGGCGGGGCGCGAGCACGAGGAGCCCGGTGCCGGCGGCGAGCAGGGACTGCGACGCGGTCAGCAGGGCGGTGCTGCGGCCGGTGCGCGGCGGCCCGCCGATGATGAACGACGGTACGTCGGACAGGTCGGGTCCGAGCGAGGTGAGGGTGTCGCCGCCCACGGCCACCAGCGGCCGCATCGGCCCGCCCGGTGTGTGCAGGGTGATGGCGTCGTCGTAGGAGATCCGGTCGGGGACGAGGTCCAGGCGCAGGGGGCGCCGGTGCCCGGGAACCGGCTCCTCCCGGACGGTGAGTTCGTGGCCGAGGTCGGTGAGGGCCTGTGCCTGTGCGGTGCCGGACAGGTCCTCGTTCAGGACGGCGATCTGTACGGAGCTGAGGTCCTGGACGCGGATGCCGCGCCCGGGGGCGGGCGCGGTCGGGGCGGACTTGGTGGGGATGCCGACGCTGGAGTAGTCCTGGCGGTCGTTGAGCCGTAGGACGACCTTGTCTTCGGTGGTGCTGGAGAAGCGGCTTCCGCCCAGGACCCGGTCGCCGGCGAGGACGGCGTGGATGCCGGCGCCCGCTCCGTCGCGCAGGAGGCGCAGCAGGCGTTCCATGTAGCTGCCGTTGTCGTAGGTGCCGAACTCCCGCTCGAAGACCTCGAACCGGTCGACCATCAGGACGATGTGCGCGAGCCGTTCGCCGGGTGCCTGGGCGGCGCGCAGTTCTGTCAGGTCGGCGGTGCCGCGGGTGCCCAGAATGCTCTGGCGGGCGGTGAGTTCGGAGTTGAGGCGGTCCAGGAGGCGGCCGAGGCGTTCGGTCTGGCCCCGGTCGACCACCACCCCGCAATGCGGAAGCGCGGCCAGGGAGTTGAGGGCGCCGTTGCCACAGTCGATGCCGTACAGATGCACGTCGTCGGCTCCGTGGGCCTGTGCCAGGGCGGCGGCCAGGGTGCGCAGGGTCTGTGAGCGGCCGCTGCGGGGTGAGCCCACGATGTGCAGATGGCCCGCCCTGTCCACGTCGAACGTCAGGGCGGTGCGGGCCTGTTGGGCCGGGAGGTCCACCAGGCCGTACGTGACGGAGGGCAGCGCCGGGGCGCGGTCGGCGATGGGCTCGGGCGGGTGCGGTGGGGTCCAGGCCAGGGTGTCGGGCAGGGGTGGGAGCCAGGGGCTGGGCTGGCGTGGGGTGCCGTGGACTTCGGCCGCGCGGGCGATGGCTGCGGCCAGGACGGCGAGGTCGGTGACGGCCTCGGTCTGGTTCGCCCCGGAGCCTGGCCTGGTTGTCGCGGGCAGGGGGCCGCCGAGGGTGTGCCAGGAGATCGGTGCCGCGCTCACCGCGACGGGGGTGTCGGCCGCTACCTGTCCGCCGGGGCGCCGGCCGCCGACCCGGCCCGACTGGAACGGCAGCAGGGCCGAGGGGCCCAGACGGGCGTACGCGCGCCCGGGGTTGGCCGGTGAGATGTCGCCAGAGTCGGGGGCGTCGATGATGTCCCGGCTCTCGGAGGTGTCGGTGGTGCGCAGCGCGATGCGCAGGTTGGTGTTGGCCCGGATGTCCGGGGTTACCGCGCCGCCCGGGCGCTGGGTGGCGAGCACCATGTGGATACCGAGCGAGCGTCCGCGCTGGGCGATGTTGACCAACCCGGTGATGAAGTCGGGCAGTTCGCGCACCATCGAGGCGAACTCGTCGACGACCAGGACGAGCCGGGGCAGCGGCGGCAGTACGTCACCGCCGCGCGAGCGCTTGTCGAGGTAGTCGACGACGTCCTTGGCGCCCGCCTGCGCCAACTGGGTCTCCCGGCGCCTGAGTTCGGCCCCGAGCGAGACGAGCGCGCGCTCCACCTCCGCCGTGTCGAGGTCCGTGACGAGGCCGACGGTGTGCGGGAGTTCGGCGCATTCCGCGAACGCGCTGCCGCCCTTGTAGTCGACGAGGACGAACGTCATCTCGTCCGGTCTGTTGACCACCGCGAGGGTGGCGACGAGGGTCTGGAGCAGCTCCGACTTGCCGCTGCCAGTGGTGCCGGCGATGAGCGCGTGCGGGCCGTCCTGGACCAGGTCGACGGCGAAGTCGCCGTCGTAGCCGGTGCCGAGTATGGCCCGGGTGCTGCGGCCTCCGAGTGACCAGCCGGCCACGATCGCGTCCGGGGTCGGGGGTTCGATGCCCAGCAGGTCCAGCAGCCGTACAGAGGCGGGCAAGGCGCTCTCGTCGTTGTCGCCGACGCCGCGCAGCGGGGCCAGCGCCCGCGCGAAGTGCTCGTACCAGAAGGGATCGGGTGAGTCGGCGCGCACGCCGTCCAACTGCCCGCCGCCGTCGGTCCGTAGGCGAAGCGACCGCGTGCCGGGGGTGAGGACGACGACGGCGCCGCACTCCTCCGGCAGCAGCTGCTCCTCGCGGTCGACGCACAGCGTGTACACGCCGACGGACGGGCCGTCCCGCAGCAGCGCGATGACCCCGGGCAGGGAGCGGGCGCGGCGGGCCTGTTCCAGGACGACGAGGATGTCGGGATGGCCGGTCACCCCGCCGCGGGTCAGCTCCGGACCGGCCGCGATACGGGAGGCGACCAGCTGGCCGAGTTCACCGACGCGGCGGGCCAGGGACTCCGCGGTGCTGCCGACGAGGGCGTAGGCGTCCTCGCCCTGTGCCTGGGCGTGGGGCAGCCAGCGGGTCCAGGACCAGTCCCGCTCGCCGTCCGGACCGGCCAGGACGACGATCCGCAGGTCGCCCGGGCTGTGCAGGGCGGCGGCCTGGGCCGTCACCCAGCTCGCCATCGAGGTCGCGTCCGGGCCGGCGAAGCCCGCGACCCCGGAGCGGCGCAGCGAGACGGAGACCGGCACCTGGTTCAGCCGTGGCACGGTGGTGCGCCGGTGCTCGTCCTGGGTCGGGTCGTCCACGGTCAGGGAGGACGGCAGGTCGGTGGTGCCGACGCGGACGGACAGGAAGTCGGGGTCCTTCCACCGCCGTTCCCACAGCCGCTCGGAGGGCTGGGCCGCCATCTGCAGGAGTGCCGCCGGGTCGGGCAGGGAGAGGCGGAGGTTGTGCTGTTCGGCGAGGACGGCCGCGTTGATGTCGGCCTTCAGCCGACTCAGCGTCTGCTCGTACTCCTTCATCTGCTCCAGGTATTTGACCATCGCCTGCTTGCGCCCGCTGAACTGGCTGGCCAGCGCGGCGATCGGGGAGAGCAGCGCGATGAAGACGAACGACCACCGATGGGTGACCAGGATGGCCACCGCGGCGCTGCCCGCCGGGAGCAGCAGGATCGGCAGCAGCGGGATCGGCCGCTTCTCCGGCTTGCTCGGCGGTGTGGGCAGCCGGAACTTCGCGCCCGCCGCCGGCGGCAGGAAGCGCGGCGGCCGGTTGAATTCCAGCCCCATGCCATCGGGCGCCACGGTCAGCGGCGCCCGCCGCGTGGACGGGACGGTCAGCTCCAACAGGTGTGCCCCGACCTCCAGCTGACTGCCCGCCTGCCACGGCGAGGAGTCCGGCACCGGCTTGCCGTCCAGCAGCACGCCCTCCCGCGCGGTCAGTTCCGCACTCCCGTCGACCCGGACCCTCACCCGGGCCGCCCTGGGCGGTGCGTCGCCGGTGAGCGGGATCGGGCAGTCCGGTGCACCGCCGATGTCGTAGTCGCCCGGCACCAGGCGGAACACGGTGCCCGCCCCCGGTCCCGACACCACACGGACCTCGGTCCGTCCCTCGGGTGCCGGCCCGCCGGGCACGGGAGCGCCCAGGCCGAGGTCCATGCCGTCGCGGATACCCGCCTCCTGGATGGTGGCGGCGGGATCCGCCAGGGCCGGGCCGAGATAGAGCGCCGGTTCGGCGCCCACCGTCCCCTCCGCCGGCCACGTCGACGCGGCGCCGACCGACCGTGCCAGCTCCGCGGCAAACCGGCCCACCGGCACGGACGGTCCGGTCTCGACTGCGACGGTGGTCGACACCCCGTCGTCCTGCGGTTCTCGAACACTGACGGTCAATCGCACTGCTCGTCGTCTTCTCTCTGTGGAGGGGCGGTGGGGCACCGGTTCGCCTCGGGCTTCGAAGAGCCCGGGGGTGACGGCCGCGGCCGGGGTCAGTTCAGGTTGTTCCCGAGCGAGCTGTCCGTCTGGTCGAACGCGTCACCGACCGACTTCACGTAGTTCCCGATGCCCTGGAGCGAGTCGTTGACCTGCTGGAAGCCCTTGGCGAACTCGTCGAAGAACGGCGAGAACTTCTGCTGGGCCGCCGGCGTGCTGTACCCGTTGGACAGCAGGCTCTGGATCTTGTTCCTGACCTCGGAGAGCTTGTCCGTGAGCTGCGAGAAGTCGTTCAGCAGGGCCTGCGACGTGCTGGCCGTCTCATCGGAGTTGACGTTGAAATTGGGCATGACAGTGCTCCTTGTGCGTGTGGGTATTGAGCCGCCGCGCCACGATCCGTGGGTTTCCGACAGGCATCGATGACTACACGGGGCCGGCCGCCCGGAAGGTTCACCCGCCGACGTGAGAAAGCACACCGGTTCGTCGAACCTTTCCGGCGGGCTGCCCCGTGTAGTCGGCACACGCCAACGCCGCAGAACCTAGGTGGACCCCATGAGCAACAGCCCCGGATCCAGGCCCGGGAGCGGCGCACGACCGGCCGCGGTGCGCCGCCCGCACCACGCCCTCATCGCACTGCTGATCGCGTGTCTCACCGGCCTCGGTATGACCACCGCCGCAGTGGCCGCCGACGGAGACCTGGTCAAGGTGTTCGTCGTGCAGGACCCCGGGCAGACCGGCGGCACCCCGGTCACGCTCGCAGAGATCGCGCAAGCCACCCTCGGAGACGAGACCCGGGCCGGTGACATCTTCACCCTCAACCGCGGCCTCGCACAGAAGGACGGCGACAGCCTGAACAGCCCCGACGAGACTCTGCATCCAGGCTGGATCCTGCGGCTGCCCCAAGACGCCTCGGGCCCCGACGTACAACTCGCCAGAGACACCTCGGCCGGACAGACCACCGGCTCCGGGGACCAAGGCCAGGGCACGGCCGCGCCGACAGGCAGCGGCTCGCCCACCGGGCAGACCGCGGTGTTCGCCATCCCGCTGGCCTCCGCCATCGCGGTAGCCGGCGCGTTCCTCCTCGCCCTGGTGACAGCCGCCATCGCGAGCCGACGCGGCATCACATCCTGGGCCGCCGCCGTCGGCCGCGCGGTGCGCCGACTCGGCGATCCGGCCCGCCGCCGACGCCGACTCGCCGTCCGGCGCTCCACCGGCCTCCGCTTCGCGACCGACGCCGACTCCGTACGACGCGCCTACGACACCCTCGCCGACTTCGCAGCCACCCCCCTGCGGGACGCCGTACCCGTCCACGCCCTGCGGGTGGACGACACCGGCGTACTGGCGTGGCTCGACACGACGCAGGCCCCCGACCCCACCTGGACCCACATTGACGGCCCGCGCTGGCAGCGCCCCGCCTCCGCCACCGACTGGCTGAACCGGCCCGAGACCACCACACCGGCCGACCCGGGCGAAGCCCTCCTCGTCCGGGTCGGCACCGACCAGGAGGACTGCCCGGTCTTCGTCGACCTCAGCCGCCTCGACGGCGTCCTCAGCGTCACCGGAAACGCCGCGGTGGCCCGCGACGTCGTGCAGAACCTGCTGGCCGAGGTCGCCCGCAACCGGCCTCAGACCCCCGTGACCGTACTGGCCGGGGCGGACGGCTCACCGCTGCCCGCCGTACCACCAGGCCTCAACCACCTCACCCGCGTCGAACCATCCACCGCGAGGGCAGACACGGCAAGGATGGACACGGCGACACCGGGCGCTGTACGCTCCCCCGCGCACCGGCACCCCGTAGTCGGCCTGGTCGTGGTCGCCGGCACCCCCGGGCCGCGAGAGACCGCCGAACTGGAGGCTCTCTGCGGACCACGGGGCGCGGGATGGACGGGATTCGTGTACGGGGACGCCACCAGCGCCCACTGGCAATGGCACGCCGATGACGAAGGCTGCGTCACAGTCCCCGTTCTGCCGCTCCGCCTGACCGTGCCCACCTGACGTGGATGCGCGGCGGTCCGCCGCAACAGGGTCGAGAGCCCGCCTCGTGATGGCAGTGCCCACGCCAAGCAGGTCGGTCAGACGACGAGCGTGCGCACGTCTCACCCGGTCCTGCGCGGGCCCTGCGCCGAGGGACACCTGGATGTCACCGGTTCTGACCATGGACACGCGGCACGCTGAAGGCCAACTCATCTGCGGCAGAGCGACGCAGCCTCGAAGGCGGGTCCGGGGGAGATCATGGTCGGCCGGCAGCACCGCGGCGACGAGAACGGCACGACCTGGTACCGGTACGCCAAGGTCACCCTCGGCCAGTCCGGCCCGCCTCCGTCGCCGTCCTCCTCCGGCAGCGCGTTCCAGGGCACCACCGGCCATGTGCGCATCAACTGCAAACCCGAGAACTGGCCACGGGGCACCGTCGTCGCGGTAACCCCGGCCGGATCACGGCCGTCGTGCGGCGGACCCGCCGCACAGTTTCCGGCCCACGCCAGTGGCCGCCGGCACGAGCAGGTTCGTGCCCTCCGCGCCCGCTGCGCCGAAGTCCCAGACGCGCAGCGCACGCAAACACCGGACAGCGCAGAGAGCCACCTCATCCGGTGAGAGCTGGCGCGGGGCCCACCGTCCCCGGTCCGTAGCGGTCATTGAGCCGGTCGATGACCGGCTCAACCCGCAGCCGCGCCTCGCGGGCGCCGTCCAGTGTCAACTGCGTGTGGGCAAGCCCTCCGTCCACGGCCTCCGCGACCAGCGTGAGGCGCAGTATGCGGGCGCGTTGCAGTCCGAAGCCGTCCAGGACGCCGTACACAGCACGGCGAAGATCGTCCGTATGCGCCGAAGGAGCAGCCAACGTGCAGGTCTTCGACACCTGCGCCCGGTCAGCCATCCACACCACCACCGTGACCGAACGCGCCGCCCCACCGCCCGCCCGCATCCGGGCCCCGAGCTCTGCGGCCAGCCGCAGAGCCGCGGAGCGGACCTCGAAGCCGTCGAGAACATCGACGGCAAAGTCCTCCCGGACGCTGACCATCTCCGCCGCACGGCCCGGCACCACCTTCCGATGATCCACTTCCCGCGCGCGTTCCTGCAGCGCGCGCCCCGGCCGTCCCAGGATCCGCAGCACCGTCGCGCCGGGCAGCGCGGCCAACTGGCCGATCGTCTGGATTCACAGAGAACGAAGCGCCGTGGCCTGCGCACGCCGGATCCCATACAACTCGGCTACCGGAAGCGGCCCGAGGAAATCCGCGGTGTCGGACGCCGTCACGTGAAGAACGCCGCTCACCCCCCGTACGCGAGGACGCCATGGCCGCAACGTTCCAGGACGGGCCGATCCCCACGACCGTGCCCAGGCCGCACAGAGCCGCCGCCTGAAGCCGCAGTCGCTGCGCCAGACCGACCGGGCCGACGCCGAACAGTTGCAGAGCGCCGCCCACCTGGGCAACAGCCGCCGTCGGCGCCAACGCCTGGGCGAGCGGGGTGAACCGCTCGATCACCTCCATGAGCTCGGCGAGCCCTTCGCCTTGACGGAGCCTCACGTGGAGGAAGACCGCCTCCTTCACCACACCCTCCCGAGCGTCGGCCGTACGAGCACCTGCTGCTCGAACCGGCTGCACAATCGCCGTCCCGACCCCAAATGGCCAGCCAGTTCACGGTTTTGGGCCTTCAGGAATCCACGAACCTGTCGGCTTCTGTACGCCATGCCGCTCGCGCGGATGTGCTCCTCGGTGTGGAAGTGGTCGCGGGCCAGCGTGAACGTCGCGTCGGGGGCGGCGCCGAAGAAGGACACGTACACCAGATGCGCTACGCCCGCCTTCGCCGCGGCATCCACGAACTCCCGGTGCTGCGCGAGCCGTTGGGCGCTCTCGGGGGCGGACACCATGAACACGGTCCGAGCACCGGCGAGACAGCGTGGCAGAGCCTCGCAGTCGCCGTACTCACCGCGCACCGGTGTGGCGCCGGGCAGTTCGGGGGCCCGCTCGGGGTTCCGGGTCAACAGCCTTTGCGCCACGCCCTGTTCGGCGAGACGCCGGGCGACGCGTCCGCCGAGGCGGCCCGTCGCCCCGGTCACCAGCACGGAGGGCTCCTGCGGTTCGGTCATCGGGATTCCTTCGTGGATACCCCGGCCTTCGGGCCGGGGAGGAAACGAAGCCCCTGCGGAGTGGGGCAGGGAAAGGTGAATCGCCTCCAGGGCGATTCGGCGTCTGCGGCCACCGGCCGATACCCGCCCCTCACACGGGGGCTGATAGCGTGTGAGACGTGAGGGAGCAGGTCAAGCGGGCGTTCAAGTACCGCTTTTACCCCACGGACGAGCAGGCAGCCGAGCTGTCCCGCACGTTCGGCTGCGTCCGCCTCGTATACAACAAGGCGCTGGAGGAGCGCACGCGGGCCTGGTACGGCGAGCGGCGCCGGATCTCCTACGTGCAGTCGTCGGCCGCGCTGACAGAGTGGAAGAAGGCCGAGGAACTGGCCTTCCTCTCGGAGGTGTCCTCGGTCCCGCTCCAGCAGGTGCTGAGGCACCTTCAGACGGCGTTCGGGAACTTCTTCGCCAAGCGGGCCAAGTACCCGCGCTACAAGTCGCGGAAGAAGTCCCGCGCGTCGGCCGAGTACACCCGCAGCGCCTTCCGATGGTGCGACGGGCGCCTGACACTCGCGAAGATGGCCGAGCCCCTGGACATCCGCTGGTCGCGTCCGCTCCCCGAGGGGGCGGAGCCGACCACGGCGACCGTGTCCCGCGACCCGGCGGGCCGCTGGTTCGTGTCCCTGTTGTGCGAGGACACCGTCGCCTCTCCACCCGCCACGTCTGCGGCGGTTGGTCTGGACGCCGGAATCGCCTCTCTCGTGACCCTGTCCACCGGGGAGAAGATCGCCAATCCCCGGCACGAGCGCCGTGACCGTACTCGCCTCTCCCGTGCTCAGCGGGAGTTGTCCCGCAAGGCGAAAGGCTCGGCGAACCGCGAGAAAGCCCGACGCCGGGTCGCCAAGGTCCACGCGCGGATCGCCGACCGGCGCCGCGACTTCCTGCACAAGCTGTCGACTCGACTCGTCCGCGAGAACCAAACGGTCGTGATCGAGGACCTCACCGTCCGCAACCTGCTGAAGAACGGCAAGCTCGCGCGCGCCATCTCCGATGCGGCATGGACGGACCTCCGCATGATGCTGGAGTACAAATGCGCCTGGTACGGGCGTGAACTCGTCGTGATCGACCGGTGGTTCCCCAGTTCCAAGCTGTGCGGAGCCTGCGGCACGGTCGCAGCGAAGATGCCGCTCAACGTCCGCGAGTGGACGTGCGACTGCGGCGCGGTGCATGACCGCGATGTGAACGCGGCACGCAACATTCTCGCCGCCGGGCTGGCGGCCTCTGCCTGTGGAGACGGTGTAAGACCTCAACGGGAATCCTCCCGGACGGGGCGGTCGTCGGTGAAGCAGGAACCCCAGCGGGCGACCGCTGGAATCCCCCGCCTTAGGGCGGGGGAGGAAGTCAAGGTCGGCATCACTTCCTGTGCGGTGGGATCACGCCGGGGGTATTGAAACCGGCGCCGATCCCCAGGACGAGCAGGCGGGAGTCGCCGGGCGCGTCGGTACGGTGCGCTGAAGTGTGCTCGGGCTCAGATCCAGGTGTCGAGCCACATCCTGGCGTGCCAGTCGGCGTACGGGATCGTCTGGTCGGTGTAGATCGGGAAGAGGTAGATGAAGTTCCAGGCGATGAGCAGGACGACTACGCCCGCGGTCACCGCACCTCGTGTGCGGCGCTTGTCAGTTGCTCCCGGTGGACCCATGAGGGCCCCCAGCATCATCGTCACCGCCAGGCACAGGTACGGCACGAAGACGACCGCGTAGAAGGAGAAGATCGTGCGGTCCTGGTACAGGAACCACGGCAGGTAACCGGCACCCACGGCACACAGGACGGCGCCCGAGCGCCAGTCGCGGCGCAGCGCCCATCGGTAGAGCAGGTACACGAGCGCACAGCACGCCGACCACCACAGGAGCGGTGTGCCCAGGGCGAGGATCGTCTGGGAGCAGGCGGTCGCGGTGTGGCAGCCGTCCGTCCCGGGTTTCGGCGACTCGTAGGAGAACAGCACGGGGCGGCCGAGGACCAGCCAACTCCAGGGGTTCGACTGGTACTTGTGGGGAGTGTGCAGCCCCACGTTGAACTGGTACACCGCGTGCTCGTAGTGCCACAGGCTGCGCAGCGGGGCCGGGATCCACGACCAGGTGCCGCCGCGGCCGTCCGCCCAGTGGCGTCCGTAGCCGTCGCCGGACAGGAACCAGCCGGTCCACGTGGCCAGATACGTCATGACGGCGACCGGGACGAGGGAGAGCACCGACGGGCCGAGATCCTTGCGCAGCACCGCGCGGTAGGGGTGGTACGCCCCGGCCACGCGGCGGGCGCCGACATCCCACAGCAGGGTGAGGACCACGAAGAAGGCGAGGAAGTACAGGCCGTTCCATTTGGTCGAGGCGGCCAGTCCCAGGAAGACGCCGGCCGCGAGCCGCCAGGGACGTGCTCCCGTACCGGCACGGTCACCGATTGGTCGGTCCGGACGTATCCGGCCGTCCTCGTCGGCCGGCAGGGCTGCCGCGAGCCGGGCCCGCGCCCTGTCCCGGTCGATGAGCAGACATCCGAACGCCGCCAGCGCGAAGAACATGACGACGAGGTCGAGCAGAGCGGTGCGGCTCATCACCAAGTGGAGGCCGTCCATCGCCATCAGCGCTCCGGCCAGACAGCCCAGCGGTGTCGAACGGAACAGGCGGCGCCCTATTCGGCACAGCATCAGCACCGACAGCGTGCCGAGGAGCGCCGTCATGCAGCGCCAGCCGAAGGGGGTGAGGCCGAACACCGACTCGCCGAGGGCGATCACCCACTTGCCCGTCGGCGGGTGCGCGACGAAGGCCCCGGCGTCGGAGAGCGGGATCACCTGGGGATGGGCCAGGACCTGCGGGTCGGCGATGCTGCTCTTCGGCCAGGTGCCCTCGTATCCGAACCGCAGCAAGGACCAGGCGTCCTTGGCGTAGTACGTCTCGTCGAACACGATCGCCCGCGGGTTGTCGAGCCGCCAGAAGCGCGGCAGCCCGGCGAGAAACGCGACCAGCAGCGGCCCGCCCCATCCCGACCGGCGCGCGAGCCGGCAGGCAAGGTCCGGAGACAGCCCGAGCACACGCCACAGCCGTGTCGAGGGTTCGGGGAACGGCACGACCAGGCGGTCGCGCACGGACGTACGCGGACGCGCGACGTACCCGAGGTGGCGCAGTCGCCGCTCCCAGGATGGCGGCAGGCTGTTCGGCGCCTCCTGTGGGTCGTCGACAGACGGGGTCGCGTGGTGAGGGATCACGTGGGGAGCTTTCTGACGTGTGGAGCTACCTGGCGGAGGTCGGTCCCGGCATCGGTCCCTGTCCGGGAACCGAGACCCGGTACGGCGACGGCACCCCGGCCTCGCTGGACGCGGGCCGTGCGGTCGCCGGCCTCGGGAGGACGGACTCGGCCGAGGTGACCGGGCGGGGCTGAGGACCGGTGGGCCCACCCTGAGCGAAGGAGTTCGCCAGGATCACCAGCCCGACCCCGAGCCCGGCGACGGTCAGCACCGATCCGGTCGCCGTCCAGGCCGTCCGGGTCCGCCGGCGTGAGCGAACGCCGGCCCGCAGGCGGAGTCGGTGCCGGTCCTCGTAGGGCGTGTCCTCCTGACTGTCACGCATCATGCGCGCCAGTTCCTGCTCGAAGTGATCCATGGCTCCTTCTTCGCTCCTCACTCGACGGCCTCGACCGGCTCGACCGCATCGGCCAGAAGCTGCCGCAAGCGGGCGACGCCGCGCGCCGTGAGCGAACGGGCGGTGCCCACCGGACACCCCAGCACCTCCGCGACATGCTGTTCGGGCAGATCCTGGTAGTAGCGCAGCACCACGGCTGCCCGTTGGCGCGGCGGCAGCAACGCCAACATGGCCTCCAGGCGCGTCCGTTCGTCCACGGCGGCGGTCTCGTCGCCCGCCTCGGGCGGGTCGGGCAGTCGGTCCACCGGGTGTTCGCCCCACCAGCGGCGCCGTGCCGACCGAGCCGCGGCACGGGCCAGGATCCTGCGCACATACGCCTCCGGCGCCTGCTCGGCCACCTTCGGCCAGGCGAACCACAGCTTGACCAGCGCCTCCTGCAGCAGATCCTCCGCCCGGTGCCGGTCCCCGCCGGTGAGCAGCCGCGCCAGATGAAGCAACGCCGACCACCGAGCCGCCACGAACCGGTCGAACTCATCGGCCCGCAACTGCCCCATCAGCGTTCCCCCTTACCTCCCTGTCGAGCACGCACGCGCCCCTTCACCTCTTAGAAAGGCACTGGCATCGGCCTGGCTATGCACCCGTGTCGTGTGGTGTGGGTCACATGCGCTATCCCCTACGGCGGCGGGCGGCAGCCGTCCGCCGGGATCCAGCGCCCACATCCTCACCCGGTAGCCTCACCGAGTGAACACCTACTGGCACGTCGTTCTGCCGCCGCTCCGCGCCTGACCGGGCGCAGACACCGACGGTTTGATTCCTGACCCCGACCGATCCGCGACAAGGTGGTTTGGGGGAGTGGTCGTGCGCCCGTTTCGAATCGAGTCCCTGACGCATTCGACGACGGAAGAACACGACTGTGCCGAACCGCACCACCCATCCGACTCCCGCACGCCCTTCTCGCACCGCTCTCCTCAGCGGCCCCGCACCGATCATCGCCGCGGCGGTGCTGTGGGGCACGACCGGGACCACCGGCTCCCTGGCACCGGCCGACGCGCCCGCCGCGGCCATCGGCTCGGCCGGTCTCACCCTCGGCGGCATCCTGCTGTACCTCACCTCCCGTGGTGCCCGCTCGTTGCCCGTCGCCTGCACCCGCGCCGAGCGGTGGCTGCTCGTCCTCGGCGCGCCGGCCGTCGCCGGGTATCCGATCACCTTCTATCCGGCGGTGGCACGGACCGGCGTGGCGGTGGCCACCGTGATCGCGCTGGGCAGCGCACCGGTCTTCGCCGGACTGCTGTCCTGGTTCACCGGACAGGCCCGCCCCACCGCACGCTGGACCGGCGCGACAGCGGCCGCCGTGCTGGGCTGCACCCTGCTGGTCCTGGGCCCCCAACTAACCCGACACGCCACACCGATCGACCCGACAGGCGTCGCCCTGGCCGCCTGCGCCGGACTGTCCTACGCCGCCTACTCACTCATCGGCAGCTGGCTCATCACCCGCGGGCACGCCTCCGACGCCGTGATGGGCGTGCTCTTCGGCGCGGCCGGACTGCTCGTCGTGCCACTCGTACTGTTCGTCGACATGCACTGGCTCGCCACCACACGCGGCGCCGCGGTGGCCGGGTATCTCGCCCTGTTCACCGTCTACTTGGCCTACCGGCTCTTCGGACACGGCCTACGCCGTACACCCGCGTCGTCCGCCACGGCGCTGACCCTGGTCGAGCCCGCGGTCGCGGCGGTTCTGGGGGTCGGTCTCCTCGGCGAACGTCTTCCCGTCGCTTCGTGGTGCGAGCTGGGTGTCCTCGCGGTGGGACTGGTCCTGCTGACCGTTCGCGTCGGCGCTGGGCGTCGGGAACGGTAGTCGATGGGATGGGTTCCGGTCCGGTAGTGGATGTTCCGGGGCCGGACCGGGTGTCTGAATCGCCTCTGCTGCGCGGGAGTTGATCGATGGTGTTCCGGAGTGCGTAGTGGTGGCGGGGTCTGTGCGTGACGTGGGGTCGTTCGGGTCGGGGGTGTTGGTGATCGCGGTGGGCCTGGACTTGCTGACCGTCTCCGTCGGGGCTGGGTGTCGGGAACGTTTGCCGATGGGATGCGCCTGGTCCGGTAGCGGATGTCCCGGGGCCGGACCGGGTGTCTGAATCGCCTCTGTCGCACGGGAGTTGACCGAGGGTGTTCCGGAGTGCGTAGTGGTGGCGGGTCTGGGGTCTTCCGGGTCGGGGGTGTTGGTGATTGCGCTGGGCCTGGACCTGCTGACCACGTCCGTCGGCGCCGGGCATCGGGAACGTTTGCCGATGGGATGCGCTCCGGTCCGGTACCGGATGTTCCGGGGCCGGACCGGAGCGCCTGAGTCACCTCTGCCGCGCGGAAGTTAACCGAGGGCGTTCCAGAACGCGCAGTGGTGGCGGGTCTGCGCCGTGTCGGTGGGGGCGATGTGGTCGGGCGCGAGGGACTGGACCGTCTGCCGCGACCAGTGCGGTGACGACGGGTCGTTCGGGTCGGCGGTGTCGGCGAAGCGGGTCCAGTAGTCGATCATGGTGTCGGCCAGGCGATGCTGTGCGGCGGTGAGTTCGCGAGGGCGGCCGCCCAGGGCGAACAGGTAGGGCAGTTCGCTCGCGTGCGGAGCGCCGAGCGGGAACGGTGGTGTGCCCGAGGTGAGCGGCGGGGCGTTCTTGTCGGCGAACTCGTAGCGCCATACGGGGACTTGGTCGGCGAGGAGGTCGTCGGTGCGTGCCGTCGGGCAGGCGAAGTCGGCGTCTCCGATGACCGCGCCGAACACGGGACCCCCGTCCGTGCGGTGCACCGGGTATTCGTGGACGATCGCCTTCGCCTCCCCCGGTGAGGGGAAGAAGGCGGCCACGACGTCGGGCCAGGTGTCGGGGGTGACCGGGTTGCCGGCCTGGATGATCCCGGCGGCCCAGCCGTTGCCCTCGTCGTGGTTGTTGCCGATGAGGACGGGGACGTGGTGGTAGCGGCCGGAGGCGATCGCCGCCCCGGGATCGCTGGGCAGCAACGGGGTTGCGTAGGCGGGCTGTTGCTCGGTGTCCTGGTCCGCGAGGAGACGGGAGACGTCCACGCGCCGTAGACAGGCCAGGACATCGCGGTCGGAGCCGCAGCCGACCTTGGCCGCGAGGTCCGCGCCGGTGGCACGCGCCGTGGACAGGGGGACGGAGGACGGGGCGAAGGGCCGGTCGGGGCGGCCGGTGCAGGGGCCGCTCTCGATGATGGCCCGGTCGAAGAGACCTGCGGCGGCGGGCGAGGCGAGTTGGGCGCAGACGCTGTAGCCGCCCGCCGACTCACCGGCCAGCGTCACATTGTGCGCGTCGCCCCCGAAGGCGCCGATCCGGGCGCGGACCCAGCGCAGCGCGGCCTGCTGATCGGCCAGGCCGAACGTGCCGGAGCCGGGCAGCCCGCTGTGCGCGAGGAAACCGAGGGCTCCCAGGCGGTAGTCGACGGTGACGACCACGACATCGCCGCGCGTGGCCATGCGGTGGGCGTCGTACGAGGCACCGGCTCCGGTGGTGAAGCCGCCGCCGTGCAGCCACACGATCACCGGCCGGGGGCGAGACGGTTCCGCGCCGTCGGGCGTCGTGACGTTGAGATGGAGACAGTCCTCGTCGGTGCTGCCCCCGGGCACCTCGCCGGCCGGCTGCGGGCAGGCGCTCGCGGGCCGCGTCGCGTCCCGTACGCCGGACCAGGGGGCTGCTGGCTGGGGCGGCGCCCAGCGCAGGCTGCCGACCGGGGGAGCGGCGTAGGGGATGCCCTCGAAGGTGCGGTAGCCGTCGTGCACGGCGCCCCGTACCGGGCCGTCGTACGTGAATACAGTGGCCGCGGGTGGGTCGGGCTTGGTCGGTGGTGCCGGGGACCAGGCCGTCGTAAGGACGGCGGCCAGGGCGCAGCCCAGGGCGGTGGTCAGGAGGCGGTGCATGGTCATCTTCTCCCCGTTCGGTCAACTGCCGCCCATTCCGCCCCGAGCGGCGATCATGGTCATCGGCAGGGTCCGTACTGCTTTCTCCAGGCCGGGCGCCAGCGCGCCAAGTCGCCCTGTGCAGGCGTCGATACGAGCCCGGTAGGTCTTCTGGTCCTGCCGTGACACGACCGAGCGGATGCCCCCGACCGAGGCCAGCGCAAGCAGCGCGGCGTCGGCTGCGGGGATCTCCCGCACGGGTCCGTCCCCGTGCAGCGCCGTGGACACGCGGGCGCGGAGAGCGGCCGGCACGGCCCGGTCCGTCACGGTCAGCCGCCGTTTGCCGAAGCGGGGCCTCCGCACGGTGAGGAGTCCCGCTGTCGCGAGCCCGTCCTCCACCTGCGTCAGAGTCCGCCTGCGGTGCCGGCGTACGAGAGCCTTCCACCCGTGCCCGGCGGCGTCCCGCAGCACGCTGTCCAGGACCGGGTCGCGGACCGGTTCCGCCCCGGACACGGCGACCGCGCCGCCCTCCTCCCGCAGTCGGCCGCGCAACGCGAGGTCGACGAGTGCGGCGGCACGGACCAGGAACTCCGTCCGGGAACGGTCGTAGGGGCCCTCGGCGGCTTCGTCGTGGGCGAGCAGATACATGAGGCAGGCCAGGTCGTCGGTCACGCTTCGACGCTACGGCCGGGTGGCCCGGCCCCGGATCGGCCGGAGGAGTGGACCGGCACTGGGAACGCGGGAGGATGGCGACTCGGCCTCATCCTTGAGGAGGAGGCACTGCTCCCTCAGGAGGGGCGCGGTCGCACGAGGCCGTGGTCGTAGGCGGCGACGACGGCCTGGACGCGATCTCGCAGGCCGAGCTTGCGCAGCACCGCGGTGACATGGTTCTTGACGGTGGATTCCGACAGACCGAGCCGCTGGGCGATCTCAGCGTTCGACAGTGCCTGCCCGATCAGGGTGAGCACCTCCCGCTCGCGGCCGGAGAGGTCCCGCAAGGGTGGTGGCGGTGCCGGGTCGGGTGTGGTGCGCAGGAACCGGTCGAGGACCCGGCTCAGTACGGTCGGCGCCAGCAGCGCGTCGCCGCGTGCCGTGAGGCGGATCGCGTCGACGAGTTCGGTGGGGCGGATGTCCTTCAGCAGGAAGCCACTCGCCCCGGCCCGCAGGGCGGCGACCACATGCGTGTCCACGTCCCAGGTGGTCAGCACGAGCACCCGGGCCGGACTCCCGAACTCCGCGATCTGCCGGGTCGCCTCGATGCCGTCCACCACGGGCATACGGACGTCCATCAGCACGACATCGGGCGACAGCTCCCGCGTCAGCCGCACCGCCTCCTGACCGTCCGACGCCTCGCCGACCACTTCGAGGTCGTCCCGGGCGTCGATGATCATGCGGAATCCGGTACGCACCAGAGCCTGATCGTCGGCCACCACCACGCGCAGCGTCATCACGCGCCTCCTACCGGCAGCCGCGCCGCCACCTCGAACCCGCCATCTGCCAGCGGACCCGCGCGCAGGCTGCCGCCCACGAGCCGGGCCCGCTCCCTCATCCCCACCAGACCGCGTCCCGCGCCCGCCGAGGCCGAACGCCCGGACGGAGTACGCCCGTTGTCGACCACGCTGACCTGCACGCATTCCTCCCCGGCCGTCAGGCACACCCGCACCTCGGTGGCACCGGACGCGTGGCGCAGCGTGTTGGTGAGGGCCTCCTGGACGATCCGGTACGCGGCCAGGTTCACCGCGGCCGGCAGTCCTTCGGTGGTTCCCACGCGTTGGAGGTGCACGGTCATCCCCGTCGCTCGTACGGTGTCGGCCAACTCGTCCAGGCGCGTGAGCGAGGGCGCGGGCTCCCACAGTTCCCCGGCCCCCTCCTCTTCCGTGTCGGGCCGGAACGCCCGCAGCAGCAGGCGCAGTTCACCGAGCGCGGAGCGGGCACCGGTCTCGATGGCCCGCAGCGCCTGACGTGCCTGTTCGGGGCGTTCGGTGAACACGTCGTCGGCGGCACTCGCCTGCACCACCATCACCGACAGGGTGTGCGCCACGACGTCATGCACCTCGCGCGCGATCCGCGCCCGCTCCTCCACCACGGCCCGGCGCGTCTCCGCCGCCGTCCGCGCCTGCTGCGCCCTGCGCCACTGGCCCGCGGTCCACGCGAGGACCACCGTCAACAGATAGACCGCCAACCCCGTGACGCCACCCACCCAGTGCGCCAACGCCGCGGGCAGGCACATCACCACCAGCGCCCGTACGGAGACCCGCCGCGGCCTGGTGGCCGACAGCACGCACAAGGTGAACTGCGCCGCGAGCAGCGCACCCGTCAACGTCACCGCGGGCAGCAGCGCCCATACCGCCAGCCCCGTCGCCGTGTTCGCGGCCAGTACGGCGACCGGGGCGCGCACCTGCCACCTGAGGGCGTAGACCTGCGTGAGGACCAGAGCGACGGCCACGGGCAGTCGCCAGCCGTGCTCCGAACCGGCGACGAGCACCGGGGTGCCGAGGACGCAGAGAACCCCGCCTGCCGTCCCCCACCACAGCGCGCGGGCTGCCCGGGGCGACAACTCGTCCTTGGCCGCCGAGTCCTCGGGCAGTCTGCTGCTGCGGGTCACGTTCCGACCCTATCCAGGAGGAACACCTGGGCGGCGGTGGCCGCGCTCCGCACGGCGCCCAGTACGTGCTGGCCGCCGCTGCGAGGGCGCGGTTCTACGGACCCGCGGTCCTCGGCGCCGCGACCGAACCGCGTGGCTTCGCCGCCGGGGCCAGTACCTTGCGGCGGCTGAGCCTGTCCTCGTCGATCGCCTTGACCGTGCGCTTGACCACCAGGTCCACCAGCAGTTCCGCAGGCCAGCGGTAACTGGACAGCGGGGGCGTCAGCAGTCGTGACAGCGGGTGGTCGTCGTAACCCATGACCGACACGTCGTCGGGTACGTCGAGTCCCAGTTCGCGTGCTCCGGCGTAGACGCCGTAGGCCATCGAGTCGGCCAGGCACAGGAAGGCGGTCGGCGGATTCGCCGAGCTGAGCACGGTGCGCGCCACCGCGGTGGCGCCGTCCAGGTCGTGCGGGGAGGGGTGGAGGGTGACGTCAAGACCGAGGCTCTGCGCGACCTTGTGGGCGATCGCCTCGGCAGGGCGGTCGGGGGTGGTGGGGCGGCTGGGGGTCATGACCGCGATCCTGCGGTGGCCGCAGTCGACGAGTCGGTGGAGGGCGTCGGTGACCCCGGCCTCGTTGTCGAAGACGACCTCCGCGGCGGTGGCCGCGCCGGGCAAGCCGTCGCCGATGGACGTCAGCACCGTCCGGCGGGCGACTTCCTTCCAGTGCCCGGCGGCCGGGTCGACCGGCAGCACGATCAGGGCGTCCACCCGCTGGTCGGCCAGTTGGGAGGCGAGGGTGGCCTCCAGCTCGGGGTCGTTCGAGGCGTCGACGATCAGGGCGTGCCGGCCGACGCCGAGGAACCTGCGGCCCAGGGCGGCGGCGATGTCCTGCTGCCAGACGTCGGCGAGCGATCCGCAGAGCACCCCGACGTACCCCGTGCGGCCCGAGGCCAGGGCGCGGGCGATCGGGTCGGCCTGGTAACCGAGCCGGTCGGCCACCTCGCGGACGCGTCGCTGGGTCTCGGGCGGCACCTGAAGACCGCGCAGCGCGTACGACACCGCGGCGGCGGAGAGACCGGTCTCCTCCGCGATGTCGCGCAGGGTGATCCGCCGCGGCTGTTTTGGCACCTGGTCAGTGTAACGACTCGATGAATTGGGTTGCTGCTCCTGTCGCTTGGGCGCGGAGCGGCCTCCGGGCACGCATTGACACCGGCTCAGCTTAAGCGCTTCACTGGAGCGCATCACTGAACCGCTTAAGTCAAGAGGTGGTATGTGCGAACGCGGTGCGACCGACATCCACCAGCACCTGTGGCCAGAGGCCCTCGTCGAGCGGTTGCGGACCCGTAAGCGCCCGCCCCGACTCGACGGCTGGACGCTGCACCTGCCCGGTGAACCACCCATCGCGGTACGGCCGGAGGACCACGACCCGCTGCGCCGCGCCTGCCTGGATCCCGGTCTGCGGCGCATCGCCGTCTCGCTCTCCGGCTCCCTGGGCATCGAGCACCTGCAACCCGGCGAAGCCGCTCCGCTGCTGGACGCCTGGCACCACGGCGTCCGAGAACTGCCCGAGCCCTTTGTCGGGTGGGCCTCCGCGCACCTGGCCGAACCCGACCACGACGGCCTGACCGCACTGCTCCGCGATCGGCTGATCGGGCTCCAGCTCCCGGCGACCGCGCTGGCCACACCGACAGCCCTGGAGAAGCTCGCGCCATTGCTGGCCGTCGCCGAGGCCGCCGGGAAGCCGGTGCTCGTACACCCCGGTCGGCGGCAGCCGTCGGAGGAACCGACGCCACCGTGGTGGCCGGCGGTCGTCGGACACGTCGGTCAGATGCACGCCGCGTGGTGGTCTTGGTACACGGCCGGACGCGCGCTCCTGCCCCGGCTGCGGATCTGTTTCGCCGCCGCGGCCGGCCTGGCACCCGTCCACCACGAGCGCTTCACGACGCACGGCGGCGGCCGACTCCGGCTCGACCCGCGCGTCTTCGTCGACACCTCGTCGTACGGCCGCCAGGCGCTGGACGCGGTGGCTCGCGTCCTGGGCATCGACGCCCTGGTACTGGGCAGCGATCGGCCCTGTGCCGCCCCGGGCGCCCCCGAACTCGGCGCGGCGGCGGAGCACGCCGTACACGTCAGCAATCCATGCCACCTGCTCGAAGGAGTACGACCGTGACCGCACCGCTTCCGTCCCCCGACCTCGACACCGCCGCCGCCCGCGACGCCGAGCCGTGGCACCGGGTGCGGGCGGCCGTCACGCTCGACGCGCTCCCGGGCCGGGACCTGGACAAGCGGGAGCTGCTTGAGCTGGCCTCGTCGCTGGCCGCTGACCCCGGCAGGTGGCGAGAGCACGTCGCCTTCGACGACGACAAGCGGCACTACGTCTCGCTGTACCGCGACGCCCATGTCGACGTCTGGGTGCTGTGCTGGACCCCGCAGAACGACACCGGCTGGCACGATCACGATATTTCCTCCGGCGCCGTGGCGGTCGCCGAGGGGGCACTCGTCGAACACAACCTGGCCGTCGGCGTGCCGAGCCTGGCGACCGAGGTCCCGGCCGGACAGGTCTTCTGCTTCGGCCCGGACCACATCCACCGGCTCACCGGACGCGATGCCGGCAGCGTGTCGATCCACACCTACTCCCCGCCGCTGTGGCGGATGGGCCAGTACACGGTCGCCCGCAACGGGATTCTCCGCCGCACCTCGGTCTCCTACGCCGACGAGCTGCGTCCGCTGGACGACATGATCTGACGCGAGCGCGCTGGTCCGGTGCCTACCGCATCAAGGCAGCCTTGAGAAAGCACAGTTCAGCCGGGCCGTCCCGGCGTCTGTGCGACGACATGCGGCACGCTGGTGGCGATCACTGACAATCGGCCGGGGAAGCTGTGGACGGGACGTGCCGGAGCCTTCTGCCGGGGGCCGCCGTCAAAGACGTAGGACGATGAGGGCCGTGTCGTCGGTGTTGCCCTCGGCGGGGAGCAGGTCGGCGAGCAGCGCGTCGGCCAGCGGTTCGGGTTCCGCGTGCCGGTGCCGGGCGAGAGAGCCGGCGAGGCGGGCCAGACCGCGGTCGATGTCCTCCGTACGACGTTCGACCAGGCCGTCGGTGTACAGCACGAGCGTGGCGCCCTCGGCGAAGGGGACGCTCGTCTCGGGTCGGCCGACATGCTCGGGCCTGGCACCCAGGGGCGGGTCGGTGGCCTGGTCGAGGAAGGTCACCGTGCCGTCGGGATCGAGCAGGGCCGGGGGAGGATGGCCCGCGCAACTGTAGGTGATGGTGTGGTCGTCCCAGTCGATGAACGTCGTCACCGCGGTGGCCGACTCGCCGCCCTCGACGAAACGCGCGTACAGACCGAGGGCCTCCAGGGCGGAGCCCGGTCCGTCGGCGACCCGGCAGGCCGCGCTCAGGGCGCTGCGCAGTTGCCCCATGGCACAGGCCGCCGCCAGACCGTGCCCGACGACGTCACCGACCGCGACCGCCATTCCACCGTCGGGCAGATCGACCAGGTCGTACCAGTCGCCGCACACGTTCAGGGCGCCCACGGCGGGCTGGTAGCGGACGGCAGCCCGATGGTGGCCGACGGGCCGCGGCGGAGGCAGCATCGCGGCTTGCAGGGTCAGGGCCACCTCGCGCTCATGGGCGTGCGCCTTGCGCAGCCGCTCGTTGACCTCCTGCAGCTCACGGGCCCTGGTGTACAGCTCGGCCTCCAGGACCCGGGCGCGTCTGTCGTCGGCCTTGCCTCCGAAGGCCCGGATGAACTCGGTGACCTCCTCGACCCGGTGGACGATCAGCGTCACTTCGCCGTCCGGGCCAAGGACGGGCGCGTTGACCGGGCTCCAGAAGTGCTCCACCCAGCGGCCGGTTCCGTCGGGATCCTCGATGTCGTAGCGGAGCAGGGCCATGGTGTCGCGCTCGCCGGTCCTCGCCGCGCGCTGCATCGACTCCCGGGTCTCACGCATGCCGGCCGCCGCCGGATCCTTGGGGTTCTCGGGGAAGACGTCGAAGATGTAGCGGCCGACCAGTTCCTCGCGCTTGCGGCCCGACAGCCGCTCGAAGTCCTCATTGGCATCGACGTAGACGAGGTCGGGGGTGAGCAGCGCCACCATCCCGGGCAGGGCGTGGAAGACCGCCGCATAGTCGATCTCCGGATCCTGCATGGCCTGCCCGCTTCGACGCCGAGGGTCACTGTGTCTTTCCACGATAGGAGGGATCTGGCCACGAGGCCCGGAAACGGCTCTTTTCGGTCCGACGAGCAGCGACGATGCCGCCGGCCGTCACCCGACCGAGTGGCTGGCCTTTGCGGGCCCCGTCGCTCAGGCCCCGGTCATCACCGCCCGCTGCGACGGCTTCGTCGGCCGTCGTTGGTAGAGCATCGGCCACAGGGTGATCAGTACCAGCAGCCAGACCACGCCCGCAGTGCGGACGTGTGTGCCGCATGCCGCCGGCAGCCGGAGCGGATCCGGCACAAGGCCAGGGCCCTATCGCTTCGGTGGCTGTTCGCGCGTCCACGTATTCGGCTTGTTCGGTCGATGCTGGTCCGCCCCTCACCACCAACACTGGGCTCATGGACATGGTCAGCACCGCCGAGGTGGCGGCGGGAGAGCGGTTCGGCTTCTGGCGCGACATGCACTCCAAGCTATGGACGCCCTTGGATTTACGCTGCAGCTCGCAGGTGGAGAGCGGATTTGAGGCTCAAGTCGGGATCAGCGAGTTCGGCCCTGTGCAGACGACGCTGATCACCACGATGCCGCACTCGATCCACCGCACGCCCAAACTCATCCGTCAGGCCGACCCCGATATTTTCAAGGTGGGCTGCATCGTGCGCGGCGGCGGCGCCATGACGAAAGACGGCCAGCACGCAGAATTCAGAGTCGGAGATATGACTCTGTACGACCTCTCGCATCCTTATCAGGCCCAGTTCGCACCGGATTTGCCCGTGAGCCAGCTGTTGCTCCTGCGCTTCCCCCGCTCGCTGCTGCCGTTGCCCGCCCGGGACCTGCGGCGCCTGAGCGCCGCGCGCATCCCGGGCACCCAGGGCATCGGAGCACTGGCCTCACAATTCCTGCTGAACCTCGCCCGGCACATGCACGAACTCAGCCCGCCCGACACCGCCAGGCTGTCCACCCTCGCCCTCGACGTGCTGACCACCGCACTGGCCGACGCACTGGACACCCGGAGCACGGTGCCACCCCACGCCCGGCAGCGCGCGCTCATGGCCCAGATCCGCGCCTTCATCCGGAACGATCTTGGCGATGATCGGCTGGGCCCGGACGTGATCGCCGCCGCCCACCACATCTCCCTGCGCTACCTGCACAAACTGTTCCAGCAGGAGGGGCACACCGTCGCCGGCTGGATCCGCGAACGCCGCCTGGAGCAATGCCGACGCGACCTCGCCGACCCCCAGCTGGCCGCCCGCCCGATCCACGCGATCGCCGCTCGCTGGGGTTTCACCAGCCCCGCGCACTTCAGTCAGGCCTTCCGCAGCGCCTACGGCCTCTCCCCGCGCCAGTTCCGCCAGCAGAGCGCGACAGTGCGCGCAGACTAAAGAACCGTGCACGCAGCCGTAACGACAGCCCCGGCCGCGGCCTGCACTCTGTTCTCGTCGCGGAGTCAGCAGAGGAGCGAGAGAGATGACAGTTCTCATGGATAGACACCGCCCTGCGCGAAAGGGGGTGCTGGCGCTCATGGCTGCGGCGCTCCTGCTCGTGGTGATGACGTTGACGGCCCAGTCGTCAACAACTGCAGCCGCAGCGACAGGAGAGTTACCTTCACCTGCGAGCGACGTCGGGATCGCCGCCTGGACGCCCACCGTGTCCCCGCTGTACACCAACTCGCTTCCCGCAGAGCACGTCTACCGCAATCAGACCAACGCCCAGCGGAGCTACTATCTGAACAACTGTCCGCGCGGGTATCTGTGCATCTCGGTTGGACAGGGCGACGGCCTGCACACCGTTTTCCAGCTCTACTATTGCGCCGAGCGGACGCTGGGTGCCTTCATCGACGCCGGCGGCGTCACCAACAACCAAACCGGCGATGCATCCGCATTTTTCACGAGCGCGGACGGAACTACGTGGGAGTACATCCCCGCCAACAATGTGCCGTATTCGTTCAATCCGTATCCGTACGACTATCTATGGCCGTGCGGCTTCTGATCCCCTCTCTCACGTGGTTCGAGGGCCGCGCCTGTGCTGGCCCACAGCGCGCGTAACCGTGGTCCTGCAGCAAGCCACGAACAACCGGGTCGGCCGAGGAACCCTGGTCCTTGCATGACAAGCCGATTGGTCTCTTGACGCAGTTCAGGGGCTCGTCGCCTCGACCGGATCCGCTGGAGAAATCGCCCGTCGTACGGTGGGCGTACGGGCAGAGACAGAGTGCCCCGGCTGCGTCTGCTCGTCGTCGCGGTCGACGGGGGCGGGCCAAGACCGTGCCGGGGCGGGGTGTGGCGGGGCGCCAGTACCGTACGCGATCGGCTCGGCAACGGCCTTGACCCGTATGGGCGTTGGGCTCCCGCATACGGCGTCGGCGTCCTTGACGTATGGACTGCTGGACTGCCCGAGCGGCGCATGTGAGAGCGACGGCCTCTCGCGCGTGGACCTCGGGGCGGGTGCGTGCTTCGAACTGATGGCGACTTGGGAGACGGCCTGGACAGTTTGAGCGGCATCCAGAGGACGCTCAGCGCGAGAAGCCGGGGCTACTCCTACGACGGGGTGGGCGAGGGAGGTAGCGGACACACCGGCCGGACCGCAGGCCGCATACGCATCGCCCCCCCCGGCGCCGAGGTACGAGACCACATCTACGCGGCCCAGCCTCAGCTTCGCTGACGGAGCATCACCGACACGCTGCGGCCCGGCAGTTGGGCCCAGGCCGCAGCGAACCTCGGTGTTTCCGTCAGGTCAGGCGTCGCTCGCGGCGAGTGCGGCCAGTTCGCGGTCGACGGCCTCCTGGTGGGTCTTGGCGTCCTCGCGGGCCTTCTTCGGGCTCCAGCGGCCGGCCATCACGAACACGAAGGGCAGGAAGAGGACTTGGCCGCCCACACAGATCCACCACCAGGTGCGCCACTCACCGGGGCCGTCCTTCGCGGCCTTCTGCACCTTCGTCCCGTACTCGTTGAGCACTTTGAGCTGGGGCTGGGCCTTCTGTACGACGGCCAGGTCGGCGGGGCCGACCTCCTTGACCGCGCGGGCGGCGAGGGCGGGGGGAGTGGTGGTGGGCGTGTACTTGCCCAGTTCGGCGAAGAGTTGGGGGTGGGCGTCGACGATGGCCAGGGCCGGTGCGGCCTGCTTCTGCGCGGTCGCCACCTCCGCGCCGTGTTCGACGAGCGGGGTGACCGAGGTGACGAGCACGGGGATGAAGGCCGCCGACACGGCGACCACGATCCGTACGGTCCAGCCCCAGACCGCGAGGCCGGCGGCGGTCGCGGCCGGGTTCCGCTTCTCCACGGTCTCGGTGAAGCTCGCCATCCAGGGGGCGTAGGCGACCCCGCTGAACACACCGATCGCGACGAACAGCCAGGCGAAGGTGTAGTAGCCGGTCGTCGCGTGGGTGGCCAGGGAGGCGAAGACCGCGGTCGCCGCGATGGCGCCGATCCCACCGACGATCATGAAGGGCTTGCGCACCAGCAGCCGGTCCGAGAGCAGGCCGGCCACGATCAGCGCGAGGGCGTTCGCGGCCCAGTACCAGTTGGCCAGGCCGTTGGTGCGCTGCTCGCTGTAGCCGAAGGTGGTCGAGAAGTAGACGACGAAGTTGCCGACGGCGGAGTAGTAGAGGAGCAGGAAGACCGCGATGGCGAAGGCGGAGCCGAGGATGTCCAGGCGCAGCATCTGCCGCCACTCGCCGCGCCGTAGCGCCTCCGTGTCCAGTCCCTTGGCCCGCGCCTCCACCAGGGCCCGGTCCCGCAGGCTCACCATGATCTGGTCGCGCAGCCCGGGCGACAGCTCGCGCAGGGCGAACAGGGTGACGACGAACACGATCAGCCCGGCCGCTCCTGAGTAGCGCAGTTCGTCCTGCCAGGTGGCGGAGGAGAGCGTGTTGCTGGTCACCGATGTGACGACCAGGCTGCCGATGACCGGGCCCATCGTCCAGTAGCCCATCGCGGTCGCGCGGCCGAGCTGCGGCGAGAAGTCCCTGATCAGCGCCGGGGTCGCGACCAGGACGATGCCCTCGATGAAGCTCACGACGGCGAACAGCACCAAGTACGTCGTCTTGCCGCCCGCGTTCGGCAGTCCGAAGAAGACCAGGAGCGCGGCGATGAGCAGTCCGTAGACCACGAGGTTCGCCCGCCCCCAGCGGTCCGCGAGGCCGGCCACGAGCGAGGCGAAGGCCCCGACCGCGTTGCCGATCACCGAGACCCACACGAAGTAGCGGTAGGTCATGTCGAAATGCGTGATGATCGACGTCGCCACCGCGTACTGGATATAGAGCATGTAGTAGAGCACGACGGTCGTGACCACCACGATCGCCAGATACGACATGCGCCGCCCGGTGGCCGGATATGCCGTCAGTTCACGGCGGTACAGCCGGGCGAGCGAGCCACGAGCGCCGGCGCCGGGCGCGTCGGCACCGTCGCCTCTCGTGTCGAATGGTGCGGAGGCGGAGGACATACGGCTCCTTGTGGAAAGGGCGGGGACGGAGCGGACGGCGGGAGGCTGGGGGTTCCTTCCGTTCGAGCGGAGGCTAGTACCGACTAGTCGGTATGGCTAGATGTGCAACACCGCTTTGCATGTCCTGGTCGAACAAGGCCCTCATCGTCCATGTGCCCTCATCGTCCATGTGCCCTCGTCGTCCATGTGCCGTCGGCGTCCGCGTGCCCGCGCGGGACGGCTCAGGACAGCTCGCCGACGCAGTACCCGGTCAGGTCACCGACGTCTGTCTGTGGTCTGGGCGCCGGCGCGATGGGAAGCCGATGACGGGCTGCGGGCGGTGAACGCCGCGCTGAGAAGCCAGGGCCGGGGCAAGGTAAATGCGTCGACAGCGCTCCGCCGCACCCGGCAGAGTGGCCGCCCGTGACGAGCAGCGAACTGTGGACCCGCGCGACCGCCGACCGCTACGACGCCGAGGAGACCGAGATGACCTCGGCCGCCGTTCTCGGACCGACTCTCGACTTCCTCGCCGACCTCGCCGGAGACGGCCCGGCACTGGAGTTCGCCATCGGGACCGGACGAGTGGGTGTCCCGCTGAGGGAGCACGGCGTGCCGGTGGTGGGCATCGAACTGTCCGAGCACATGGCAGCGGTCCTGCGGCGCAAGATCGACGAGAGCATGCTCCCGGTCGTCGTCGGGGACATGACCACCACCGTCGTCCCCGGCGAGTTCACCCTGGTCTATCTCGTCTACAACACCATCTCGAACCTGCTCACTCAGGACGAGCAGGTCGAGTGCTTCCGCAATGCCGCGCGTCATCTGCGGCCCGGCGGTCGATTCGTCATCGAGCTGGGCGTGCCGCCGTTGCGGTTCCTGCCGCCCGGCCAGGTCGCGGTGCCTTTCGACGTTTCCGAGGGGCATCTCGGGTTCGACACCTTCGACCTGGTCGAGCAGATTCTCGTCTCGCACCACTTCACCCGCGACGCCGACGACGGCCGCTACCGCCGCGACAACTCCCGTCACCGGTACGCCTGGCCGGCGGAACTCGACCTGATGGCACGGATCGCCGGGCTCGAACTGGAGCGGCGCGTCGCGGACTGGGACGGAGCACCGTTCACCCAGGACTCCGCACAGCACATCTCCGTATGGCGCAAGCCGACCTGAGGCCGGGCACGGGACGTCACCGTAAGCCGTGCCCGCCGACGGTCCTTGCCGGCGACGAGGCGGGCGCCGACTCACCCCGTCACGGGCGGGAAGAAGGCGGTGCGAGTGAGGAAGTCCTTGATCAACTGGCGCCAGACGAACCACTCGTGGCCGCCGTTGACGAAGTCCGCGCTCAGCCCTACGCCCTTCTCGGCCAGGGTGGACACCACGCGGGCGTGGTAGGAGTGGCCCGCTCCGTGCACGCCGCTGGGCGTGACGCTCGGTTCCTGCCAGCCGCCGCCGACGAAGACTCCCGCCTTCTTGATCGCCGCCACCTGCGCGTCACTGATGTCCGGCGCGTCCGGGACGGTGAAGGGAGCGATGACGCCGGGGCTCAACACCCCGTAGAAGCCGAACAGGTCGGTGTGCTGGAACAGCAGCGACATCGCGACCGAACCACCGAAGCCCTGTCCGCCCACGGCCCGTTGGGCGGGGGAGGTGGAGACCCGGTAGTGCGACTCGACGTAGGGAACGATGGTGTCGGTGAAGTTGGCGTCGAAGGCCGGATATCCGCTGGAGTCGTCCGTCTCCCCGAGGGAGTTGGGCATCACGACCACCATCGGCTGGATCTGCCCGGTGTCGATGAGCGTGTCCAGGATGTTGGACACATCGCCCTGGGTGCTCCAGTCCGTCTCGTTGTCACCCCCGCTGAACAGATAGAGCGTCGGGTACGGCTTCGACCGGTGCGCGTCGTAGCCGGGCGGGGTGTAGACGGCCAGGCGGTTCGTGCCCGCGGGGATGATCGGGCTGGAGGTTGGGTAGCTGAAGTCGGCCAGCTTGCCGTGTCGTCCCTCGGCGGGAGCCTGCCAGCCGTAGTCGACCGTCCCGAACCCGGGGTCCGAGGGAACGTAGACCTGGCTGAGGGCCTGGACCGAGCCGGTGGTCCGGCCGTTGTTCGTGTTCCACGGCGGGTTGCCCGGATCCGGCACCTGGGTGCAGCCGGTCTGCGTCGAGCTGGAACAGTCCACGTAGAAGCCGTAGTTGAAGACACCGGACGGCAGCGGGACCGTGTACGACCACACGCCTGTACGGGAGTTCTTGGTCATCGTGGCCACCGGCCAGTTGGCCGCGGAGGAGTTGGGGGAGCCGATGGGTATGTCACCCGGTTCCCACTGCGCGGGCAGCAGCCCGGGTGTGGTGATGGTGGTGTCCTTGTCGCCGGCCAGGGCGGAGAGCTTGTACGGGTTGGCGAAGTACCACTCACCCTTGATCTGGACGCTGCTGGCGTCGGGGTCCTTGTAGCGGAACGTGACCTGGTAGCCGGTGGGTCCGGTACCGGTGTGGACGACCTGCGGGGCGAGGCCGTGCGCGGTGTCGGATCTCTTGTCGGCGTGTGCCGGACCGCCGCCCGCCGTGAGGACGAGTGCGGCGGCCAGGACCGCGAGGGTGCGGAGCGCCGCTGTTCCGCGGCCCGTGACGAAGGAGAGCATGGCGGTGGAACCTCCAGGGGCAGGGCGGGAGTTGGCGGCCTCCCGCCCCATCGGAGGGGCGGGAGGCCGGACGTGGGCCACCGTCAACTCGGCAGGCTCGCCCAGAAGTCGAGGTCGTGCTCGGCGGCGAAACCGTCGCTGACCTTGGAGCAAGCGGCCGGCGCCTTGTTGCTCGCCGGGTCGGTGTCGCAGGCCTTGAGGGACATGAGCGCGCCCGTAGCGGGTTTGTACGTCGGCCAGTTGGGCGTCCGTGCTCCGTTGGGGTCGCCGGAAGCGGCGAAGTCGCCCCAGTAGGTGATCATCTGCCGGGACAGTTCCAGTTGGTCGTCGTCGTACGGCAGGGTCTGGCCGAGGTAGTCCCAGATGTAGCCGAGGTCGTCGACGTGGATGGCGCCGCCGAAGGGGAAGTCGCGCGCCGTGGCGCTCTTCTGCTGGAGGCGGAAGATGGAGGTGAAGTGCGGGGTGTCGCTCTCGGCGAACTCGTAGGCGTAGGTGGGCACATACCGGGACAGCGCGGTGAACAACTGCTGCCGTGTGTAGGAGGTCGAGCCGTTCTGGACGGCGGTCCAGGCCTCGTCCGGTGTCTTGTAGGCGCTGAGCGGATACTCCGCGAGGACCTTGTCGGCGTTGGCGCCGTATGTCGCGCGCACCTGTTGCTCGTACACGGTGGCCGTCATCGGGGTGCCGAGGTAGTCGTAGTTCTGGAAGGTGAACAGGCCGCGTTCGCTGTTGGTCTGACCGAGCATCACCGGGACGCGGTTGAAGTTCCCTGTCTGGACGGCGGTTTGGGGGTTGAGCGGGAACGCCGTGCCGCCGACGGACGGTGAGATGCCCGCCGTCTTCTGCGCGGCGAGCAGTTCGGCGGAGGGCTTGGCGCGCAGACAGGCGAGGACGTCGGAGGCGGTGTCGCAGCCGACGGTCTTCACGAACGCGGCGCTCTGTGTCTGCCCCGCGGCGGCCGTCTGGAGACTGCAGCCGCCGCTGACGATGACGGCGTGCGCGAACAGGCCCCTGGCGGTGGGTGAGGCCAGTTCGTCGCAGACCGCGCTCGCGCCCGCGGACTGCCCGGCGATGGTCACGTTCTTCGGGTTGCCGCCGAACTGGGAGATGTTGGTGTGGACCCAGCGCAGGGCGGCCTGCTGGTCGAGCAGGCCGTAGTTGCCGGGGCCGTTCTTGTTCTCGATCTGGAGCTGGGGCAGGTTGAGGAAACCAAGGGCGCCGAGGCGGTAGTTGATGGTGACGACGACGGCGCCGGTCTGGTCGACGAACTTGCGCGGGTCGGTGTCCTGGCCGGCGCCGCCGGTGTTGCCGCCGCCGTGGATCCAGACCACGACGGGCGCGTTCGCCTTGGCCTTGTCCGGGGCGTACACGTTGAGGGCGAGACAGTCCTCGCTGGTGATGGTCTTCTCGTAGCCCGGGTCCCAACCGCTGTTCTGTGCACACCGGTTGGCGAAGGCGGTGGCATTGCGCACGCCGGACCACTTGGCCACGGGCTGCGGGGACTTCCACCGGTTGGCGCCGGAGGGATCGGCGGCGTACGAGATGCCGAGCCACTCGTCGTAGCCGGTCCGGCTGTCGCCCCGGACCTTGCCCGCATCTGTCCGCACCACCAGCGAGGAGGGGTGTGTGGCGGCGACGGGACCGGCTCCGGTGCGCAGGGCGTCCGCTGCGACGGGGGACAGCAGCCCCAGGCCGAGCACACCCACGGCCGCGAAGGCGATGGCGGATTTGTTGAACGGTCTCGTAGTGGTCATGGTTCCCAGCTCCTGACTCTGCGATCGGGAACGGTGAACTGCGTCGGAGAGAAGGGGACTTGAGCGAAAGGCGACCTCGACGGTCATGGCATCGGCGTTGTGCACCGGGGCGGCTGCCAACTGGTGAGCCCGGTGCGGAACGTGTGCCGCGAGCGCCAACTGCTGTCCGGGTGTGCCCGTGTGTCTACGAGAACCTAACCGCCGGGCAAGATTGTGAGCAATATGTGCGACGAGATTTTCAGCAATCTCTGGGAGCGGCCGATCCGGCCGCGCGGGCCGTCGTAGCGCGTGGACCGTGTCCGCCTGGTCCGCTCAGGAGATGTCCTGCATGATCTTTGACGCGGGCAGAGCCGGCGGGGTGTCCTTGCGGCGGAAGCGCTCGGCGAGGAAATCCACGAACAGCCGGACCCGGGCCGGGCTCTGATCGTCCGGCAGCCGCAGGGCGTACAACAGCCGTTCCGGTACCTCGGTTCCCGGCAGCACGCGCACCAGGGAGCCGTCGGCGAGATCGTCCTTGATCTGGCCGACCGGCAGCAGCGCGATCCCGCGGTCGGCCAGGGCCGCCTTGCGGAGGCTGAGGTAGCTGTTGGCCGAGTAGACCGGGTCACTGATTTTCAGGTGGACGTCGTGCCCGTCGTGCCTCAGATGCCAGATCTGGTAGTTGGTGTTCACGAGGCAGTCGTGGTCGGTCAGGTCGGTCACCTCGGCGGGCTGTCCCTTGCGCCGCAGGTAGCCCGGTGACGCGCACAGCCTGAAGTCGAGGTCGGCGATCTTCCGCAGGACGACATTTTGGTTACGCACATGGCGGGTCGGAAACGTCACATCGCCGGTGTGGAACGCCACGTCGAAGCCGTGCTCAAGAAAGTCGTAGGCGCGCTCGGACAGTCCGTTGACCTCGAACCGGATATGAATCTCCGGGTATCGGGCGGAGAACTCGATGACGGCGTCGACCACGTCTTTGCTGCCCACCCATTTGGGCCCCATTATCGCGAGGGGACCTTCGAGCTTGTCGTGCATGTCGCCCAGTGCGGCCTGTTCGTGATCGATCTCTTCGATGATGCGCTTCGCGAACTGCGCATACCGTACGCCGGCGGGAGTCAGACTGATCGCCCTGGTCGTACGGTTGACCAGCCGTACTCCCAACTTCCTTTCCAGCTCGGCCACATGACGCGATACAAGCGAACCCGAGATTCCCAACTCACGGCCTGCCTGGCGGAAACTGAGGGCCTTCGTCACGCCGACGAAGCTGCGCATGATGGTCAGCTGGTCCATCCCACTCCCTCCTCGCCCATGAGGACATCTTTCGTCATGTGACCATCTCCCCGATTTCCAGGTCAACACGAGGGACCTACCGGTGGCGCATCTTCTGAATGCACTATTGGCAGGCCCCTTCGGCTTGGCTTCACCGGTGGTCGGTCCTACGGCGGATCAGTGCTGGGGAGCGGGGCGCGGTCGCTCACCCGATGTCCTCCCGGTCGGTCGAAGGCGGCATCCGGCGGACGGAACGTACGGAGCGCCAGGGCTCCGCCGACGGCTGCCACCAGGCACGCCGCCGCGGCGAGGCCGAGTCCGGCGCGGGCCCCGGCCGCGCTCATCACGGCGCCCACGAGCGGGCCGCCGATCGGGGTGGACCCCTGGAAGCACACCGTCCACAACGCCATGACCCGACCGCGCATCTCCGGACCGGCCGTCAACTGCAGTGTGGCGTTCCCGCCCGACATGAACATCACGGTGCCGGCACCCACCAGGGTCAGCACGACCAACTCCACGGCCAGGTCGGGGGCGAGCGCCGCGGGCACCAGCGCGATGCCCATGCCGGCCGAGGACAGGACCAGATACCTGGGCCCCGTCCACCGGCGGCCCGCCGCCACCAGGCCGCCGGTCACCGAGCCGAGCGACATCGCCGCGGTCATGAACCCGAACCCCGCCGAGCCCACCCGCAGCCCGCGGTCCGCCATGTACGGCAGTGAGACCGGCCATTCGAACGCCAGACAGCCGACCAGGCCCATCATCGCCAGCGGCACCGCCAGCCCAGGAGTCCGGGCGGCGTAGGCCAGGCCTTCGCGTAATCCGCCGCTCCGCGCCCCACGGTGTGACGACCCGCCCCGCAGATCGGTCACGTCCATCCGGGCCAGCGACAGGATGACCGGCACGAAACTGACGGCGTTGACCAGGAAGCAGCCGCTGACACCGGACGCCGCGATCAGCACCCCGGCGACCGCCGGCCCCACCACCCGCGCGAGGTTGACCGAAGTCGCGTAGAGGGAGACGGCGTTGCCCACGTGCTCGGCGCCCACCAGTTCCAGGAGCATCGACTGACGGGCCGGGTTCTCGAACGCGCTGCTCACTCCCAGCACCAGACCGGAGATCAGCAGCTCCCAGAGGCGGATCGTGCCCAGCACCGCCATCAGCCCCAGGACCAGGGACTGAAAGGCCAGCAGATATTGCAGCCGCATTATCAGCCGGCGCTTGTCGACGCGGTCGGCCACCACCCCGCCGTAGGGTGCGAGCAGCAGGACCGGCAGCGTCTGCACGGCGGCCGTCACGCCCACCAGAGTGGCCGAGTGTGTGAGCGTCAGGACCAGCCACGCCTGCGCGGTCCCCTGCATCCAGCCGCCCGCCAGCGACACCGACTGACCGCCGAGATAGCGTCGGAAGTTCGGCACCGACAGCGCGGCGAATGTGTGACGGAAAGTGACACCATTCGGCATTGTCCGCCTCCCGCCGGTGCCGTGAATACTTTCGTCCCCGACGACTGGCCGTCAGCCGGCTTTCCTTCTCATCCCTGGGGGTAGAACCGCTCCAGAATGTTGTCGACCACGGAATTGAAGCGTTTCGGGTTCTCCCAGTAGTCCGAGTGCGGTGCGCCCTCGACCATTTCGACGTTCGCTTCGGGCAACAGTTCCCTGAGGCGGTCGTAGGCGGGCGGATACATCATCAGGTCGGCGGTTCCCTGGATGAAGGTGATGTGCACGCCGGCATTGATCGCGTCGCGGATCTGCTGCACCCGGATCGAGTTCTTGACGGAGTTCCGGCTCGGTGTCGCGCGGCCGGGGCCGGTCGTGTTGATGCTTCCCATCTGGAAGAAGAGGAAGACCTTCTCGGGCTCCTTCTCCTGGAATTCCTTGAGGAGCAGGAAGTCCTTCACCGGAAGGTCCCGCACCGCGGCGCGGCCGATGTCGTCGAGGGCGGAGATCTCGTCGCCGACGGGGCTGAGGTTGCTCGCCATCACCGCGCCCGCGACCCGCTCCGGGTGGGTGACGGCCAGCTTCAGCGAGCCGTAGCTGCCCGCCGACTGGCTGAGCAGCAGCGCCCGGTCGACGCCGGCGTGGTCCAGCACCGCGAGGATGGCGTCGGCGTACTGGGCGTTGTCGTACTCGCCGGTCTTGGACCGGGAGAGGCCGTAGCCCGGGAAGTCGATCGTGATGACCCGGTAGCGGTCCTGGAAGTGGGGAACCTGCTGCCACCAGGCCAGGTGGTTGCCGCCTCCGCCGTGCAGGAGCACGAGCGGGCGGCCCTCGCCGTGGGACTCGTAGTAGACGTCGAGTTCGTCCGTCGTCGCATAGGGCATGTCCGGTCACCAGTCCCGGTTTCCGTGCCAGGCGATCTCCAGGCCGTGCCCGTCTGGATCGATGATCATCGCCGACCTGGACTTGTCCTGCGGGCGCTCCTTGTAGTCCTCGTACGGAATGCCGAGCCGGTCCAGGTTGGCGACGAAGGTGTCCCAGTCCTCGACCTCGACGCAGGTGTGGAAGAGGTGCTCGCCGCGCCGGTGGTCCACCGTCGAGACCGGGATCTCGACCGAGGGGTAGAGCTCGAAATGGAGGTGGAAGTTGCCGTTGCTCATCAGCAGCGTGGTGGCGTCCGGTACCCACTTGCTGACGTTGATCGGCGTCAGGCCGAACACATTCCCGTACCATTCCGCGGTTCGCCTGAGGTCGGTCACCGGGACGTTGGTGTGGTGAATGCTGTGCGCGAGCACAACCTTCTTCGCGTCTGATTCTTCGCTCATTTCCGTCCTTTGCATCCGGAAGAATTTCTGCTTTTCGAAGTGAGGGAGTGGCTAATGTTGTCCCTCTTTGTCGAAGGTAACAGTCGAAATCCCGACTGAGTAGCCCGTCTATCGGAATCCGAGTGATGTGCGATCTGCATCAGAGGCGGGTGGGCCGATCCGTGTCCGCCGGTACCCGTACGAGGACCTCGTCCCCGCGGACGACCACGTCGTAGGTCTGGAGCGGGATTCGGCACGGCGGCTTGGTCGCTTCTCCGGTGGCCAGGGAGAAGCGCCCGGCATGGAACGGGCACTGGATCTCCAGGGTGTCCGGGTGCACGTCGCCGATGTCGAGCCAAATCGTCCCGTGGGTGCAGATGTTGGCGACGGCGTAGATCTGGCCACGGACGGCCAGCGTCAGGATCTCGTGCTCGCCGACGGTGGTGACGACGCGTCGGCCCCCGTCGAGCAGCTCCCTGACGGAGCCGACGCCTACGAGCTGTTCGACGGCCGCGTCCGTGTCGGCGCGGTCCCGGCCGCAGTCGGTCATTGTCGCTGGTCCTCTCTCGGGTCAACCGGTGACGACCCCGCCGTTCACGTCGATGACCGTCCCGGTGACGAACGAGGCCTCGTCGCTGGCCAGGTACATGATCGCGCCGGCGACGTCAGGGGGAGCGCACACGCGTCCCAGCGGGGTCCTCGCCAGCAGGTCGGCACGCACCAGCGGAGGGAGGGTGTCCAGGTCGGGCACGTCCTCCTCGATGTGCCCGGTGGCCACCGCGTTGACCGTGATGCCGAAAGGCCCCAGTTCCCTGGCCATCTCGTAGGTCAGCGAGATCAGTCCTCCTCGGGCGGCGGCGAACGACGGGTTGAGGTCCCACCCCCCGCATCTGCCGTCGCACGTGGTCAGGTTGATGACGCGCGGCGAGTCACTCTTCTTGAGGTGCGGCAGTGCCGCTTTCGTGTTGAAGAAGGCGTCCTCCATGACGTCCATGGAATGGCGCCAGATCTTCCTGTCGGTGTCTTCGAGGTTGTGACGTTCGTGCGAGCCCGTGCCGTTCACGACGACGTCTATGCCACCGAATCGATCACTGATCCAGTTCAACACGTCTTCCTGTGTGCTCTCTTCGGTGTAGAGCTCCGGTGCGTCGGCGAGATTGTCGGCGAGCCTGAACTGCGGATCCTGTGCGAAGCCGACGACCTGGTCCCCGTACTTCGGATCGAGTTCGGCGATGGCACCGAGGGCCTTCTGGTGAAATCCGCTCAGGATCGCCACCTGCATTCCGCCTTCGAGCGCCATCCGTACGACGGCCAGTCCTTTCGCGCCCACGCCACCCGAGATGATCATGGTTTTGCCCTTGACGGTCAACATCTGTCCCACTCCCTGTCGGTCCGGAATCAGTCGGAAATCCCAGGCCTTCCTTGAATCCACCGGTCGACGAAGTCGTAGGTGGTCCTCATGGTGTCGCCGAATTGTCCGGGATGGTCTTCCAGCGCCGTCATCGGCTTGAACTGATGGTTGGCCCCCTCGACGAACGCCAGTGTCCTGTCCTCGCTGGTCGTGCTCTCGAAGATGGTCTCGGCCGCGGCGAATTCCCAGCCGGCGGTCATTCCCATGACGAGCAGCGGTGCGGCGATGCCACGGACATTGCCGACGGCCGTGTTGTAGCTCGACGACCAGTCGACTCCGTAGAGACTCGACTCGTCGTATCCGTAGGCGTCGGTGGTCCGCACGGCGTACGAGTCCAGGAAGGTTCGCACAGTCGTGGCCAGTGCGCCGGAGTGGTACGAGGCGGTGTACGACCGGTCGTTCTGGGGCGGCCGAACGCACCTGATCACTTCCCGGGACAGCGATCCGTCCGCCCGGAGCAGATCGCGCGCCTCCCTGGACCGCGACATCAACCGCGTGTCCTGCGGATACAGCTTGTTGTTGCGGAAGCCGTGTGCCGCGCCCGGGACGATGAAAGGCTCGTCGTCGGCATAACGACCGGCGCCGCTCTCGATCAGCCGCAACCGCCGCAACGCCTCGTCGATCAGACGGTTGTTCCGTGCGCCCTGCTCGCGCTGGAACGCGCGGATGAACTCGTCCGGATATGTCGAACCGTCAGGGGAGAAGCCGTTCGCGGGATTGAACAGGTCGAGGCTCGCGTCGATCCGTACACCTCCGTCCTCCGAGACGATCGCGGGATCCAGGCTCAACAACCGCATCGCCCCGTTGCCCCAGTTGGAGTCCAGGAGCATGAGGCCATCGGCGGGCGGCAGGCCGTCGAGCGTGGTCGTGCACTTCACGAGCTTCTCCGGGCCCGCGAAGGCCTTGGCGCCGTTCTCGGCGAGGTTCTGATACGCGCTCAGCAGCGTTCCGCCGCCGCTGTGGCCCAGCAGAATGATCTTCTCGATACCTGGAAAGCTCCTCAGGAAGCGGATCGCATGGCTGACATCGACGAGTTTGCGGTCCAGGCCGGCATTCTTGTCGGCGACGTTCGCGCACAGGACGTGGTACCCCCGTGCACTCAGTTCGTCGCCGGCCGAGAACGACAGGTAGTCCGAATCGGAGTGCATGACGAGGACGGCGACCCCGGCCCTGACCTCGGGACGTGGTCGGTACAGGGCGCCGGGCACTCCGTGGGCCAGCCGGATCAAAGTGGCGTTGTGCTCCATGTCTTTGTGAATCTCCCGTCTTGATCGTGTGTGCGGCGCCGAGGCGGCCGCGTTTCAGCGGGCCCGTCGCACGTCGGGGTCCGGAATCAGAACGGCGTCGAAGAGCCGCTGCGTGTAGGGGCTCCAGGCCATGCGGTCGTCGTCCTGGCTCGTGAACAGATCGACGATCCGGCCCTGTTCGAGTACGGCGACACGTCGCGCGATGTACCGCACGACCGCTAGATCGTGGGTGATGAAGAGATAGCTGATCCCCAACTCCGCCTGCAGATCCGCGAGGAGGTTGAGCACCTGTGCCTGGATGGAGAGATCCAGCGCGCTGACGGCCTCGTCGCAGATCACCATCGCGGGTCGCGTGATCACCGCTCGCGCGATGGCGACTCGTTGCCGCTGTCCGCCAGAGAGTTCCGCGGGACGGCGGTGCGCCGCTTCCGGCGGCAGCCCCACCCGCTCCAGCGCCTCGGCGACGCGACGCCGCCGCTCGACCCGGGTAAGTCCCCGCTCGTGAACCAGCAACCCCTCCTCGACGATCGAGCCGATGCGCCGGGACGGGTTCAGGGATCCGAAGGGATCCTGGAAGACGGTCTGGACGACGGACGCCAGTTCCCTGCGGTCGGCCAGGTGGCGGGTCGTGACGGGAGAGCCGTTGACCCGGATGGTGCCGCTCGTCGGTCGTACCAGTCCCTGGATCGTCCGCGCGATCGTCGTCTTGCCCGACCCGGACTCACCGACCAGACCGAGCGTCTCACCGCGCCCGATCTCGAACGTCACTCCGTCGACCGCGCGGAACGGCGGCCTGCGGTGCCTCATGCCGTAGTCGACCACCAGATCGCGGACCGACAGCAACTGCTCGTCCGGGACTGGGACTTCAGACATGCGTCACCCCCTGCCGCAGTTCCGTGCCGTGCACGCACCGGCTCGCGTGCCCGGTCTCGTCCACGTCCAGATACGACAGGGGCGGGTGCGCTCCGCACTCGTCCGCGGCCATCGGGCAACGCTCCGCGAACCGGCAGCCGGGTGGCCGTTCGTGAGCCGACGGCATCCTTCCTGTGATGACCAGGAGCCTCGACCCCTTCGGCTGCAGATGCGGGTCAGCGCGACGCAGGGCCGCCGTGTAGGGATGCGCCGGATGCTTGAGGACGTCGCGGGTCTCGCCGATCTCGACGATCTCGCCGGCGTACACGGTCAGGACCCGATCGCACATGTCCGCGACCACACCCCAGTCGTGGGTCACCAGAACGATCGCCAGTTCGCGCTGTCGCCGAAGTTCCTTCAACAGCCCCAGGACTTCCTTCTGGATCGTCACGTCCAACGCGGTCGTCGGCTCGTCGGCGATCAGCAGGTCCGGTTCCCCCGCCAACGCCAAGGCGATCGCGACCCTTTGGGCCTGGCCGCCGGAGATCTCGAACGGATACTTCCGGAACGCTTCTTCCGGGGACTGGATACGAACCGCCTCAAGCAGCCGCAACGCCTCGTCACGCGCCTGCCGCTTGCCCAGACCGCGGTGGCGGCGGACGGCCTCGACCAGTTGGTTGCCGACCCGGAACATCGGGTCGAGCGCCGACATCGGATCCTGTCCGACGTACGCGATGCGCTTGCCGCGGATCCCGGCCAGAACGTCTTCGCCTGCGGTTACCAGATCGACGCCGCCGAGGAGCACGGTGCCTTCGACCACGGTGTTGCGGAAGACGCGTACCAGTGCGCGCACCATGACGGATTTCCCGGCTCCGGACTCCCCGACGAGTCCCAGGACCTCGCCACGACGGACGTCGAAGCTCACGTGGTCGACCAGTTTCACGGGCTGGGCACCGACCGTCGAGACCGTCAGGTCCCGCACGCGGAGCAACACATCGTCCTCGTCCGTCCCGACGACATCTCCCGCCGGGAGACCGTCAGCTCGACCTCCCACCCGCTGACGAGGCACCAGCACCACGCCGCGCACCGCACGCCGCAGCCGGCGCGAGCGGCGCCGTGCACCGGCTGGGCTCTGGACGACCTCGCCGAGCACGCCCAACGCGACGATGGTCACCGCGATCGCCAGGAGGGGAGGAAGCATCATCCACGGATCGGAGGTCAGATACTGCGTCGCGTCGCTCAGCATTCCGCCCCAACTGGGCGCGGGCGGCGCGACGTCCAGGCTGAGGAACCCGAGGCCGACCTCGGTCGTCAGCGCCACCGCCGCGATCATCGAAGCCTGCACCCTGATCAGGTCGGCGAGGCGTGGCGCGAGATGCCGCCGCACCACCGCCCGGTGCGACAAGCCGGTCGCGCGCGCCGATGTGACGTACAGTTCGCCGCCCAAGGTCAAGGTTGCCCCGCGGACGACGCGGTAGATGATCGGGCTCAGGAAGACCGCTGTGGCGGCCATCACGACGTAGAGGTCGTAGGGGAAGACGGCGAACACGACGAGACTGATCAGCACCGGCGGCACGGACTGCAGGACGTCGAAGACCGCGGACACCGCGTCGTCGAACCGCCCCCGGAGATATCCCGCCGCCAGGCCCGCCGAGCCGCCCAGGACGACGGTGAGTACCACCACGATCGCCGTGGCCACGAGCGTCGGACGGGCGCCGTACAGCAGCCGCACCAGCAGCTCGCGGCCGAGTTCGTCGGTACCGAGGAGATGACTTCCGCCAGGCCCCCGGAACGGTGCCGAGAGGTTCTGCACGTCGCTTCCCCGCGGCGCGATGACCGGAGCGAGAACGGCGGTCAATGCCACGACGGCGATCCACGCGTACGCGCAGCAAGTCACCGTACGAGCCTTGCGAGCGGGCCTGTGGCGCCCGGTCGGCAGCGTTTCGCTCACCGCGTTCGTCATGACGACGCCATCCTGATTTTCGGATTGAGCACCACGTACAGAATGTCCATGAGGATGTTCACGAGAATCACGTACGCGGTGAAGAACAGCACCGCCGCCAGTGCCACCGGCAGATCGTGCTGAGTCGCCGCGGATACGGCGAGGCTGCCGACGCCGGGAAAAGCGAAGACGGTTTCGATCAGCACCGTCGCTCCGACGACCGAGACGAGCTGGACGCCGATGTACGACATCGCCGGCACGATGGCGTTGCGCAACGCGTGCTTGTAGATGACGGACCGGCGCGAGAACCCGTTCGTGACATAGGTGAAGATGAACTCGCTGTGCATCACATCCGTCATGGACTGCCGGACCTGTTTCGCGATGAAGCCGACCATGCCGAACGACAGCGCGACGACCGGCAGGACCAGCGTCCTGAGCCATGGGCTCACCCCCTCGTCGAGCGGGGCGTAACCGTTGAGAGGAAGCAGCCCGAGCTTGAGCGCGAACGCGTAGATCAGGATGATCCCGATCAGGAATCCCGGAACCGCGAACGCGACGAGCCCGCCGATGTCGACAACCCTGGCGACCCAGCCACCGCGCAATGCCGAGACGACACCGAGGAAGATGCCGATCACCACACTCACCAGGGTCGACAGGAACACCAGGGACAACGTCGGCTGCCAGCGGCTCGCCATCATGTGCGTGACCGGCTCACCGGTGGTCAGCGAGGTCCCGAAGTCACCGTGCAGCGCGCCCTTGAGCCACGACCAGTACTGGACGGGGAGCGGTTCGTCGAGGTGCAGCTTCTTCGTGAGCTGGGCGACAGCCGTGGGGGTGGCGGTCGAACCGAGGATCGACTGCGCCGCATTGCCCGGAGTCAGTGCCACCAGGGTGAAGGTCAGAACCGACACCACCAGCAGGACGACGATCCCCATCGCGGCGCGTCGTGCGAGAACCAAGAACATTGTCTCCCCTGTCTCAGCTCGCCGGAGTCATGTACACCGGATCGGGGAACACGCCCCAGGCGGCGGGCACCTTCAGGTCCTTGCTCGCGTAGTAGGTGCTCGGCAGGCCGACGACGTCCACCAGCCAGGCGTTCTCGGTGATGTAGCGGCCGAGCTTCGCCCACGCGGTGGCCGCCGCCGCGCCGCTCGCCGCGCTCGCGGCAAGGTACTGGCTCTGATAGCTCGCCGACGGCGGGGCTGTCTCGATGGGGTTGAACAGACCGCCCGGCGTGAAGATGCGGGCCGTGGTGACCGTGAACGCCATGCCCTGCATCTGCTGGATGACCGCGGGATACTTCCCGCTGCCCATCTCGCTGCCGTACGCCTGGATGCTCGGGGCCGTCGTGAACTTCACGCTCACACCGATGGCCTTCAGCTGCGGAGCGAGCACCTGGGCGATGGTCGACGACAGGGGGTCGGTCGATTCGTACATGATCGGCAGCGTGAAACCGTGCGGGTATCCGGCCTCGGTCAGCAACTCCTTGGCCTTCGCCACGTCGTACGAGTAGACGTGCGTGTCGTAGTGCCCCGAGTACCCCGCGGCGGCCACTTGCTCGGTGGGCGTCCCGGCGACGGCCTTCGCGTCCGCGGGCCGGTTGATCGCGTAGTTCAGCGCCTGACGCACCTTCAGGTTGCCCAACGCCGGTACGAGCTTGCCCTGACGGTCCAGGACGATGACGCCGTAGATGCTCGTCGCGGGATTGCTGACCGTGTTGAGCCCTGCCGCTCGGGCGGTCTTGTCCTCCGAGGGCGTGCCCTGCTCCATTGAATGGCTGCCGGCCTGGACCGACTCCAGCCTTGAGGCGTTGTTCCCGATCACCTTGACCACGACCCGCTTCCAGTGCTGGAGCGCCGGGTTGAAGTAGTCGGGGTTGCGTACGAAGGTGTAGGTCGTGCCCGCCACGGTCGAGCCGGCGTCGAGCGTGTAGGGGCCCGCCCCGAACGTGGCGACCCCCAGATCCTTGGACGTCAGCTTCTTCGCGCTCACCGGGGTGCCGAAAGCGCCGCTCTGGTCGAACTGCAGCTGTGCGTCGGGATAGGCCCGCGAGAATGTGATGTCGAGCGTGGTCGGGTCCGGGGTGGACCACCCGGACACGGGGAAGGTGTCCGTGGAGATGGCGTTGGCCTGGATCACCGCCTTCATATAGGCTTCCAGGCCCTGCGCGGTCAGGGTGCTGCCGTCCGAGAACCGGACGCCCTCGCGGAGTGAGATCCGGACCTCTCGATTGCCCGTGCCGACGTACTCGAAGGCCTTGGCGAGTTCGGGTTGGAAGGTCGTGTATCCGGTCTGGACGAACAGGCTGTCGTAGGCGAGGTTGTTCGTCACCTGCTTGCTCGACTGCAGCATGGGGTTGAGCGTCGGGGGAGCGCTGCCTTCGTAGACCGTGAGCGTCGAGCCGTCGCCTTTCGACGACTGCTTCGCGGCGCCGCCACAGGAAATCAAGCCGGCACCGAGAACGACCGCCAGCGCGATCTTCGCCGACACTTTCACCAGAGCCGGAACGCCGGCTCGTTGCCCTCTCGTCATTGAGGCGGGCAAATTTATCGACATCTGTACACCTCCCACTGTGTTGGGTGAATTCCGTGACATTCGAGCCGATGGACCGCTCATCCAGTGCCCGGATAATCCAGTGCACGGTGCGAAGTGCGGGCTTCAGTCATTGCTGAGAAAAGGGCCAATCAATGTCGCTCGTCTGCGTAGAAGGTAACAGCGGGTATGTGGCCTGAGTAGCCCTCGTCAGTCGAATCCGAGTGTTGTGGGATTTGCATCAGAGGCCGGCCGTCCGAGGCTGCGGGCGGTCGGCCGGCGAGGGTTCCGGAGTGGTTCGCGAATGCTGCGTCCGGCCTGGTCGGAGGCGGATGGGCGCCCCGGCGCCTCTTCGACCGGACCGGCCCACGTGACCGATCCCCGGGGAGTCGCGCGGGGCGTGCTTCTTCGGCCAGGTCCACGACGTCGGCCCACGGTGGAGACCTCGTGGGCCGGTGCCACGCCCTCACCCTCCGAGGTCCCGGCCCGTCGAGTTTCTGCGGCTGGGGTGATGCAGATCGGGCATCACTCGGATTCGGACGGCGAGGCTACTCACGGTGAATTCCGACTGTTACCTTCGATGAAAGGGGAACGCCGCAGCCGACGGTTTATTTGTCTGCGTGAACTCGGAAGGGTCTGGATGTCCGCCACTGAGAAACCGCCGTGTCTTTCCGCGGCGGTGGGTTCCCATGAGCACACCAAGCGCCTTGTCTCCTGCGAGGTCGGGGTGCCGGGATATGCCCTGGAATTCGTCGACGTGTCACCGATCATCGCCGCGTTCCGGAGGATGGTGCGGCGGCTGGAGTTCGACGTGTGCGAACTGGCGCCCACGACATACATGGTGGCCAGGGAGGCGGGGGTGGAGATCACCGCGCTGCCGGTGTTCCTGGGGCGCGAGTTCCATTTCACGAACATCGTGTGCGGTGCGGGAAGCGGGATCGAGAAGCCGTCGGACCTGTGCGGTCGGCGGGTCGGGGTGCGGGCGTACACGGTCTCGACGGGGGTGTGGGCGCGGTCGTTGCTGCGGACCGAGTACGGGATGGACGCGAACTTGATCACGTGGATCGTGGACGACGAGGAACATGTGGAGTCGTTCGAGCTGCCGGGGAACGTGCGGCAGGCGCCCGCGGGCGTCTCGTTGGCGGATCTGTTCGATGCCGGGGAGATCGACGCGGCGTTCACGGGTCCGGCGGGGATCGGCCGGTCGGGACCTCCGCGGGAGGGCTGGGACGAGAGTGCCGATGGCCCGGTGGGGCGCGTCGCTTACCCGTTGTTCGAGAACACCGACGAACTGGCGCGTGCCTACTACCGCACCACCGGTGTGTATCCCCTGCACGGGGTCGTCGTGGTGAAGAACTCGGTGGTGCGTCAACACCCGGATTTCTGCGGGACGTTGCGGGAAGCGCTGGAGGCGGCGAAGCAGCCGTTCCTGGCGAGCCTGCGCGAAGCCGAAGCCGAAGCGGAAGCCGAAGCGAAGGGCGCGGGCAAGGAGTTCGAGCACTTCCAGCGGATGCGTTCGATCGTCGGCGACGATCCGCTGCCGTACGGGATCGAGGCGAACCTGCCCAGCATCGATGCCCTGCTTGACGCCGCCGTCGATCAGAACATCCTGCGTTCCCGTCCCGCCGTCGAGGACCTCTTCGTCGAATAGCCCGACCGGTCCCGGACCCGGCCCTGTGCCGGCAGCCGGCCAGCACAGGAAGTGACACGCCAGACCTATGACCCCTTCCATCTCGATCGTGTTGGGGAACCACCCGCACACCGAACTCATCAGGTCCAGGACGGAACTGGCGTCGGTGGGGGTGTCGTTCCCGGCGATCTCCCCGGTCCACTCGGCGTTCCACGACATGGTGCGCCGGCAGCGGTACGACGTGTGCGAGATGGCGCTGGCGACCTACCTTCAGGCGCGGGAGGCAGGGAAGCCGTTGTTGCTGCTGCCCGTGGTGATGGTGGGGGGTTTCCATCACGGGAACATCCGACGTGCACCGGGCGGTCCGGCGTGGAAGCCGCAGGACCTGGTCGGCAAGCGCGTCGGGGTGCGGGCGTACAGCACCACGATGGGGATGTGGGCCCGGTCGGTGCTGGACGAGGAGTACGGCGTCGGCGCGGGCGACGTCACCTGGGTGACGACCGAGGACCCGCACGTCGCGGAGTACGCCGAGCCGGGCAACGTGGTGCGCACCACCGGGGACCTGAAGCGGGAGCTGCTGGCGGGCGGGCTGAGGGCCGCGGTCCTGAACGGTCAGGAGAACCCGGACCTGGAGCCGGTGGTCGCCGACCCGGTCGCGGCGGCACTGCGCTGGTACACACGCCACGAGACCGTCCCGGTCAACCACATGGTCGTCGTGACCGGGTCGGTGCTGGAGCGGGCACCGGAGGCGGTGGCCGCCGTCTACGAGTGCCTGGCCGCGGGGATCGACCAGGCCGAACTGCCTCCCGCCGACGGGTCGGGGGGACAGGTGCCCTCGCCGGTCCGCCACGGCAGGGACGCGGTCCGCACCGCCGTGGAGCTGGCCTGCCGGGCCGCGCTGAGGCAACGGCTGATCAGCCGTCCTGTCGGTGATGTCGACGACCTGTTCGCGCTCTGAGTTCCGTTCTTGAGGGGCACTGGAAACGCCTGAAAGCCATTGAGAAGCATCTGACGACGACTTGAGAAGGATGAAGCGACATGCCCTTGCGGCCGCGGATCACCACCAGCATCGACCGTACCGGCGGCACGGTCGCCAAGGCCCTCGGCGCGTTCGGGGCGGCCACCGTCCACGAGGCCAACGCGCGGACCGGGGCGATGCACGGCATCCGCCCGGTGACCCCAGGGCTGAGCGCGCCCTCTGAGTACGGGATGTTCGGCGACTTGCCGGCGACGTCGGCCAGGGCGCTGGGCCTGGCGGGCGTGGGCCTGGCCGCCGGTGTGCGTGATGTGCGGTCCCTGCGGGAGATGGAGTTCCCGGTGTGGGCGCGGGCGGCCGCCGTGCGCGGGACGGGCAAGGCGTCGCCGGGCTGGTTGAACGTCCCGATCAGTTGTGGCGGGGCCGTGGTGAACCCCGGGGATGTCGTGGTCGCCGACGACGGCGGGGTCGGCGTGGTCGAACGGGCCGACACCGTAGGGGTTTTGGCGAACGCGAAGGCGCGGACGGAGAACGAGGAGGCCGTCCGGCCGAGGTTCGCCGCAGGCGAGCAGGGCGTCGGACTGGGCGGGCTGCGGCCGATGACGGCCGGACTGGAGAGGGACGCGCGGTGATCATCGACTGTCACGGGCACTTCACGACGGCTCCGCCGGGGCTGGCGGAGTTCCACGAGGCGCTGCTGGCGCCGGGCGCCGACATCGCGGCTCTGTCGGCGACGGGCCCGCGGGGCCTGTCGGACGAGCAGGTGAGGGAGGCGATCGAGCCGGAGCAGTCGCGGTTGCAGCGCGAGCGCGGGATCGACATGACGTTGTTCTCGCCGCAGGCCTCGGCGATGGCGCACCACCTCGGTGACCCGCAGGTCAGTGCCGCATGGACGCGTGCGTGCAACGACCTGATCCACCAGGTGTCGAGGCTCTACCCGGACCGGTTCGTGCCGGTGTGCCAGCTGCCGCAGTCGCCGCAGGCGGCTCCGGGGGAGTGCGTCTCCGAACTCCGGCGCTGCGTCGAGGAGTTGGGGTTCGTCGGGTGCAACCTCAACCCCGACCCGTCCGGGGGACATTGGACCGGGGCTCCGATCACGGACCGGTCGTGGTACCCGCTGTACGAGGCGATGGTCGAGCTGGACGTGCCGGCGATGATCCACGTCAGCGGCTCGTGCAACCCCAACTTCCACACCACCGGGGGCTATTACCTGGCCGCGGACACGACGGTGTTCATGACCCTGCTCTCCTCACGGCTGTTCCAGGACTTCCCGACGCTGAGGCTGATCCTTCCCCACGGAGGAGGGGCGGTGCCCTACCACTGGGGCCGCTACCGGGGCCTGGCGCAGGACCTGGGCCTCCCGCCGCTGGAGGAAGGCGTCCTGAACAACCTCTGGTTCGACACGTGTCTGTACGGATACCAGGGCGTACGCCTGCTGACCGAGGTCGTACCGGTCGAGAACATCCTGTTCGGGTCGGAGATGGTCGGCGCCGTCCGCGGAACCGACCCCGTCAGCGGACACGCCTACGACGACACCAGGCGGTACGTCGATGCCGCCCCGGGACTGGACGAGGACGACCGGGCCGCGATCTACGCGGGAAACGCGCTGCGCGTCTACCCCCGGCTGGCGAGGCGGACGGCCGACGAGCCAGTGGGGAGCGGACGTTGATGCCGCACGAGGACTGGCCTTCGGGCCTGCGGGACCGGAGCGGGCTGAGCAGCCGGGTCCGGACGGTGGCCCAGCCGAACATCGTGCGCGACCGCGAGCGGTTGGAGGCGGCGAGCCGTGAGCCCTTCCGGGGTGTCACGACATCGGCCGGACCGGTCACCGGCCTCTACGACCGGACGCGCGGGACGGCGGACCTGTCGGCGGTGGACGGCGCGGCACGGACCTACCTGGAAGCGCTGAGCGGCGGGCAGCGGGAGGCGACGCGATTCCCGCTGGACGATCCGTCACGGCGGCAATGGGCGAATCCGGCGGTCAACCTGCTGCGGCACGGTCTGCTGCTGGAGGACCTGGACACGACGGCGCGGGACCGCGCGCTGGGCCTGGTGCGGGAGAGCCTGAGCGAGAGCGGGTTCCAGACGGTGCTGAACTGCATGCGCCTGAACCGCACGATCGGCGAGATCCGCGACGAGATCGCCGACCTGAACGAACTGATGTACTGGTTCAGCCTGTACGGCGACCCGGCGCCGGGCAGCCCGTGGGCCTGGCAGCTGGACGGACACCACGTCAACGTCAACTGCACGGTCGTCGACGGTCGGTTGGTCACCACCCCGACCTTCCTGGGCGCCGAGCCCGTCGCGGCCTTCGGCGGGAAGTTCGCCGGCATCTGGGCGTTGCAGGCCGAGCAGGACATCGGCAGCGCGCTGTACGCGTCACTGACGGATGCGCAGCGGGCGGCGGCCACGCTGCACACCGAGATGCCGCCCGACCTGTTCACCGGCGCGGGCCGCGACAACTACGAACTCGACTACCAGGGCGTCCCGTTCTCGGCCTTCACCCCGTCCCAACTCGCCCTGGCCGTGGACCTGATCGGCGTGTATGTGGGGCGTGAACGCAAGGAGAGCGCCGAGGTGAGAATGGCCGAGGTCGTCGACCATCTCGGCGAAACCCATTTCGCGTGGGTGGGACATCCGAATCCTGACGGTGTCTTCTATTACCGCGTGCACAGCCCGGTGATCCTCATCGAGTTCGAGCACTCGCACGGGATCATGTTCGACAACGACCACCACGCGCGGAACCACATTCACACCATCGTGCGGACGCCCAACGGCAACGACTACGGCCAGGACTGTCTGCGTCAGCACCATGAGCGTTTCCATGCCGGGAAATGAAAAGCCCTGAGGAATTCACGGCAGCACCCCGTGACCGGTCCGTGGTGAACAGCCCGGGAACACGGGACAGCGGGACAGCCCACCGAGGAGCGAGAGTGTCGTATCGGATAGCAGTTGATATCGGCGGGACATTCACGGACTGCGTCGTCGTCGACGACCAGGACCACCGCCACGTTTCCAAGGCCCTGACCCGCTACGGCGCTCTGGAGGACGGTGTTCTGGAGGCGGTGGAGGTCGTCGCCGCCGAACTCGGGCTGTCATTGCGGGACTTGCTGGCCCGGACCGGGACGTTCGTGCACGGCACGACGCAGGCGACCAACGCGCTGGTGACGCACTCGGGCGTGCGGGTCGGCCTGCTGGCGACCCGCGGGCACGAGGACGTGCTGCGGATCGGGCGGGTGTACTCCAAGATCGCGGGGCTCGCCGAGCGCGAACTGGTGCACTCGACGCGGCTGCGCAAGCCGGCGGCGCTGGTTCCCCAGGAGCTGGTCATCGGGTTGAACGAGCGGATGGACTGCGACGGCGACGTGGTGGTCCCGCTCGACGACGACGAGGTGGCGGCAGCCGTCGACGAACTGGTCGAAGGCGGTGCGGAGGCGATCGCGATCTCCCTGCTGTGGTCGTTCGCCAACGACGCCCACGAGCGGCGGGCGGCCGAGATCGTCAAGGAGCGCGCGCCGCACGTCTTCGTGTCCGTCAGCTCCGAGGTCGCTCCCGTGCTGGGCGAGTACGAGCGGACGGCGACGACTGCGGTCAACGCCTACGTCGGGCCACGGGTGACGGTCTATCTGGAGGCGCTGGAGGCCAAGCTGCGGGCGAACGGCTTCAGCTCACCGCTGCTGGTGATGCAGGCCAGCGGGGGACTGACGTCGGTGGGGGACGCGGCCGCGCGCCCGGTGGTGACGCTGGACTCGGGCCCGACCGGCGGCATCATCGGCAGCCGGGCGATGGGCGAGCTGTACGGCGAGTCCAACGTCATCTGCACCGACGTCGGCGGCACCTCCTTCGACGTGGGGCTGGTGCTCGGCGGCGAGGTGCCGCTGGCGACCGACCCGGTCGTGGCGCGCTACAGCCTGCGGCTGCCGAAGGTCCTGGTGGAGTCGATCGGCTCCGGCGGCGGGTCGATGGCCTGGATCGACGAGGGCGGTCTGCTGCGCGTCGGCCCGCACAGCGCCGGCTCCCGCCCGGGCCCGGCCTGCTACGGGCTGGGCGGCACCGACGCCACGGTGACCGACGCCGACCTGGTCCTGGGCTATCTGGACCCGGACGCGTTCCTCGGCGGCCGGATGAAGCTGGACCGGGACCTGGCGCTGAAGGCGCTGAGCCGGCTCGGCAACCAGCTCGGCATGGAGCCGGAAGAGGTGGCGACGGGGATCTTCCGCATCATCAACTCCCAGATGGCCGACCTCATCCTGAAGCTGACGATCGAACAGGGCAACGACCCGAGGGACTGCGTCCTGGCCGCGTACGGCGGTGCGGGCCCCACTCACGCGGCCTTCTTCGGCGGCGACATCGGCGCCAAGGAGCTGATCGTCCCGGCGCGTTCCACGGCGTTCTCGGCCGAGGGCATGCTGGCCTGCGACATCACCCACACCGCGGACGCCAGCCACAGCCTGCGTTCTCCACTGGCCGACCGGGAGATCCAGGCCATGGAGGGCACCTTCCAGGCGCTGGAGCGGCGGGTCCGGACCCAGTTCGCGGCGGAGTCGGGCACCGACGAGGACGTGGAGATCTCCCGGTACGCCGGGGTCCGCTTCCGGATGCAGCCGCAGACACTGGTCGTCCCCGTCGACGACGACCTGCTGCGGACGTCCGGCGGCCAGGGACTGATCGACCGGTTCGCCGAGCGCTACGGCCGCCTGTACGGCGGCGGGGCGCTGCTCGACGGCGGCGGGATCGAGATCGACCTGCACCGGGTCGTGGGCCGACGCCGCGTCCCGCGCCCGGCCGCGGCACCGGAGGTCGCACCCTCGTCGCTCACCGCCGACGCGGTCAGCGGGGTGCGGCCGATCCACTTCGAGGACCTCGGCCGCACGGACACGACGGTGTACCGCGGCAGCGCCCTGCGGCCCGGCAACGTGCTGGAGGGACCCGCGGTGATCCAGCGGATGGGCGACAGCGTCGTCGTACCGCCCGGATTCACCGCGCGCGTCGACGACCAGCTCAGCCTTCGACTGACCCCACCGGCCCCGGCCGGCGCCGCGGTGGACAAGTAGAGAGCGGGGAAGACGAGATGACGACTACGGCACAGATACCCTCCGGGGCGCCGACGGGTACGGAGGCGGCACTGGACCCGGTGACGTTCGAAGTCATCCGGCACCGGTTGTGGGCGATCAACGACGACCAGGCGCGGATGGCGGCCCGGCTGTCGGCGTCGCCGGTGGTGTACGACGGCTTCGACTTCAACGCGGCACTGGTCACCGCGGACGGCCGCGGCCTGGTCACAGGGGTGTACATCATGCACCACGGTGCGGCCCTGGACGACTTCGTGCGCAAGCTGCTGGCCGACTGGCCAGCGGACGACCTCCACGAGGGCGACATGTTCTACACCAACGACCCGTGGTGGGGCGCGCTGCACGCCAACGACGGCATCATGGCCTCCCCGCTGTTCTACGACGGGCAGCTGGTCGCCTGGACCGGGATCGTCATGCACGACGACGACGTCGGCGGCCCGGTGCCGTCCAGCTTCGTACTGGGCGCCACCGACCGGTTCGGCGAGGCACCGCTGTTCCCGGCCCTGCGGATCGTGGAGAACTGGGAACTCAAGCGGGACATCGAGCGCGCCCGGCTGCGCAACAGCCGCACCCCGCAGGTCAACGCGCTCAACATGCGCGCCCGGATCGCCGCGCTCCGCGCCACGCAGGAGCGGATGAAGGAACTCATCGACCGCTACGGCCTGCCCGCGTTCCTGGCCGGCCAGGACGGCATCATCGACTATGTCGAGCGGGTGGTGCGCGGCCGGCTGAGGGAGATCCCCGACGGCACCTGGTTCGCCCAGGGCTACCTGGACCACGACGGCACCAACGACGAGGTCTACCGCATCTGTTGCCGGGTCACCAAGCGCGACGACCACCTCGTCATCGACTTCGAGGGCACCTCTCCCGAGGCCCAGGGCCCGGTCAACTGCGCCCGCCCCGCCATGGAGGGCGCCGTCGTCGGCTGCCTGCTGCTCGCCCTCTGCTACGACCTGCCCTGGTCGGTCGGGGCGCTGCGGCGGATCGTGGAGATCCGCGCCGAGGAGGGCAGCATCAACAACGCCGCGAGTACCGCCGCAGTGAGCCTGTCCTCCATCCAGGGCACCCTGTGCACCCAGGACGTCACCGCGAGCGCGATCGCCAAGATGCTGCTGAGTTCCGAGCGGTTCCGCTCCGAGGCCCAGGCCACCTGGGCGGCCGGCCACCCCGGCGCGGCGATGGCCGCGACCGGCCGCGACGGCGAGTACGCAGTCGGCGCCATCACCGACACCTTCGCCGGCGGCGGCGGAGCCCGTACCTTCGCCGACGGCATCGACAGCGGCGGCATCTACCACTCGATGGGCTCCCGGCTGGCCAACGCCGAGACCTGCGAGGACCGGCGGCCGTTCCTCCAGCTGTACCGCACCGAACTCTGCGACTCCGGTGGCGCGGGCCGCTACCGGGGCGGCGTGTGCGTCGCCTTCGGCAGCGTGCCCCACAAGGAGCGCGGCGACGTCACGGTCCTCACCCTGTCCTCCGGAGTCGAGATGCCCGGCGGGATGGGACTGGCAGGCGGCGCGCCCGGCGCGGCGGTCTCCAACGTCGTCGTCCGCGACAGCGACATCTGGTCCCGGCTCGGGGACGGACACCTGCCGCGCACCGAGGAGGAGGTCACCGGCGGCACCGTGCAGGCCCTCGCGGCCAAGGACCTCACCACCATCGGGCACGCCGACGTCGTCACCGGCGTCACCAACGCCGGTTCCGGATACGGCGACCCGCTGCATCGCGATCCCGCGGCGGTGGCCCGCGACGTCCGCGAGGGCCATGTGTCGGCGTGGTCGGCCCATGAGAACTACGGCGTCGTCCTGACCGACGGAGCCGTCGACGGGGCGGCGACCGAGCGGCGGCGCGCCGCCGTCCGCGAGGAGCGACTGGCCGACGCCAGGCCGCTCGACGGCACGACCGCCACCGGGCCCGCCGTGGTGGCGGACGCGGAGGTCCTGCACCCGGTGGCCGACGCCGTGGAAGCCGTCCGCACCGCGACCGGTGCGCGGATCCGCTGCACGGAATGCCACCGCGACCTCGGTGACTACGAGGAGGACTACAAGCAGAGCCTGGTCTTCAGGGACAGGCCGCTGACCTCCCTGACCGGGCTCAACAAGCGCTGCCGCACCGACGTGTTCGTGGCCCGGGAGTTCTACTGCCCCGGCTGCGGTGTCCTGCTGGTCACCGACGTCACGCACCGGGACGAACCGGTCCGCGCGGAGTGCCGCTTCTTCCCCACCCGGGCCCCGCACACACCTGAGCCGGCGGACGGCACCCCGTGACGACGCGGCGGACTCCGCCACGGCCGCCCCGGACCCCGCGACCGAAGGAGACGACATGACCGCGTCGGCCGGCCTCGCCGAACGGATCCGCACCCGGGCCGGTCTGGTCGGCTTCTGGATCGGCACCGACAACCCCCCGATGACCGAGCGCCTCGCCCGGCTCGGCTACGACTACCTGTGCCTGGACGCGCAGCACGGACTCCTTGACGACACCGGCTGCCTGCGCAACCTGACCGCGATCGACGCCGGCACCACCGGCACCACCGTCGGGATGGTCCGCGTCGCCGCCAACACACCCCAGCACGTCGGCCGCGCCCTGGACCTGGGAGCCGCGGGCGTCATCGTCCCTCTGGTCAACACTCCCGAGGAGGCCGCCGCAGCCGTCCGGGCCTGCCGCTACCCGCCCACCGGAACCCGCAGCTACGGACCGGTCCGCTCCGCCCTGCGCATCGGCCCCGAACCGCAGGAGACGGACCGGGCTGTCGCCTGCGTCGTCATGATCGAGACCCGGGAGGGCCTCGACAACGTCGACAAGATCGCCCGGGTCCCCGGAGTCGACGCCCTCTACGTCGGGCCCTCGGACCTCTCCCTGGCTCTCGGAGACTTCCCGCCCGTCGCCGACCGGCCCGCACCCCGGTTCGCCGACGCCCTGGACCGGGTACGCGCTGCCGCCCGGGCCGCCGGACGAGGATGCGGACTGCACACGAACACCGGAGCCGCAGCAGCCCGGGCCCTCGCCGACGGATTCACCTTCGCCTCCGTCTCCGACGACATCGACCATCTCCAGAACGCCGCACGCCACGCACTGGAGACCGCACGGGGCGCCGCCCCCGCCACAGTGCCCTCCATCAGCGCCCGAGCCTCGGAGTGAACATGCGTATCGCCGGTGAACAACCGCCAGTGCCGCAACTGAGCGCACCCCCGCCGGACACCCCCTCGACCCTGCCCCCGCCGACGGCCGGCGACGACGGGACACGCGTCCACCACGACATCGTCTACGCCAACGAGATCGGTTACCGCCCGCTGCGCATGGACCTGATGGTGCCGGCGGGGGCCGGGCCCGTTCCCGTCGTGCTGTGGCTGCACGGCGGCGGGTTCCTGATGGGGTCACGCCGTCGCAGTGCCCTCGCGGGCCCCCCGTGGGACGCGCTGCTGGCCCGCCGGATCGCGGTGGCGGTGGTGGAGTACCGCTTCGCCTTCGAGGAACGGTTCCCCGCCTGCGTGCACGACGTCAAGGCCGCCGTGCGCTGGCTGCGTCGGCATGGACCGGACCTGGGCCTGCTGCCCGACGCGATCGGCGCGTGGGGCGAGTCCGCGGGCGGCTACCTGTCGGCCTTCCTGGCACTCGACGGTCGCCAGCGGGCGCTGGAGGGCGAGGTGGGCGTGACCGGCCCGTCCTCCGAGGTCCGCGCGGCCGTCGCCTGGTACCCCCCGACGGACTTCCTGGCCATGGACGCCCAGGCCGAGGGCGCCCGGTCGATCCATCCCCACGACGACCCCGGATCACCCGAGTCGCTCCTCATCGGCGGCCCGCTGCAGAAGAACCCCGACGCGGCCAGAGCCGCCAGCCCGCTCAACTACGCGGCATCGCCCGGCCCCGCGCCCCTCCTCCTGATGCACGGCACGCTGGACCCGTACGTGCCCTACCGGCAGAGCGTCGTGCTCGCCGAGGCCATGGCGGCCGGGGGAGCGCCCGTGACCCTGCAACTGGTCGACGGGGCGGGGCACATGTTCGAGGGCGTGGACCAAGGCCCGCTGATCGAGCGGGCGGTGGCCTTCCTGGCGGACCACCTCATGTGACCTCGTCCCGAGCCGACACAACACCCATCAGGGAGTGAACCGATGGAACAGCACAGCCCGCCGAACACCTCACGACGGGCCGACGGGACGATCCCACACACCGACCAGGAACGGATCGCCGAGCTCGTCACCTCCCACCACATCCTCTACGACCACGGCGTCCTGGACGGCTTCGGCCACCTGAGCGTCCGGTCCGCGGCCGACCCCGCGCACTTCTTCATGCAACGGGGCGGAGTGGTCCCGGACGACGTCACCGCCGACGACGTCATCGAGTACGACGACAACGGCGAGCCGTACCGGGCAGGTGGCCGCACGGGTCCGAGCGAGCGTTACATCCACGCCGGGATCTACCGGGCGCGCCCCGACGTGATGGCGGTGGTGCACAGCCACACCGACGCCGTGCTCCCGTTCGGGCTCACCGGGGCACCGCTCAAGGCCGTGCTCCACACGGCCTACTTCCTCGGGAGCGATCCGGCTCCGGTGTTCGACATCCGTGAGGCGATGGGCCAGGACAACACCATGCTGGTCGACAACCCCGTCGCGGGTGCGGCCCTGGCACGCACCCTGGCGGACCGGTCCATGGTGCTCATGCGCGGCCATGGCATGACCGTCGTCGGGCCGACCATCCACGACGCGGTCTTCCGGGCCGTCTACACCCGCGTCAACGCACGGGCGGAGATCGAGGCGCTGAAGCTGGGGGACCCCGTGTTCCTCAACGGCTTCGAGGTCGACCGCGGTGATCCGGTGTCGATCCACTGGGCATGGTGGGCTGCACAGTCCGAGGCCCGTCGCGCCTCGCCCTGAGGACCGGGGGCACTGCGCGGCGACACGGACGCACATGCCGCTCGACTGCCTTCGGCCAACGGCAGATCGGTGCGGTCACCGGCCCTGCGGGCTACAGGAACTCGCTTCGGTAGGTCGGGACCAACTCGGGGGCGTGGCGGCGGCGTTCGGCGAGTTGGTCCGGCGAGAGGTGTGGCGGCGGCGCGTCCTTGCCCGCGACGGCATCTCCGATGTGTTGATCGTGGATCCGGCCCATACGGTGTGTCTCGCCGCGGAAGGTGAACTCGGTCTCGCCTTCGAGGATCGTGTACGGCTCGTCCAGGTGACCGTCGCGGACTCCCGCGACCGCGGGCGCGACATGGTGCTGCTGGCCGAGCCGTACGTTCTGGCGATCCGCGACGAACGCTACGCCGAGCTGATGCGGCAGGGGATGCCACGCGCCAAGGGCACCATTTCCCGCCACATCCACAGCGTCAGCGGGCATGGGATCGACGTCGTACAGGAAGGCATCGGCCTGCAACAGTACTTCCTGCCACCGGAGTTCACCGAGGACATCGTGCGCCACACGCTCCACGACCTCATCCCCGACGCACAGGTCCGCACACCTTGAACCGTAGGAGTAGCGACATGACCATCACCCGCAACGTGCCTGGACTGCCCTTCACCCTCTCACCGTCGCCCGGCGAGGCGTGGACCGTCGACGAGGCGACCGACACGGTGACAGCCACAGCGGCCCCTCATAGCGACATCTTCATCGACCCGGGAGCGGATTCTCAGCTCAACGCCGAGTCCATGCTCAACGCCGCGACCCTGCTCGGCGTCCCCCCGGACGGTGACTTCCAGTTCAGCGCCCGCGTCACCGTCGACTTCAAGTCCACCTTCGATGCCGGCGTGCTGCTCTTGTGGATCGACGACCGCCACTGGGGCAAGCTCTGCTTCGAGTACTCTCCCGACCGGAACCCCATGATCGTCTCAGTGGTGGCCCGCGGCGTCGCGGACGACGCCAACGCCTTCGCTGTCGACGGCCGGACCGTGTGGCTGCGCGTCGCCCGAATCGATCACGCCTTCGCGTACCACGCATCCCTCGACGGCAAGACCTGGCGGATGATCCGCTTCTTCGCCCTCGACGGCACGTCCACGTCTGCGGCCATCGGCTTCGAGGCGCAATCGCCGACCGGTGACGGATGCGTGGTCACCTTCGACGACATCCACTTCACCCGCGAGCGCCTCCACGAACTGCGCGACGGCTCGTGACTCGGTCCCAACGGGCTCGATTCCCGACGCTCGGACCAAGAGCCAGTGGGCGGCGTAGGCGGCTCTCTCTCACTGCACGCGGGCGTACCCGCGCAGCCGCCTGACCCACAGCGACCTCGGCGGGTACATCGTCCTGGTCGACACCCGGCCGGACTGCTCCTGGCGGCTCCCCGGCCTTACCGACCCGTTCGAAGTGGCGGTGTTCCGGCTGCTCGACACACCGCACGGCCCGGCGGCACTGCCGCGCAGGACGGTCGCCCGGGAGTCGGTCGAAGAGGTGACGGGGGAGCACGCCACCGACCTGCCGGCGCGCTGGCCGCCCTCGGCCTGGTCTTCGCCGAGGGCGGCCAGTACGTGTGCGGGTCGCACTCGCCGTGGCCAACCAGGACCTGCTGCCGTTCGACGGCGCCGGACTGCACGGGGACGAGACCTCGCTCGTCCCCGCCCTGACGGCCCCGGCCGGGGGAGACACCCGATGAAGCCGGAGCTGACGCTGTGGAAGACCGTGACTCGCTGGCCATGCGCCTGCCGGGCATCCCCTGCGGCACCCTCGACCGACCGCCGGACGGCGCGTCCGCGGTCCTGCTCCGCGTCCGGGAACGGTGGTTCCCCGGTTCCCGGACGGTCAGCTCTATGTCGGTCTGCGCGGATTCGATCTCCGGGGTTCCGCGATGGATCCAGCCGAGGCGGTGCGGGCTTTCCTGGAGGCGCTCGGTGTCGGTCCTCAGCAGATCCCGGACGTGGTATCGATGTTCAAGTGGCCTTCTACCGTGGCCTGTTGGTCGGCCGGCGGCTGCCGGTACTGCCGATGGCTCCCGCGACGCCAAGCAGATACGCCCGCTGCTGCCCGCCGCGGCCGGTTGGCTGGTGCTGATCACCAGCCGAGCCCAGTTCGCCGGCCTGGTCGTGTCCGACGGTGCACACCCCCTCACCCTGGACCTGCTGTCCTACAGCGAGGCCAGGGAATTGCTCGCGCGGCGGCTCGGTGCGGACCGGGTGGCCGCCGAGCCGGAAGCGGTCGAGGAGATCATCACGCTGTGCGGCTGACTGCCGCTCGATGCGTTCACCAACCCGGACGCGACGACCGACGTGCGCTCGGCGTTCGGCTGGTCCTACGGGGCTCTCACCAGGGAAGCGGCCCGACTGTTCCACCTGTTGTCCCTGCACCGGGGCCCGATGTCGGCTTCCGTGCGGCAGCCCCGTGCTGCTGCTGCGTGCGTACGCGAGCGAACTCTCCCTGGAGGAGGAGAACGAAGCGGATCTCCACAGCGCTGTTCGCCGCATGCTCGACCACTACCTCCGCACCACACACGGGGCCCTGCAGCGCCTCGACCCGGCTCATGCCGGAGCGGGGCTCCGGCGCGATCGTGACCGTGGGCTCGCCGACCTCGTCCTGCTGTTGGCCGGCGATCGGACGGCCACCGTGACCGGGGCGGGCTTCGTCGTCGACGGGGGCCTGATCACCACCCTTTAGGTGAGCGGGTCGGCCCTTGCCGGCTGTTGTGACTGAGCGCTTCAGCCTGCGAGTTGACCGTTCCGGTTCGTGGTCATGGCCGAGAGCGGTCGCCAGTCGGCGGGGACGTTGCGCATGACCAGAGCGCAGTCCAGGGTCGCGCTCCCGGGCGGAAACCGGTCCAGGTCGTCGAAGAAGGACGACGCGGCGGATCGGACCCGGCCGGCTTCCACGTGCCAGGCGTCGGTGCGCAGTTCCATGCCGTCCAACTGGTGGCTCGATCCGATGGGCGAGAAGCCCTTCGTCCCGTCCCGGAAGAAACGGGAAGCCTCCCCGAGATCGGCGAACAGCTCGCTGCCCCGCAACTCGTCGTCCAGCTCGACGGTGACGTCCACTCGCGTGCCGCCGTCCCTGGTCGCCAACGCGACACGCACCTGGTCGGGCGTCTCGTGCACCTCGAAATCCGCGCGGTCGTGTTCGCCGGGGAACACACGGCCCCCGGCCCAGACATTGAGCCGCGAGCCGGTGTCGCGGCGCGGGATGTACACACCGGTCTCGACACCGTCCGGCCCGTCCCACTCGACGGCGATCCGATGCGCCGCGTTCTCGCTCCGCAGCCCGAGCGCCTCGGGTACCCAGGACGGCCGCACGCTTCCCAGGCGCAGGAGGCAGATGCCCGCGACCGCGTAGCCGTGCACCAGGTGCGGGCGCAGCGGCTCGGGGAGTTGCCGGGCCGCGACGTCCGGGGCCACCCGGTAGTTCACCAGAAGCCGTCGTTCGATGACGCTGGACAGCAACGGCTGCCTCATGATCCCTCGCTCTGCGCCCCCGGGCGCCATGTGGTGTGGCGCAAGACGATCTGCTCGGGGCAGACGGCGCTGAGAAAACGTCCGATGCTGGTCGCCAGGCGGTCCTCGGCCAGTGTGTAGAGGATCCTGTTGCCCTCCCGGCGCTCGGTGACCAGGCCGGCTTCCTTGAGTACACCGAGATGGCGCGAGACGGACGGCGCACTGATCGGGAACCTGCCCGCGATCTGTCCGGCAGCCAGCTCGCCGCCCCGCAGCTCCTCCAGGATCTGGCGCCTCGTCGGATCGGCGAGGGCCCGGAAGGCGCTCGCTTCGTCCTGAGCTCGTGTCATGCACTTTATTTAGCACATTAGCTAAATACCTAACAAGGAGTCTGTGGCCTCCACCCTCTCTCGGACATGACCGATGATGCACTGGATGCAGCCCTAGAGTTACTCCCATGCAACTGGACCTGAATCTGCTCACCGCGCTGGACGCGCTGCTCGAAGAGGGCAGTGTCGTCGGAGCCGCCGACCGGTTGAACCTGTCCGCTCCCGCCATGAGCCGTACGCTCGGCCGCATCCGGCGGGTGACCGGCGATCAGATCCTCGTGCGCACCGGCCGGTCGATGACCCCGACTCCGTACGCCGTGGCCGTCCGCGCCGATGTCCACCGGCTGGTGCAGGCGGCTGGCGCGCTGCTGTCGCCGCAGCGGACACTCGACCTGTCCACGCTGGACCGCACCTTCACGGTCCAGTTCCACGACGCCATCACGGCGGCCATCGGCCCTGACCTGCTGAAAATGCTGCTCGTCGAGGCCCCCGGCGTGAGGCTCAGGCTGTTGGCCGAGTCAGGCACCGACACCGACGATCTCCGGCACGGACGGGTCGACCTGGAGGTGGGGGCGAGCGAGCCTGCCTCGCCGGAGGTGCGCAGCGAGATCGTCGGGCGGGACCGGTTGGTGGTCGTACGCCAACCGGACGGGCGCCACAGGCGATTGACGATCGAACAATATGCACAAGCCCGCCATGTGATCGTTTCGCGCCGTGGCCGGCTCCGGGATCCGATCGACGACGTGCTGCGGGCGGAGGGACTCGCCCGCCACGTCGTGGCCTCGGCCCCGACGCTGGGGACCGCTCTGTCCCTGGCCGTGGCCACCAAGGGTGTCGTGACCGTACCCGAGCGAACGAGCGCCTCGACGGTGGCCCGGTACGGACTCCGGTCCTGGCCCCTGCCCTTCGAGGCGCCGACCGCTCCGTTGATCCTGGCCTGGCCCCAGCTCTACGACACCGACCCCGCGCACGTCTGGTTCCGCGAGCAAGTGCGCAGGGTGGTGAGGACTGTCGTAGCGCCCCAATGATTGCGTCTGAGTAACCCCTGGCATCCAAAACGTGCATTTGACGCACGTATGAGCGGCTCACTTCCATGGAGTCCTCGCCGGAACCTTCCCGGCACCCTCCAAGGAAAGTGAGTCCGCCATGAACACCGCGTCCACCGGACAAGCCGCCACCACCGACCTCGCGGAACTGCTCCCGCAGGTCATACACGCTGCCACCCAAGCCGGTGACCGCCTGATGAAGGCGTTCTCCCCCGACTCCCGTCCCACGGACCGCGCCGCCATGTACAAGCTCGGCATGCAGATAGAGAGCGAATCGGCGACCGCCGCACGAACCGTCCTCAACGACGCCCTGCCCGGCGCCGGTTGGGTCGAGGAGGAACAGGAGGGCAGCCTGCTGCCCAAGGGTGACTGGTGGGTCGTCGACGGGGCGGAGGGCGGCGTGAACCACGTGCACGGGCTGCCCGAGTGGGGTGTCACCATCACACTGATCCGCGACAACGCGCCCGTACTGGCCGTCGTACGGCAGCCCGTCGGAGACCTCACCTACACGGCCGTCCAGGGCGGCGGGGCCAAGCTCAATGGAAGGTCGCTCCGCGCGTCCGGCAAGGCGGAGCTCGAAGCGGCGATCGTGGCCGCGAGCCAGGCCGGCGGCGACGTGAACGTCAGCGAGCGGTTCGGTCGCGCCGTGGCTGCCCTGTCCCAGTGTGCGCTGCTGGTGCGCAACACCATCCCGACGACCTTCCCGCTGTTGGCGGTCGCCTCCGGCCAGTACGACGTCTTCTGGCAGTACGAGCCGGACCTGCCCGGCGTCAGCGCCGGTTCCCTGCTGGTCAGCGAGGCGGGAGGGATCGTCACGGACCTGCGGGGCCGGCCCTGGACCCCGGGCAGCCGGGACGTGCTCATCTCCGCGCCCGGCTTGCACGCGGCGGCACTTGCGGTCCTGTCGCCGATCATCTGACGCGCCCACCCACGTAGGAGAAGGAACACCATGAAGATCACTGTCCTGGGGGCTTCCGGCGCGTTGGGCCTTCAGCTCACCCAGCAGGCGCTCGAACGCGGGCACGACGTCGTTGCCGTGGCCCGCACCCCCGAGCGCATCACCGTCCCGGACTCGGACCGGCTGTACCGCGTCGCCGCGGACGTCCACGACCCGCACGCGATGTCCGCCGCAGTGGGAACGGGGGCGACGATCGTCTCAGGGCTCGGCATCGCCGAGGGCGAGAAGCCGGGCGCCCTCACGGCCGGGGCGCGGGCAGCGGTGGCCGGTACACCGGTTCACGTCGTGTGGGTGGGCGCCTTCGGCACCGGGCAGTCCGCACCCGTGGCGGGAGGACTGACGAGAACACTCCTCGGGCGGTTCATGCGGGAGGAGATTCCCGACCGGGTCGGGGCGGACACCACGGCCCTCGACGCGGGCGGCACCGTGTTTCACGCGGGTCCCTACTCGAACGGCGCGTTGAGCGACCGCCGACGGACTCTCACCCTGGGCGAGGTGCGCCACCGGATGTTCCCCGCCCGCATCAGCCGGGCCACAGTCGCCGCGGCCATGCTCGACGAGGCCGAAGCCCCGAAGCACTTCGGCCAGACGGTCGTCCCGCTGGAGAAGTGAGGCTGCCGGGTGTGGGTGGTTCTGACTGTGATGTGCGCCGGGACCGTGGCCGTACCCCTACTTCTTCTTGCGACGCAGCAGTACGAAGACAGCCAGGAATGCCGCGCCCGCACTGGTCAGCGCGGTGCGGTGGTTCCGCATGGGCTCGGGCGCCTTGGTCTTCTCGTTGGCCTGTCCGGTCAGTTCCGCGGCCCTGGTAGTCGTCTGCGCGCGGGCCTTGACGTCGGCCTTGTCGGCCAAGGCCTGGACGGTGTCGCCCAGTTCGTGCCGGGTCTGTTCGACCTGCTCGCGCAGTTCTTCCGTGCTTGTGGCGGTCGGCTCGTCGTCGGGTGGTTGGGTCATCGCTTGGCCTTCTCCTTCGTCTCGGCCTGCGCCAGTCGCATTTCGCTCCGTACCACCTCGGTGAGCTGTCGCGAGGCATGCTGAACCAGCTCACCGACCGGCGGCGGCTCTGGCGTGTGTCGACGCGGCCCCGCAGACGGCCGTAGGCCCGGATCGTGTCGGCGAGATGCTTGATCCGCGTCGACACCGGCTCGCATCGGTCGGGCCGACCGCCTTGACCCGTGAGGATGGGCACAACAGGCAATATTGCGCGGAGTCGGGGAAGAAGGTGCGACAGCCGATAGGAGGTTGTCGTGGAGGGTGGAGATCTGGAACTGGGCGAGTTGCTGGCCGCTGCGGAAGCGGCCCCGCCCGGTGAGTCTGTCGACGTCGTGGCACACGACTTGCAGAAGAGGTTCGGCGCGGAGCGTGTGTCCTTCCTGTTCGTCGACCTCATCGGGCAGCGGCTCGTACGCCTGGCCGCGGCCGGCGGCGAGGCCGACGACACTGTCCAGTCGCTGGATCTGCAGGGCAGCGTGTACGACGGAGTTCTGAAGAGCCAGCGACAGCAGGTGGAGGAGGACGGCCAGGGCGGGCAGTGCGTCATCACGCCGGTCACCAACCGCGGAGACTGCATCGGTGTTCTGGAGGTGACTCTGCAGTGTGCCGACGACGTAGTGCTGCGGCAGGTCCGTGACGCGGCGCACGCGCTGGCCTACATCATCGTCACGGACCGCCGTTTCACCGATCTGTACCACCTGGGCCGGCGCACCACCGAGACCAGCCTGGCCGCGGAGATCCAGCATCAGTTGCTTCCCTCGGCGCCCTGCTGCGAGGCGGAGCAGTTCACCCTCGCCGCGGGCCTGGTTCCGGCAGACGACATCGGCGGCGACACCTACGACTACACCCTCGACCGCGACACCCTGCACCTGTCCGTCACGGACGCCATGGGGCACGACACGAATTCAGCCCTGCTGGCCACCCTGTTGGTCGGCGCACTGCGCCGGGCGCGCCGCAGCGGCTGTGATCCCCTCAAGCAGGCGCAGCACGCCCACCAGGCCATGCTTGCTCACAGCCGCGGCCTGGCCACGGGCCAGTTGCTGTGCGTCGACCTCGACACCGGCCGGGTCGACCTGGTCAACGCCGGCCATCCCAGGCCCCTGCTGCTGCGCGATGAAGCCGTCGCGGAGGTCGAACTCGCCGTCAACCTGCCCTTCGGCGTGGCGGCCCCCAGCCCGTACCGCTTGCAGGTACTGCGCTTGCGTCCAGGAGACCGCCTGGTCCTGCTCACCGACGGAATGCAGGAGCGCGGCGCCGCGGCTGTCGACCTGGCCTCGCTTGTCCACGGCACCCGCGCACTGCACCCGCGAGAAGCGGTCCGGAGCCTGACCGCCGCTGTGCTCGCCGCCTGTCACGGCAATCTCAGGGACGACGCCACGGTCCTGATACTGGACTGGCACAGCAATCGCTGCCGACCGGCCGAGACCGGGCGAGCTCCGCACGAATGAACTGCGGGGTGGGACCCTCCGCCTCAACGGCTGCGCCACGAAGTGTGACCCGCGACAAAGCCCCTCGGCCGTCGGCGTGATGAGCTGGATCACCACGCCGGCGACTGGGGGTACGGGGCATCGGAAGGCCTTATAGGGCGGCATCACAGGTCCGTCGTGGAGTGACGAGGATCCGTGTAGGTGCTTCCACGGGCGGAGGGCGCGCGGTGCGACGCCACCATGCCGAGTCTTCCGCAAGGGTTCAGGATCGTTCGAAGAACGGGGCAACCGGGGGCGTTTCTCGTGTGTCTAGCCACTGTTGACACACCATCAGGAATCGCCGTGGCCAGTGACGGCGAACCTGTCGTCCCGAAGGGGGACTCCATGCGCATTCGCTCGGCCCTCGCCGTCGCGTCCCTGACGACCGCCCTGTCCGCATCGGTGCTTCCGGCAACCGCCCACGGCGCGGAACGGGCCGCGTCGAGCGATGCCACGTTCTCGAACGTCGTGGTGAACGGCGGCAAGGACATCGTGCTCGGTCTGACCACCAGAAAGACCGTCACGATCACCTGGACGGTCCGGGACCCGGACGGCGTCGCGGCGTCCTGGGCCTACCTGTGGCATGGTCCGAACACCGACGACGCCGACGGCATCCTGCCGCTGTATCCGCCGGCGGGTGCGTGCACTGTGTCGGCCGCCGACCCGACCACCTCCGCGTGCAAGGTGAGCTTCGGTGTGGACGCCGCGCGGGACTTCGACCACAACGGTCTCGCCGGTGCCTGGAAGGTGCTCGGCGCGGCACAGGACACCCACGACGACTGGACGGAGACCGATGTCACCGGCACGGCGCAGTTCAAGCGGAATGCCACGGTGACGGTGAACGCCTCGCCCGAGCCGGTGAGAAAGGGCCGGACCATCACGGTCAACGGGAAGCTGACGCGCGCCAATTGGGACACCGGAACGTATACCGGCTACCAAAGCCAGGCGGTCCGGTTGCAGTTCCGTAAGAAGGGCAGCTCCGTCTACACCACGCTGAGGAGCGTCACCAGTGGCGCCGGGGGGAAGCTGAAGGCCACCACCAAGGCCGGGAGCGACGGGTATTTCCGCTTCGTGTTCACGGGCACGGCCACGACGGGCCCGTCGACAGCAGCGGGAGACTTCGTCGATGTGAGGTGATGGACCGGTCCTCTGGAAAGTCAGGGCTGTCTCGGCCCTCGCGCGCGGATGTCCTCTCGGTGTTGGGGCGTTGTGCGGGGTGGTTCTGCGGGTACGTCCGTCTGGCGTGCCCGGGGTCGGTTGCCTCGGCTGCCGGGCCCGCTCTGCTGGATCTCGTGAAGGACGAGGAATTCGTGGCGCTCCATCACGGCACCGACGGGATCCGATGCCGCTCCCGGTCGGGCCCGGCAGACAAAGGCCTTTCGCTCACCGTCGGCAAGGAGCAGCGAGAGCATGGGACTTGAGCACCAGGAGATCTTGACCTGGAGGGTATGGGGTCCACCCGACACCTGTGTCAGACACCTTTCCCCGCGTCGCAACCGCCCTACCCGTGATCCGTCGAGGAAGACGTCGTACCGCCGCAGGCGTGCGTACGAATCCTCGTCGTCCCGGAGCACCGAGATACCGGCCGGACCGGCCTCGGCACCACCGGATTCCGCGGAGCGGCAGGAATCCGGTGGTGCGGGGGTCGGAGGCGAGTTGCGCATGAGCAGGCCGGGCCGCCCGGTGAAGGCGACCGAGAGCTCAGTCAGAAGTCCGAGGAGGAAGGCCGCTAGCCCTGCGATGGCCACGGTCTTGAGGAGGGGATTCGCTTGGCCCGCGCCGATTCCGGGCCGCAGCCATGCGCCACTGAGGAGCAGGACGGCGATACCACTGAGGCAGACTGCCCCCGGGACAGGGGCGCTTTCGATCCTCGTACGCTGCTCTGGCGTCAGAAACCGTGCGAAGACTGAGGGATAGGTCGGCGGCAGCGAGCCGGTCCAGGGGCGGACGGCCCTGCGCCAGGCCCGCGTGGCCAGCAGAGAAAAGATTGCCGCCCCGGCCAGGGCAGTCCATGAGGGAACCACTGCAACCAGCTTCCGAGGTCCATGATCACGGTGTTGTGCGGCGCGGTCATCAAAGCTCCGCCGTCAACCGTACTGCTGCTCGGAGGGACTTCGGCCGGCCGGGGTCGCGCCCACGGGGTTCTGCCTCTCCGGAACATCGGATCAGGCCGAGGGGCGTGCGATCTCCTGGCGGAGCGATTACGGGTCATGCGGGAGCGGACCGGAAGAAGCCTCAAGGAACTCCGGGGCTCGGTGCATGCCAGCGACTCGTCGCTGTCCCGCTACCTGTCCGGCCGCATAGTGCCACCGTGGAACGTGGTGCAGCGGCTCGGCGAAGCGGCGCACGAGGACCCTGCGGGACTGCGCCCGCTGTGGGATCACCTACAGCGGGACGACCATCGCAAGGGGCGGTGCGTGCCCGTCCTGGAGTTCCCACCGCCGTCCGCGCCCCCTGCTGCGAACCCGACGCCGCAGGGGGCGCGGATCGACCGGGCGACCGGGCATCGCCGTCGCCCTGCGGTGGTCGTCGGCACGCTGATGCTGGTCACCGCCCTCGTGTTCGGCGGCCTCGGCGTGTGGCTGGGCCTCGAACTCGCCCCCGCTCAGGACGTGCGCACCGGCCTGACTTCGACGCAGGACAGCTCTGCAACGGATGGGCGTGGCCACCCTCCGGCGCCGATGGCCAGGTCGAGGTAGCGCCGGTCGAGGTCCACGGCGCCGACCACAGTCCCACCGTCCGCCTGGAGGACGGCACCGTGAACGGCCGCCGGATGGCATGGGCCGAGATCGCCGGGGCGCACTTCGGCGACCGCCTGTGGACGGACTGGACCGACGACGACGGCAAGACCTGGACGCAGTGCGGTCCGCTCACCGCCCCCCCTCCCGGACCACTCCCGCGCATCTGCTGCGCCAGGGTTGGCATTTTCGAGCCTGCGGCGACACCCCCAACCCGGCAGCCGGGTACGCGCGTGACCAGTGCACCATCTTCGGCTGACTGGGCGGTCGGTCCTGTCAGGGAGTGGTTCCTTGGGAACAGCTCCCGAACCGGGGCGGCCTGTTGGAGACGGCGTCGCTCTGTCGCGTCATTGCTCGCCCCGTCCGTCAGTGCGCTGGGACGCTGGCTTAGGGGCTGTACGCCGCACCTCACAACGGCCGCCCTGTCCCATCGGGGGTCGTTTTCATTCGGTGTGCCTTTCATCGTCCCGGCTCCGGGGCGCTGGGGGTGGGTGGTGTACGGAAGTGAAGTGCCGTTGTGCACGGCGGTCCGACAAGGCTCTGGACAGGGCGTCACGGTGCGTGGACGATCACGTTCATGACACCCGAGGATGCGATCGTCGTCACCGCCGACCGGATCGCGGCGTTGCTGGGGGCGGGCGCCGACCCAGGGACGCCGTTGCGGGGTGCGGAGTGGACGGTGGGGGAGGCGGCGGCGCATCTCGCGCTGGCGGGCCGGCTGATGGCGGAGATCGGGGCGGGCAAGGACCGTTCCTACGGTGACGGGACGCCGGGCGGTCTCGCGGCCGCCAACCGCGTGTCCCTGGCCGCCTTCCCGCAGCGGGACCCGGCAGTGCTCGGCGTCGAGATCGCCGACCAGGCGCGGGCGTTCGTCGCGGCCGCGGCCGGCCGTGGTCCGCGGGAGGCGGTGGTGACGCCGATGGGGCCGATGGATGTGGCCACGCTGGGCTCGTATCTGTTGACGCATCTGCTCGGGCACGGCTACGACATCGCGGTTGCGCTGCGCGGGCCGCACATGGTCGACCGGGAGGTGGTCGCGTTCACGCTGCCGTTCCTGCGGCTGGCGATGCCGCGTGTCGTGAACGCGGGTGCGGCCGGTCATGACGCGTGTTACTCGGTGCGGACGGGCTGCGAGCGCTTCGCGGTCACGTTCGCGGCGGGTGTGCCCACGGTCACCGACACCCCGCCCCGACGCCCCGACTGCACGATCGCCATCGACCCGGTCGCATTCCTCCTGCTCGCTCTGGGCCGCTGGACGGCCCCCGGTGTGATGGCCCGTGGCAAGGTCGCGGTCTGGGGCCGCAGGCCGTGGCTGGGTCCGCGTTTCCCGGGGCTGTTCACGGCGCCGTGAGGGCGCGCGGCTGGTGCCGGCAGGACGGTGGATTGTGCGTGTTCGGCCTGGTGGCCGTAGATGTGCCGTGGTGCGGGGCCTGCGTATCGACCGCGTCCGGCAGGCGCTTGTCGATGGGGTGACTGCGCTGGGCCCTGGTGGCCAGCGAACGGGCCCGAAGTCAGGGCTGGTGCGAGTCGCACCGGATGATGTGGCTCCGGCCTCCGCTTGGCGACGTAGGCGCGCACGACCTGGTAGGACACGTCTTCCATTGCGTGCTCGTTGATCAACCGGCGATAGATCCGGACCACCGTGTGACGCTGCTTCCTCGGCGCATCCAGATCAGCCAGCAGCATCTGGTCGATCACCGGCTTGAACGGGTCCAGCTGGGAACGGCGAGGCGCGTACGGTTCCCGAGGTTGCGGCCACGCCGAACTCAGTGCCTTCTGAACAGTCCGCCGACAACCCACAAACACCGTCGGCGCCATCCATGCGAAAACCATTGGTGCCCGGCTTACTCCGCTGATGGACTGACGTCCTACCGTGAGTCTGCCGCGTGACGGAGGTAGTGGTTGTGACAGGTTATGGCGTGCTTGCCGAGGTGTACGAATGGCTCATCTCGGATGCAAAGTTGCCTCCAGCCGAGTTCGCTGCGTCGTTCGACGACGTCCTCAATCTTCTGCCGTCGAACGCTCACGTCCTCGACTGTTCGTGCGGAACCGGACAGTTGGCGGTTGGTCTCGCCGGTCGTGGCCTGCAGGTTGTCGCAACTGACGCCAGCGAGGCGATGGTTCGTCGGACTGCAGAGTTGTCTGAGGAGTTCGGGGCATCCGTCCGGGCCGTACGGGCGAACTGGGAAGAGCTGCCCGACCATTTCCAGGACAACACGTTCGACATGGTGTTCTGCGTTGGCAACTCGCTTCACCATGCCACGGGCGCGAAAGGCAGGGGTGCTGCTCTGGAGTCGATGTCACGGCTTCTGCGCCCCGGCGGGCGCTTGGTACTCACATCCCGCACTTGGGAACTCGTGAGGGCCAGAGGTTCCCGGCTGGAGATCGGTGACCGACTCGTCCGCCGGAACGGTCGCGATGCCGTCGTGGTCTACCGCTGGGAGATTGCGCCGCATTGGGAGGAGGAGCACCACATCGAGATTGCGATCGCGCAAGTTGATGCGACCGGGTTGGTTCTTGTCCGCTCGGAACTGCTGTCCTGCTGGCCCTACCGGTACGAGGAACTCGAAGTCGAGCTGCACCGGGTCGGACTCCAGACGGAACTGAGCACGTTCGATCTTGAGGCCGAGAACTACATGGTGGTCGCGAGCAAGGTATAAACACCGGACTCTCAGTGCCTGGCCGGACCGCGCGGTTGCTCGCAGGACGCTTGCGCTCTCTCATCGGTGCGGGTTCAAGTGGTCAACGCAACGCCTCGGACGAGGAGTGCACGACGGCCGCGCCGAAGCGGTTGTCGTGCGTGGCTGCGGCCAAGCCGAGGGCAGGACCTTGTTGACCGTGCTCCAGGTGACGCCGTACTTGCACTGCAAGGCCCGGTTCGACATGCCATCGCGTGCCGTCAGCTCTCACGAACAACTGACGTCACCAACAACTGACAGAACCAGACTGCGGTCCTGGCCGCTCTCTGGGCGGCGGCCTACGCCGACAACACGGGGCATGCCACCCTCGGCCGGCTGTACGACGAGGGGTTGGTGCTGCGGGATGTCCACGGCCGGCGCGTCAGGTGTGTTGACCCGCAGCGTTGTTCACGCGGTTGATGGGCCGTCGGCGTGGCGCGGATCTGGGAGGTTCCGCCTTCCTTGAGTCAACGTCCGGCTCCCGGGCCGAGCCCAAGAACGCGATCTCGGCCGTCGAGTGTGGCTGCGGGCGGGGCCGGTGAACGCTGCGGCCGCCGTGCCGGATGTCCGGTGGATCACCGGAGTTGGTGCGGGCCGTGATGGACAGGCCCCTGCCCACCATCCGGCACCAGACCCGGGCACCGGTGTATCCCGGTGGCGTCGAGTAGCGAACCGAGTTGAAGCCGATGGTGCGGTCCGAGCCGACCACCCGGACGAGACCGGCACCTTGGTCTGGCCAGGGAGGGCTGCCTGCTCGCCGAAGGAACGAGCCGAGGAAGAGCGCAAGTATCCCCATGACGAGCGGGTGCGGCTGATCCTGGACGATTGCAGGGCAGAGCGGGACTAGGCCCCGCCGACGACGTGAGTGGAGAGAACCTGTCCTCACGGATGAACGCGGATGATCGTCTTTCCCTTGCGTCGTTCGGTCGGGTTGAGAGCGGTGACGGCGTCGTCGAGGGGCGAGACGATGTCGATGTTCGTCCGCAGTCGTCCGTCCCGCACCCGGTGCATGATCTCACCCAGTTCGGCGCGATCGGCCTCGACGACGAAGTCCACCGCCAGGCCGGCGGCGGGTCGCGCCTCGACCGGTCCGACGATGGACACCAGCGTTCCTCCGGTCTTGATCAGGGCGGCGGACCGTTTCTGGATGTCGCCGCCGATGACGTCGAAGACCAGATCGACGCTGCCGACGTCTTCCAGCGTGTCGTTCTTGAGGTCGATGAACTCATGAGCGCCGAAGTCGAGTGCCTTCTTACGGTCGGTGGCGCGTCCGGTGCCGATGACGTAGGCGCCGGCCTCACGTGCGAGCTGGGTCACCATCGTCCCGACTGCTCCCGCCGCGCCGTGGGCGAGGACGGTCTGGCCGGCCTGGAGACGGCCGTGCTGGAACAGCCCCTGCCACGCGGTCAGGCCTGAGATGGGCAGGGACGCGCCTGTTGTGAAGTCGACGTCGCCGGGCAGCGGTGCGAGGTTGCGTGCTTCGATCGCCACGTACTCCGCGAGGGTGCCGTCACGATGCCAGTCGGCGAGGCCGAACACCCGCTGTCCGACCGACAGCCCCGTCGTGCCGTAGCCGAGGGCGGTGACCACTCCTGCCAGCTCGTGGCCGGGGATCGACGGTGTCCTGTCACGGCCGGCGCGATCGGTCCAGGTCGATGGCCACTCCATCTCGGTCGGGACGAATCCCGACGCGTGAATCTGAACGACGACATCGTTTATCGCTGGTTCCGGCTCGGGTCGCTCCACCAGGGTCATCCCGGCCGTTCCCGCAGACTGGTCCGTCACCACGATCGCTTTCATGGGAACCCCTTCCTCCGTCATTTCTCTCTTTGGTGGAAATTTTGCAGGGTTGGAAAGGCCGTTCGCATCCTCTCGGCGCGGATGACAGGACGCGGCCGGGGCCACTCCTCGGGCCACTCCGGGGTTCAGCCGGCATGCCGAGCCGACCGGGCCAGGCCCGGGCACAGGGCTCACGCAGGCGCTGCGGGAAGCGGTCCGCTGAGGCCGGCAATGTCGCCCAGCCGTCCAAGTCGATCAGGACGACACCTGCCAACCGGTGGGTGTCCACCCCACCGCCCTGGGCGAACTGGACCCGGAGAGACGGCCTCGGCCGCCGGTCGCCCCCAGCCACGAGCCTCAGAGCAGATCCATGAACGCATCGAACGTCGCGGCGCCCCGTCGCCCGAGCGTGATCGACGACTATCGGCTCTCCTCTGCATCACCGCTGGATGGAGGACTGTGCCAACGTCGCCGCGCTCACCCGGGGGGGATCCAGCAGTGGGGTTGCCGCGGCGGCGTCAACACGGTCCGCCGCTACCTGCGCCCCTACCGAACCCGGGACCATTCCAGCCGGTGTCCGCCTCGACGTGCAGCGAGACCTCCGCACTTCGGCCGGCGCCAACAGCGCGACCTAGCAGCCGTACCTGCCGCTCCGGCCACCACCCACACCTCAGGAGAGGCCGAGCCCGAACCTCCCGGCAGAGCACCCCTCACGCCGCCGCATCGATCACCTTTGCCAGGTACTGGTCGAAAAGATCCGCTTTGTAGAGAAGCCCGCTGTACTTGACGGGGATCCGGTACCCGTTCACCTCGGCGGTGGGCGTGCCGGGCCCGGCGTGTCCGTTGTAATGCCCAGCGGCAGCGAACACCTTCTCGGCGGAATCCACGAAGTCCTGGTACTTCATGGACGTCACCGCGGTGTCGAAGGACGGGCTCCGCAGCCCCGCCACCTTGCTCGCCAGTTGCAGCAGGCGCGCGTTGGTGAAGCCGTCCACCTCTTCGGCAGGTTGGTTCCGGTAGAGGACGGAGTGGTACTCGGCGAACTTTCCGCTCTCCACCGCCGCGCGTAGCGCGTTGACGGCCTTCTTCGACCCGTTTCCTCCCAGCCGCGGGTCCAGGAACGACGCCATCGTGTACTCGACCTTGACCTTGTGCCGCAGGACCCACTTGGTGAGGACCGGGCCACCGCCCGTGGTCTCGAACTCCCTGCAGTACGGGCATCGCGGGTCTTCGTAGAGGTGCACGGTCACCCGCGCCTGGGGATCGCCCACCAGAATGCTCGTGCCGTCCGATTCCACCTGCTCGGGCACGTCAGCCAGCCGGGGGTAATCGGTCTGGGCCTGGCTTTGCCGCCCGCCGCCGGTCGCGGCAACCTGGTGCCGGGACCCGCAGCTCACCAGGGCCGTACCGAGTACGACTGTCAACACGGCTGCCGTCAGCCGTCTTCTCCCACGATTCAACCGCATCATGCCCCCCGTAGTCTTTGTGGGGAGAGTAGGCCATCCGCTGCAGAACCGCGGCAGGGGGTTCAACAGCTCGCTGTCTGCTGGCCGTTGCGGGTACGACATCGTGTCTGGAGACTCGGCAACACACCCCAAATCGGCGACATAGTCCGAAATGATCCAGGACCGCGATTCACGTGTCGCTGACAATCGCGCGCGCCTCTGTTCAGGTGGATTGGCGGGTTTTGTGCGCGACAGTTCGGCATGAACAGCTCCGCAAAGGAGGCAGGTGACCATGGTGGCTCGATCGATTGCCGGTCCGGCGATGCGTGTGCGGGGTCCGGAGAAGTCGTACGGGAACCTCGAAGCGCTGCGCGGTAATGGTGCGGCGGTCGCGCTGCCGTGCCCTGTGCCCGAGGGTCAGTGAGGCTGGAGGACGAAGTCGTATTCGGCGTGCAGGTAGGGCACTTCGAGCGTGCCGCCGTCCGGGGAGGTGGTACCGGCCGGTTGTTCGGTGAACGGGATGATCAGTACGTTCTTGGTGCCGAAGACGACGTCCGAGTCGAGGTAGTCGCTGCCCGCCTGGAACAGATGGGTGATCAGTTTCCGGTAGCCCGGTTCGTCGATCAGGAAGTGGACGTGTGCCGGCCGGAAGTGGCTGATGTCCGTCCTGCGCATCAGGTCGCCGACGGGGCCGTCCATGGGGATGGCGTAACCGCGAGGTGCGATGGTGCGGATGCAGTAGGTGCCGTCCTCACGGGTGCGGTACTTGGCCCGCAGGCGTGCCTCGTCGATCTCGGGGAGCTGGGCCTCGTAGGCGCCTTCCGTGTCGGCCTGCCAGACGTCGAGTACGGCGCCCGGGAGGGGCTTGCCCTCGGTGTCGGTGACCCTGCCGGTGAAGAAGAGCGGTGTGCCGGGGATGCCGTCCGACATGTCGAAGCCGTGGGGCGCGGTCGGTGAGCCGTCGATGTGGAACGGTCCGAGCACCGTGGCGGGGGTCGCCCGCGGTGTGAACGTGTTGTTCAACTGGACGACCAGCGTGCTCAGTCCGAGCACGTCGGAGGTGAGGATCAGTTCCTGGCGCTTGGCGTCACTGATCTGGCCGGCCGCGGTCAGCCACTCGATCGCGGCCATCCACTCGTCCTCGGTGAGCCGCACCTCGCGCGAGAAGGCGTGCAGATGACGGACCAGCGCGGTCATCAGCTCGCCCAGCCGCGGGGAGTGCGCGGTGGCCCACCGCTCGACGGCCAGCTCGGTGAGGTTGTCCTCGTCGACGAACACGGTTGCGGCTCCTTGGTCTGTGGTGCGGGTGGACGGTGGGACGGCGGTCGCGGGGTCAGTCCTCGCGCCGGTCCTTCGTGAGCGGGTCCGGGGTGAAGGGCTCGGGCCGGACAGGGGTGTTGTTGAGGTCGACGGACAGGAAGACGTCCTGTGCGACGGGGTGGCGCAGTTCCTCGGCGAGTTGTCCGATCAGTCCGGCCGTACGGGCCAACAGGGCGAAGCCGCGCAGGAGTTGGAGCGGGAGGCCGAGGTCCGCCAGGGCGGCGCCGCACACCCCCGCTCCGTTGAGGGGAAGCGTCCGGTGCAGCACTCGCGGGTGCGTCCGGCCGATGGCTGCGAACAGGTTCAGGTGCGGGCCGAGGACGCCCTCCTCCTCGGCGATCCGGATCAGTCTCGGCGTACGGGGGTCGCCCTCCTTGTGCACGTGGTGCCCCAGCCCGGGGATGAACTCCCCGGCCGCGCGCCGCCGTTCGACCGTGCGCAGCGCGACCGCGTCCCAGCCGGCCTCGTCGGTGGGCAGGTCTCCGTCGAGGGACTCCAGTACGTCGTGCAGGAAGCGTCCGGTGTCCTCGGTGACGCCGAGGAACCGGGAGCCGCCGCCGAGCAGTCCGGCGGCGAGTGCGCCCTGGACGGAGTCGGGAGCGGAGAGGTAGGTCAGGCGGGTGACGATGGCCGTGGGGGTGAAGCCGTGGTCGGCCAGTGCCGCCAGCACGGCCTCGAAGACACGTGTCTCGCCGGGTGTGGGCCGCCGCTGGGTGGCGAGCCAGAACGCGAGTTCACCGAAGCCGACCGAGCCCATGATGTCGTCGGCCAGGTCGTGCCCGAGCAGGGTGATGGTCCTCAGGTCGGAGGAGCCGAGGGCCGTGGGGTAGGCGGGGCGCGGTGTCGGCTCAGACATGGGACGTCTCCTCGGGTCCGGCCAGCCAGGCGCGCAACTCGGCACCGTGCTCGTCGAGTTCGGGCGGTGGCAACCGGTAGGAGGCGGGGGTGGCGGAGAAGCGGATCGGGTGCCGTGTGGTGGGCACCGCGCGCTCTCCCTCGCCGACGGTGACGACGGGGTCGAGTCCGAAGCGGTCGGCCATGGCGAAGCCGCCGTCGATGGTGTTGATCGGTCCGCTCGGTACACCGGCCTCCACCAGCGCGTCGAACCATTCGGTGGCGCCACGCGTCTTCAGCCGCTCGGCCAGCAGCGGACGCAGCAGGTGCCGGTGGGCGGTGCGGTCGGCGTTGCGCGCGAACCGCGGGTCGTCGGCCACCTCCGGTATGCCGAGGACCTCGCACAGCTTGCGGAACTGGCCGTCGTTGGCGGCCGTCACGATGAGGTCGTTGTCGGCGGTGGGCAGCGGCTCGTAGGGGAAGACGCTGGGGTGGGCGTTGCCCATCCGGTAGGGCACGGTGCCGCCGGCGACGTAGGCCGAGCTGTGGTTGACCAGTCCGGTCAGGGCCGAGGACAGCAGGTTCACCTCGACGAGCTGGCCCGTCCCGGTGGCGTCCCGGTGGCGCAGTGCGGCGAGGATGCCGATCGTGGCGTGGTTGCCGGCCATCACGTCGAACACGGAGATCCCGGCCCGGTACGGCGGCCCGTCCGGATCGCCCGTCAGGCTCATGAGCCCCGAGACGGCCTGCACCATGAGGTCGTAGCCGGGGACGTTCCGACCGGGTCCCGCGCCGAAGCCGGTGATCGACGTGTAGACCAGACCGGGGTTGTCTCGCCGGACCGAGTCGTAGTCCAGCCCGTACTTCGCCATGCCGCCGGGCTTGAGGTTCTCGATCAGGACGTCCGCCCGGCGGGCGAGGTTCCGGGCGACCTCGACGTCGCTCTCGTCACGAAGGTCCAGGACGATCGAGCGCTTCCCCCGGTTGATCCCGAGGTAGTAGGTCGAGACCTCGTTGCGGGTCGGGGGAGTCCAGGCGCGGGTGTCGTCGCCGCCCGGTCCCTCGACCTTGACGACGTCGGCCCCCAGGTCGGCGAGCAGCATCGTGGCGTACGGCCCGGCAAGGATCCGTGAGAAGTCCGCGACCAGCACCCCGGAGAGCGGGCCCGCGGTGCCCGGAGGAGTGGGCTTGGCGCTCTGCGACATCGACCTTGCCTTTCTGTCCGTACGACGGACAGTCGTCCGGATCGCGATTCTGCGTCCCGGACGGCGGAGGCGTCAAGACGTCACGATCGCACCGGCCGGCCGGACGGCGTGCGGCGCGGACTCCAGCCGGGCGAAGTCCACGCTGATCTCGCCGGCGGCCTGGAGGAGGAGCGGCAGATAGTCGTCGAGCAGCACCTCCATCGAGGTCTCGGCGGCGTGCGCGTTCACGTTGACGCTCGCGATCACGCGGCCGGAGCCGTCGCGCAGCGGAGCCGCCACCGAACGGATGCCCCTGGCCAGTTGCTCGTCCGTCATCGCCCAGCCCCGGGCGCGCACCTCCCGCAGCTCCGCCTCCCATTCGGTCCGGCCGGGACGCCACACGGACTCCAGGCCCGAGCGGCTGGGTTCGGCGATGACCCGGGCCGCGTCGGCGGGCGGCAGCGCGGCCAGCAGGACCTTGCCCAGCGAGGTGGGCAGCGCGGGGAAGCGAGTCCCGATCTGCACGGCGAGGGTCACGATCCTCGGCACCGAGACCCGGGCGACGTAGACGATGTCCGAGCCGTCGAGCTGAGCGATCGAGCAGGACTCGTTCGTGCGCTCGACCAGCCACTCCAGGTGCGGGCGGGCCACGTCCCACAGCCCCATGGAGCGGACATAGGCGACGCCGAGGTCCAGGACGCGCGGCGTCAGCACGAAGCCGCCGGCCTGCTGGCGCACATAGCCCAGTTCGGACAGGGTGAGCAGGATCCGGCGTGCGGTCGGCCTGGCCAGCCCCGTCGCGGTCGCCACGTCGGACAGCGACATCACCGGCTGCCGGGGCCGAAAGGCGGTGATGACCTCCAGGCCCCGCGCCAGCGCCTCGATGAAGTCGGGTCCGGTTCCTTCGCGCGGCATGGTGGCTCCTTCGGTCGCGGTCGGCTGTGCTCCAGGGTGTCCGCCCTACGGACACCCCGTCGAGCGCACTCTACGCAGCAGAACGAGCCTTCGTAGCCACGGCTCGGGCGCAACAGCCATGCAGCGACCGCAGGACGGACACTTACAGCCATTCCCTGCTGAAAGTCGGAATCTACGGAGTATTGACACCGGACAACACCCTGACAACGATCGGTCATCAACCGGGAGCCGCCATACGGACAGTCGTCCGATTTCGAGTGGGAGATCCAGTGATGAGCCAGTCCACCCCGTTCCAGGCGGGACGACCCGTCGTCCTGCGCGGCGGCACCGTCCTGCCCATGGACCGCACCCGGCGGGTGCTGAGCGACACCGACGTGCTCGTGACGGGCGACCGGATCACCGCGGTCGGCTCACGGCTCGCAGTGCCGGAGGGGACCGCGGAGATCGACGCGTCCGACGGCATCGTGATGCCCGGCATGATCGACACGCACCGGCACATGTGGCAGACAGCGATGCGCGGCTACGGCGCCGACTGGACCCTGACCCAGTACTTCGTCTGGTACTACCTCGAACACGGCACCGCCTTCCGGCCCGAGGACGTGCACGCCGGCAACCTCCTGGCCGCCGTCGAAGCGCTGGACGCCGGGGTGACCACGGTCGTCGACTGGTCGCACGGACTGCAGACGGTCGACCACGCGGACGCGGTGGTGGACGCGCTGCGCGCCGTGCCCGGCCGGTTCGTCCTCGCCTACGGCAACATCCAGCAGGCTCCGGCGGAATGGACCGCGGCACCGCAGTTCCGGGACTTCGTGCGCCGTCGTATCACCGGCGACGACATGCTCGGCTTCCAGATCGCCTTCGACGTCACCGGCGATCCGGCCTTCCCCGAGAAGCCCGCTTTCGAGGTCGCGCGCGACCTGGGCGTCGCCGTCACCACCCACGCCGGAGTCTGGGGCGCCACCAACGACGAGGGCATCCGGCTCATGCACGAGCACGGATTCATGACCCCCGAGACGGTCTACGTGCACGCCTCCACGCTGTCCGCCGACTCCTACCACCGCATCGCGGCCACGGGCGGCTCGGTCTCGGTCTCCACCGAGAGCGAGCAGAGCGCCGGCCAGGGCTATCCGACGACCTGGGCGGTCCGCTCCCACGACATCCCCGTCTCCCTGTCGATGGACACGAGCGTGTGGTGGAGCGGAGACCTGTTCTCCGCCATGCGCACCACACTCGGCGCCGACCGCGCCCGCGAGCACCTGGAGGCCCACGCCCAGGGCGAGACCGTCACCCACTGCGCGCTCCGCGCCGACCAGGTGGTGGAGTGGGCAACTCGCGGCGGGGCCAGGGCACTTGGCCGCGAACACGACCTTGGCAGCATCGAGGTGGGCAAGAAGGCCGACCTCGTCCTGCTCAAGAACGACCAGTCACCGGTCTCGTTCCCGATGCTCAACCCGTACGGCCACGTGGCCTTCCAGGCCCAGCGGGGCGACGTCCACACCGTGATCGTCGACGGCCGGGTGGTCAAGTACGAGCACCGGCTGCTCGCCACCGACCTGGCCGCGGTGCGGCGCACCGTGGAGCGGACCGTGGACCATCTGCGGTCGACGATGGGCGAGGACGCCTGGGCGAAGGGCATGAACCCGGACGTCCCCGAGGCCAAGGTCCTAGACAACCCCTACACGTACACCGACTACCGCAGCACCTCGACCCACGGCCGCTGAACCGCCCGCGACCGGCACGGGCCGCGGGAGCGCGTGCGGGTGAGCGCCGATGAGGTGCGGGCGGACGGCCGGTCCTGAAACGTATCCGCCCTCCGCGACGACATGAGGGCAGCGTCCGATGAGCCACCTCACCGCACTGATGGAGAAGTACGTCGCCGGAGGAGCCTTCCCCGCAGCGGTCGCCGTCGTGGACCGCTCCGGCGAGGTGGAGATCGCGGCCGTGGGAACGACGGAGCCCGCAGGCACGGCGCCGATGAAGGCCTACGCCCTCCTCTGGCTCTCCTCGGTCACCGAGCCCATCACCGCCGCCGCCGGGCTCACCCTGGACGCGCCGATCGCGCGCCGGCTGCCCGTTCCTCACGGTCGAAGACGTCCTGTCCTCGGGCTCGGGTCGGGGCTTTGGGACCGGCTTCGCCGTGCGCGTCCTCCGGCCCTCCTCGCGGACGTGGCCGTGTGTAACTGTGGTCCCCGGTCGCCGCTGGTTCCGGACGAGTGGGTCCGCCGCTCTCGCCGGCGTTCCGCTGCTGCGCCGGCCCGGGCAGGCGTTCCTGCGCAACGCCGGCTCCGACGTACAAGGCGTGCTGGTGGTACGGGCGGCGGGGCGCGGGCTGCCGGAGTTCCTGGCCGAGCGGGTCTTCGAGCCGCTCGGTCTGACAGATGGATGCCTGGTCAGATGCCTCTCCGCGTGTGCCTGGTGCCGTATCAGGCAACGTTCGTCCCGACGTGACGCACCGTCTGGTTGTCAGTCCGGGTTGCCGAGGACGCCGCTGGCTGCCGCGCGGAAGTCTGTAACGGCCCGGTAGAGGGCGCGCTCTCGCCCGGTCGCGAGAGCGGTGTCCGCTGCCTTCTGGGAGGAGTCCCCTGCATGGGCGTTCTGCACCATCCGACGCATCACGCTGGAGAGTTCACCGGATGCGCGCGCCACACGGTCGGCTGCCTCCACGATGGAGAGCGGACCTTCGAGGATGACGACCTCCGCGGCACGGTGGACCTCCCGGGCCAGCGCGACGAAACGGCGGACCTTCTCGTCCACATCCCGCAGGTCAGGAGTCTCCGGCTGGAGTGCGTCCAACACCGCGTCCATGGCGATGTCCCGGTCGTGAAGAGCACCGAGGTAGTTCGCGTAGGCGTCTCTGCGGTGCTGCCTGCGCCACTGGTCGAACTGCGAGCGTGCCGTCGTACGCCCGCTCACCAACGCCGCGCCGACGGTGGCGAGGGAACCTACCGCGGCGCCGAGCAGTGCGGCGAGTCCGGCATCCATGATTCCCATTCTGTCTTGCCCTGATGCTCCGTCAGCAGCCAGGTCTGCGGCCTGGCGTAGTCCGGAACCGGAGGGCCGGAATGATCACGTGGCTGAACGGGTGCGGGGTCGTGCGATCGACAGGGCGAACGTTGCCTGACGCGGCACCAGAAGAAGCGGAACCCTCATTCCGGTCCGCGACCGCACGGTGGGCACGTCCTCACGCAACTACCGGTTCTCGGCGAATGCGCAGGGCATCGTGGACGCGGACATGCGCCCGGTGGTGGCTGCCGCCCGCCCGGTGCCTGGCACGACCGCGGATGCCAAGGCACGGCGCGACTCAGGCCTGGCCGAGCACTGCCAGGGCGTCACCGTGCCGGGCGACGGCGCCTACATCAACACCGGCCTGATCGTGCCGCACCGAAACGCCCCGGACGGCCACTGCTGAAGGGCCTGGAGGAGGACAACGCCGCGCACCGCAAGGTCCGCGCCCGCGTCGAGCACGTGATCGGCCGGATGAATAACTACAGGATCCTCGGCGACTGCCGGCAACATGGCGACGGCCTCCACCACGCCGGACAGGCCGTCGCCCGCCCGCACAACCACGCTCTCGCCGCATGACCGAACACGCCAACAGCCGGACTCGGACTGCCTATTCGCGGCCTCTTGCAACAGGCCATGGGTCTCACGGCACGGTCCAGGGCCACCCGGATCATGGAGGGACGGTCGCGCTGCTCGGGATGTGCGGAGCGGCAGGCGCCGGGGCCCGCCGCCGCTCCGTTGCTCGGTCGTGATCTGTGTGCGGCAGGGTGGCCGGATGAACGTCAACTGTTCCAGGGGCAGTTGGGCAGTCGCTGTGGTGACCGCGGTCCTTGTCGCGCTGCTCGGCGGCTGTGATGCCGCGTCCGACGAACCGCGGCTGAAGCTGGACGCGCCGGCGGTTGTCTACGTCTCAATGGACGCGGCCCGGGCCCACAGTTCCGAGAACGATCTCAGCATCAGCCAGAAACTGACCGGCGAGGGACCCGCCGACCTCTCGGTCACGTTCGATGTCCGGGACCTCGCCGGAGTCGCCGAGCTCAAGAAGGGCGCGGAGCGGTGCCGGATCGCGCATATCAGTCGGCCGGTCTTCGGCTGCACCATGCGCACGGACCAGCTGAACTCGGCGTCGCAGCTTTTCCACGTCGTGCCGGCCAAGGGCAGCAAGGCCGGTGACTCCGGCGTCGTGCGCTACACCGTGCGCGCACCGGGCGTCCCGGCTGTCACAGGCCGGACCACCATCGTCGTCGGCACCCCGGAACTGAAGGTCTCGCAGCAGCCGGAGCGGACGACCGTGGCTCCGGGCGGGACAGTCGGTGTCCGGGTAGTCGTACGCAACACCGGCGACGTGCCCGCGCGGGGTGTGGTCCTGCGGATGGAGGCGAGGGACGGGTTCTCCTTCGACAGCACCCACCGCAACTGCCGTTACGACGGCGGTTCTGCCTGGTGCCCGCTGCCGGAGTCCGAAGCCGTCATCGCGCCCGGAGAGGCGTATGCACTCGACGCTCCGGAGCGGCTGCGGGCATCGGCCGACGCGATGTACCCCGGTGTCAGTTACTCCGCCAGTGCCCTCGCGAGGGACTATGTCGCGCCGCCCCAGGTTCTGGCGCGCTTCAGATCAGGGTCGGGCCCCGACCTCCGGCTGGTCCCGGTCGCCGGGGCAGCCGATCCGCCGGGCCCCGACCTCCGCGTCGCCGTCTCCAGTCACGCGGACCTGGCCGCCGTGGGGGCCACGGTCAAAGGTCCCGTCGGCAGCCGGCAGAAACTGCGGATCGGATTTCGTACACACGGTCCGGGGTCACCGCGTGACGCACCCGTCACGGTCGGCTTCACCGTGCCGGCGGGCACGACTGTCGTAGAGTCCCCCTACGATCCCTACCGGGACGAGGAAGTACTCGACCAGGACTGCCGGGCCCTGGGCCCCGACGGCGCCCCGCTGACCGAGTCGGCCAGCGACAAACAGCCCTCCGCCCGCCGCTACGCGTGCACGGCTCCGGGCGGCAAAGCCGGTCAACTGACCCTCTTCCCCTTCACATTGCGTATCGATCAGGACATGGCGGAGCGCGGCGGCCAGGTCACCGTACGGGGAGCCGATGCGAAGCGCCCCAACCACGACGACCGGCACGGGAACGACACGGCTGGTGTCGCCGTGCGGATCTGGCCAGGACCCGGATGGGCCACGGCATCGTTCTACGCCACGGCGGCCATCGCTTTCGGCCTGCTGCTCCTGGCCGCCGCCGCGCTCCGCCGACGTCGAAAGCGGCACCCGAGCGAGAAATGAAGTGCCCGAACAGGGGGAGCAACGAGCACCTGGACCCGGTGCGTATCTCGCCGAAACCGGTGGTGCTGCGGGTAGGGCCGAAAGATCTGAACCGATACCGGGAATCAGGCCGCGACGAGCTCCTGCTCGCGGTCCGGCGTCTTGACCTTGGGCTTCTTGTTCGGCAGCGAGAGCCGGAAGACCTTGTGCCACGCGGAGAACACCTGCTTGGGCAGCGGCCCGGTGACGTACTCCAGCTCGTACTTCTCGAACAGCGCGCGCACCTTCACCGCGACCTCGGCGTACCGGTTGCTCGGCAGGTCCGGGAACAGGTGGTGCTCGATCTGGTGGGAGAGGTTGCCGGTCATGAAGTGCATCGCCCTGCTGCCGCTGATGTTCGCCGAGCCCATCATCTGGCGCAGGTACCACTGGCCGCGCGTCTCGCCCTTGATCGACCGGCGCTCGAAGACCTGCACGCCCTCGGGGAAGTGCCCGCACATGATCACCGAGTGGGTCCAGATGTTGCGGACCAGGTTCGCGGTGAACGTGGCGGCGAGTGTGGGGAGGAACGACGGGCCCGACAGCAGCGGGTGGACCACGTAGTCCTTGAGCACCTGCTTGCGGATCTTGCGGCCCACGGCCCGGGCCCGCGCGCGGAACTCCGGGTTCTTGCGGCGGCGCTTGTGCAGGTTCTTGCCGAGCTCCAGGTCGTACGCCGCGATGCCGTACTCGAAGAAACAGGCGTTGAGGAAGTTCCACAGCGGCTGGCCGAGGTGGAACGGGTGCCACTTCTGGTCCTCGTCGACGCGCATGATGCCGTAGCCGAGGTCGTTGTCCTTGCCGATCACGTTGGTGTAGGTGTGGTGCAGCTCGTTGTGCGAGTGCTTCCACTGATCGGCCGGCGAGACGTGGTCCCACTCCCAGGTGGTGGAGTGGATCTTCGGGTCGCGCATCCAGTCCCACTGGCCGTGCAGGATGTTGTGGCCGATCTCCATGTTGTCCATGATCTTCGCCACGGACAGACCGGCGGTGCCGAGCACCCACGCGGGCGGGAAGAGCGAGAACAGCAGCACCCCTCTGCTGACCAGTTCGAGCTTGCGCTGCACCGATATGACCTTGCGGATATAGGCGGCGTCCTTCTCGCCGCGGCCGGCGATCACGTCGTCGCGGATCGCGTCCAGCTCGCGGCCGAGCTCCTCGATCTGCTCCGCGGTCAGGTGGGCGGTGGGGTCGATGGCGGTCAAGGTGTTCCTACCGTTCGATGTCGCAGGGGCCCGCCGCGGCGGACACGCAGGTCTGGATCAGGACGCCCGGCTCGGCCTCGGTGATCTCGCCGGTGCGCAGGTCGCGGACGGCGCCCGCCTTGAGCGGCGTGACACAGCCGAAGCAGATGCCCATGCGGCACCCGGAGGGCATGAGCACGCCGACCGCCTCGCCGATGTCCAGCAACGGCGTGGCGCCGTCCGCGTCGGCTGTCTTGCCGGTGGCGCTGAACGTGACCTCGCCGCCGTCGCCGGCGGCGACGATGCTGGGGCGGAAGCGTTCGGTGTGCAGGCGCTCCTGTACGCCGTGCTCGCTCCAGTGCTCCTCGGCGGCGTCGAGCAGGCCCGCGGGCCCGCAGGCCCAGGTCTCGCGCTCGGCCCAGTCGGGCACGAGTTCGTCGAGACGGGCGATGTCGAGCATGCCGTGTGTGTCGGTGTGCACCTCGGTGAGCCGCAGCTTCTTGTCCGCGACCAGGTCGTGGAGTTCGTCGCGGAAGATCACGTCCTGCGGCTGTGGCGCGCAGTGGACCATGACGACGTCGTCGAACTCGCTGTCGCGCAGCATGCCCATCACGGGCGTGATGCCGCTGCCGGCCGTCAGGTAGAGCACCTTGGCGGGCCTGGCCTGCGGGAGCACGAAGTCACCGGTCGCCTGGTCGAGCTGGATCAGCGTGCCCGGTCTGGCCCTGCGGACCAGGTGGTTGCTGACCTTGCCGTCCGGGATCGCCTTCACGGTGATCGTGACGTGGCCGTCCTGGCGGTTCGTCGGCGAGGTGATGGAGTAGGCACGCCACAGGCGCACCCCGTCGACGTCGACGCCGATCCGCACGTACTGACCGGCCGTGTGGCCGCGCCAGCCCCGTCCCGGCCTGATCACGATGGTCGCGGCGTCACCCGTCTCGGGGTGCACGGCCTCGATGCGCCCACGCAGGTCGGCGCCCGCGCGCAGGGGGCTGATCAGGTCGAGGTAGTCCGACGGCAGCAGTGGCGTCGTGACCATCTCCAGCAGTTTCCACGCCTTGCTGCGGAGGGCTGTACTCGTCATGACTCCAGCTTGCTGTGCCTCAAGGCGTAAAGTCCTGACCGCAGGACGTGAATCTGGTCGGCTGAATTGTTCGCAGGGAACAAAAACATGAGTCATGCAATTCGAAGGGCCGGCGAACCGGTCCTGGATGAGACAACGGTCACTGCACTTCGGGCCGCGCTGAAGACCACCGCCGACGAGGTCGTCCAGGCGATCATCGACGAGGTCCCTCCCTACGCCAACGCGCTGTCGGGCCACATGGGCGCCACCATCCGCCGAGCCGTCCGCACCGCCCTGGGACACTACCTGGAGCTCGCCAGCGGGAACGCCACAGGCGGTGACGCCGGTGACGCGGCCTACGAGCTGGGCCGCGGCGAGGTGCGCGACGGCCGCTCGATGGACGCCCTCCTCAGCGCCTACCGCGTCGGCGCCCGTGTGGCCTGGCGATGCCTGGCAGCGGGTGCCGTACCCGCAGGGCTGCCCGCCGCAGAGGTCGCAAAGTTCGCCGAGCTGACCTTCGCCTACATCGACGAGCTCTCCGCCGCGAGCGCCGCGGGCCACGCCGACGAACTGGCCGCCCGGGGCAGGGACCACGAGCGCCACCTGGAACACCTGGCCCGCGACCTCCTCGCCGGCGCGAACCCGGACGTGCTGCTGGCCTCTGCTCAACGAGCCGGGTGGCAGCCTCCGGTTTCGCTGACCGCGGTCCTGCTGCCCGCCGCCGAGGCCCGGCCTGCCTACCGCACGCTCGACCCGAGCACCCTCGTCCTCGACGATCTGCCGGACGCCACCGGGGTGCTGCTCGTCCCCGATGCCGACCGATCACGTCTCTTGCGGCAGCTGACCGACCGCACCGCTGTGGTCGGCCCGGCTCGGCCATGGACTCGTGCGTCCGCCTCGTACGCACGAGCCGTACGCGCGCGCTCCCTCTCCTCCGATATTCGCGACACCGAGGACCACCTGCCCGAGCTGGTGCTGAGCGCCGACGTGGACGCGTTCGCAGACCTGCGTGCCCGAGCCCTCGCACCGTTGCGGACCTTGCCTGTCGCGACCGCACGGCGGCTGGAGGAGACGTTGCGGGAGTGGCTGCTGCACCAGGGCAGGCGGGACGAGGTGGCGGCGGCGTTGTTCGTCCATCCCCAGACGGTCCGGTACCGGATGTCGCAGCTGCGGGAGCTGTTTCCGGATCTCGCATCGCCACACCGGGTCCTTGAACTGACGCTGGCGGTCGGTCTTAGGGCCGGCTGAGGCGTATTCGCCCCGGCTGGCACCATCGTCACCGAATTGGTCGGGGTAGTCGGCGCCCGGTGGACCAGCGAGGAGTGTCTCCAGGCCGCCATGACAGCCCATGCCTTCGGAAGGGCACCAACGCAGCCCGGCGTCGGTCACCCGTCCGCTGCCCGCACCGCACGCAACCCCGATCGGATGAGTCACGAACCACCACCCCCTGCGGAGCCTGAAGCTGCGCCGCCACTTCAAGTCGCCCTGGTGGGGGCGAAGTTAACGCGGATGCGGATCCTCATCCCTTGCGCGTCATATGCCGTTGGGGTGGACGTCAACCAGCCTGGCCATGATCGGACATGTGTGGGCCCGAGCCGTACGCGTCCTGCCGCAGGGCGAGTGATACGGGCCCGTTGGGTGTGAGGAAGGTGGGACGGGATGCCTCAGGAGCCCGAGTTAGGCCCGGACGGTTACGCGGAGCAGTTGGAGCGACGCCTCGCTCGGGCCAGAGCCGAACTGGCCGCAGCCGAGCAGGACGTGGCGCGCGCGGAGGCCGACATGGGTGACTACTCCTCGGTCACGGTCTCCGGGGACGTCTCCGTCGAGGTCACCGTCGGACCACGGGGCGAACTGAGCGACCTGCGGTTCCTGGGTGGCAAGTACCGCGAGATGTCGGGCGCGGAACTGGGCGCGGCGATCGTCGAGGCGACCGCGGCAGGCCGCGCGCAGGCACGGCGCGAGGCGGCCCGCCACTTCCGGCCGCTCGACACCCCCGGCCCGCAGGTGCCCGAACTCGCCGGACTCGAGATCGACTGGGCCAGGTTCGTGGGCCCGTCCGCCCCTGCCCGGAGCAGCTCCGCCAGGTCCGCTGCACGCACCCGGCTGCATGACGAGATCGGTGATGTCGAGGAAGATGGAGGCACCGTATGACGGGTCCTTCCTACACGTCGGACCCGGCGGAGATCGTCAACGGCAGTCGTGTC